>NZ_QJSK01000026.1:0-35893 GCF_003426095.1 Paraliobacillus sp. X-1268
AGTACACGGCTAAGCATGCGCATGGTGCACCAAATCCTGAAAATAATCCAACAAAAAAAGATTCCGACCATCTTCCTAAGATGATCGGAATCTTTTTCGTTATTTTGGCTAGTTATGTCCCAGCCTCTTTTATTCTCTGAAAGAAGATCAAACATGTTCCTATACATATAAGCATAAACTGTTACTAACTACTTTTATAAGGAGATCATAATATGAAACAATATGCTGTTTTACGATTATTATTAGCTGGTTTTTTACTGTATATAGCCTTTCCAAATGTACAAACGCATCCAGAAGGGTTAGCACATCTGTATTGGTTTAGTTGGTTAGTTCTTTTTACATTAGTTATTGGTGCAAACTTGGCAACTGTACTAATAGAAAAAGAAGAAACAAAAAAAGAAGTTACGCATGTAAAACAAGTAAAAGTAATGAAAAATTGATACAATCACCAGACAACTGTATAATAACACTATAGTCTAAAATATTAGTACAGTTAGAAAGAATGGTGAACAGGTGTGGCCACGAAACATGAACAGATTCTATTACATATAGAGTCATTAAAAGTTGGAAACAAAATCTCAGTAAGGCAAATTGCGAAAGAATTAAATGTAAGTGAGGGAACGGCCTATCGAGCAATTAAAGAAGCAGAAAATCAAGGGATTGTTAGTACAATTGAGCGCGTTGGTACTATTCGAATTGAACAAAAAAAGAAAGAAAACTTTGAGCAACTAACATTTGCTGAAATTGTTGGAATTGTAGATGGACAAGTATTAGGTGGACGAGACGGATTATATAAGACATTACATAAATTTGTCATTGGTGCAATGAAATTAGATGCGATGATGCGCTATACTGAAAAAGATTCGCTATTAATAGTCGGTAACCGTGTTGAAGCCCATGAACTAGCTCTAAAAGAGGGCGCAGCTGTCTTAATTACTGGTGGTTTTGATACAGATGATCAAGTTAAGCGACTAGCTGATGAGAAGAAACTACCAATAATTTCTACTAGTTATGATACATTTACGGTTGCGGCAATGATTAACCGTGCCATATATGATCAACTTATTAAAAAAGAAATTGTTATCGTGGGTGATATATTCACCCCTTTTTCAGAAACGTACTATGTAATGAATAAAGATCCACTTTCAAAATGGTATGCGTTCAATGAAGAAACGACACATAGTCGATATCCAGTTGTTGATGATCAAAATCGCGTAATTGGTATTGTGACATCCAAAGATATTATTGGTAAACAGCATCATCTTCCCATTGATAAGGTCATGACTAAAAATCCTATGACGGTTTTAAAAGAAACATCGTTAGCATACGCAGCACATATGATGGTCTGGGAAGGTATTGAAATTATGCCGGTAGTTGACAACTATAATCGGCTACTCGGGTTAATTTCAAGACAAGACGTATTAAAAGCGCTACAACAAGTGCAACGGCAACCACAAGTTGGAGAAACGATTGATGATATTATCACAAGTGGTCTTTCGGTCATATCAAATGACCCACAGCAAATGGTATTTCGATCAAACGTAACACCACAAATGACAAATGCACTGGGGACCCTATCAAATGGTGTACTTGTTTCTTTTGTAACTGAAGCGGGAAGTCGACTTATACGTCAACTTAAAAGGGCTGATATTGTTGTCGAAAATTTATCTGTTTATTTCTTAAAGCCTGTTCAGCTAGAAAATACACTATTTATTAAACCAAGGTTACTAGACGTAGGACGAAAATCTGCTAAAGTAGATGTAGAAGTTTTTCACGATAAAGAAATAATAGGGAAAGCAATATTAATCGCGCAATTAATTGATCGATACTAGAATTAGGAATGGAAGCAAAAGATATAAAATAATAAAGAGGTGTAAGTGTGATAACAAAAGATATTATAAAGAAGATTAAATCATATCAACGAATCATTATTCATCGACATGTTCGGCCTGATCCAGATGCACTTGGTTCACAAGTAGGATTAGCAGAAATTATTAAGACGAGTTTTCCAGACAAAGAGGTTTTTGTGGTTGGAGATGAAGAAGAATCGCTATTCTTTTTGGCTAAAATGGATCAAATTGATGACGATACATTCAAAGGGGCATTAGCAATTATTTGCGATGCAGCTAACCAGGAAAGAATCTCAGATAAACGCTATCTTCAAGCAGCAGAGATTATAAAAATTGATCATCACCCTGAAGTAGATGTATATGGTGATATTTCATGGATAAATACGCAATCAAGTTCCACAAGTGAAATGGTTTATGAGCTTTTTGTTAATAGTAAAGAAGTTGGAATTAAGATTTCTGATCGCGCTGCTATGCTTTTATATGCTGGTATTGTTGGAGATACAGGCAGATTTCTTTTTCCGAGCGCAACGGATATTACATTTCAATATGCTTCTGAATTAGTGAAATATGATTTTAATCGAACGAAATTATATGATAACTTATATAGAATGAATGAAAATATTGCACATCTTAAAGGTTATATTTTGCAAAACTTTACCGTATCACCAAACGGTGTTAGTGCGATTAGAATAACGAAGGATATTTTAGCAGAATATCATTTAACGCCAGAAGAAACGAGTAAACTTGTAGGTGTTTTAGGTGATATTGAAGGCATTCGAGCTTGGGTGATCTTTGTAGAAGATGCTGAACTTATTCGTGTTAGACTGCGATCTAAAGGTCCAGTTATTCATAAAATTGCTGCAAAATTCAATGGTGGTGGACACCCGTTAGCTTCTGGAGCAACTATTTATGATTGGAAAGAAACAGAGACTGTAATAGCTGAACTTGAACAAGCATGTCAAAAATTTGCTGAATAGAACTATTCAAGTAAAACAATTTAGAAAGAAATATGAATTATCCGTATTTCTTTCTATTTCTTTTAATAATGTCTAAGTACCAGGGGTTAGTTCGATTTGTAAGCTGAGCACTTCCGTAATAAATAGGTGTTTTACTTCAGCTTGGTAAGAAAAATCATCAATCCGATAGGTTTTGTTTTCAATTGTTTTGATAAGTAAACTATAATTTTCAGATAGACTTTCAACATCTCTTCCAATTATGTCCGTCATTTCAGCTTTTATTTTCTCTTCGAATTCCCTGGCTATTAAATGATCTAAGTCTAATTTTTCTTGATTTGTTATAGTGATTTCAATAGAAGTAATCGTTACTTTTTGTTGATACTTTTGATCTAATTCTTTATTATTTTCTTCTAAGGCTTTATAATTTGAATTTAATTCTTGTAAGGCAGCATGTAATTCTAAGTTTTCCTCTACCCAATTTTCATATAATTGGCCATACATATAAACAAAGACGCAGAATGCTAGTATTGCACCAACAAATGTACCTGCCATAAATCGTTGCCAACTTTCACGCTTATAAAATGGTGGAATATGCACTATTCTATCTCCTCTTGAATAAGCCATTCGATCACTAATAAAGCAGTCTGTACGCCTCCCATGGCAGTTATAATGAGAAGTATTTGTTTAATCATATCTAAAGTTGATCCTTCAAATATCCCTCTTTCAAAATTGGATATCGCATCAAATGTGCCGCCGATTGCTGCAACAATAGCCCAGATACGTAAACTTTTTGCAATTCTTCCCATCATGGTCATTGGTGGTTCTCCTGTTGCAAAAGCTCCAATGCTACCTATGAAGGCACCACCTATAATGACGCCAAGTGCGATGAAATAGCATTGAATCATCGATGCTAAAAAGCGTTCTTCCATTTTAGTATCTCCTTCATATATTCAGCTTGGATAATCTGAACATTTCTAACTATTTAGTCTTACTAACTATATGAAAAAAAAGGACAAGGTATGTTATTGATTTTAAAGTTAGACAAGATTCATATATAATAAAAGTAATGAAACAGCAGAGTTCATACAAGAAGGTGGGAGAAAATTGGCATTTACTCACTTACAAGTTCGTAGTGGATATAGCATGATGAAAAGTACAGTTAAATTAAATAAATTAGTAGAACAAGCAAAAGAGTTTAAAATGGATGCTATTGCATTAACAGATGAAAATGTTTTGCATGGTGCCGTTTCTTTTTATCGTCTTTGCATAAATGCAGACATGAAACCAATTATTGGTATGGTAATTAGTGTTCAGGAAAATACAGGAGAAACGATTCAAATTATTGCTCTAGCTAAAAATAATCAAGGTTATAAGAATCTACTTCAAATTAGTTCAATTATTCAGACTGCCGGAATAGGATTTATTGATCAAAAAGATTTACTAGTGTATGGGAAGGATATTATATTTATTTTGCCTGTAGCAAATTCAGCGCTAGAACATTTAGCAGAAGCGAATAAAGCGGAAGAAATGGCTGTATATATAAATGAATGGAATAAGGTGATACCTGATTTACCAATTTACATAGGAATTCAAAGTATAGATAAATCAAACTTTTCCATTTTAAAACAAGTATGCGATACGCTTCCAAACGAAGCTGTTGCAATTAGTGATGTGCGCTATTTACGTCGTGAAGATCATAAGGCTTATGATTGTTTGCGTGCGATGGAACAAGGAAAGAAGTGGGCCTATCAAACCGAAACCAGTGCACGGGAGAATCACTACTATAAGACGCCTGAAGAGGTGGCGCGAAGTTATGAGCAATGGCCTGAGCTAATACAAAAAGCAAGTGAAGTTGTTGACCAGTGCAATGTTAAACTCGTATTAGATCAACCTACTTTACCAAAATTTCCATTAGCTGAAACACATGAAAAAGCTGCTTATTTAAAAGAATTATGTGAAAAAGCATTTATAACAAAGTATCCTAATGCAACAGCTGACATACGAAATCGTTTGGAAAGAGAATTAGACGTAATTAACCGTATGCAATTCAGTGACTATTTCTTAATTGTATGGGATTTTGTTCAATATGCTAAGCAACATTCTATTATGGTCGGACCTGGAAGGGGATCCGCAGCAGGTTCAATTGTTGCTTACCTGTTAGATATTACAGAAGTAGATCCTATTAGATATGATTTATTATTTGAGCGATTCTTAAATCCTGATCGTGTTTCAATGCCAGACATTGATATTGACTTTTCAGATCATCGTCGTGACGAAGTTATTGCTTATGTTAAAGAAAAGTATGGAAAAGATCATGTTGCTCAAATTGGAACTTTTGGAACCTTTGCAACAAGATCTGTTATCAGAGAACTGTGTAAAACGATGGAAATAACTGCCGAAGAGCAATCTTTTATCCTAAAGGAAATTCCAAATCAGGGTGCTAAATCTGTTGCCGAAAGCCTTAGATATTCTACATCTTTAATGGATTATGTGAAACAATCGAACCAATTACAACAATTGTTTAAAATTGCAACAAAACTAGAAGGTTTACCAAGGCATTTATCAACACATGCGGCTGGAATTGTTATTAGTGAAAGCCCTTTGGTTGAAAGTACTCCATTAACAACAAGTGGGAATGAAGAAATGTATTTAACCCAATTTGCTATGAAGGATATAGAGGCTGTTGGATTATTAAAAATGGATTTTTTAGGGTTGCGTAATTTGACATTAATAGAAAGAATTGTTCGTACAGTCGAGCAAAATGAAAAACGTTCGATTATTGTAAAGGATATTCCATTAAATGATCGAGCAACTTTTGAATTACTGCAAAGAGGCGGAACCAATGGTGTATTCCAATTGGAATCCCAAGGCATGCAACGGGTGCTAAAAGATTTATATCCTACAGAATTTGAGGACATTGTTGCGGTAAATGCTTTATATCGTCCTGGTCCAATGGAATTCATCCCTACATATGTTAATAGAAAACATGGTAAAGAGCCAATGAATTATGCACATCCTGACTTGAAAGCCATTTTAGAGCCTACTTATGGTGTACTAATTTATCAGGAACAAATTATGCAAATTTCTAATAAGATGGCTGGTTTTACATATGGTCAAGCTGATATTTTACGTCGTGCAGTAAGTAAAAAACAAAAAGAACAGATGGAACAATTAGAACAACAATTTATACAAGGTTGTATAACCAATGGTTATCAACAAAAAGTGGCAGAAGAATTGTTTACATGGATTATTCGATTTTCTAATTATGGGTTTAACCGAAGCCATGCAGTAGCTTATAGTTTAATTTCCTATCAATTGGCATACTTAAAAGCTAATTATCCAGCTTATTTTCTAACAGATATACTTAGTTCTGTTGCTGGTCAACATGATAAAATAAGCTTATATGCAAAAGAGGCAAAGGAGCTTGGAATTGAAATACTGCAACCATCGATAAATAAAAGTTATGGTGGCTTTATGGTAGAAAAGGGAAATATCAGAATGGGATTGTGGTCGATAAAAGGTATCGGAAATCAAGTTATAAAAGAAATCTTACAAGCAAGAAAAGCGGGTAAATTTAAACATTTATTTGACTTTTGTTTACGTGTCCCTGTTCAAATTGTAAATCGTCCAGCACTAGAAGCTTTGATTATGGCTGGTGCTTTTGATGAGACAAATAATGATCGAGCTAAATTGTTAGCTACGATAGATCAAGCATTAGAACAAGGCGAATTATTTAGTGACTTTGAAGATCAAACATCTTTCTTTCGAGATGATTTGCAACTAGACGTAAGCTATGTGGAGGTAGAACCATTTACAACTATGCAACAACTGGCTTTAGAAAAGGACTTGCTGGGCATGTATGTATCAAGTCATCCGCTCACAGTATACCGTGAAAAGTTTCGTGCAAACGGATATTTATCGCTCACACAATTACAAAATATGATCGGTAAAAACAATCGACATACCGTTGTTGTTGTTCAACAAATTAAAGTTATTCGAACAAAGCGTGGTGATCAAATGGCATTCCTTACGCTAGCTGATGAAGAAATGGAGATGGATGCAGTAGTATTTCCAGATGTTTATCGTGAAATTAACAGGTGGATTAAAGAAGAAATGTTAGTGGTTATCAAAGGAAAGTCAGAAGAACGACAAAATAAGATCCAATTACTAGTTACACAAATAAGTCAATTTGATGATATGCTGTTAGAAGAAGTTAGCAATAAGCAACGTTTGTTTGTACAAGTTGATCAGCAAACAGAACGAGATGCATTGCAACTCTTAAAGCAATTAGCAGAAAAACACCCTGGTAAAACACCTGTTATTGTTTATCACTCCCATAAAGATGTGACGTATCAATTGGCACCCACGTATAATTTAGAACTTGAAAGAGAGTGTCTTCGTAAGCTTAATGATACTCTTGGTAAAGAAAATGTTGTAGTGAAAAAGTGATTCTGTTATGTAGAATAACTTTACAGTGATAATGCATCTGCTATAATAGAAGAGTTGTGTGATCAGAATAATAAATGCCTTACTATATCTTTTAATTTATTAATTGTAAGAATTAGTTATCCAAACCAAAGTTTTAGATTATCAATGTGAACAAATTAAGAAAAAATAAATGGAGCATATACATATACAATGAAATCAAATATGGTTGGTGTAATCAGACACAGCCTGTGTGAAATTAAGATGAAGTTAATATATTGCTTAAATACGATAAGGAGGAGTCATCCTTGCCGATAAAAGATATTTTCACAAAAAAGAAAAAGTATGCATCGATTCCAAGTGAAAAAGCAAAACAAGATATACCACACGGATTGATGAAAAAATGTAATGGATGTCAAAAGATTTTTTATGAAAAAGAATGGACTAAAAATTTAAATGTATGTCCAGAATGTGGTTTGCATCACCAGTTACCAGCTTTTGAACGAATTGAAATACTGTGTGATGAGGATACATTTCAAGAGTGGGATCAAGAGTTGCAATCAACAGATCCTTTGGAGTTTCCAGGATATGAACAAAAGGTTTTAAAGGATAAAGAAAAAACAGGTTTAAATGAGGCAGTTGTAACTGGACAAGGTAAGATTAACGGATATGACACGGCAATAGTTGTTATGGATTCAAGGTTTCGAATGGGCAGTATGGGAGCTGTTGTCGGAGAAAAAGTAGCCCGTGCCATTGAGAATGCAAATAAGCTTTCTATTCCTATTATTATTTTTACCGCTTCTGGTGGTGCACGTATGCAGGAAGGTGTTATTAGTCTGATGCAAATGGCTAAAACATCCATTGCAATTCAACGCTTAAATAAATCTGGAGGTTGCTTGATTAGTGTTATGACTAATCCTACTACCGGAGGCGTTTCAGCAAGCTTTGCATCAATTGGAGATTATCATTTTGCAGAGCCTGGTGCGCTTATTGGGTTCGCTGGCAGAAGAATTATTGAACAAACGATTCGAGAAAAACTTCCTAGTGATTTTCAAACTGCAGAATTTCAACTTGAACATGGACAAATTGATAAAGTTGTTTCTAGGAAAGAAATGAAACAAGTTCTAACAACCGTATTAGATCTTCACCAGGCAAGGGGGCAAGAAGCTTGAAACAAGTATTAGAATTTGAAAAGCCCGTAATAGAATTACGCGAAAAGATAAACGAATTAAAAAAGCTAACTGAAGGTAGCGATATGGATTTATCAAATGAGATTACTACACTTGAAAAGCGACTGGAGAAATTAGAAGAAGACATTTATGGGAATATAAAACCATGGGATCGAGTTATGATTGCTCGTCATACCGACCGACCAACTACTTTAGATTATATTGAACTTTTATTCACTGACTTTTTGGAATTGCATGGCGATCGCTTATTTGGAGATGATACAGCGATAGTAACAGGTATAGCCAAGTATCAGGGAACACCGGTAACGGTAATTGGTCATCAGCGTGGTAAGAATACAAAGGACAATATTTATCGTAATTTTGGTAGTCCACATCCAGAAGGTTTTCGAAAAGCATTGCGACATATGAAACTAGCAGCTAAATTTAATCGTCCAATAATTACTTTTATTGATACAAAAGGTGCACACCCTGGTAAAGCTGCAGAAGAACGAGGACAAAGTGAAGCAATTGCACGTAACCTAATGGAAATGGGCGGTTTGGAAGTACCGATTATCTCCGTAGTTATCGGAGAAGGTGGTAGCGGAGGAGCGCTTGCATTAGGTGTTGCAGATGATTTATATATGCTAGAGAACTCAACATACTCGGTTATTTCACCTGAAGGTGCAGCAAGTATTTTGTGGAAAGATGCAAAACATGCACAAGAAGCTGCTGAATCATTAAAAATAACTGCAAAAGATTTAAAGGATTTGAAGATAATTGATGATGTGATCCCAGAACCAAGAGGCGGAGCTCATCGAGATGTCGAGTTACAGGCATCTTATATCGATCCCTTTATTAAAAAGTCTCTAAAAAGTTTGAGTGGTCTTGAACCAGATGCATTAGTTGAGCGTAGATGGGAAAAATATAAAGATATTGGTTCAATTTAAATTATTTTTACAAATATTGGTTTTTGTAGAAGTGTAATTTTGTATAAATAATGAAATCGTTGTAAAATTGCTTAAAATCGTCATATTTAGGGGTGAGTTTCCCTGATTTTTCATGTATAATTTTAATTGCAATAAAGCGTACTCATAATTAAAAGAGACAAGTTTGAAAAAACGCTTTAAAGGAAATATTAAGTAGGAGTGTATTAGATGAAAAAGATTGGTGTACTGACAAGTGGAGGTGACTCTCCAGGTATGAATGCAGCAATTAGAGCTGTAGTTCGTAAAGGGATCTTCCATGATATGGAAGTGTATGGTATTTATAATGGTTACCAAGGGTTAATGGCTGGTAACATAAAAAGATTGGAACTAGGTTCTGCGGGTGACATTATTCAACGTGGTGGAACAATCTTATTTTCAGCTCGATCAGAAGAGTTTAAAACAGAAGAAGGGCAGAATGTTGCAATTGAACAGTTAAATAAATTTGGAATTGAAGGTTTAATTGTAATTGGAGGAGACGGTTCTTTCCAAGGTGCTGCTAAATTAACAGCAAAAGGTTATCCTTGTATCGGTGTGCCTGGTACAATTGATAATGATATTCCTGGAACAGATTACACAATTGGTTTTGATACTGCATTAAATACGATTATAGATGCTATCGATAAAATTCGTGATACGGCAACTTCACACGAGCGGACATATGTAATTGAAGTTATGGGACGCGATGCAGGTGACTTAGCTTTATGGGCGGGGCTTGCAGATGGAGCAGAAAGTATCTTGATCCCAGAAAACGATAATGATTTTGACATCGTGGTAAATCGTTTGAAAAGAGGACAAGCAAGAGGTAAAAAGCACAGTATCATTGTACTTGCAGAAGGTGTTGGAAACGGCATGGACTATGGTAAAAAAATTCAAGATGCTACTGGAATGGAAACTAGAGTGACAGTTCTTGGACACATTCAACGTGGTGGTAAACCAACAGGGTTTGATCGTGTACTTGCAAGTCGTCTTGGTGCTAAAGCTGTTGAATTATTGCTTGCGGGTGAAGCTGGTAAAATGGTTGGTATTCAAAATAACCAGTTAGTTAGTCATGATATTATAGAAGTGCTAACGCGTAAACATAAAATTGATTTAGATATGTATAAGCTCTCTAATGAACTATCTATATAGATAAAAGGGAAAAGTGTTATAAATTGAAGGAGGAAATTTTTAATGAGAAGAACTAAAATTGTTTGTACAATTGGACCAGCTTCAGAAACAGTGGAGCAATTAGTCCAGTTAATTGATGCAGGAATGAACGTAGCACGTCTGAATTTTTCACATGGTGATTTTGAGGAGCACGGTCAACGTATCGTAAATATAAGAGAAGCTGCTAAGAAAACAGGGAAAACTGTAGCGATCTTACTTGACACGAAAGGTCCAGAAATCAGAACGAATACAATGAAAAATGGTGAAGTACATATTACCAAAGGCAAAGAAATTAACATTTCTATGAAAGAAGTTGAAGGAACAGAAGAAAAATTTTCTGTCAGCTATCCGCAACTAATTGATGATGTACATGTTGGATCAAAAATCCTTCTAGATGATGGTTTAATTGAATTAGAAGTTATTGACATTTTAAATGATCAAAAAGAATTAAAAACAATAGCATTAAATTCTGGTGTATTAAAAAACAAAAAAGGTGTAAATGTACCAAATGTAAGTGTTAATCTTCCTGGAATCACAGATAAAGATGCAGCAGATATTAAATTTGGTATTGAGCAAGATGTTGATTTCATTGCAGCATCATTTGTTCGTCGCGCCTCAGATGTATTAGAAATTAAACAGCTATTGGAAACGAATAATGCTTCTCATATCCATATTATCCCTAAAATTGAGAATCAGGAAGGTGTCGACAATCTGGATGCTATCCTACAGGTAAGTGATGGATTAATGGTTGCTCGTGGTGACTTAGGTGTTGAAATTCCACCAGAAGATGTGCCATTAGTACAAAAAGATATGATTAGAAAATGTAATACTGCAGGCAAACCTGTTATTACAGCAACACAAATGTTAGATTCTATGCAACGTAACCCGCGTCCAACACGTGCTGAGGCATCCGATGTTGCGAATGCTATTTTTGATGGTTCAGATGCAATCATGCTTTCTGGTGAAACAGCAGCAGGTGACTATCCTGTTGAGGCAGTTCAAACAATGAGTAATATTGCTACAAAAGCAGAAACAGCAATTGACCATAAGTCTGTATTAGATATACGTTCTAAATCAAGTGAATTAACGATTACTGATGCGATTAGTCAATCTGTTAATCATTCAGCTATGAATTTAAATGTAGATGCTATCCTAACGCCGACTGCTAGTGGACATACAGCACGTATGATCTCGAAGTATCGTCCTGAAGCACCAATTATTGCCGTAACATTTGATGAAAGAATTAGCCGTCGTCTATCACTTGTTTGGGGCGTGCAATCCATTCTTGGAGAACTAGCTTATTCTACAGATGATGTCTTAGATTTGGCTATCCAAAAAGGTTTATCAGCTGGTCATTTTAATTACGGAGACCGAGTTATCATAACAGCAGGTGTACCTGTTGGAGAAAGTGGAACAACTAACTTGATGAAAATCCATATTATTGGTGATGTTTTAACAAAAGGCCAAGGTATTGGAAAAGGAAGTTCATTTGGTAAAGCAGTTCTAGCTAAAAATGCAGAAGAAGCAAATGCAAAAATGAAGCAAGGTGACATTCTTGTAACTTATGGCACAGATAAAGAGATGATGTCAGCAGTAGAGAAAGCTAGTGGTATTGTTACTGAAGAAGGTGGATTAACTTCTCATGCGGCATTAGTTGGATTAGACTTAGGAATCCCTGTTATTGTTGGAGTCGAAAAGGCAATTAATTTAATTGAAGACGGGCAAGATATTACAATCGATGCTAAAAAAGGTGATATTTACAGTGGACATGCAAGTATATTGTAATAGTTTTAGATAAAAAGAAGGGATTTTCCCTTCTTTTTTTCACCTAATTAGGAATCAGTATAAAAAAGGAGCGTAATCATTTGTTTCGATGGTTGTTACTATTTATATTAGTTGTACCAGCATTAGAAATTGGTATTTTTATCTGGGCTGGCGGATACATCGGTACGTGGTGGGTAATAGCTTTAATTGTCTTAACTGGTATTATGGGAGCCGCTTTAGCTAAGAAACAAGGCTTGGAGACATTAAATCAAGCTAGAACGCAAATGAGTTATGGTCAAGCACCAGCAGAACAAATTTTTGATGGCATATGTATATTAATAGGTGCAGTTGTTCTATTAACACCTGGTTTTATTACCGACGCAATAGGTTTTCTATTATTGTTACCAGTAACAAGAACACCAATTAAACGGTGGTTACGTAACGTATTACAATCCATGTTGGATAAAGGGACAATCACCATATTTAAACGATAAAATCGTTTAAAAAACAATCTTATATAATGTTAATCTTTCCCTTCATAAATGTAACACCACAAGTTTAGCAGAATACCAGTTTTAGATAATGTTTGCATAAACATGACGATGAACGGTGCAACAAAGACACCCAATAATCCAAATAATTGATAGGAAGCAAAAGCTGTAATCAGCATCCATAATGGATTAACCCCAATATGAGATGCTAATAATTTTGGTTCCATCAGTTGCCGCTGGATTATAACTATCATGTATATTGCACATAATTGGATAGTTAAATCAAAATTACCATTTATAAATTGATAGATAATCCAAGGAATAAAGAATAAGCCGGTCCCCAAATAGGGAATAAAGTCTACGATACCAATTAAAAGTGCGAGTGTAAAAGGATAGTCAATATTTATCACAAGTAATCCAATAAAAATAAGCAATGTTGAAATTAAAGTTAATATGAGCTGTGCTTTAAAAAAACTATATAGCGTATGCTTGAATGTTTTTGTGACAGCTCCCATCTTATTTAGAAATTTAATTGGTATTATTTTATTGTACCAATTTTGAAGCTTGTACCAATCTTTACTAATAAAAAACGTACCTAATAAAATAAAAAAAGAAACAGATAATAAATTTGGTAGACCTCTAATAAAATTTGTTGCTGTAAAAAAGAAATTTTCTAAGATAGCAGAACCACTGGAAGCAATTTCGCTTATCGTTTGTTGTAATTGTTTCACAATAGTAGTTTGCTGTGCAGATTGTAAATGTTCATATCGAATCATTAGTTTATCGTATATTGGTAATAGAGTTGATTCGATCCATCTCTGAATATAGTGCAAAAAATCTTGGAAATGAGCAGGGATATATTTGGCTAAAAACAGCAATGCTTGAATAGATTCGAGCATACAGATCATCACAAAAGAAATCAAAATTGTGGAAATAATAGAAATCGTTAATAAACTTGCAAAAGTACGATGTAAATGCCACTTTTGTTCTAGAAATGTGATGAAAGGATTTAATAGGAACGCAATAATAAAAGCGATTATAAATGGATAGGTATATCTTATTAAAACAGTAAAAGTTATGATAGAAAGAAAGACTAGTAAAACAACATAGAATAAACGAATAATGCGAGCTATTATATGTTTAGGTATCATGTGCAACCCTCCCTATATATAAAGATATTTTCCATTTGTGTATATTATGTGATAATATAAAAATTAATCGACGTTTGCCTTTTTTGGTAACGCAAGTGGAGGCGTCACAATTATGATTAATCAATCAACATTATTTTTGTTGTTATTATTCGCATTAGGTTACATAGGAAAAAACCAATCAATTATGATAGCCGTCTATGTATTGTTGGGTATGAAGCTTTTTAAAATGGATGACAAGTTATTTCCTTATATACAAGATAAAGGGATGTTGTGGGGAGTTACTATTATTACAATAGCTGTACTAATCCCAATCGCTAGTGGGGATATTGGATTTAAAGATCTGATCGAAAGTGTAAAGTCTTACTATGGTTGGATTGCTCTTGGAGCTGGTGCGTTTGTCGCAATTGTAGCTAAGGGAGGATTAGACTTATTAGCTAATGATCCACATTTAACAACTGCACTTGTTATGGGTACCATACTAGCTGTGGTTTTATTTCAGGGCGTAGCTGTTGGTCCATTAATTGGTGCTGGCATTGCTTATATGGTTATGCGAATTGTAGACTTTTTTATACCATAAATGAACTGAAATATAAGTCGATTTTATTTAGATAATAATTATGCTAGCTAACTGAATAAAAACGTAAAAGTAAAGGAGTGGAATGCAATGTCAACTACCAAAGGACTAGAAGGAGTCATTGCAACAGAATCATCTATTAGTTCAATTATTGATGACCAATTGACCTATGTAGGTTATAAAATTGATGATCTTGCAGAACATTCTAGTTTTGAGGAAGTTGTGTATCTATTATGGCATAAACGACTTCCAACACAATCAGAATTGACTGAGATTCAAAATGAATTGACTTCTAATATGGTGCTTCCAGATGAAGTCATTAAACTTTTTAATATGTATGATCTTTCTGCCATTCATCCAATGGCTGCTTTACGTACAGCTATATCTTTATTGGGTTTATCTGATCCAGAGGTAGACATAATGGAACCAGAGGCTAATTTGCGAAAGGCTATTCGGTTACAGGCAAAGATATCTACAGTAATCACTGCATTTTCTCGCCTAAGAGAAGGCGAAGAACCAATTGCACCTAAACCTGGACTTAGTTATGCAGAAAATTTTCTTTACATGTTAAAAGGAAAAGAAGCTGAAGCAATTGAAGTAGAAGCTTTTAATAAAGCACTTGTTCTTCATGCTGATCATGAGTTAAATGCTTCTACGTTTACAGCGCGGGTTTGTGTTGCTACATTGTCTGATCTCTATTCGGGTGTTATCGCAGCAATTGGTGCTTTAAAGGGACCTTTACATGGTGGTGCTAATGAACAAGTTATGCAAATGTTAACCGATATAGCTGAAGTAGATAATGCTATACCGTATATACAAGAGAAGCTGGAAAACAAAGAAAAAATTATGGGAATGGGACATCGTGTTTACCGAACGGGTGATCCGAGAGCGAAACATCTTAAAAAAATGTCCGAACAATTAACAGAAGTAACAGGACAATCTAAATGGTATGAAATGTCTGTTAAAATAGAAGCGTACATTAAAGAAAAAAAGGGTTTACCAGCAAACGTAGATTTTTATTCTGCATCTGTCTATCATAGTCTTGGAATAGCACACGACTTGTTCACTCCAATTTTTGCGATGAGTAGAACCTCAGGTTGGTTAGCACATATTTTAGAACAGTACGAGAACAATCGCTTGATTCGTCCACGTGCTGAATATATTGGACCAATCAGACAACCATTTATAGCGTTGGAGGATAGATAGGTTATTAATCTTGATAGAGACAATTACTTAAAAGCAAAAGTGAAAAAAATAGTTTGAGTGGGGTCATTAAGAAACTGATTTATTAACGAACAAGCAGGAAGAAAGGCAAAGATCTCGACAGACTGACGTTTCGAATTATTTTATTTTTGGTTTACATGTATTTATTTATAATGTTAGCAACTATTAGGAGGTAATAGAATGTCAAAAGGTGAAAAAATCACAGTAGAAAATGGAGTTGTACAAACTCCGGATCACGCAATCATTCCATTTATTGAAGGCGACGGTATTGGCGCTGACATTTGGGCAGCTTCTAGTCGCGTGATTGAAGCAGCAGTAGAGAAAGCTTATCAAGGTAAAAAGTCAATTATATGGAAAGAAGTGTATGCAGGTCAAAAAGCTTTCGACCGTACTGGCGAATGGTTACCTGATGAAACTTTAGATGCGATACGTGAATATAAAATTGCAATAAAAGGACCACTAACAACACCAATTGGTGGGGGAATTCGCTCTTTAAATGTTGCGCTAAGACAACAATTGGATCTTTTTACATGTTTAAGACCTGTACGTTACGTTGATGGTGTTCCGTCACCCGTTAAACGACCTCAGGATACAAATATGGTAATCTTCCGAGAAAATACGGAAGACATTTATGCAGGAATTGAGTGGCAACAGGGTTCAGATGAAGCAAAAAAGGTTATTGACTTCTTGCAAAATGAGATGGGAGTTAAAAATATCCGTTTTCCAGAGACTTCAGGGATTGGTGTCAAGCCGATATCTACGGAAGGAACAAAGCGCCTAGTACGTGCTGCAATTGATTATGCAATCAATGAAGGAAGAAAGAGTGTTACCTTAGTACATAAAGGTAATATTATGAAGTTTACAGAAGGTGCTTTTAAAACGTGGGGCTATGAATTAGCTGAAGAAGAATATGGCGATAAAGTTTTCACATGGGCTACGTATGATAAAATTGTTGAAGAAAAAGGTCGTGAAGCTGCTGATGAGGCTCAGGCAGAAGCTGAGAAAGCAGGTAAAATTATTATTAAAGATTCAATTGCCGACATCTTCTTACAACAAATTTTGACGAGACCTAAAGAATTTGAAGTTGTTGCAACGATGAATTTGAATGGTGATTATATATCAGATGCATTAGCGGCTCAAGTTGGTGGAATTGGTATTGCACCTGGAGCAAATATTAACTATGAAACAGGACATGCAATCTTTGAAGCAACGCATGGTACTGCACCTAAATATGCTGGTTTAGACAAAGTGAATCCATCGTCAGTCATTTTATCTGCTGTATTAATGCTTGAACATATTGGTTGGAAAGAAGCGGCTCAGCTAATTACTAAATCAATGGATAAAACGATCAGTGAGAAAGTAGTTACATACGATTTTGCTCGTATGATGGATAATGCTACAGAAGTTAAAACATCAGAATTCGGTACAGCATTAATTAACAACATGGATTAATAATGTAATAGCAAATTAAAACAACCTCTTATAACACATATAAGAGGTTGTTTTTTCTTATTAAGTCGTAATAGATAGAAACTGCGACGTAGATTCCATATCCGCTCCACAATTGAAATGGGATCGCTTTCCGTGGGCACGGCTTCAGCTAACTCGGATAAGCATAGATCGCTTTCCGAGTGGATCTTCAGCCCGCGCTGTTCCCACAGGAGTCTCACCCATTTCAATTGCTCCGCTGGATAGGCGTTAAAAGTGGTACATCTTTTACTGGTCAGAAGTTTTATTGTACTAATGACAACAGCTGATCACGTTATGCTGATTGATTGTAGCGTAGGACAGTCGACTCCTGCGGGAAAAGCAACAGCTGAAAATCCCACAGGAAGTGCTTTTTGCTTCCGAGGAAGTTGAAGCGTTGGGTCTGTGATTACTCGACCCATCGAAAAGACTTGCCCGCGGAAAGCGACTGACCGAAGCGAAAATCAACATGGCGGTTTACGTCACAGTTTATGATAATTGTGACAATATTTTGGAATGTAAAAATACTAGAGTGAAAAATATTGTTGCTTCTCTGTATGAACAAATGAAGTCTCATTTAGTGTTTTTTTGATGGGACTAGTAATTTCAGTTCAAGTTGATCTAAATACAGCGTTGTTAGATGCTAGTTCTTCTGAAAGTACTATTTATGAAGTAAACTTTAAAATTGTAAATAAAATTTTACATAAGGAAAGACTACTTTATATGTCAATTCTATTCACATACAGTTGGCTTCCATGTATGATGAAGAAAGATAAGTTTGTTTAAAGGGAATGGGTTGCATTATTTCATCTAAATTTTTTAGACAGAAAAATGGGGGTTTTTACAATGAACCAAAGAATACTAATTGTTGATGATGAAGAATCGATCGTAACATTACTACAATATAATATTGAAAGATCAGGTTTTAAAACGGAAGTTGCTTATACTGGTACTGAGGGTTTAGAGAAGGCAACAACCGGAATGTTTGATCTGATCGTATTAGATTTAATGTTGCCCGAATTAGAAGGTACAGAAATTTGTAAGTTATTACGACAAAGAAAAGTCGAGACACCCATCTTAATGTTAACTGCAAAAGATGACGAGTTTGATAAAGTATTAGGATTGGAATTAGGGGCAGATGATTATTTGACAAAACCTTTTAGTCCAAAAGAGGTTGTAGCTAGAATAAAAGCTATTTTAAGAAGATCAAATAAACAACAAACCGAATTGGAACCACCAGTAATAAGAGTTTCAGAACTATCAATTTATCCTGAACAATACGAAGCTGTTATTCGTGAAGAAACTCTTTCATTCACTAGAAAAGAGTTTGAACTATTATTATATTTGGCAAAGAATAAAGGAAAAGTATTATCACGTGATCAACTGTTGAGTGCGGTATGGAATTATGATTTTGTCGGTGATACGCGTATTGTAGATGTCCATGTCAGTCACCTACGTGATAAAATTGAGCCTGACACAAAACATCCTGTATATATAAAGACTATTAGAGGACTTGGTTATAAAATGGAGGAACCTTATTAATGATTCAGACCAATTTTCGTTTGTTTTTCACCTACATAGCTGTCGTCACAGTAGTGTTGAGTAGTATTGGTTTTATCATGTTACCACTTGTCTCTGGAAATGAACAGATCATTGTTATCTTAACATTACTAGGAAGCTTCATTATTTTTTTAGTTATTATTTATCAATTATTTGATCGATATATTAAACCAGTTCGTTCTGCTGCAACTGTAGCTGAGGAATTAGTAAAAGGTAATTATAAAACAAGAACTTATGAAAATCATTATGGAGATGCAGGTAGATTAAGCAATGCAATTAACTTACTTGCTAGAAACTTACAAGAAATGACGATACAGGAAAAAATACAAGGCAGTCAACTAAGAACTGTGATAGATAATATGGAAAGTGGTGTTATATTAATTGATGAACGTGGATATGTTCATTTGGTTAATCGTAAGTTCCTGAAGATTTTCGGTAAAAAAACGAAAGATTATATCGGTTATTTGTACTATGATGTATTAGAAGAAGAACGAATTTATAAAGCGGTACAGGAAGCTTTTTTGTATGAACAGAAAGTAAAAAATGCATTTACGATTTCAATGGAAGTGGAAAAACTTTATATTGAAATTGTTGGCGCTCCAATTTTCAATGAAATCAATGAATTGAAAGGTGCTGTCCTAGTATTTCATGATATTACAGAATTAAAGCGTCTGGAACAAATGCGTAAAGACTTTGTTGCGAATGTATCTCATGAATTAAAAACGCCTATTACTTCAATCAAAGGTTTTGCAGAAACTCTATTGGATGAAAATATGGATGATGAGGAAATTAGAAATAAGTTTTTGGAGATTATTTATAAAGAAAGTGAAAGAATTCAAGCATTAGTTAATGATTTATTAGAATTGTCAAAGTTGGAAAAAGACGAAATGCATATTCTGTATGAAAAAGTGAATATATCGGAATTAATTGAGGAAATAGCACCTATGGTACAACAGGAGGCAACTAGAAAAGAAATTACGTTTGAAACTAACTTAGAACAAAATGTAATAATAGATGGAGATTTTGATCGTTTAAAACAAGTGTGCATCAATTTACTTAATAATGCGATTAGTTATACGCCAGTTGGTGGGAAAGTAATTTTAAAAGTGAAAGTAATAGATGCTAATTTGCATATTACTGTTACTGATACGGGAATCGGTATACCAGAGGATAAAATGAATCGTGTATTTGAGAGGTTCTATCGAGTAGATAAAGCTAGAAGCAGAAATACTGGAGGTACTGGTTTAGGTCTTGCAATTGTTAAACATATTGTAGAAGCTCATAATGGTACGATCAGTTTAGATAGCAAAGTAGGAGTAGGTTCAACATTCTCTGTGCTTGTTCCAATTAATAAAAAATTTATATTAAAAGATTGAAAAAAGCTTAAAAAGCTTTTTTTTTTTGAATATACATTACCATGTATATTCATAAAGGTTAATCCCTATCAAACAGTGATTTTTTTCTATTTTCAATTAAACATGGTAGAATATAAATGACATTAGTAAAAAGAATTTGGTGAACGTTAGGAAAGGGGTCTATGTTAAAAATGACTAATAAATTAGTATTAATAGATGGTAATAGCATTCTGTATCGTGCTTTTTTTGCTCTGCCTTTACTGAATAATGATAAAGGTGTTTATACAAATGCAGTATATGGTTTTACTACAATGCTGATGAAAATTATTGAAACTGAAAAACCAACACATATGCTTGTAGCATTTGATGCAGGGAAAACAACATTTCGTCATGAAACGTATCAAGAATATAAAGGTGGAAGACAGAAGACACCACCAGAATTATCAGAACAATTTCCTTTAATAAAAGAATTACTCGATGCATCTTCCATTAAGCATTATGAGTTACCTAATTATGAAGCAGATGATATCATTGGAACACTAGCTAGAGTTGCGGAAAAGGAATCCTTTGATGTTCGAGTTATTTCTGGTGACAAGGATATGTTACAACTTGTTACAGATCGGGTACAAGTGCAATTAACAAAAAAAGGGTTAAGTGATATTGATACATACACACCAGAATTTATGAAAGAGAAAATGGAAGTGAACCCAGAGCAAATTATCGATATGAAAGCTCTAATGGGTGATAGCTCAGATAATATCCCAGGTATCCCAGGTATTGGTCAAAAAACTGCAGTAAAATTACTTAATCAGTTTCATACTTTAGAGAAAGTTTTTGAGAATGTAGAATCAGTTACTGCTAAAAAGCTGAAGGAAAAGTTAGAAAACCATCAAGATGATGCGTTTATGAGTAAACAATTAGTGACAATCAATTGCGAATCACCAATTGAAGTAGAATTAAAAGATACGCTTTATTCTGGATATGATGTGAATCAGTTGAGTGCTGTGTTTAAAGACTTGGGATTTAATTCATTATTAACTAAAGTTACTGGTGAAGTCATTGTAGAAGAGAAAGAAGCGCTTGAAGCTGTTGATATTGAAATATTAGATAATGTTTCAGCATCACTATTTATTGGAGTAGAGGCGTTAGAGGTAGAGATTTTAACAGATAATTATCACCTTGCTCCTATTGAAGGATTTGGAATTGTTAATAAAGATAAGAAGTATTTTATACCAACTGAGATTGCTGTGAAATCAGATGCATTTAAACAATGGGCGGAAGATCCTGAGAAAGAAAAATGGGTGTTTGATGCAAAGAAAGTAACAGTCTCTTTACTAAACCATGGAATTGTTGTTAGTGGAATTACCTTTGATTTATTGTTAGCGTCTTATTTAATAGATCCTTCAGAGAATCATCATACCATTCCTGCAATCAGTCATCGAATGGGGCAAAAACAAGTGCTTTCTGATGAAGAAGTCTATGGTAAAGGTGCGAAACTACAAGTTCCAAGTCAAGATCAATTAGCGGATCATATCGGACGTAAAACAATGATGTTATTTGCTCTAAAATCACAGGTGGAAGAAGAATTAGAAGCAAATCAACAGATAGAGTTATTATATAATTTAGAATTACCTTTGGCGGTTATCCTAGGCAAAATGGAAGCTACTGGAGTTAAAATAGATCAAGATCAACTAAATGTGATGCAAAAAGAGTTGAAAATACGTTTAGATAAAATAGAAGAGGAAGTCCATGAGCTTGCAGGTGAAGATTTCAACTTAAACTCCCCTAAACAACTGGGGCCAATTTTATTTGAAAAGTTAGAATTACCTATTATTAAAAAAACGAAAACAGGTTATTCTACTTCAGCGGATATATTGGAACAGTTAAAACAAAAGCATCCGATTATACCTAAGCTATTGCTTTATCGGCAGCTAAGAAAATTACAATCAACTTATATCGAAGGGCTCTTAAAAGTGGTTCATCCTGATACTGGAAAGATTCACACGCGCTTTAACCAAGCACTTACTCAAACGGGTCGATTAAGCTCGACAGAACCTAATATGCAGAACATTCCAATTCGACTAGAGGAAGGAAAGAAGATAAGAAAAGCATTTATTCCTTCTGAAAAAGATTGGGTAATTTTCGCAGCGGATTATTCTCAGATTGAATTGCGTGTCCTAGCGGATATCGCAAAGGATGAATTATTAGTACAAGCATTCCAAGAAGACATGGATATTCATACTAGAACAGCAATGGATGTATTCCATGTAGATGCCGAGGACGTAGATGGTAATATGCGACGTCAAGCAAAAGCAGTGAATTTTGGTATTGTATACGGAATTAGTGACTATGGTTTATCACAAAATCTTGGCATTACACGTAAAGAAGCTAAGGCATTCATCGAACGCTATTTTGATAGCTATCCAGGTGTTAAAACATATATGGAGGAGATTGTTAAAGAAGCGAAACAAAAAGGGTATGTGACGACGCTTATGCAACGCAGGCGTTATTTACCAGATATCACAAATCGCAATTTTAATCTCCGTAGTTTTGCTGAGAGAACAGCAATGAATACACCTATTCAAGGTAGTGCAGCAGATATTATAAAAAAAGCAATGATTGATCTAGAACACGCACTTAAAGAAAATAATTTGAAAGCACGTATGTTATTACAAGTGCATGATGAATTGATTATAGAAGCACCAAAAACAGAAATTGAGCTATTGAAAGAACTTGTCCCAAGAGTTATGGAAAATACTGTGTCATTAGCTGTGCCATTAAAGGTTGATTATGCGTATGGCGAAACTTGGTTTGATGCAAAATAAGTGAGGTAGAAACAGATGCCAGAATTACCAGAAGTAGAAACAATTAGAAAAACGTTAATAGAGCTAGTCGTTAATCAAAAAATTGAAGCTGTGACTGTCAACTGGGCGAAAATTATTAAAGAACCAGATGACCATCTAATTTTCAGTCAATTAGTTGAGGGTGAAATAATTTTAGATATTCACAGAAAAGGTAAATTTTTATTGTTTGAGTTAACAAACTATACGCTTGTTTCTCATTTACGCATGGAAGGTAAATATGGTGTTTTTGAACATGATATTCCTGTGGATAAGCATACACATGTTATTTTTCATTTTGAAAGCGGGAAAGAATTACGCTATAAAGATGTTCGAAAGTTTGGAACAATGCATTTGTATCCTAAAGGAGAAGAGTTCTTAGTAAAACCGTTAAATCAAATTGGTCCTGACCCGTTTGAAGAAGGATATAAACTCAGCGCGTTATACGAAAAAATTCATAGAAGCCAACGGGTAATAAAAAATATTCTGTTGGATCAACAAGTCATAGCTGGTTTAGGAAATATTTATGTGGATGAAACGTTGTATAAGGCACAAATCCATCCATTAACCAAGGGATCTGAACTTAGTGAACCTGAAGTGAAACGTTTGTTAAAACATGCGAAAGAAACCCTAACAGAAGCTGTTGCACAAGGTGGGACAACCATTCGATCTTATGTGAATAGCCAAGGCCAAATTGGAATGTTTCAGCAACAGTTGTTTGCTTATGGACAAGAGAATACGCCTTGTAAACGTTGTGGAGAACCAATTGTTAAAATAAAAGTTGCTGGTAGAGGTACACATCTTTGTACTAGATGCCAACCTATAAAAGAATAGGCGATTGAACCGATTTTTTGCACAACTGTTTTATGCCCTCCATATACTACTCATGTGTTTTAACATGAAATTGTATGATGAAGGGGCTTGAGTTGTATGAAAGAGTTATCAACCCTATTATTATTGGCTTGTGCAGTTAGTTTAGATAGTTTTATGGTAGCCTTTACGTACGGATTGCGTCAGATGAAATTAGCATTTCAGTCTGTCATCTTGATTGGTATAATTTCTGGGATAGTCTTTCTATCTGCCATGGCACTTGGAGATTGGCTTGGATCTTTTCTATCTGAAAAAAGCGCTGAGATGATTGGTGGTGGCTTACTCGTAATTATTGGACTATGGGTACTAATTTCATTTTTCCGTTCAGAGGAATCTCACGAAAAAACGGGTCCTTATGAGATTAAGTTTGAAATAAAATCACTTGGCATTGTTATTCAAATACTCAAAAAACCAATGATGGCAGATATGGATGAATCAGGTAATATAGCGGGTATTGAAGTATTTATACTTGGCTTAGCATTATCGCTTGATTCACTAGGCGCAGGAATTGGTGCAGCACTAATTGGTTTGCCGGTTATTCTTTCTGCGGTAGGAATCGGTGTAGCCACCAGTTTGTTCTTATCACTAGGCTTAAAAAGTGGTGTTATTCTATCAGGATGGAAAGGGTTGCATCGTTTTAGTTTTTTACCGGGTATAATATTAATTATCATAGGTATTGTCAAAATGATAGGATGAAACCAATATAAACTGTAGAAAAAGATTTGGTACAGGTAAAACAAGAGACAAGGGTGAAAAATAGCGATGACTAAAATAATCGGATTAACTGGAGGAATAGCTTCAGGTAAAAGTACAGTAGCTAATTTATTTCGGGAAAAACAGATACCAATAATTGATGCAGATGTCATTGCGAAAGAAGTTGTTGAGCCTGGAAAAGAAGCCTATTTTAAAATAGGTGAAGCGTTTGGTGATAATATTTTACAGATTGATCGTGCCATTGATCGGAAAAAACTTGGTCATATTGTTTTTCAAGATAAAATTGCACGTGAGAAATTAAATGCAATTGTTCATCCCTATGTTAAAGATGAAATATTTAAACAAAAAAATACTTATATAAATACGAATGAGAAAATAATCGTTTTAGATATACCGTTATTATTTGAAAATAAGTTGACCTCTCTTGTTGATCAAGTTTGGCTTGTTTTCGTTAATGAGTCCATACAATTAACTAGATTAATGAAACGCAATGGTTTATCAGAACGTGATGCTAAGAGTAGAATAAACGCACAAATTCCGTTAAAACAAAAGGCTGAAAATGCAGATGTTATTATTAATAATAATGGGTCAATAGAAGATACAAAAGAGCAATTCGAACAGTATATAAATCAAGTATAAACATATAAACCTGTCTACTCAATTTGAGAAGATAGGTTTTATTTTGTAGTTTTAGGGAAAAATATAATATGTCTACAAATTTATTTTTGTAAAAAAATCTTGCCAAACTTTTAAAAAACAGATATAATTCGTTTGTGTGTGCTTATGAGAAATAACACATCCTAAATATGTTATACTAACAGCAAAGCTTTTAAATAGGTGCATTAATGAATGCTTAAAGGGTTAGGATCTCTTTGGACTAACTTTCCCCCGTGGCAGCTCATCCAAGTTTATTTAAAAGGTATTGATTAATAAATAAGGGGGAATTATCGAATGGATACAATGGGTAGACATGTTATTGCTGAAATGTGGGATTGTAATATAGATACTTTAAATGATATGGGACAAATTGAGAAGATCTTTGTTGACGCAGCTTTAAAAGCAGGTGCAGAAATAAGAGAAGTTGCTTTTCATAAGTTTGCTCCACATGGTGTAAGTGGTGTAGTAATTATTTCTGAATCACACTTAACGATTCACAGTTTTCCAGAACATGGTTATGCAAGTATTGATGTATTTACATGCGGTGATATTATTGATCCAAATGTAGCATGTGATTATATTTCAGAAGCCTTGGAATCTGGTAATTGTGAAAAAGTTGAATTGCCACGTGGTATGGGTCCAATTCAAGTACCTAAATATAATGCGCTTTAAATAATTTGATTTGCAGCCCCTTTGCTGGAATAAACAGTAAAAGGGGTTTTTTATCTAATTATCCAAAAAATTAAACGCTTTGATATCGTTTTCTTATAGGAAACATGTTAGAATAATCTTAGAAGTATATAATATGTAACTAAAGATATTGAGGTGCGGTATATGGCTATTAAAGAATCAATTGATAAATTCTTTAACAATCACTCGGAAACGAAAGACAAACATTGGGACAAACAATTACAAACACGCTATTTCAAAACTACAAAAGATAGAGCTTTTAAGATAGTAGAAGAATATTTTAAGAGTAAGAAGGGTTGCGAAATAATTGCAATATCGGATGAACATGGTGAAATTAGCTGTAACCTTAAAGGTGGCAAAAAAGTCTTTATTACAGCAACCATTATCATGGTGAAACCATTTCGAACAGCGATTGATTTTTCAGTTACAACAGAGTCAGTTTTCCCTTTTGATTTAGGATATAGCCATAAGTTAGTCCCGAAACTTTATGATGACCTAAAAAAGGAAATGACGCTTGTTGATTAAACTTGCATACAAAGATAGAGGGAATAAATGATAGGAATGATAACAGATGCGGTGCCCGAATTGTCAATATAGAAACACAAGAGTATTGGATTCAAGGCCAATTGAAGAAGGACGTGCGATTAGAAGAAGACGTGAATGTGAAGAATGTGACTTCCGTTTTACAACTTTTGAGCGTATTGAAGAAGTTCCTTTAATTGTTGTTAAAAAAGAGGGAATTAGAGAAGAATTCAGTAGGGAAAAATTACTGCGTGGCTTGATTAAAGCTTGTGAGAAGCGACCCGTTGCACTTCAACAATTGGAACAGTTAACAATGGAAGTGGAGGACGAATTACGGAGTCGTGGTACTGCAGAAGTGCAAAGTCAAGAAGTTGGCGAATTAATTATGGATCAGCTCTCATCAATTGATGAGGTTGCCTATGTGCGATTTGCATCTGTTTATCGTCAATTTAAAGATATTAGTGTGTTTCTAGATGAATTAAAGGATTTAATAAAAAATTCAGATGATAAATAAATCAAGATTATAGATGAGCCAAGAGGCTCTTTTTTTCTTTAAATAGAAGGACAGGGGGGAGAAATAATGCAACAACACATTGGGAAGTTACTGCCAGGTCATGGGTATGTGATAACATCCGAACAACAACAACTTACGCAAGCACACCTTCTGGCTTTAATGCAATTATATCAACCGTTAGTTGGCATTCATGCCGTTTCACTCTACTTAACATTGTCTAGTCAATATCTTAGTTCATCTAATCCTGATGACGTTCAGACACATCATATGTTGATGCAGTATTTAAATATCCCTCTTCCTCAAATTTATGAAGCAAGACAAAAATTAGAGGCAATCGGTATATTACAAACTTTTAAATATGATGATGAAAACCAGACTAAATTCACATATAAATTATTGACACCTTGTTCACCAGGTTTATTTTTCGAGAATGGTATGCTGTCACAGTTGTTGTACCATCAACTTGGAACCGATAAATATGATCAGTTATATGATATATTTAAAGAGAATAAAGTGACAACAAATAATAAAGGCGTTAATGTCACTGCCCACTTTACTGATGTTTTTAGTAGTAAGGAAACAAACACAAAATTGGAAGTATCAGATGGTTCATCTATAGACGAAGAAAATGACGGCCCAATGATTGGCAATCAAACAATAGATATGGATTGGTTGGCACAATTATTGAAGCAGCGCATGTTGCCTACTAATCAAATTCTAACTGCAACGAATATAAAATTAATAGAGCAAATGAGCGTATTATATCATTTAACTAATTTAGAGATTGAAAAAGCATTGTTGTGGGCTATTACAGATGAGAATAGCTTGAATCATAAAGAATTTAAAACTGCTTGTATGGATTTATCAGAAAGTATGCAAGCTCAACCAAAACAAGCAAAAAATTTAGTTAATCAGAAAACAACTTATACAAAAAATACAGACGAGCCAAAAAGTAAACAAGATCAATTTATGCAAATGTTAGAAGAAAGAACACCAAAACAGTTATTAGAAGACTTATCTAGTGGAAATCATGCTTCTCAACAAGATTTAAAAATAGTTGCTGATATTATGTCATTACATGGCATTACACCTGGTGTCATGAACGTACTCATTCATTATGTATTACTTAAAACAGATATGAAGTTAACAAAATCATATGTAGAAAAAATAGCTAGCCATTGGGCTAGAAAAAACGTAAAAACAGTTAGACAAGCTATTACACTAGCAAAATCGGAACATAACAAGTACCAAGAATGGGGAAATAATAAAAAATCTTATTATAAACCAACTGGGAAAAAAGAGGTTGTTCCCGATTGGTTTAAGGAACAAAAGCAAACACAAGCTGCTAAAGAAAAAGAAAAAACGGTAACTAATAGAGAGCAAAACGAAGATGTTAGTGAACTGTTACGAAAATATAAAGAACAAAAATCAAATCATTCTTAAGGGTGGTGCACATGGAACCAATTCAAACTTCATTAAAAAAATGGATGAGAGAAAATCAGTCTTTTCAAAGCTTTTATAAGGAAATGAAGCAAGAGGTTTTACAAGATACTGAAATCAAACAGCTGTTAGAAAATCATCCGCTTTTATCTGATAAAGATATTGAAAGACAATTAATGAAACTATATGAATATCATTCTCAAAATAAAGATTGTGCTAATTGCCCAACAAATGGTTGTAAGAATAATGTATTGCCAGGATATAAACCTAGGATTGAAATTGAGGGTAAAGAAATCCGTTTATTTTATGAAAAATGTAAATACACCATACAGCAAGAAGAACAAAGAAGAAAATCGTCATTAATTAAAAGCTTATATATGCCAAAAGATATCCTTCAAGCATCAATTTCAAAATTAGATGATCAAGATGAAAAGCGACATAAAGCAATTAGAGAAGTTGTGACGTATATTAGCAAAATCGGTAGTGAATTACCTGAAAAAGGATTGTACTTTTATGGTCCATTTGGAGTAGGCAAAACATACTTTTTAGGTGCCATTGCAAATGAATTAGCTGAAAAAAATATTGCTTCCATGTTAATTTATATGCCAGAATTTGTTCGCGAAATCAAGTCATCATTCAAAGATGATTCATTAAATGAGAAAGTTGAAAAGTTTAAAAAGGTACCAGTACTTATGATAGATGATATTGGTGCTGAATCAATTTCCTCTTGGTTTCGTGATGAAATTTTAGGATCGATACTACAATATCGTATGATGGAACGGTTACCAGTATTTTTTAGTTCGAATTTTAGTTTAGCTCAATTAGAAAAGCATTTAGCAACATCAACTAAGGGAGATATCGAGGAACTTAAGGCAGGCAGAATCATAGAACGAATTAAGCAAGTAAGTAAGGAAGTTGCGATCTTCTCTGAGAATCGTAGAGGAGAATAACCTGCTTCTGGATAAATAGATAAAAAAGATCGAGTTGGATTATTATCCTTCTCGATCTTTTTTATAAAATCTAATTTGTTAGGAAGTGGGATATGAATGTAGTAATTAGTGAGCAATAGCCCAAAAAATAGTACTTCATAAAGTTACAGAAAACAAATCGGTGGAATAAAGCTGAATTATATTTTTATATGGTAAAAAAAGCATGTTTTCTTCACTTGTCCCATATAATGTAACAGTTTGATTGTGATGAGGATGATGGACATGTTAAATGTGTACATGGAAAAAGCGCAAGATGCAAAACTGTTTAGTGAGAAGCTAGGTTATTATGAATTTGATTGGAGTTTGAAACAAAAAGGAGGGTATTATTTTGAGATAAAGAAGCAGTTTTCTTTTCAAAAGCATGATAATGCAATTGCACTCTTATTAATGGAACTATGGATGACACATACCAAAAAAACGCAGATTTCAGAAATAATTCGTTATAATTATTACTATCAGAATGAGGAAGAAATTAACCATATCTTAAAAATTACAATGGATATGATTTTAGGGGATGAGCTCACTTTTTTCACAGCTTCAAATGAAATAAAAACGACAATTAGTGAATGGTTTAGTGAGTACACAATAGACGGTGTATTAGACTATGAGGCTTGTGTAGAAGCTAATCAACTTGCAGCTGATACTATTTTATTAGAACTTGTTGGAAGAGCAATTGATGAATGGAAGCAAGAAGAAGAATACCAAGACTTTGTAAATGCTATTCGTGAATATGTAGCAAACAGTTCGTTTAAATGTGAAAATATCTATATGGTACAAGGAAAAAATGATTTTTTGTTTTACAGAGAAGATGGACACTTATACACTACCAAAGAATTAAAAATAAAAATTAAGCAGGAACCAATGTATATCGTTGGTTTAGATGAAAATGAATTAAACTTAACACCTATATTAGCTCTAAAGCCGAAGTCTATTTTTATTTATGGTGATGATCCATCAGAGGGTAAAACTGTCTCATTAATAAATATATTTGAAGAACAGGTTACTTTTAAACCATTAAATCAATTTCCGTTCGCAATTGTTTAAATTTTAGATACACGCTTGATTTTTTCTACGGATAGCTTTATAATACAAGTCATATTAAGAAGCATAAAAGTGTTGATGAGGACTTGATTTTGTAAGGCGTTCTATAGAGAGGGAAGTATTAGCTGTGAGCTTCCTGTTCAGTCTACAATAATTACCACCTTTGAACTCTGGATTTGAAAGCTACAATAGCGATTAGAAAACAGCGTATTCTCTACGTTACAGAGCAATGAAGCTGAATCGAGCGTGTTTAGATTCGGAAATTAGGGTGGAACCACGAGCTAACGCTTGTCCCTTTGCTATATAGGCAGAGGGACAAGCGTTTTTTATATGTGATTTTTTAATTACGCGCTCTGCTTCCATTTTGTTTATTTTATATAAGGAGTGAGTTACATGTCAGATCAATTAGTTATTACTTTTCCTGATGGAGCGAACAAGGAGTTTCCTCAAGGTACAACAGGAGAAGATATTGCACAATCAATATCACCAGGTTTACGAAAACAAGCATTAGCTGTTACTTTAGATGGCATATTCTATGATTTACGTACACCACTGCCAAAAGATGGTGAAATCGCAATTATTACGAATAAACAGGATGAAGGTATAGAAATTATGCGTCATTCAAGTGCACATGTAATGGCACAAGCAATTAAGAGGTTATATGGAGAGGACGTTAAATTGGGCGTTGGACCGACTATTGAAGATGGTTTTTATTATGACATCGATATGGAACAGTCTCTTACACCAGAAGATTTACCGAAAATTGAAAAGGAAATGCAACGAATTATTGATGAAAATGTAGAATTCGTTCGTGTTGAAGTCTCACGTGATGAAGCAAAAAAACGTTTTGAAGCAATTGGTGATAACTTAAAGTTAGAATTGCTGGATGCTATTCCAGAAGATGAGACAGTAACAATCTACGAACAAGGTGAATTTTTTGACTTATGTCGTGGTGTTCACGTTCCTTCAACTAGTAAAATTAAAGTCTTTCAGTTATTGAGCATTTCAGGTGCTTATTGGCGTGGTGATAGCAACAATAAGATGTTGCAACGTATTTACGGAACAGCATTTGCTAAAAAAACAGATTTAGACGATTATTTACGTTTTCGTGAAGAAGCAAAAGAACGTGATCATCGTAAGTTAGGAAAAGAATTAGATTTATTTACAGTTTCTCAAAAAGTAGGACAAGGTTTACCTCTATGGCTACCTAAAGGTGCAACGATCCGCCGTACAATAGAACGCTATATTGTTGATCTAGAGGAACGTCTTGGCTATGACCATGTATATACACCTATCCTTGGTAATGTTGAATTATATAAAACTAGTGGTCACTGGGAGCATTATAAAGATGACAACTTCCCAATACTTGAAATGGATAACGAAGATTTAATGTTACGTCCGATGAACTGTCCGCACCATATGATGGTATATAAAAATCAACTATATAGCTATCGTAATTTGCCAGTTCGTATTGCAGAATTAGGAATGATGCATCGTCACGAGATGTCTGGAGCATTAGCTGGTTTACAACGTGTTCGTGCTATGACGTTAAATGATGCACACATTTTTGCACGTCCTGATCAGCTAAAAGAAGAATTTATTCGTGTAGTTGAGTTGGTACAAAATGTTTATAAAGACTTCGGTATCGATGACTACTATTTCCGCTTATCTTATCGTGACCCGGAAGATAAAGAAAAATATATTGATAATGATGAAATGTGGAATAAGGCTCAATCACTTTTAAAGGAAACAATGGAAGACATGAATTTAGAATTTGTTGAGGCAGAAGGCGAAGCGGCATTTTATGGTCCGAAATTAGATGTACAAGTAAAAACAGCTTTAGGTAAAGATGAGACATTGTCAACTGTTCAATTGGACTTCCATCTTCCAGAGCGTTTTGACTTAACTTATATTGGCGAAGATGGTAAGGAACATCGTCCTGTTGTTATTCACCGTGGTGTCGTATCGACAATGGAACGTTTCGTAGCATTTTTAATTGAAGAATATAAAGGTGCTTTTCCAACGTGGCTTTCACCTATACAAGCAAGAATTGTACCAGTGTCTGCTTCCGTGCACGCTGACTATGCTAAGAAAGTAGAAGAGACATTACGTTTTGCTGGTATTCGTGTGGAAGTAGATGAACGTGATGAAAAAATTGGTTATAAGATACGTGAAGCACAAACGCAAAAGATTCCTTTCGCACTAGTTGTTGGTGACAAGGAAATGACAGATAACGCAGTCAATGTGAGGCGATACGGTGAGCAAGATTCAGAAACAATAGGTTTAGAAGATTTTATCAAAGTGATAAAATTAGAGATTGAAAATAAAGTATTGCATAATAAGTAAAATAGGGTTACATTTAAGACAGATGTCATTTTGGCATCTGTCTTTTGTCTTATAAAGAGCACTTAGTGATAATAAAAGAATTGACAGTATTATAATAGCATGTTATGATTTTATAAGTGAAATTGAATATGATCTTAAAGACAAGTAGAGGCACCCGCTTCTCGCCTGATTGACGCATGTAATATGTATGCAGTTTCCAGGTTACCATTCTGATTATTAAACAGAAGATGTGTGTGGGTGCAGTGTGTACCGACACTTTTTTTATGCATATAATTAACTAGCTTGTCAAAATGGCTGTTGGTAAAGGTCAAGATTACTTTTTAAATAACAGTAATCGATCATAGATCATGACGCTTTTAAAAATTCACGGAGGTGGCTGATTATTAGCAAAGATATGAATGTCAATGAGAAAATTAGAGCACGTGAAGTGCGACTCATTGATTCTAATGGGGATCAACTTGGAGTTAAATCTCGTCAAGAAGCATTGGAAATTGCTCAAACAAGAGAATTAGACCTTGTTCTTGTTGCACCGACAGCAAAACCGCCGGTGTGTAGAATAATGGACTTTGGTAAATTTCGTTTTGAACAACAGAAAAAAGAAAAAGAAGCCCGTAAGAAACAGAAAATCATTAATCTTAAGGAAGTACGTCTAAGTCCTGGAATTGAAGAACATGATTTTAATACGAAGCTTCGCAATGCTAGAAAGTTTCTTGATAAAGGTGACAAGGTTAAAGTTTCGATTCGTTTCCGCGGACGTGCGATCACCCATAAAGAATTAGGACAGAAAGTTTTAGTACGCATGGCTGAAGAGTGTAAAGATCTTTCCACAATTGAGCAAAGACCAAAAATGGAAGGTCGCAGCATGTTCTTAACGCTTGCACCAGTTAACGAAAAATAAGAATTAGCTTAAATGTTATGAAGGAGGAACTAATCATGCCAAAAATGAAAACACATAAAGGCTCACAAAAACGTTTCAAAAGAACAGGTTCTGGAAAATTAAAACGTTCACACGCATATACAAGTCACTTGTTTGCTAACAAGTCACAAAAACAAAAACGTAAATTACGTAAAAGCTCGGTTGTTTCTGCCGGCGATTACAAACGCATCAAACAAATGGTACCATACAAATAAAAAAATGGAATTCGTTGATATATCTAGGAGGGAATTACAATGGCACGTGTTAAAGGTGGAACAGTTACACGCAAGCGTCGCAAACGCATACTAAAACTTGCAAAAGGATATTATGGTTCGAAACATGCGCTATTTAAAGTAGCAAAACAACAAGTATGGAAATCAGGTCAGTACGCTTATCGTGACCGCAGAAACAAGAAGCGTGACTTCCGTAAATTATGGATTACACGTATCAATGCTGCTGCACGTTTAAATGACCTTTCATATAGTCGTTTAATGCACGGTTTAAAATTAGCAGGTATCGAAGTAAACCGTAAAATGCTTGCTGAATTAGCAGTTAGTGATGAAAAAGCTTTCACACAAATCGCTGATCAAGCAAAATCTGCTTTAAAATAATTTTACTACAAGAAGAACTGTTTTCTCATCGTGAGAAAGTAGTTCTTCTTTTTATTAGATACGTTTAGCAATCTTTTTGTTTTAAAACAAATCATCTCATCGAAAACATGTGTTGTTCCCATAGGACAAGGAATGCTTCTAGGGGTTCACATCGCAAGAAAATCGGTTTTTATTTTCGAGTAGTCTCAACCATTTGCTTCCTTCGCTAGATAGCATGATTTTTCACAGTGCATATTGTTGTTAATTACTACCTAACTAGTTTATCAAGTGAAATTGGCGACACTCCTGCAGGAACAGCACATGTTTTCGATGGGATGAGTAATCGCAATCCCACGGGCTGAAGATCCACTCGGAAACGTTCTTAGTTTCCGAGTTAGCTGAAGCCGTGCCTGCGGAAAGGGAGTCAATTTCACTTGATAAGCGGCTCTGGGAATCCTGTTATGTCGCAGTTGATGATAACTTGATAACTTCGGTGACAATAGGTGTCTGCGTATAGGGTTGTGTTATAGTTTAGTGGAAAACAGTCTTTCATTTAAAGTATTAGATAGATAAAAATAGGAAGAGGGGAAATAATGGAGTATATTATCATTTATATTTGTTTGATTAATTTAATTGCTTTTATATTAATGGGTTTAGATAAGCGTAGGGCAAAAAGAGGAAAATGGCGTATCCCTGAAAATACATTGTGGATTAGTGCAGTACTAGGTGGAGCATTTGGTAGTATCATAGGTATGAAACTTTTTCATCATAAAACAAAGCATAAAACGTTTACGATTGGCATGCCCATGGTTATTATTCTACATATAAGCGTTATAAGTTTTATTTATTTTAATAAATAAAACTGTCATAATAGCTCGTCTATTGTCATATAGTTAATAGTGTAGACACATCTAGAGGGGGCTGACTATGGAATACATCAGTGTTTACGTTATGACAGTTGTACAAACTGGAGGGGTTTTTGCTCCACTATTGTTTATTACTTTGCATTTATTACGGCCACTGTTGTTTCTACCAGTCGTTTTTTTATGCATAACAGGTGGGATATTATTTGGTGTTATTCCAGGCATCATTTACTCAGTGATAGGGATCACACTATCTAGCTTTGTTTTTTATAAGATGACCAAACGTATGCCAGCTACACTAGATCGATTTATTCGGATGAAACATAAATTAATAGGAGACCATCCGAATTTCACAACAGGACAAATTGCAATATTACGTCTTATTCCGTTCATTCACTTTCATCTACTATCATTATGTATTTTAGAAATATCCTCACACTTAAAGGATTATATGCGAACGTCTTTTGTATCGAATGTACCACTTGCCGTTGTTTATACTTCTATAGGAAGATCAATTACAAACTTTTCCCCGTTAGTTGCAGGTAGTATAATACTTTGTATTCTACCGTTTTTATACATTTTAAGAAGAAAAGAGATACGTATAGGTTGGCAAGACTTTTTTAACGTAAAGTCATCAAATGCCGGTATATAAAAATGAGGCTGGGACAAAACTCAGATAAACAATAAAAAGTTGCATCTTCCAACGGTAGTTGGAAGATGCAACTTTTTTATAAAATCGAAAATTTTAGTAAGTAAAAAAGGATACCTTCTGATAAAATTAAA
>NZ_QJSK01000027.1:0-33287 GCF_003426095.1 Paraliobacillus sp. X-1268
TTCATCATCATGCGTGGATGATAAGCAGGACAACCTGTTTCATGTAAGAAAACAGAAAATGCTTTATCAGGTATTTGTTCTACTAAGTCATGGATTGTATAGGCAATATCATTTTTTTGTAATTTCATTTCAAAATCTAACGGCAGAATTACTTGATTCATGTTATAATCTTTAAACATAAGGATACCTCCGATTGTTATTGTGTGGTACTTTAATTTTATCAGAAGGTATCCTTTTTTACTTACTAAAATTTTCGATTTTATAAAAAAGTTGCATCTTCCAACTACCGTTGGAAGATGCAACTTTTTATTGTTTATCTGGGTTTTGTCCCAGCCTCTTTTTTTATGCGATCCTTTTAATAACAATGGTTGTCCACTTGTTGTCTTGTCAAATTTTAATCATAATCAAAAAGTTTAGCTAATAAACTGATACAAACCAAGCAAGTCTAAGGTGATCATGTAGCGCTAACCAAAACACCTACTTTTGAGAAATGTAAAAGAAATAGTAAACAAGACATCAACTATCACCTTGTCTCATTCACACCTTGGACAGACAACACGAGGAGGCTAGTGATGTGCATGATTACATCAAAGAAAGAACGGTTCGTATTGGAAACCACATTGTAGAGACTAGAAAGACGGTGCGTGTTATTGCAAAAGAATTTGGTGTTTCAAAAAGTACAGTCCATAAAGATTTAACAGAACGATTACCAGAGATAAATCCTGAATTAGCAAATGAAGTTAAGAATATTCTTGATCACCATAAAGCAATCAGACACCTTCGTGGTGGTGAAGCGACCAAGATGAAGTATCAAGTTACACCACCTACACCATCGGAGCCTACAATGAAATCAGTACAATAACCACACGATCCTCCCAATCCTTAGTTTAAATAATCTATTTTATAAAGTCGACATACCGTATGATCATACTAAATTCGTACAAACTACTAAAAAAATATTGAATTATAACCAAATATACAAAAAAATCCAACATCATCTAAAAAATGATTAACTAAACCAGTCTATCTATGCTATTATATATAATTAGAAGTAGTATATAATCATACGGACAAAAATGTAACACTATTAGCAGGGAGGATCTAAGAATGTTTTCTAGGGATATCGGGATTGACCTTGGAACGGCAAACGTTTTAATACATGTAAAAGGAAAAGGGATTGTCCTTGATGAACCATCAGTTGTTGCGATGGATCGTACAACAGGACGTGTCTTAGAAGTTGGAGATGCTGCACGCCGAATGGTAGGTCGTACTCCTGGAAATATAGAAGCAATCAGACCCCTTAAGGATGGAGTCATTGCTGATTTTGATGTAACAGAAGCAATGTTAAAGTATTTTATAAATAAAATTAACGTGCGCGGTTTTTTATCTAAACCACGGATGTTAATTTGTTGTCCTACTAATATTACGAAAGTAGAACAAAAGGCAATTAAAGAAGCGGCTGAAAAATCTGGTGGCAAACGCGTGTACCTAGAAGAAGAGCCTAAAGTTGCTGCTATTGGCGCAGGGATGGATATTTTTCAACCGAGCGGTAATATGGTAGTAGACATTGGTGGGGGAACAACAGATGTTGCTGTTCTTTCAATGGGGGATATTGTAACCTCGCAGTCAATTAAAATGGCTGGTGATAAGTTTGATCGGGAAATTTTAAATTATGTAAAACGTAAATATAAATTATTAATAGGTGAGCGTACATCTGAAGATATTAAAATGAATGTAGCAACTGTTTTTAAAGGGGCTCGTGATGAGTCAATGGATATTCGTGGTCGTGACATGGTTAGTGGCTTACCACGTACAATCAGTATAAATTCTGTCGAGGTAGAAGAAGCATTACACGAATCTGTATCATTAATTGTGCAATCATGTAAAACGGTATTAGAACAAACACCACCTGAATTGTCTGCAGATATTATTGATCGAGGGATCATTCTAACCGGTGGGGGTGCACTATTACACGGTATTGATCAATTGCTAGCAGAAGAATTAAAAGTGCCAGTTATCTTAGCAGAAGAGCCGATGAATTGTGTTGCAAAAGGAACGGGCATTATGCTTGAGAACATTGATAAAATTGAGAAGCGAAAAATAGTTTAAGTTATTTTCATTGCGAAAATTGTAAAAAACTAGATACCAGTACATATTGGTAGTATTTACTGTCTAGTTAGACAGATTACTTTCACTAAAATAGCGCACAAATTGTCGATTTTATGCTAAAATAGGTTTAACATAATGGATCGTTTATTTCTGTAGTGGATAGAAAATGATTCAAACGAAGAAAGGGGGAATCGTACTTTGTTAAGAGGTTATTATACTGCGGCAAGTGGCATGATGGCACAGCAACGCAGACAAGATACATTAGCTAATAACATTGCAAATGCACAAACACCAGGTTACAAGCAGGATCAAGCAACGATTAGAGCTTTCCCTGAACTATTAATTCAACGCATGGAGTCAGGTTCAACTAAAACTTCTAGTGGCCAATTAAATTTCCCAATGCAAAATACAATTGGATCAATTAATACGGGTGCTTATGTACAGGAAACAATTCCTGATTTCACAGAGGGAAGTTTAAAAGAAACAGGAACAGCAACTGATATGGCACTGATTAATGGTGTTTTACCTGATGAAGAAGGTGGTCTCTTTTTCACTGTCCAGAATGGGGATGGAGAAGAGCGCTATACACGAAATGGTAATTTCACTGTCGATGGTGAAGGATTTTTAACTACAAATCAAGGCTATTATGTACTCGATAATGCTGGAAACCCGATTGAAACCGATGGTGAAACCTTCACTGTATCAGAAGATGGTGTGCTACAAATTGGTGAGCAGGCGGTTCCTCTAGCTATTGGTTATAGTCCTAATGTGAATGATATGGTAAAAGATGATGAAGATCTTTTTGCATTAGGAGAAGATGGTGTTGCAATCGAGAATGCTCGAGATAACGCTAATGTAACATTTTCTATTCAACAGAAATACTTAGAAAACTCGAACGTTGATGCTGTGCAAGCAATGACAGATATGATGCAAGCTTATCGTTCATTTGAAACGAATCAAAAAGTATTACAAGCATATGATCAAAGTATGGATAAAGCAGTAAATCAAATTGCTCGATTAACATAAAACAAAGCTAATGTTAGCATGTTCGTGGCAAAGGGGGAACCAAGGTGAATCGTATGTCTGTGCAAGCGGCCGTAACAATGGGACAGCTTCAAAGTAAGTTAGATCTTGTTGGGCATAATATTGCGAATGTAGATACAACTGGATATAAAAATCGCTCAGCTGAATTTTCATCTTTATTATTTCAGCAAGTCGATAACTTGAATGATGAAGAAGCGAATGCAGAAGGACGTTTAACGCCAGATGGTATTCGATTAGGTTCAGGTGCAAAACTTGGATCTACGAATGTGAATTTAGCATTAGGTTCGATAAAACAAACGGATCGTGGACTGGATATTGCCTTGTTACAAGATAATCAACTATTACAGGTTGCTGTAACAGAAAATGGTGCTACGGAAACACGTTATACACGGGATGGTACGTTATATCTTAATCCAACAGAAGACGGTCAATTAGCGCTCACAACATCAGATGGTAATTCCGTTATAGGTGAGAATGGCCCAATAGTAATCGCTGATGGCGCAGAAGATGTTTCCATTTCTGAAAACGGAGCTATTCAAGTAACTCGAAATGGTGTCGTACAAAATGAAGCACAACTGGCGATTGTGGAGGCAATTAGACCACAATTTTTAGAGTCAGTAGGTAATAACCTATTTCGTTTGCCTGACATAACTGATGAAGCATATGTTGCAGATGACATCATTCAGGGTGTTGCGTTTAATGATATTGAATTGCAAAGTGGGGCGTTAGAAAGTTCAAACGTGGATTTAGCAACACAAATGACTGAAATGATGCAAACCCAACGCGCTTATCAATTCAACTCTAGAACAATTTCAATGAGTGATCAAATGAGTGGACTAATTAATCAAATACGTTAAAACAGACTAAAGATTGAAGGAGTCACCAAGCATGCAGCCTGAATCAAAAGAAGTAACTCAAGAAGAAAAAAAAGATAACAGTAGAAATGAAAAGCGTAAGCAGCGACGAGCTGAAAAAAAGCAAAATAAAAAACCAATTCGTCGCATCTTTCCTATTTGGCTTCGTATTATCGTTGTCTTTCTACTTTCTTTTTTGGCGCTTATTATTGGTTTAATTGTTGGTTTTAGTGTACTTGGGGACGGTAATGCACTGGAAGTTTTAGAATTCGAAACATGGCAGCATATTTTAGATATTGTTACTGGTGAAAGTTGATCGCGTCTCCCAAGACCGATTAGCTTTTTATTTTTATAGTGTGATTATAAAACACTATCTCAAGAAGTGTTGTTTGAGGGATTCATTAACTTTGAATTAGAATTCTGACGTTACTCGCTATGTCAGCAAATACTTTCCCTTTCCACGGGCACGGCCTCAGCTAACTTAGTAAAGCAAAGAACGCTTTACTAAGTGGATCTTCGGCTCGTGCTGTTCCCGTAGGAGTGTCAAGCATTTGCTTCCTCCGCTAGTTAGTGGATCTATTGCTTGTGTAAAACAGAAACAATAAGAAGGATTTTCAAGATACTAGTAACTGTTATGTTTATTTGTAGTTCATAAGATACTTACAGACTAGACCAGCGAAGCAAGGAACTGGGTGAGACTCCAGTGGGAACAGCACGGGCTGAAGATCCACTCGGAAAGCGAATTATGCTTATCCGAGTTAGCTGAAGCCGTGCCCACGGAAAGCGAGCCCAGTTTACTTGCGGAGCGGGTAAGGAAGTTTCATTACAATCAACGTAATTCCAAGCTATTACGTCATTAAAATTTTTCGAAAAAAATAAACTATTAAAAATATAGGAGATGAAAATATATGTTAGATATACAACAGATTAAAGAAACGATTCCACATCGCTATCCATTTTTACTAATAGATGAAGTGATTGAAATGGAAGATGGCAAGCGCGTGGTTGCTAAAAAAAATGTAACAATCAATGAACCATTCTTTCAAGGACATTTTCCGGATTATCCTGTAATGCCAGGCGTTTTAATTATAGAAGCATTAGCGCAAACCGGTGCAGTTGCTTTACTTAAAAAGGAAGAAAACAAAGGTAAAATTGGCTTTCTTGCAGGAATTGATAAGTGTCGTTTCAAACGCCAAGTTAAACCAGGAGATCAATTAAGACTAGAAGTAGAAATCACACGATTAAAAGGGTCGATTGGTAAAGGTAAAGCAATCGCAACTGTCGACGGTGTAGTTGCATGTGAAGCTGAAATAATGTTTGCCATTCAGTAATTTCTCACCTCCTGAAAAAATATTTTTAGATAGTAGGAATTTTTCTGTGAATATGGGAAAACTACACGAGAAAATAATTTTGTTAAGGAGGGAATGATATATGATGAAAAAACACGCAATGAAATTCTTAATCCCAATGTTTGCTTTTACAATGTTGGTAGGGTGTGCGCAAGATGAAGAAGATGACGTGGAAGCACCAGTTGACGAAATGGAAGAGGAAATGGAAGATACAGGTGAAGAAGTAGAAGAAGAAATGGACGATACGGGCACTGAAATGGAAGAAGATATAACTGAAGAAGATCAAGGTACAGAAGAGAATCAAGATGAAACTGGAACGGATGCTGAAACAGACACAGGTACCGAAACAGAAGAAGGCGAAGCTGAAATCGATCAAGACACAGATCAAGCAGACGACACTGGCAATGAAGATACAATGGAAAAAGAAGAAGAATAGAAACAACATGAGCAAAAGGAACTTGGATGTAATTCCGGGTTCCTTTTTGCAATAATAGAAAGAAGTTCTATTAATTGCATCGTGTTTTACTTTCATGATATAGTATAATTCTGATTGACTGACTGGTCATTCATAAAAGAAACTTTTCCTAACCTTATTCGTAAATAAAAATAGAACCAGGTGAAAATAGTGAATGAAAAGAAAAAACGAATTATCGAAGAAAGTATGAAGTTATTTGCTGAAAGCGGTTTTCATGCAACTTCAATTCAAGAAATAGCTAAGAAAAGTGAGGTGTCAAAAGGGGCTTTTTATTTATACTTTCATTCAAAAGAAGAACTGACAATTGCCATATTTGAATACTACACTTCCATGGTAATGGATAAAGTAGCAAAAATCCAACAGCAAGACAAAGATGGTAAAACAAAACTTGTTGAGCAATTAAAAATGTTTTTTGACCTAATTTCAAATCATAAAGAATATGTCATTATGCAATTTCGGGACAATTTACAAGTAGGTAATAAAATTGACCAATTAGTTATTAAACTGAATAAGCAAGGTTTTGAGTGGATTCAAAAAAGTGTGAAGGAGATTTATGGTAAAGAAACAGATAAGTATATTGTAGATATATCGATTCAATTAGATGGAATGTTACAAGGCTATTTTAAGTCGATTGTCCTGCATAACTTACAACTTGATACGGGTAACCTTGCGCAATTCGTTGTTGACCGCTTAGATGATATAATTAATGGCCTAATTAATTCAAATGCGAAACCACAAATTACACTAGATCAACTTTCCTATGATTTTATTAAAGGAAATCAATCAACTAACGAAAGTGTGCCATTACTTATGGACCAATTAAGTCGACTAATTAACGATTCTAGTCTAGAAGTTGTTCAGAAAACACAGTTACGAGAAGCTGTGGTTATGATAAATGATGAATTAGAAAAGGATAACAAAAATGAACTCATCTTAAAAGGTATGCTGACACAACTTTGTGCAATACCATCGTTACAACAAATAAGTGAAAAAATCGCTGTTGCATTAAATATATCCGTACCAACAATAGATATAAAAAAGAATGAGGGGGACCAGTAAATGAAAAAGATTTGGATGCCGCTACTTGCATTACTATTCGTATTAGTTGCTTGTACAGAGGAAGACGCAGAGACAGAAGAAACAGAAGAAAGTGTAACAACAGTTGAGGTTGGTGAAGTCTCAAAGGGCAATTTAACAATTGATAAGAATTTTTATGGCCGCTCTACACCGGTAGAAACAACGCCAATAATGGCACCAATGGCTGGTGAAGTAGACAGTCTAGAAGTTTCAAATGGTGATCAAGTCGAAGAAGATGATGTTTTGATGACAATCATTGCAGCTGAAACGGGACAGTCATTCGAAATTGTCGCTCAAAATGATGGAGAAGTGACAAGTCTTACAGCAACAGAAGGTTCAATGGTTTCAAATACAGATCCAGTCGCAGTAATTGCAGATTTAGATCAACTGACCATTCAAGTTGATGTTACTGGAACAAATTTAGAATTATTTGAAATGGATGAAGAAGTTGAAATAAGATTTGCTGATGAAGAAGAATCATCTACTGCCACAATTGACTATATCCCATCGTTACTTAACGAATCAGGTTTATTCCCTGTTGAATTAGTAGTTGATAACGAAGAAAATCAATGGAAAGCAGGTATGGTAGCAGTTGTTTCGTTAACGGAAGAAAGAATTGAGGACACGCTTTTAATTCCAACTGCATCACTAATTGAAGAGGGTGACGAGTCATTTGTCTATCTTGTAGATGGCGATACAGTAAGTAAAACATTAGTTACAGTTATAAAATCACAAACTGATGTGACTGCAATTGAAGCGGAACTGGAAGAAGGAAATGAAATCGTAACTAGCGGTCAATTAACCCTTTCAGATGGTAGTAAAATACAAGTAGCAAACGGGGGAAGTGAATCGTGAAGTTAGTAGATCAATCCGTCAAAAGACCAGTCGGTGTAGTGATGATTGTTCTTGCGATTATCGCACTAGGCATTATTTCGGTACGTAATCTAGCAATCGATTTGCTTCCGGAAATTGACTTACCTATAGCGGTAGTAGCAGTGAATTATCCAGATGCTGCACCAGAAGAAGTGGAAAAACAAGTTAGTCAACCAATAGAATCTGCATTAGGTTCCATTCAGGGGATTCAATCTATTCAAACACAATCACAAACAGGTTCATCGCTTGTGGTTATGATGTTTGATACGGGAACAGATTTGGATAATGCACTCTTAGAAGTAAGAGAAAGCGTTGATCAAGTGAAAGGTCTTCTTCCTGAAAGTGCAGGAGAGCCGAGTGTACTGCGCTTTAATCCAAACCAATTACCAATTATCCAAGTAGGTATATCTGGTGATAGTCTTGCGCAATTACAAGCTATTGCAGAAGATCAAGTTGTACCACAGTTTGAACGCCAAGGTGGCGTAGCTTCTGTATCAGTTGAGGGAGGTCAAGATCGGGAAATAAGACTTGAACTTGATCAATCTAAATTAACAGAGTATGGCCTGTCACCACAACAGATTATGCAAACATTGAGTCAAGTGAATCAATCTGGCTCTGCAGGTACTGTAGCAAAAGGTGATAAGGATTTACAAATTCGTATTGATGGTGAATACACTTCAGTTGATGATATAAGCAATACGATATTACAAACGTCGCAAGGTGCAACGATCCATGTAGAAGATGTTGCAACGGTTATCGATACATTTGCTGATTCAGGTACGACGTTAGTAAATGGAGAAGAATCTGTTGTCTTATCCGTTATGAAACAATCAGACGGTAATACCGTCGACGTGTCCAATAATATTTTAGCTAGTATAGATGAACTAAATGAAACACTTTCAGGTGATGTAGAACTCGATGTTGTTTTAGATACATCTACATTTATTAAACAATCTATTTCATCCGTTATTCAAAATATGGTTATAGGTGGCGTTTTCGCTTTACTTATCTTATTGCTTTTCTTGAAAAGTTTTAGGGCAACGCTTGTTGTTGGTGTTTCGATTCCGATCGCAATTGTCGCAACATTTACCTTATTATATTTTACAGGTGGAACGTTAAATGTACTTACAATGGGTGGTTTAGCACTCGGACTTGGTATGATGGTCGATAGTTCGATTGTTATACTCGAAAATATTATCTCCTATAGGCAAAAAGGATATAGTATGGTCGAATCAGCGAAAAAGGGTGCCTCAGAACTTGCGCCAGCTGTTATCGCTTCAACGACAACAACGTTAGTAGTATTCTTACCAATTGTATTCGTTGAAGGAATTGCTTCTGAATTATTTGCGCCACTTGCAATGACGGTTGCCTTTTCTTTAATCGCATCATTAGTTGTTTCGATTACTTTAATTCCAATGCTTTCATCTAAGCTATTAACCAAAGCAATGGAGGATAATGGTCGCCGTTATTGGTTTGATCAATTATTGAATCGATTTAACAATGGTTATGAACGTGCATTACGTAAAGTAATGAAATTCAGAAAAACCACAGTCTTCACAAGCTTGTTCTTAATTATCGCAAGTTTAGCTTTAACACCTTTTATTGGAACAGAGTTTATTCCAGAAGGTGATCAAGGACAATTAAGTGTTACTGTTGAAACACCAGTAGGAACAACAGAGGAAAAAACAAAAGAAGTTACTGATCAGGTTAATGAAAGATTAGCGGATTTCCAAGATGTCATCGATGTTAGTTATGTATCGATTGGTGGATCTGGTAATGGAATGATGGGTGGAAGCGCTAATCAAGCGTCATATACGATTCAACTAGTAGGTGCAGATGACCGTGATCAATCAACAGGAGAAGTCTCAGAAGCCATTAGTAATAATCTAGAGGGTATTGTTGGTGCCGATATTACGGTAAGTGAAGTAGGCGCAGCAATCAGTACAGGTGATCCGATTCAGGTTCAATTGAACGGTCCAGAACATGAGGTTTTACAAGAATTGGCTGACCAAGTATTAACAGAGATTTCTACTATCGATGGTGTGCATAATCCGACTACTTCCGTATCTGAAACACAACCACAGTTGAATATCACTGTAGATAACGAAGTTGCAGCGCAATATGGATTGACCGAACAAGAAGTGATGACGCAAGTACAGTTAAGCTTCACTGGTCAAACGGTTATGCAATATCGAGAAGATGGCGATGAAATGGATGTGCGAATTACGTATCCAGAAGAATCGCAAGACTCGATTAGTGATCTTGAAACATTGTTAATTTTAAATCAAGAAGGATCACAAATTCCTTTAGAAACAATTGCAGAATTTGAACAAACACAAGCAGCGGCAACATTAACAAGACAGAACCAACAGGCGCAAGTTAATATAACAACTGGTGTCTCAGGCAGTGACTTAGGTACCGTCTCTGCGGCAATTGAAACAAAACTAAGTAATATGGATTTGCCTGAAGACTATTCGTATACAATCGGTGGGCAAGCAGAGGATATGGTAGAAGCATTCTCTGACCTGGCTTTAGCGCTTGTATTATCTATTTTCTTAGTCTATGCAGTAATGGCAATTCAATTTGAGAATTTCTTATTCCCATTTGTCATTATGTTCTCTATGCCAGCAACAGTAGTAGGTGTAATAGGTGGATTGTTTATAACCAATACGCCGCTAAGTATTACAGCCTTCATTGGGGTGATTATGCTCGCCGGTATTGTCGTTAACAATGCGATTGTACTTGTTGATTATATCAACATCCTACGCGCACGAGGTATGGGAAGATTTGAAGCGATTATTGAAGCGGGTGTCAGCAGGATGCGTCCAATCCTTATGACAACTCTAACGACAATCTTAGCGATGATTCCATTAGCCATGGGGTTAGGCGAAGGTGCAGAAATGCAAGCACCAATGGCAATTACCGTTATCTTCGGTCTAACCGTATCAAGTATCTTTACCTTATTATTAATTCCTGTTATTTACACATTCTTTGATGATCTAACGGAAAAGATGAAAGGGAAGTCAAAAAAGAAGAAAGTACAAAGTGAAGAGTTATAAAGAAATAAAAGATGAGCAGCTTTCTAATTAAAGAAGGCTGTCTTTTTTTGGTTACATAATATCAACAAAAAGTATTGTTTATTTTATATTTTAAGGTAAAATTAAGCGTTGAGGTTAATTATAATAAATGTGAAACCAATTACTGTCTAGATACGTCTAATTATGTAAGTGACTTGTATTTGATGTGTAATATAAATTTAATAAAAATTTTCTGGTATGTATGGTATTTTCTTAGTAGTATATATATTTGAAGTTATTATACATTATAAAAGAATTCAATAAATAAAGTAGGGGATATATAAATGTTAATTATAGATATAGTGATCGCTTTTGTTATATCGTTTTTTTCAACACTTTTTTTAGTTTATCCAATAAAAAAAATAGCAATTCGATTTGGATTCATTGATTTACCAAATTACAGAAAAATCCATACAACTGCTACACCAAGACTTGGCGGATTAGCAATGTTTTTAGGTGTGGGATTGGGTTTGCTTTATTTACAACCGCAGCATCCTGAATATTTTGGGATCATAATAGGTGCAATTATTATCATAATAATAGGTTTATTAGACGATAAATACCAAATCAAACCCTTCTTAAAATTAGGAGGCCAATTGTTTGCAGCTGGAACTGTTGTATACGCTGGTGTAATTATTGATCGCATAACGCTACCTATCTTGGGAGTAGTAGATCTTAATAACTTTAGTATAATAATCACACTTTTGTGGATAGTAGGTATAACGAATGCAATCAACCTAATTGACGGTTTAGATGGATTAGCGTCAGGTATAACGACTATTGGATTAGTTAGTATTTTGATCATGGCAATTACAGACCATCATATCTTCGTGATATATTTATGTATCGTATTAATTGCAAGTAATTTAGGATTCTTATTCCACAACTTTCATCCTGCTAAAATTTACATGGGTGATACGGGATCCATGTTTCTTGGTTATTCTATTGCAGTTATTTCGACATTGGGGCTTTTTAAAAATGTAACGTTATTTAGTTTCATAATTCCGGTAATAGTATTAGCAATTCCGATATTTGATACGCTATTTGCAATAATTAGACGAGCGTTAAATGGTGATAATATAATGCTTGCCGATAAAAAACATATTCATTATCAATTATTAGCTTCTGGCTTTAGTCATCGGTCAACTGTATTAATTCTCTATGCATTTGCAATTTTATTCGGTTTGCTCGGCATTTTATTTTCGAATGCATCATTAAGCCTGTCTTTAGTTGTCTCATTTATTGTATTAATATTACTACAAATATTTGCAGAACTTGCAGGTGTTATTGGTAAAGGGAAAATGCCGTTAATAGGAATGATGAAAAAAACATATAATAAAGTGAAAATAATGGTTAATTTATAATTCTTATCTCTAACTTAATTTATATAAAATAATTTTTGGGATTTGTTGTTAAAACAAATCCCTTTAACAATGATGAAGATAATTAATATTCTATGCTATAATGTTTGGGATATGTTTCATAAATGGCATTGAATGGAAGGTTGTTAAAATGAACAAAGTTACGATTTTATTTTATATTTATCAAATGGGAGCTGGTGGTGCTGCAAGGACGTTATTAAATATTATTAATAACTTGGACCGCGACAAGTTTAATCCAATAATCGTTACGTTAAACTATGAAGGATCATACGAATCAGAATTAAAAGAAGATGTTAAATTTATAAAGTTAGATACAAAAAGGTTAAGTAGGTCTATTTTTAAACTTGCTAAAATTATAAGAAATGAGCGAGTTAATATTGTTTTTAGTACAATACCACGGGTAAACACGATAGCAATTCTTGCAAATACCCTTTCTTTCTCAGGTGCAAAAAATGTCATTAGAGAAGCGGATAATTTAGGTGGTACGTTTAAAGAAAATATACAACTTATAGGATTTGGTTTTATCTACAAATTCGCTAAACAGATAATCTCTTTATCGGAGGGTGTAAAGCAGAATCTAGTAAATAGGTATAAGATCAAACCTGATGATATTAAAGTGATTTATAATCCAATAGATTTAAAAAATGTTAATGAAAAAATGAATGAAGAAATAGATCCTTTATTCACAGAAATATTTAATACGAATGAAAAAGTTATTATCACAGCAGGTCGTTTAGTACCTCAAAAGGATCAACATACATTATTACGCGCTTTTGCAACAGTAAATAAACAAATAAAAAGTCGTCTTGTCATTCTTGGTGAAGGCCCACTTGAAGAGGAATTAATGGATCTCGCTTCTACATTAGCGGTTGCAGATAGAGTTCATTTTATCGGCTTTCAGCGTAATCCATATTCTTATTTCAAAAAAGCAGATTTGTTTGTATTATCCTCCATCCACGAGGGATTTAGTCATGTAATAGCGGAAGCACTAGCAACGGGTACGCTAGTTGTTTCTACAGACTGTAAATCCGGCCCACGAGAAGTCTTAGATAATGGTAAGTATGGTCGCTTGTGTGAAGTTGGAAGCGATAATGACATGAGTAACCAAATAATACAATTACTATCGTTAGAAAAAGAAGAATTGAACCGTGTTATTGATAAAGGTTATCAAAGAGCTCGTTTTTTTGATGCTAAAGATATCGTAAGTAAATATGAGAAGGCCTTTTTGGCTACTTTAAATTTACAAGATCATAAGACTGAAGGGTGAGTTGTGCATTGACAAATAAACAAAAGGTTGTACATTTAACAACTGTACACAATCCCTATGACACTAGAATTTATCATAAAGAATGTAGATCACTTCAAGAAGCTGGATTTGACGTCTCATTAATTGTTCCAGTTAGTGATGATGGTATAATTACTGACGAACAAAATGTTGCGATTATCCCTGTTAAGAAATATAATAGTAGATTGAAGAGAATGATTATGTCTACATTTCAAGTATATCGAAAAGCAAAACAAATAGATGCAGATTACTATCATTTTCATGATCCCGAGTTACTTATCGTAGGCTGGTTGCTAAAGAACAATAACAACCATGTTATTTACGACATTCATGAAGATTACTACACCAGTATCATGCAAAAAGAGTATATTGCTAAACCACTAAGAAGATTTATGGGACAAGTGTATAATGTAATGGAGCGGTTTTTTTCGAAAAAAATGGACCTATGTTTAGCTGAAAAATATTATCAAGAAAAGTATCCAAGAGGAAAATGCATTTTAAATTATCCGAAACTAAATAAAAAATTAATTGAACATTATAATGAAAATAAATCAAAGGGAAATGCATTGATTTATACCGGTAATGTTTCCCTTGATAGAGGTGCTAGTATTCATTCTAAAATTCCTCTGATAGATGAGGAAGTGGAAATTCATTTCATCGGTAAATGTCCAGGACAAATTGCCGAAGTCATGTATACTAATTCCAAAGGTAATTCAGATCGTCTTATTATCGAAGGTATTAATCGTTTCGTTGAAAGGGAAGAAATTGATGCTAAATATATTAGTAAGAACTGGTTAGCTGGACTAGCTATATTTCCTCCAACAGATCATTATATGAAAAAAGAATTAACCAAGTTTTTTGAATATATGAGTGTTGGTATTCCGATTATTTGCTCTGATTTTCCAGTGTGGCGTAGGTTTATTGAAAAATATCAATGTGGCATAACAGTTGATCCGTCAAATCCTGAAGCTATCAGAAATGCTATCGATTATATAAAAAAGAATCCGTTAGAAGCTAGTCGAATGGGTAACAATGGTAAAGAGGCTGTAATGAAGGAATTAAATTGGGATTTAGAAGAGATGAAATTAGTTGAATGGTATAAAGAATTAATGGTAAAGCATGAATTTAAAATGCAAGTATAGTAGAGGTGGAAACTGGTATGCGTGACGAAGAACAGATGCCATTAATATCTATCATTACTCCCACCTACAATGCTGAAAAGTATATCGATGAAACAATTATGTCTGTAATAAAACAATCTTACACTAATTGGGAAATGATTATTGTTGATGATGGATCTAAGGATAAGACGATTGATTTGATCAAAAGTTATCAAAAAGATGATAATAGAATAAACTTAACGATTTTGCCACATAATCAAGGTGCTGGAATAGCTAGAAATACAGCCTTGAAAAAAGCAAAAGGAAAATATATCGCCTTTTTAGACAGTGATGACAAATGGTTACCAGGAAAACTAAAGAAACAGTTGAACTTCATGCAAGAAAACAATATTGCCTTTTCGTTTACGGAATATGATAGAATGCAAAATAGTGATAGTGGAGAAAAAATAATTAAAAGAGTTCATATACCTACAAACGCTAATTATAAGCAATTGTTAAAAAAGAACGTAGTGGGTTGTCTAACTGTCATGATAGATACTTCATTAACAGGTGAAATCACAATGAATGATATACGAGCAAGACAAGATTATGCTCTGTGGTTAGAATTAACTAGAAAAGGATTTAAAGCTTATGGGATCCAAGAAGTATTAGCTGAATATAGGGTCAGAGGAAATTCAATATCAAGTAATAAATTGAAAATGGCCAGGCAGAATTGGATGGTTTATCGTAAGGTTGAAAAGTTAAATATATGGAAAAGTATATGGTATTTTAGTCATTATATGATATTGAAAATGAAAGAATATTTCAGATATGTTACCTGAATATAATTGAGAGGGATTAGCTATCAATTTATGTAGCGTGTAACGATATAAAAAACAAATTAGAGAATAAGAAAGTTATTAGGCGGTGCTGAAAATGCGTAATTATTTATTAGAAATGTTAAAAAGAAAAGATTTGCTAATATATCTTGTGAAGTCTGGTATAAAAGCAGAAAATAGGGATAGCTATTTGGGCTATTTTTGGTGGTTATTAGATCCACTACTTAATGTAGTCGTATACTACTTCTTAGTAGTTGTTATATTAGGAAGAGGTGGTCCAGATTATCCGGTATACCTCGTAATAGGTTTGGTTGTTTGGAGATGGATGAGTACAACAATTAATGCATCTGCAAAAGCAATTACTAAATATACAACGATTATTAATCAGGTATATTTACCGAAATCTATTTTTCCATTAGCTTTGTCATCAACGCAACTATTTAACTTCTCATTTGGCTTAGTTGTAATAGCGATATTTCTTGGCTTTTTCGGAATAATTCCTAGTTGGCATATTGTATTATTACCAGTAATAATATTGATACAATTATTATTGTTAATTGCCATTAGCTTATTTGTTTCCTATATATGTGTTTTCATTAGAGATATTGATAATATATTAAGTCATATAATTAGAATGTTCTTCTATGCTTCACCAATAATATGGGAAAGTGACAGACTCGCTCATTTGCCTGATGGATTTAATTTAATAATTAGTCTGAACCCAGTTGCGATTCTACTAAACGCTTACAGGGATATACTAATGTATCATACAGTTCCAGACTTTACTGGTCTCATAGTAATCGGGACTCTTTCAGTGGTTACCATTTTGTTAATGTTATTTTACTATAGCAAAAATGAACATAAGATCATTAAAGCACTATAAAAAGAGGGTATAATTAAAATGTCGGAAATAGAAAATAAAATTGTTAATCGCGAAGAGGTCATAAAAACTGAAGGATTAGGTGTGTCATTTAATTCTGGTTATAAAAAAGATGATTATAAATCAAAAACCATAAGTTTTTTGCGAAATAAAAACAAGAAAAAAGAAAATAAATTAACATGGCCATTAAGGGACATTAATCTTGTCGCATATAAAGGAGAAGTTTTAGGGATTATTGGATCAAATGGTTCAGGTAAAACAACACTTTGTAAAGTGATTACAGGCATACTACAACCTGACGAAGGGTCAATTAATGTAAAAGGAAAAGTTTCCACCTTATTTTCAATGGGGATGGGTTTTAATAAAGATTTAACAGGAAGAGAAAATGTATATTTAAACGGTATGATGTTAGGTATTGACAAGGTCAAAATCGACTTGTTTTTTGATGAAATCCATGAATTTTCTGGTATTGGTGAATTTATGGAACAACCAATGAAAAAGTATTCTAGTGGGATGAAAGCTCGTCTTGGATTTAGTGTCGCAGCGCATTTAGATCCTGAAATATTAATTTTAGATGAAGCTTTAAATACTGGAGATGCAGCTTTTAGTAAAAAAGCTGCAATTAAAATCAAAGAACTTGTGCAAAGAGCAAAAATTGTAATTATCGTAACTCATAGTCATAAGTACGCACTGGAGAATTGTGATAGGCTTGTATGGTTAGAACAGGGTTCTATAATGAGTATTGGTGATCCAGAAAACATTGTCAAAGAATATGAAGCAACGATCCCTAAGAAAACCGCTAAACCACAAAGGAAACTAGACTTAAAAAAGACTAATGCAGATATTAAAGATTCTGTAGTTATTAATGCAGAGAATGTCAGTGTAGAGTATAAAATAAAAAAACGGAAATTCAAGGCACTTGATAACCTTAACTTTACAATAAATGAAGGAGAAGTTGTTGGGATAATTGGTCATAACGGAGCTGGTAAAAGTACGCTATGTAAAACTTTAACCCAAATAATTAGTCCAGATCATGGTGTTTTAACTGTTAATGGAGAAACTACTGCTCTTTTAAGTTATGGTACAGGCTTTAATGCACAATTAAATGGGACTGATAATATATATTTAAATGGTATGTTATTAGGTATTCCAATTGATGTAGTGAAAAGAAATTATGAGAATATAGTCGAATTTTCGGAATTAGGAAAGTTCATCAATAAACCAATAAAGCACTACTCTAGTGGTATGAGAGCAAGACTTGGTTTTAGTATAGCTGCAATCTTACAACCTGATATCTTCATTATTGATGAAGCACTTTCGACGGGTGACATGGCTTTTAGACAAAAAGCAAGTGAAAAAATCCAAGGAATGATGGAGCAAGCAAAAGCAGTTATAATTGTTTCACACAGTTTAGGTTTTGTTGAAAAAGTTTGTACTAGGGCTATATTAATCGAAAAAGGTAAAATAATTGCAGACGGAGAATCAAAAGAAGTTGTTAAAGCTTATAGAGATAAGATTAATGATAAGAAGAAATAAAATACTAAATAAAGTATAGGTGTTGTAGTAATGAAAAAATCTTTACTGCGTTTAAGTTCTGACATAACACAGTATATTCTTGATAATGTTCTCACTGTTAAGCAGAGAAATTATTTTAAAAAAAGTTTTTCTGAAAAGCAAAAAAGCTATATTAGAAGTTTAATGAGAAAAGGTAATAGACGTTCTGCAATAGAGAAAATAGATAATGTAAAGTATAAACTATACAACTTAGGATTCACTTCTAAAGCATATGAAGAACTAAAATCACTAGCGTTTTCACCAAATGATCCGTTAATAAACCGATTAGCGTCATGGGGAATTGCCTTATGGCATGCAAATCAGTACAGTGTAGAAGACGCAGAAAAGGCATTACGGTTCTTACCCATAGCAATAAAAGGGGTTAAAGACAAAGATCTCTTAAGAAGAGCAGTAATATTAGAAGTAGAAAGTTATGCGATTTTAGGGCAGATTGAATTAGCTGAAAAGAAAATTAAAAATGCAATTAAAAATAAGGCTCATCCAGATTTATTTCTTGCGTATGCAAATTTAAATCAGTCCCCATCAGAAAAAATAAAATGGATAAATAAAGCATATAGAAAGTATGGCATTGCACGAATAGAACTGCAATCTTTAAAGGCATCATCAACTTATGACTCTCTAATTGTGAAGGGTATAAAAAATAATTATAAAAATAGCAATATAAAGATCTCTGTAATTATTCCTGTCTATAACGCTGAAGCGGTTGTAGATACGGCCCTTACATCAATTATTAATCAAACATGGAGAAACATAGAAGTACTTGTAGTAGATGATTGTAGTACAGACAATACGCTTGATATAGTAAAGAAATATCAGTCTGAGGATAAAAGAATTAAGCTATTAAAAACAAAGCGTAATGGTGGAGCATACTTAGCACGTAATTTGGCTTTAAAAGAAGCTAAAGGAGAATTTGTTACAATTAATGATGCAGATGATTGGTCCCATCCACAGAAAATCCAGTTACAGGCAGAGCATCTTCTTAAAAATAAGAGTATTATTGCCAATATGTCGGAACAAGCCAGGGCTACAAATGATTTAAAATTCTATCGTAGAGGGAAACCAGGAAACTATATTTTTGGTAATATGTCATCATTAATGTTCCGACGAGAAAAGGTATTAAATAAAGTAGGCTATTGGGATGCTGTTCGCTTTGCTGCTGATTCAGAATTCATTAAAAGAATAAAAAAGAGTTTTGGGGAAAAAACAGTTGTTGAGATAGCAACTGGCCCTCTTTCTTTTCAAAGACAGTTAAATGGGTCTTTAACAGGAAATTCATTCTTCGGATTTCCAGGTTTTTTCATGGGGGCTAGAAAAGAGTACTTAGAAGCACAACTTCATTATCATGCTAACACGGAGGATCTTAAGTACCCGTTCGATTATGAACAGAAGAGACCGTTTCCTGTTCCAAGACCTATGTTACCCATGAAAGAGAAATTCACCGTTAAAAACCATTTTGAAGTAATATTAATATCGGATTTCCGATTAGATGAAAGTCCAACTAAACATAATCTAAATGAAATAAATAGATATAAACAATTAGGAATAAAGATCGGTCTTGTCCAACTGAATCAGTATAACTATCCAGCCAAAGAAGAGATAAATACAGGTATAAGAGATACTGTTGATGGTGACTTGGTACAAATAATCGTGTATGGTGAAGAGGTATCGTGCAACCATCTAATTTTAAGGTTCCCAACTATTTTGTTAGATTATCAAAAGTACATTCCTTCTATAGATGCAACAAATATTCATATTGTTGTTGAACAAAAAGACACTTTAGAGGATAACTTGACGTTGTATAATCAAAGGATAGAAGAGTACTTTGGAAAAAAAGGAAAGTGGATACCAACAAATGATAAACGCATAGATAGTTTATTAAAATATAACGCAGAAAACTTTAATTTATTTACTTTATCAGAAGATGATAGGAAATAAATAAAAAATTAGTCAGTGAAAAATATTATATTTAGTTAACGTATGTTTAAATTATAATATGGTTGAACTGAATTGATGGGAGACTTTTTCATGAAGTGGATTATAAAAAACCCTGCACCAACTGATTGGCGTCAAGATAAATGGGGAGATTTTCATTTTGGTCGATCTTTGATGAAATATTTAGAAAGAATGGGACAGAAAGTTGAAACAGATTACCATGGAGAATGGGATAATAATAAAAAAGCGGATGTTGTGCTAGTATTAAGAGGAAAGCACCCTTATACAGTAAAAGAAAATGACTTTAATATTATTTGGAACATATCCCATCCTGAGGCAGTGTCTCTAGAAGAATATGCATCCTATGATGTCGTGTTTGTAGCTTCTGAAACACATGCAACTTATTTAAAAGAACGAATCTCTGTGCCAGTCTATCCCCTTCTGCAATGTACGGATATTGAGGAGTTTTATGAAGGTGATTTGGATTATCATGACAGAGAAGATTTTATTTTTGTTGGTAACACGAGGAACGTAAAAAGACCATGCGTAATCTGGGCAGCTGATTCGGGTGTTCCATTAAAAGTTTGGGGAAGAGGTTGGACAGAATTCCTTGATAAACAGTTTATAGTTGGTAACTATATAGATAATCAAAAGTTAGGAAAATTATATTCACAATCCAAAATAGTCTTAAATGACCATTGGGAAGATATGAAGGAATTTGGATTCATTAATAATCGGATTTTTGATGCAATAGCATGTGGTTTACCAGTGATAACTGATTATCATGAATCACTGTATCAGCTATTTGGTGATAAAATACTTTATTACAACAATGAAGAAGAGTTTCAAAAGTGTTTAGAGAAAGTTTTACTTTCTTATCCTAAAGTAAAAAAAGATATTGATGACTTAAAAGATGAAGTGAACAAAAACTTCACTTTTGAAAATAGAGCTAACGTTTTAATAGAAATGATTAAAAAACATAAGTAGAAGAACAACCTAAATGAATAATAAAGTTTAGGTTACTATACTATGATAGACAGGAGATACACTATAAAATGAATAGATTTTGGGAAATACTAATATATCCTATACTCGAGGAATTGGATATAAGAAATGTTGTTGAAATAGGTGCCCAAAAAGGATTGCATACAAAGAAAATTTTAGATTATTGTATTCGTAAAGATGCTGTTCTCTATACTGTTGATCCATTGCGAATTGAAGAGTATGAAGCATGGGAAAAAGAACATCCTGAAAATTTTAGTTACATAGAGGAATTGAGTTTGAACGCTCTTTCTAAAATAACTGAATATGATGCTGTTTTTTTAGATGGAGATCATAATTGGTACACGGTTTATCATGAACTTAAGATGATTGAGAAAACATTTAGCAAAGGTAACTTTCCATTAATTTTTGCACATGACATTGGTTGGCCTTACGGTCGAAGAGATTTATACTACGATCCTGAAAATATTCCTGCTCATTATAGACAGGCACATAAAAAAGGAGGGATTCGTTTAGATTCAAGCCAACTAGTTAAAGATAAAGGTTTTAATGCACACTTACACAATAGTGTATACGAAAATACGCCCAAAAATGGTGTGAAAACAGGAATTGAAGATTTCTTGAATGAATCGGAATTTGATTTGGTTTTTGAAGAAGTTCATGGATTTCATGGATTAGGAATACTTTATGAAAAAACCCAAAAAAACATGCTAATTGAAAATGTATTAGAATCTAAAAAAGTTCATGAAAACATTGCTGAGAAACTGGAAAAGGAAAGACTTAGCTACCTTGTGAAAACATTGAATTTAAAACAGAAATTAGAAGCTCTAGAAGTAGTAGAGATAGATAATTCACAGTCAAATAGCGAATTTGAAGCTTTAGAAAATAAAGCAAATGAGCTACTAAAACAAGTTAATAATAAATCAGATGAAATTGAACAACTTAATGCTCAGCTTAGTGTCTTAAAAGAAGAAAACGATACACACAAAGATGCACAAGAGAAGTATAGTAATTTACAGCGTAAAGTGGAAAGATTGGAAAAGGAATTCAGAAAGCAAAGTAAAAAGCTTGAATTAGTGTATAGCTCAATTAAATATCAATTGGGAGATATATTAGTATCATCATTAAAATCTCCTAAGAAGTTTATTTTGTTACCATATACAGTAGCGAAATTGGTGAGAAGAGCTTACATTAGAAAGAAAAGACGTCCAGCAAAAAAAAACAATAAGTCTGAGAAGAACCCATTTAAAAATTTAAGCGATAGTGTTTTTTATAAAACAGTAAATGATATATGTGATAGTGAAAATGAAACTAATTTCAAACGACTAATCGAGCGAAGTGAAAATGAGCTTAAAAAAAATATTTATAATCTTAAAAATGAGCCCTTAATTAGCATAATTATGCCTACCTACAATCGTGGAGACGTTTTAGATCAATCGATAAAAAGTGTTTTAGAGCAGAGTTACACGAATTGGGAATTATTAATTTGTGATGATGGTAGCACCGATAACACGGAAAAGACGATTGCTAAATATATGGATTCAAGAATTCGCTACTTTAAATTACCATGGGGTGGTGCAGCAAAAGCGAGAAATCATGGTCTGGAAAATGCCAAGGGAGAATATATCGCTTATTTAGATACCGATAATATTTGGCATCCACAGTATCTACTTGCTAATCTCACTAAACTTATTGATAATCCTGGTTACTATTCAATATTTAATCGTTATATTGATGTATATTTCCATGATAATAATTATAGAGTTAAGACTTGTAAATCTTTAACTTTTGATTATGATAATTTAATGGAGAAAAACTTTATTGATCTAAATTCATTTGTTCATAAAAGGGAATTATATGACCATTTCGGAGGATTTAATGAAGAATTGCCAAGAAGGCAAGACTGGGATTTAGTTCTAAAATATACTTTCTTAAGAGATCCACTATATATAGATCAGTTATTAGTGATTTATAGAAGAAATAAAGAATGGAATCAAATTTCTCATGTGCATAGTGATGACACATCTAGTCAAGAAACAATTAAATCAAGCCTGGAATCATACTTCAAGAATGGCTTACCTGATAAAAAGAACCAAGAATCACTTCCTAAAATTACAATAATTTCTTGGGATGTGAGTAGAAATCATTTTTCCAAAGCTTATAATATTGCTGAATCGTTATCTAAGACGTATACAGTACAATTATTGGGCTTCCGATTTTTTGAGGAAGAAATATTTCCTCCCTATAAACATGAGACTCCAGATTTTAAAATGACAATTTTTGAAGGTGCAAATTTCCCTGATTTATTTAAAATGATGTCAGATGCATTAAAACAAATTGATGGGGATATCATATATGCAGTTAAACCAAGACTGACAAGCTTAGGATTGGCGTTATTAGCTAATTATCACTTAGAAAAACCTATTATCTTGGAATATAATGACTTAGAAACAGTTGTATCAAATCCACAAAAAGATAAATTAGTTGAAAAAGGTAAAGAGTCAACATCGATGAATTTTAAGGATGAAGAACTTCTTACTCCATACAGCTTGAAGTGGTCTACAATTGTTGAAAAATTATCAAAAGATGTACCGGTAACAACAACGCACAATAAGACTCTAGATCAATATTTTGGTGGGAATAGTTTCTATATTAGAAATCTAAAAGATGAAAAGCACTATGACCCTAATATTTATGACAGAAATAAATTAAGAGATGAATTAGGTTTTGAAAAAGATGATAGAATTATATTGTTTGGTGGATTAGTTAGAAAACATAAAGGAATATATGAATTAGTAAAATTATTAGACAAATTAGATGATGATAGATACAAATTACTATTTGTAGGATCACGTGTTACACCTGATCAAAAGAAATTAATAGAACAGTATGGAGACAAAATTAAAGTATTGCCACCTCAAGGAAGAAATGAAATGGCAAAAATAAATTATGCATCAGATTTAGTTATACTTTGGTTAGATCCTAATATCGCCGCTAGTCATTATCAGATGCCGTATAAATTTACCGATGCAATAGCAATGAAAGTGCCAGTTATATCTAACGATATTTCTGATTTAGGCGATCTATCTCGACAAGGTTATCTCAGACATGCAGATTTTGGTGATTTTAATCAGTTGAAAGTCGTCATCAAAGATATCTTTAATAATGAAGCAGAGACTGATAAAATGGTTAAAAAGGCAAGAAACTTGTATATTAGACAATTTTCATATAATGCAGTTAAAAGTAATTTAAATGTCATATTCGATATTGCGAAAAAACATAACTATAAATTGCAAGCTTCTAAAGACTTCGTTGATCTATTCAGTGAATTTTATGAAAACACATCAAAAAATGAAGAGCGAAGTGAATAGGGATAGAATAAAAAGTAATAATTTAAGCGGTGTGATGCTATGGGTGTCATACCGCTATATTTTTAATCTAGAAGGGATATGGTTTTATGAAAGGTATAATTCTTGCAGGTGGAAGTGGTACGCGTTTATATCCATTAACGATGGTAACAAGTAAACAGTTATTACCAATCTATGATAAACCAATGATTTATTATCCACTATCCACGTTAATGTTAGCAGGTATTCAGGATATTCTAATTATATCAACCCCGGATGATATTCCGCGTTTTCAGGCATTACTAGGTGATGGCTCGCAATTCGGTATTAATCTTGAATACAAAGTCCAAGAGAATCCAAATGGATTAGCAGAAGCTTTCATCATAGGAGAAGAATTTATCGGTAATGATCCTGTTGCTATGGTTCTGGGCGATAATGTTTATTATGGGAGTGGTTTAACAAATATTTTGAAACGTGCTGTCGAAAAAAAAGAAGGAGCTACTGTTTTCGGATATCATGTTCAGGATCCCGAAAGATTCGGTGTCGTTGAATTTGATGATACTGGTAAAGTGCTAAGTGTAGAAGAAAAACCAGATAACCCCAAATCACATTATGCGATAACAGGTCTATATTTCTATGATAATCGTGTAGTGGAAATTGCCAAAAATGTTAAACCTTCGAGCAGAGGTGAGTTAGAAATTACTTCTATTAATGAAGCGTATTTACAATCAGGAGAATTGGAAGTGGAACTTCTAGGACGTGGCTATACATGGTTAGATACAGGGACACATGAAAGTTTAGTCTCGGCTACTAATTTTGTCAAAACAGTAGAAGACCATCAGGGGATTAAAGTATCCGCACCAGAAGAAATTGCTTATATAAATGGTTGGATAACCAAAGAACAATTAACTAAATCAGGTCAATTGTTTTCTAAAACAGGTTATGGTCAATATTTATTAAAAGTAGCTAATGGAGAGATCAAATATTAAAAAGGGGTGAATACATGAAAGTTATAGAAACTAAACTTTCTGGTGTAAAAGTAATCGAACCATCTGTATTTGGAGATCATAGAGGTTGGTTTATGGAGACATATAGTGAAACTAAATTTAAAGAAGCAGGAATTGATATTGACTTTGTCCAAGATAATCAATCATTTTCTGCAACAAAAGGTACATTACGTGGGTTACACTATCAGCTTGATCCGAAAGCCCAAACGAAGCTCGTTCGTTGCACACAAGGTTCCATCTTTGATGTTGCTGTAGACATAAGAAAAGAAAGTCCATCTTATGGCGAATGGTTTGGCATCGAATTAAGTGCAGAAAACAAAAAGCAATTACTTGTGCCTAAAGGATTTGCTCATGCGTTTATGACACTAACAGAAAATTCTGAAGTGCAATACAAAGTTGATGAAGGGTATGCTCCTGAATGTGATCGCGGCATTCGTTGGGATGATCCGACAATTAACGTTACGTGGCCGATAGAAATTACCCCAGTGTTATCAGAAAAAGATGAAAAAGCGCCATTGTTAGAAGACGCAGAGAATAATTTTAGCTAGAAGGAGTAGTGTTATGAAACTTTTCGTTACAGGATACGCCGGACAACTTGGTTATGATGTGGTTCAGGAAGGGTTAAAGCAAGGTTTCGAAATACATGGTTCGGGTCGCGATCAATTAGATATTACAAATGAACAAGCTGTGTATGAGTATGTGAATCAAATAAATCCAGATGTGATCATTCATTGTGCAGCATATACAGCTGTCGATAAAGCGGAAGATAATAAAGAAGCGTGTTGGGATGTAAATGTCAACGGAACTAGATACCTAGCAGCTGCAGCCAAACAAGTACAAGCAAAATTCATGTATATTAGCACAGATTACGTATTCGATGGGTCAGGAAAAGAGCCATTTACAGAAACAGATCCAACTAATCCCGTTGGTTATTATGGTCTAACGAAACTTGAAGGAGAAAAACGTGTCCAGGAATTATTAAATGAAGCCTTTATTATCCGTATTTCTTGGGTGTTTGGTAGTAATGGCAATAACTTTATAAAAACCATGTTACGTCTCTCCGAAACACATAAAGAATTAAAAGTAGTAGGAGATCAATACGGTTCTCCTACGTATACGTATGATCTGACGAAGTTGTTACTAGAGATTGTTCAAACAAATAAGTATGGTACGTATCACGCATCCAATGAAGGTTTTTGTACATGGTCAGACTTTGCGAAGGAAATATTTAAGCAGGCTGATAAACAGATATCAGTTGAGAGCATTCCGACTGCGGAATATCCAACGCGTGCTGTCCGCCCACTGAACTCGCGCATGTCTAAAGCTAAATTAGAAGATCAAGGATTCCAACGTTTGCCAAGTTGGCAGGATGCCTTAACACATTATTTAGAACAATTAAATAAAGAGGTGAGATAGATGTCTAAAAAGAAAATAGTTGTGACAGGTGGCGCAGGTTTTATTGGTGGGAATTTTGTTCAATATATGGTTGAAAAATATCCGAATTACCATATATATAATTTGGATGAACTAACCTATGCAGGTGATTTAACCAAGCACCAAATTGTTGAAAAAAATGAAAATTATCATTTTGTCAAAGCAGACATTACGGATCGGAAATCGATTTCATCGTTATTTGAGAAAGAACAATTTGATTATGTAGTCCACTTTGCAGCAGAAAGTCATGTCGATCGTTCGATAACTGATCCTGAAATTTTCATCCGGACGAATGTATTAGGTACTCAAGTATTGCTAGATGCAGCAAAGGCAATTGACATCAAGAAATTTGTTCATGTGTCTACAGATGAAGTTTATGGAGAATTAGATTTTGATCCAACGACCTTTTTCACCGAAGAAACACCACTACAAGCAAATAGTCCGTATAGTGCAAGTAAAGCATCTTCAGACTTATTGGTACGCGCCTATCATGAAACATATGGATTACCAGTGAATATTACGCGTTGTTCTAATAATTATGGCCCTTATCATTTTCCAGAGAAGTTAATTCCATTAACTATTTCACGTGTGTTAAATGACGAGAAGGTACCCGTTTATGGTGATGGAAAGAACATTCGCGATTGGTTACATGTTCAAGATCATTGTTCTGCGATTGACCTTGTATTACATGAAGGAATTAGTGGGGAAGTCTATAACATCGGTGGACATAATGAAAAAACAAATTTAGAAGTAGTAAAAACAATTATTCAAGCACTTGATAAATCAGAAGAATTAATTGAATTTGTAGAAGATCGTTTAGGGCACGACAAACGCTATGCGATTGATCCAACGAAACTCGAAAAGCTTGGTTGGAAGCCAACTTATAACTTTGATACTGGTATTGTACAAACCATCCAGTGGTATCTAAACAATAAGGATTGGTGGGAGCAAATTATTAGTGGAGAATACAAGCAATATTTTGATAAACAATATTCAATTAAATAAGTTGAGAGCAATGAAAAATTAATGATGCATAATACCCACAGCTAATATTAGCTGTGGGTATTTGGTTTTTTAAAAGAATTATGTTATAAAGTGTTGAATTAATATGGATTTTAATAGATAATAAGACTAGTATTTAAGCAACACATACATTGCTTAAAAAAGTCTTAAAAAACATGGGGGATATTTAATGCAATTTAAGAAGAAAAAAATTGTTGTTGTTATTATATTATTACTGTTAAGCAGTTTGTTTATTCCTGTCGGTTTTGCAGAATCAACTGGTGAAGATGCAGACTCTTTGTATAAACAAGCACAAGAACAAACTAGCTCTTCTGCACAACTTAGTTCCTACATTAACGGATATGAATTATATCCAAACGATCCAAGATTTGAAGAAGGTATTAATAGTAGTGCCATAGATTTGATAAATTACACAGACACGAGACATCTAGCTGGTGATTATGGTGCCGCAATTGTAAGGTACAATGCTATACTAGCAGCACCTGTTTTAAATGAAGCAGTAAAGGCTAGTGTAGAGGCTAGAAAAGTTTTAGCTCAACAAAGTAAAACTTTTGAAACTGCGAATAAAAAACTTACCAATGCCAAGAATCAAACCAATTCTTCTCCTCAACTCGCTTCTTATATAGAAGGGTACGCTCTTTATCCATGGGATAGTAGATTCACAACTGGTATTAATGAGAGCGCAGTTTCATTGCTAGACTATGCTATGGAACAACATCTAAAAGGTAACTATGGTTCTGCTATATTAAGATATAATAGGATTTTAGAGGCCCCTGCATTAAATTCGAATACAAAAACAGAAACAGAATATAATCTTGAGTATGCTATAGCGGAAAAACGTACAGCAGATATGCTTTATAGTAATGCTCTAAAGCAACCTAATTCAACTTCACAATTAACGAGTTATATAGAGGGGTATAACGTGTATCCCAGCGATGCTAGATTTGCACAAGGAATTAATAGTAGTGCACTAGACTTGATGAATTATGCTGAAAAAAGGCATATGGCTGGAGATTATGGTGCTGCAATTGTAAGATACGATACTATACTAGCAGCACCTGCTTTAGATGCAGTAATAAAAAGTAGTGTAGAATCTAGAAAAGATTTGGCAGAACAAGAAATGACATTTGTTACAGCAGATGAACAATATAATTCAGCAAGAAATAAGCCTAATTCAACTTCACAACTTGCTGCCTTTATAGATGGATATGAATTATATCCAAATGATAATAGATTCACAACTGGAATTAATGAAAGTGCTCTTTCATTATTAAATTATGCTATTAAACAACATGAAAAAGGTGAATATGGCTCAGCTATATTGCGCTATGAGAGTATTTTGTCAGCTCCTATGCTTAAAGACAGTACTAAAAAGGCTGCACAAACTAATTTAGAATATGCGGTAGCTAAACAACGTACACCGGATATGCTATATAACAATGCGGTAAATCAAACTACTTCTTCAGCAAAATTAACTGCATATGTTGAAGCTTATAATTTATATCCAAATGATACTAGATTTGAAAATGGTATCAATGAAAGTGCGAGAGAATTACTGGATTATACAACGAAGCGCCATGAAGCAGGAGATTACGGAGCTGCAATTGTAAGATATGATCATATCTTATCTGTACCTGTATTAAATGCTGGGATTAAACAAGAAGCAACAATAAAACGAGAAGCTGCTACTGAAGGGAAAATTTATAGGATAGCTGATGCTCAATATAACTTTGCAAAACAAGAGGCAAACTCAAGTGCTCGACTGACAGCTTACATTGATGGATATAATTGGTATCCTAACGATCAACGTTTTAAGGAAGGTATTAATAGTAGCGCTCAGGATTTGTTGAATTATGCAAGCACACAACACGAACAAGGTAATTACGGTTCGGCGCTTCTTAGATATCAATTGATCTTATCTGCTCCAGTATTAGACGATTCTATTGAAGAAGAAACAAAAATCAAGAGTGAATATGCTGTTGCAAAAACAACATATCCTACAGCAAATCAGCAACTAAGTATTGCAGCAGACGAAACAAATTCATCTGCTAAACTGCAAGCGTATATAGATGGTTATATCTTGTATAAAGGTGATACTCGATTTGAACAAGGAATTAATGATAGTGCCTTAGCATTATTAGATTATGCGAGTCGTCAACACGAAGATGGGAAATTTGGTTCAGCTATTTTAAGATATGATCTAATTTTATCTGCACCAGTCTTAGCTGACACAATTCATGAAAGTACAACATTAAAACGTAGCTATGCAGCAAAAGATCAATTATACCGTACTGCGGATGAACAAATAGTGTATGCGGAAAGTCAGACATCGTCTACACCACAACTAAACGCATATATCGAAGGTTATTACTTATACCTTTCTGATACGAGGTTTGTAGATGGAATGAACGAAAAAGCTCTTTCTTTACTCGATTATGGTACTCGGATACATCAAGAAAAAAATTATTCTGGTGCTATTACTAGATATGATTTAATCTTAAGTGTACCTGAATTGGATGAACTTACTGTTCTAGAAACAGAAGCTAAGAGAGCTTATGCAGTGAAAAATACGACAATTCCAACTGCCGATCAGTTAGCTTCAATTGCAGAGAGTGAAACAAGCTCTTCTGCACAATTAAGTGCATATCAAGAAGCATATTTACTATATCCAGAAGATGGAAGATTTTTAGATGGTCTAAATCAAAGCGCTCAATCTTTATTAAATTGGGCTAGCGAAAAACATAGAAATTCGGATTTTTCAACTGCAATTCACCGTTACAATGTTATTATTAGTACTATTGGTGTCAATGATACAATCAAAGATACAGCAAGAGAAAGACTTGCTCTTGCTGTTGAAGGTATTAAGCTTCAAAAAGAAACAATAGAGTATTCAAATTATTCGTATTCATTAACACAAGCATTAGCAGCTCAAATGTTAGTGAATCCACAAACAGATAAATACAGTAGTCAGCCAGGTTATGTTCATAGTTCGTGGGTTAATAAAGGTACGATTAATAAAAATGTAAATATCCGAACAGCTGCAACATTATCTAGTAGCAGTATATACAAAGCTACTACTGAAAAAACAACTGTATCAATTATATCAACCGTTACAGGAGCAGCATATCAAGGTAGCACGACATGGTATAAAATCAGTTATGATGGAAAGACGCTATATGTCCATGTTTCATTAGTTGATACAGATATTGATGTGCATTCTGATGCTAAATCTTCTAGCCATGTTTACGGTGATACAAGCAGCGTTAGTCTTAATATTACAGGAGAAAAGAAAGGTGCAACGATTAATAATAGTAATGTCTGGTATGAAATTAATTACACAACTTGGAGAAGTGCCACTGAGTCTGATGTGTTGGCATATTTAAATCCTAACCAAAATAATATATTCCAACATCTTGTGTTATCTTCAAGTGTAGGTGTATCATACACAGAGCTTAATAAACTATTAGTTGGTAAGGGCGTTTTAAGTGGTCAAGGAAAAGCCTTTATTGAAGCAACCAAGGAGCATTTGGTGAACGAAATTTATTTAATCTCACATGCCCTTTTAGAGACTGGAAATGGTGGCTCAGAATTAGCAACTGGAATTCAAGTCGGCATAGATAGTGGAGGAAATTATATACTTGCAACCGATGATAATAAGTCAAAATTATCCTCTATAAAAACTGTGTACAATATGTATGGTATTGGCGCAAATGATGGTGATGCTAAAAGACTTGGTGCAATTTATGCATATAAGAATGGTTGGACAAGTGTAGAAAAAGCGATCATTGGTGGTGCTGAATTCATTGGTGAGAAATATATTCACGCTAATCCTGTGCAAAATACACTATATAAAATGAGATGGAATCCTACTAGTCCTGCCTCACATCAGTATGCAACAGACATTGGATGGGCTGTAAAACAGATTAGTAGAATTGAAAGTTACTATGAACAATTAAACAATCCGTTATTACACTTTGATATACCAGTATATAAATAATATTATGATAGCCTAAACATAACTTACTTCGTTTAGGCTATTATTATTTTGAAAGTAATAGCTTTAAAAATTGAAAGCAGGCAAGAAAATTGAATTTTTATTCTTGGGGGAGAGAATATTGAAACCAAAGCATTTTTTTCTGTTCTTAACATTATTAACTGTTTTATTATATCCAACTATTATATTTGGAGAAGAATCTAGTAATAATATAGAGACCGCAGATGAGTGGGATAATTATGCAAGTGAACAAAGTACATCATCAGCAATGCTAAAGGCATATATAGCAGCCTATGAGGCTTATCCAAATGATTCAAGATTTGAAGAGGGAATAAATAATAGCGCCCGTTCTTTATTAGATTGGGCAACTAGTGAACATCAAAAAGGAAATATTGGGACAGCAAATTTACGGTATGACTGGATACTGGAAGCACCTAGCTTAAATGATAGTATAAAAGAAGAGACAGAGAGAAAGCAGGCATATTCTATTAAAGGTGTGCGGTTACCAACAGCAACAGAGTTTGTATCAAGTGCAAACAATCAACCAAATTCTTCTGCCGTTTTAGATGAATTTATAGAAGGATATGAGCTATATCCGGGAAATGAACAATTAGAAAAAGGTATTAATGAAAGCGCAGAGTCCTTACTGAATTGGGCGATTAAACAACATCAACAAAAAAACTTTGGAACAGCCCGTGTTCGATACGAACGAATTTTAGAAGCTCCGGCTTTAGCTACTAGATTAAAAGATAAAACGAGCAACTACTTATTATATGCATTAAATGAACAATTAACAGCAGATCAATATTATAATGAAGCAAGTAATTATCCGAATTCTTCAGGTAGCTTAAAATTATTTATAGAAGGATATGAAGCCTATCCAAAGGATGAAAGACTTGAAAAAGGTATTAATAACAGTGCCCGTTCTTTATTAGATTGGGCAACTAGCGAACATCAAAAAGGAAATATCGGCACAGCAAACTTACGATATGACTGGATATTAGAAGCACCTAGTTTAAATGATAGTATAAAAGAAGAGACAGAGAGAAAGCAGGCGTATTCTATTAAAGGTGTGCGGTTACCAACAGTAGCAGAGTTTGTGACAAGTGCTAATAATCAGCTGAATTCTTCTTCAACAGTAAATAAATATGTTGAGGGATATGAGTTATATCCGGGAAATGAACAATTAGAAAAAGGTATTAATGAAAGCGCAGAATCCTTACTGAATTGGGCGATCAAACAACATCAACAAAAAAACTTTGGAACAGCCCGTGTTCGATACGAACGAATTTTAGAAGCTCCGGCTTTAGCTACTAGAATAAAAGATAAAACGAGCAACTACTTAACATATGCATTAAATGAACAATTAACAGCAGATCAATATTATAATGAAGCAAGTAATTATCCGAATTCTTCAGGTAGCTTAAAATTATTTATAGAAGGATATGAAGCCTATCCAAAGGATGAAAGACTTGAAAAAGGTATTAATAACAGTGCCCGTTCTTTATTAGATTGGGCAACTAGCGAACATCAAAAAGGAAATATCGGCACAGCAAACTTACGATATGACTGGATATTAGAAGCACCTAGTTTAAATGATAGTATAAAAGAAGAGACAGAGAGAAAGCA
>NZ_QJSK01000028.1:0-32846 GCF_003426095.1 Paraliobacillus sp. X-1268
TTAATTTTATCAGAAGGTATCCTTTTTTACTTACTAAAATTTTCGATTTTATAAAAAAGTTGCATCTTCCAACTACCGTTGGAAGATGCAACTTTTTATTGTTTATCTGAGTTTTGTCCCAGCCTCTCTTTATTTTCACAAAATTGCTATTGCCCCAACAGTTCTTGATTCTATTCAACCTGTAATTCACCTTTGACCCATACAAGCGCAGCATCAATTGCGTTACCTCCCTCCTTCATCTGTCACACCTACTTCTCGCTGTGATGTTTATGGATGTAAAAAATTGTGTTCCATTTTTTTCACACTCCTTTTATGCTTATTTTATCAGATTTTTTAAAAGTTAAAAAAATGATAATTATTGACTGATATTGAGTGAAAATGATTGATTTTTGAAAGCGCTTAGGTTAAGATGTATTTAAGAGGTTGATAGAATGATATTTAGAAGCATTATGTAAACGCTTTAAGGGTTAAAAACATAATGGAAAAACATTAGAAATTATTTTTGCATTTTAAATTACGTATAAAATTCTATAAAACCTCTCAAAATAAACATACAGCATAACTGGAGGGTAAAAAATGAAAATAACAGATTTACTCAAAAAAGACACGATTCAAGTAGATCTAAAAGCTGATTCAAAGGCTGGCGTAATTGATGAATTAATCAATACTTTAGATGATGCTGGAAAATTAGCAAACAAAGAAACATTTAAGCAAGAAATAGTTAAAAGAGAAGAACATACAACGACAGGAATAGGTGATGGGATTGCTATTCCCCATGCTAAAACTGCAGCAGTGAAAGAGCCTGCTATCGCTTTTGGACGTAGTAAAGACGGTATAGATTATGATTCTTTAGACGGAAAGCCAAGTCAGCTGTTCTTTATGATCGCTGCTTCAGAAGGTGCTAATAATGAGCACTTAGAAACATTAGCACGTCTTTCTAGTATGTTAATGGATGAAAATTTCCGTAAAACATTGTTAGAAGCAGAAACAAAAGATGCTATTTTCAATGCTATTAATGAAAAAGAACAAGAAAGATTAGAAGAGGAAGAATCAACCTCTTCTACAGATAGCTCTCAGAAGAAAATTCTAGCAGTTACAGCTTGTCCAACAGGAATTGCACATACATTTATGGCTGCAGATGCTTTAAAGAATAAAGCAAAAGAAATGGGCATTGATATCAAAGTCGAAACAAGAGGTTCTGGTGGCGCGAAAAATGTTTTAACTGCAGCAGAAATTGAATCTGCTGATGCTATTATTGTAGCTGCTGATACAAAAGTGGATATGAATCGCTTCAAAGGAAAGCCAGTTGTAGAAGTTCCTGTAGCAGACGGTATTCGTCGCCCACAAGAATTAATCGATAAAGCATTAAGTGGCAAAGTTCCCAATTTCAAAGGAACTGATGAAAAAGCTAGTGCTAGTGACGATAACGAAGAATCAACGAAGTCAAATCAAAATTCTTTCTACACACACTTAATGAATGGTGTTTCTCACATGTTACCGTTTGTTGTTGGTGGTGGAATTCTAATCGCAATTGCTTTCATGTTTGGAATTGAAGCACATGTACAAGGTAATCCTGATTATAACCGTTTCGCTGAAGCATTGAATACTATTGGTGGCGGAAATGCCTTTGGATTAATGATTCCAGTATTAGCTGGTTTTATTGCAATGAGTATTGCCGATAGGCCAGGACTCGCTCCAGGTATGGTCGGCGGTTTCATGGCATCACAAGGTGGATCAGGTTTTCTTGGTGGTTTGATTGCAGGTTTTCTTGCAGGTTACATTATTCTTTTATTGAAAAAGTTATTAACAAAATTACCACAGTCACTTGAAGGAATAAAATCAATACTACTTTATCCTGTATTTGGTATCTTTTTCACAGGTATGATTATGTTCTTTGTAGTTGATACACCAGTAACTTGGTTTAATGAAGCACTTGGTAGCTGGTTACAAGGAATGGGTACAGCCAATGCAGTAATTCTCGGCTTGGTATTAGGTGGTATGATGGCAGTTGATATGGGTGGTCCAGTTAATAAAGCTGCATACACATTTGGTATTGCAATGATCGCAGATGGTTTCTTTACACCGCATGCTGCAATCATGGCTGGAGGTATGGTACCACCACTTGGTATTGCTTTAGCAACATTTATCTTTAAAAACAAATTTACAAAACAAGAACGTGATACAGGTGGAACGAATGTTATTATGGGGCTTTCCTTTATTACAGAAGGGGCAATCCCATTCGCTGCGGCAGATCCCGCACGCGTAATTCCTGCTGCTGTTGCAGGTTCAGCTGTTGCAGGTGCATTATCAATGGCATTTAACATTGGAATTCAAGCTCCACATGGTGGTATTTTTGTTATCGGGTTAGTTGAAGGAAGTGCACTTCTTTACTTACTTGCAATCGCAGTAGGTACTGTTGTTACAGCAATGCTCTTAGGTATTCTGAAGAAAAATAAAGTTTAATGCAAAAAGCGATGTTCCTAATGAAGGAGCATCGCTTTTTTTATTATTCTATTAATTGGTTTTCTTTATCATGTCATGTACTTTTGCAATCTCTTCATCAGACACACTTAAGTAGTAAATACCATCTATTGTAGTACCTTGACCTTGTAACATATAATTACTAACGTTTTGTCTCGTGTTACTATAATTCAAGAATAAATCTTGCATATCACTAAAGTCCATGTTGGTAGCTACATTGTCACCAAGAACATCAAGAATATCACCAATCTTTGTCACAGATCCAATACTTGCTCCTTGGTTAATTATGCCTTCAATAACTTTTCGTTGACGCTTCGTTCGGCCAAAATCACCATCTGGATCTTGTTTACGCATACGCACAAATCCCATTGTTTCTGCACCATTAAGGTTTAGCTCACCTTCAGCATAGTGATAGCCCTCTTTGTAATAGCCAGTATCTACCCAATCGATTTCATTTTGAACAGTAATTCCACCAACAGCATCAACAAGACCTTCTAAACCTTCCATATTGATCTGTACATAGTAATCCAATTCTACATCAAGAAAATTCTCTACAGTATCAATTGTCATATCTACACCACCAAAGGCATAAGCATGATTAATCTTATCTTCTGTACCTCGGCCAATAATCTCTGTTCTTGTATCTCGCGGAATACTAACAATTTGTAAACTGTTATCTGCAGGATTTAAGGAAAGGACCATTAGTGCATCCGAACGACCAGGGTCATCTCCACGTTGATCCGTTCCAAGTAATAAGACATTTAATTGTTCTTGATTTTCGATCTTCTCTTTAGCAATATCCGTATCAATTGTATCTACGGGTTGGTGAATTTGACTATCTACCGTTTGCTGTGCATCCATATAAACGGAAATCACAAAACCAACTATTGCTAGTACTATAACTAAAATCACACTTAACATGATTAACAGCCATTTTTTCTTTTTCGACTTTTTTTTGGTTGTACGCTTAACATCCACCATAAAGTGACACCTCTTTCTACGTTTCCATTTTTGAACTATTGGACTATTATACTACAATATTCCAAAAAAACATCCACTATATTTTGTAATGTTTTTATAATTTATTTAAAATACATAAAAGTCGAACTAATAGTATGTTTTTTTGAAAAGCATTCGTAAATGAGCTTGTCAAATTATGTCTTAGATACTTCCAAATTATCAAAATAATACCTTCTCGAGAACCGTTTTCTACTAGCAGGAAATTAAAACAAAAAGTAAAAAAGCAGGAAAACCACTCTCACTTATGGTTTTCCTGCTTTTTTATTTGTACGCGAGCAATAATTTCAATTACTAATCAAATATTCAAGCTGTTCTCCAGCTAAAAAGCGCTGTAAGTTTTCTATTGTTACATTCCCTGTTCGCTCAATTGCTTCAAATGTTGCGCCTCCAATGTGAGGTGTTGCGATTAAATTCGGTAAATAAGGTAAGCCATTAGTAGGCGGCTCTTCAGCAAAAACATCGAGTGCTGCACCTTTTATTTGGCTAGTTTTTAAAGCATCTATTAAATCGATTTCTTTCACTAAACCACCGCGTGAAACGTTAATTAAAAAGCCAGTAGGTTTCATTAAACCTAACGTTTCTTTATTAATCATCTCTCGGTTGTGATCATTTACCGTCGTACAGATGACTACAAAATCAGATACAGCTAATAATTCCTTTAATTCAACAAATGTTACATTTAACGACTTAGCTGCCTCTTCGTCTTTATGATTGCCAAATGCAACAACATCCATATCAAACCCACTTGCGCGTTTCGCTAAAGTTTTGCCAATCGCTCCAAAACCAATCACTCCTAATGTTTTTTTCTGTACTTCAAATCCTACAGATAGTTCCCAATGCTTCGCTTTAATCTGTGTATCCTTTACTGGAATCTCTCTAGCAGCAGCTAACATTAACCCAAAAGCTAAATCTGCTGCTGAAGGTGCATTCTGACCAGGAGCATTCGTTACGGGAATACCCTTTTCTCTTGCGTATGCAACGTCAATGTTATCGTACCCCGCACCATATTTCATAATGTATTGTAGATTAGTAGCCTGATCAATCACTTCTCGATCAATTTTTACGACTGTCACAATAATTATATCCACATCTTTCACATACGAGAGTAATTCACTTTTTTCAATTCCATTATCGGTATGATATAAGGCTTTTACTTCAATTCCTAATTTTTCAACATCTTTAATGAATTTCGGATTCGCTTCGTAAAACGCATCACGTAATAATACTAGTGCTTTCAGCTTTCTCATCCCCTTTACACAAAAAATATTCTTTTCATATAAAAACCCAACCTTCTCAATAATTTATTGGAAGATTAGGTTTGTTAAATTCTTTATTTAGTTAATGCATGTACACGGGCCATTACTTCTGATTCAACTAATTGTAGTTTTTCTTTAGTTGTTTCTAGTGTATCTCCTGTTACTGCGAAATAAAATTTTATTTTCGGCTCTGTACCAGAAGGACGTAAACAGAACCATGATCCATCTGCTAATTTGTATTTTAATACATTTGATTTTGGTAATTCAATTGTTTCTGTTTGATTAGACGCAACTAGTTTGCGCACACTCGCTTGATAATCTTCAATCGTTACAACTTTCTGGTTAGCTATTGTAGCTGGTGGGTTATTTCTGAATTCAGATAATAAACCTTGAATTTGCTCTGCACCGTCTTTTCCTTTTAATGTTAGAGATTGTAATGATTCATAGTAATAACCATATTCCTCAAAAATAGCTAACAGACCTTGATACAAAGTTTTACCTTGCGCTTTATAATATGCTGCAACCTCTGCGATTAGCATACAACTTTGTACCGCATCTTTATCACGAACAAAATCACCAATTAAATAACCATAACTTTCTTCGTAACCAAACAAGAAGCTTTTCTCGCTACTTGCTTCAAATTCTTTTATTTTTTCACCAATAAATTTGAAGCCTGTCAAAGTATCAATCGTTTCTAAACCGTGTTTCGTTGCAATATCTCGGCCTATTTCTGAAGTTACAATTGTTTTTAATACTGTAGCATTTGATGACAATTTACCTTGACGTTTCTTCTCAGTAATTAAATAATTTAAAAGAAGTGCACCAACCTGATTTCCAGACAAAACCTGGTAGTTCCCTAATTCGTCTTTAACCGCAACTCCTACACGATCCGCATCAGGATCTGTCGCTAATAGAATATCTGCACCGTTTTTCTTACCTTGTTCAATTGCTAATTCAAATGCTGCATGTTCTTCAGGATTTGGCGATTTAACTGTTGAAAAATTCGGATCAGGAAGTTCTTGGTCTTTTACTATCTCAATGTTTTTAAAGCCCATACGCTTTAACCCGTCACGTACAGGAATGTTTCCTGTTCCATGTAACGGTGTGTAAATAATCTTAAAATCATTTGCTACCTTTTTGACATTCTCTCGATTTACTATAATCGATTCTAATTGTTTTTGGTAAGCTTGATCGACCTTTTCACCAATCATTTGTAATAGACCCGTATCTTTTAATCCGGCCTCATCTGCAACTTTCACTTCTAATTCATTTTCTACTGCATTTACTTTGGAAATAATGACTTCTGCTGCTTCTGGTGGAATTTGACCACCGTCATTGCCATAAACTTTGAAACCATTATATTCAGGTGGATTATGGCTTGCCGTAATGACTATACCACTATAGGCATGGAGATAACGAACAGCAAATGATAATTCAGGTGTTGCACGTAAACTATCAAATACGTATGTCTGGATACCGTGTTCACCTAATGTTTTTGCAGCTTCCATTGCAAATAACGATGATTTGTAACGACAATCATAAGCTATGACTACGCCACGTGTTTTCGCTTTTTCACCGTTTTCTTCTATGTAACGAGCTAAACCCTCACAGGCTTTTCTTATTGTATATATGTTCATTCGGTTCGTTCCTGGCCCCAATTCACCGCGCATACCACCCGTACCAAATTCCAATTCCTTGTAAAAGCTATCTTCCGATAATTTATCGTCTGTTGAAATATCAGCTAGCTGTTGCTTTAATTCTGTATCTAACTGCTCATATTGATTCCACTTTTGAAAATTTACTTTCCAATCCATTTAAATCGCCTCCATTTTGTTTATTGTTACTACTAGTTTACCGGTTTATTTTTTATATCCATCTGGATGAGTCCGATGCCAATCCCATGCATGACAGATCATTGTTTCCAAGTCACCGTACTGTGGATTCCAATTCAACTCTTCTTTTGCCTTAGTAGAAGAGGCAATAAGTGTTGCTGGGTCACCTGTACGTCTCGGCACAACCGTAGTAGGAATCTCATGCTCCGTAACTTTTCTGCATGTTTCGATAACTTGTTTCACAGAAAAACCATGGCCATTTCCTAGATTATATATCGCACTCTCATTTTTTTCGATCATTTTTTTCACAGCTTGATAGTGTGCTTGTGCTAAGTCAATAACATGAATGTAATCACGGACACATGTACCATCTTCGGTAGAATAGTCATCTCCAAAAATAGAAACCTGATCTCGTTGTCCCAAAGCCACTTGAAGTACAATAGGAATTAAATGTGTCTCAGGATCATGATCTTCTCCAATACGTCCATTTGGATCTGCACCCGCCGCATTAAAATAGCGTAAACAAACTGATTTTAAGCCATAAGCTTGATCGCTCCATTTTAGCATTTTTTCAATAGCAAGTTTTGTCTCACCGTAAGGATTTGTCGGTATTGTAGAATCAGCCTCTGTTATTGGTACGGAATCTGGCTCCCCGTATGTAGCAGCTGTAGAAGAAAACACAAACCGCTTGATATCATATTCAACCATTTTCTTAAGAAGAGCATGCGTGCCTATTACATTGTTTTCATAATATTGAAGTGGGTCTTTGACACTCTCACCTACGAGAGAATCTGCTGCAAAATGAATTACTGCGTCGATATCATGTGTTTGGAATATCTCATCAAGTAATCGTTCATCTTTCAATTCTCCTTCATAAAAAGGCGTATCAGCTATCGCATCACGATGTCCTTTTTGAAGACTATCTAATATAACTACTTCTTCTCCTTGGTCTTTCAAATACATCGCTGTATGACTGCCTATATAACCAGCACCGCCTGTAATTAATAAACGCATATGTTTCCTCCTCTTTTCCCTTATTTCTATGTCAGTATATGTATGTATAGTTACTAAGAACTAATTATATCAAAAATTCAGGCGTTAGTCTCTATAACTAAAGTAAAAGGTGAAATAATTAATACGCTTACAATTTAATTATTTATAGCGACATCATTAATTTGTAAGTTATAGTCGAATTTTTTCTTTTCAACAGTTCAGATATCTAGCATTATCCTTCCGTTTGTTTTACAATGAATGTATATGTAATCGTTATGAAGAAAAGGAGCGATCGTTCGTGTCCATCGAATATCAAAAAGAAGAGATAAAAATTTTCACTCTAAGTTCTAATCCTGCTTTAGCAGAAGAAATTGCAACATTGTCTGGTCTGGAATTAGGTGACTGTTCTGTTAAAACCTTTAGTGATGGTGAAATACAGATTAATATTGAAGAGAGTGTACGCGGCTGTGATACATATGTAATCCAATCAACTTGTGATCCAGCAGACCAACACATTATGGAAATGTTAATTATGCTAGATGCATTAAAACGTGCTTCTGCAAAAACAGTTAATGTCGTAATTCCTTACTATGGATATGCACGACAAGATCGTAAAACAAAAGCACGTGAACCAATTGTGGCCAAGTTAATTGCTGATTTAATTCAAAAAGCAGGCGCTTCTCGTGTAATTTCACTAGATCTTCATGCAACACAAGCACAAGGATTTTTCGACTTGCCTGTTGATCAGTTAGCCGGTATTCCTATTCTAGCTACTTATTTCTTAGGTAAACAATTAGAAAACGTCGTTGTTGTTGCGCCTGATCACGGTAGTGTCAAAAGAGCACGTCAATTCGCTGATCGTCTTCATGCCCCAATTGCTATTTTAGATAGACGAGGTCCACGAGATGTTGACTCGTCTCAATTAAATGTCGTTGGTGACATCGAAGGAAAAACTGCTATACTCATTGACGATATTGTTGATACGGGAAGACGTATAACAATGGGGGCAAAAACACTAATCGAGAATGGCGCCAAAGAAGTTTACGCTACATGTACACATCCTGTACTATCTGGAATTGCAAAGCAAAATATTGATAATTCACCAATTAAAGAGTTGGTTGTAACAAACAGTATTCATATTCCAAAAGAAAAGTATAGCGAAAAGATAATAGAATTAAGTGTTGCACCATTATTTGCTGATGCAATTTCACGTGTTCATAATCAAGAATCTGTTAGTTCACTATTTTTTGATTAATCAACTAAAAAAGGAGGAGCAGCACCCTAAACTGGGTATGTTGCTCCTCTTTTTTAAAATTGTTAAACGTAGTATTAATAAATAAACCCTACTAAACTCGGGATTAGAAATTTACCCCAAATAATTGTAATACTTGCAGCTAATATCATTGCAAGTGTTGAAAAAGTTGTAGCTTCTTCTCCGTATTCTATTGCTTTATTCGTCCCAACTCCATGCGCACTCATACCAAGTGCTAATCCTTTTGCAATTGGCGATTTGATTGCTAGACCTTTGATTACACTCGGTCCAATAATTCCTCCTACAATACCTGTGATAATTACAAATACAGTCGTTAAGGTTGGTAGTCCACCAATATCCTTAGAAACTTCAATAGCAATTGGAGTTGTAATCGAACGAGGTAGAACACTTACTAAAAAATTTTTATCTAAATGTAATAGTAGAGACATTCCAAAAGATGTAAACACAGCAATTAATGACCCGACTGTCACACTTACCATAATCATTCCAATATGTTTTTTTAACAGTTCTAAATGTTTATATATTGGGATGGCAAATGCGATTGTTGCAGGTCCAAGCATATGTGTTAAGAATGTTGCACCACTTATATAGTTATTTGCAGGAATTTTCAATAAAAAAATAATTCCTATTATCAAAATAGGAGTTAATAATAACGGATGAAATAATGGAAATGTCACTTTTTTATTTAATGCTTTGGTAAGTCGGTATAAACCGAACGTTAGTATCGTCACAATAATAATATTCACTAAGCATCCGTCCTTTTGGGTTTCTCAAACCAGTCAGCAATAAAAGCAGTCAAGGCCATCACAATAAATGTACTAAGACCAATAATTAAGACAATTTCAACACCTTGCCAGCTAGCAATTTCATCATAATTAACAATACCAACAGCTGATGGAATAAAAAATAATAATAATTCTGCCATTAACCAATTGGCTCCTTGTTCTACCCATTCTAGTTTTATGATTTTGAAAAATAACGCCAAGAATAATAGTACTAAACCAATCATGGAGGCCGGTATAGGGATGGAAAGAAGCTGCTTCAAACCAATAGCCAATAGCAAAAAAACATGAATAAATATAATCTGTATTAAAATTTTTCCGATTCTCATCCTGAACACTCCTACTTTTTCCGATACTGATTACTTGTTATCTTCAGCATACTACTGCTAGGAGTATTCGTAAAATACATAGTTATTATAATATGTATAACTTATAGTTATACACTGATCATTTTATAAATTGAATAAATGTCCGTCCTGCAAAGGAAAGATATTTATCTTTTTTCTGAATTACTGCTAAATTCCAAGGGATGACTGGTGTCAGATCTAACACATGAACCCTATCACTCTTTACTCGTTCACAAATCGACTTAGGTAAAATCGTAATACCTAGATTAGCAACAACCATCTCAGACATTAGGTCCCATTGTGAACTTTTAAATAAAATTTTAGGTTCATACCCTGCCTGCAAAAATTTCTCCCACATTAGATCATGCAATGCAAAATCTTCGTGGTAAAAAATAAATTCTTCTTCCCCTAATTCACTCAAATCGACAATATCCCGATTAGCAAGTGGGTGATCACGATGCACAATCACTTTCATATCTTCTTTGACAATAGGATAGCTATCAAACAAATTCTCATCAACTGGCAAAACCGTGACAGCTAAGTCCAACTCCCCTTCTTGGACGCTTTTCACTACTTTTGCTCCCCCATATTCAGTAATTGTTATTTTAATATTTGGATACAACTTATGAAACTTCGCTAATAAATCCGGGAAAAACAAGCTCCCGATAATAGGCGGTAAACCAAAATGAATTTCTCCCCGTTTCAATTCTGTCAGATCATTTAAAACTGTAGTCATATCTTTTAAATCATTATTTATTTTTTTTGCATATTCATAAACGACCATACCAGCATCAGTTAATTCACTTGTTTTATTTGTACGAATCAGCAAGGTCATACCTAATTCTTCTTCCATATTCTTCAGCATTTTACTTAATGCTGGTTGCGATACATGTAGGACTAATGCAGCTTTTGAGATACTTTTCTGTTTTGCTACTTCAAAAAAGTAGTGTAATTGGCGTAACTCCATGAGACAAGCTCCTTTTTTAAAAAAATTCCCCAATCTATTTATATTATTATCATAATCGACCCGCTTCTGTCGATATAATAGTTATATATTAGACAAGTAGGAGCGATAAAATAATGACAAAAGCAATATTTTTAGACCAATTAAACGCAATTCAAAAACAAAACACTTGGTTTTTTTCATTAAAAAGTGCATTACATGGTTTAAATGAAGAAGATGCAAAGCGTAAGGAAATTATAAATTCAATTGAGGGGATTGTTCAGCATTTAATTTTTTATAATGATCTAGAGCTTAGAAAATTCAAAGGCGAAACATTGGAACAAAGTTTCAAGTCTGATCATATAACCTATCGGAATAAAGAACAAACAAGCTGGATTGCAACAACAGTGACATTACATGCTATTTTACACGATTGGGAGCAATCAATTAAACACGCTGATCAAGAGAAAATAAGTGCCTGGGAAGAAACATTATCATATCTACTTTTACACAATGCCTATCACATTGGACAAATTGTTTATATAAGGAAACTAGTAGGAGATTGGAAAAATAAAAACGGTGTTGATTATAACTTTTAATTGAATAGATTGTTAGATTTTACTATACATTTTAAAAGGCAAGCATGTACTCCTTTGAGTACATGTTTGCCTTTATTCGTAATTATTTTGATTGTAATTCTTTTAATAGTAATGCAATACCTTCTTGACTTAATACAACTTTACCATCAAAAAATGATTGGTTATCATCACTAACTTCACCTGTTATAGCACAAGCTTTTTCTGCTTTAAACTTACGTAACACAATCTTTTCACTATCTGTAAAAATCTCTAAAGGGTCTTTAGGATCGATCCCAAGAGAGCTTCGTAATTCTTTTGGTAAAACAATTCTTCCTAGATGATCCGTTTTTCTAACAATTCCTGTGCTTTTCATTATATGTATTTCTCCCTAGTAATTATAGTATTTATTAATAGAATAACACATTTCAATCGTTTTGTAATTTTTATATACCAAAACTTGTTAGTTAAACTAAGAAACTAGTACGCTTCTAGTTTCCTAGTTTACCAACTTACTTAAAGTTATATTCCGTTACAATTGGTTTCCGGTTTTTAGATTGATCATTAAAATATTCATATAAAGAAATCCCTAAAAATGAACCCGAAACATTATAAATATTGCTATAGCCTAAATTATTTAACGTTGTTACTGCATTATAACTACGTTGACCAGAACGACAATGTATATATACCGGCTGATCTTTCGGTATCTCATCCAAACGATTTCTGAATTCGCTTAAAGGAATATTTTTTGCATGTAATAAATGTCCTGCTTCAAATTCGTTCCTTTCACGCACATCAATAATAAAGGCATTATTCTCTATTAAATCTCTCATATCTGAAACTTTCACTTGTTTGACATTACCATTTAGTATATTTAAACCTACCAATGCTGCAAAATTAACCACATCTTTCGCTGTACCATAAACTGGTGAATATACAAGTTCTAACTCTTTTAAATCCTCCAAGTTACCATTCATCATAATCATCGTTGCGATTACATCTATTCGCTTATCGACATTTCCTTTACCAATTGCTTGTGCACCTAAAATTCTTCCAGTCGGTACTTCAAATAATAATTTAAAATGCATTACATTACTTTTGGGCATAATACCTACTTTATCTGATGGAATCACATAAACAAAATCATAATCTACGTTCGCTGCTTGCGCCATTTTTTCATTAATACCCGTTGATGCAGCATTAAAATCAAATATTTTAATTACTGAAGAACCTATTACACCTGTATTGCGATGTGGAATTCCATACATATGATCCGCAGCCGCACGTGCTTGACGTTGTGCAGGTCCAGCTAATGCTAAGCGTGTTTTTTTATGTGTAATCTTATGATGCACTTCAATTGCATCCCCTACTGCATAAATATCATTGTCTGTAGTCACATAATTATGATTAACTTTTATACCACCCGTAACACCAATTGCAAGGTCTGCTTTTTTTGCCAACGTGGTTTCTGGACGTACACCTATCGCCATTATAACTGCCTGTGCATTAATTTTCTTTCCTGATTGTAAATAAATTACTTTTTCTTTCACTTTTTCAATTCCATCATTCAAAACAAGATTGATCCCTTTCTCTAACATTTCTTTGTGTAAGATTTGGACCATATCATAATCAAAAGATGTCATCACTTGCTCTTGTGCCTCTATTAGTGAAACTTTTTTACCAGCACGTACTAAGTTTTCTGCTACTTCTATACCAATAAATCCGCCTCCAATGACGGCAACATCTTCTATTCCTTTTTGTTTCACATAATTATTTAATTTTTCAATATCCACAACATTTCGAACTGTAAAAACGTGGTTACTCGCTATGCCATCTAGTGTTGGTATAATTGGATTTGCACCTGGAGAAAGCACCAGCTTATCATAAGCTTCTTCATATATTTTACCCGTTTGAATATTTTTTATTGTTATTGTTTTTTTTGTTCGGTTTATTTTTATTACTTTACTATTTGTTCTCGCTTCAATTTTATATTGTGCATCAAACTTGCCTGGATTCATTAATATCAAACGTTGACTATCTTCAATTTCACCACTCAAATGATATGGTAAGGAACAGTTTGAAAACGAAACATGCGGGCCTTTTTCAAACATTACAATTTCAGCTTCTTCATCTAAACGTCGAATGCGGGCTGCTACAGATGCACCACCTGCAACGCCACCTATAATTAATATACGTTTGCCCATCTCTTATTCCTCCTATATTCACAATAGCTATTACATATTTCTTATTATACATATAGGGGTATGCGTATTCAATGAAAAAGTTCAGTATTCACAAAAAATACACATCTCCATTTTCCTAAATATGCGTAATAAAATAATAGGTACGTTTTATAACAACTAGCTATATACAAATGAATTACATTATTCGCATTCAATAAATAGTTGAATGGAATTTTTCACTTAACAGCTATGCGTCTATTGAGGAACGAAGTAAACAGTTAGGAAAGAAAGTATAAATCAAATGAAAGTGGCATTAAAAAATCTTAATAAAGATAAGAGGTTCGATCCCCTTATCTTTATTAAGATTTTCAATTTGATTGTAGTAATTGACGAATTACTTTTTATCATGCAATCCTTTTTGTAAATTTATCATTTCTTCTGCAAGCTTTTGAATTCTATCAGATACATTAGGATCTATAATTTCATTTACTTCATTAAAAGAGTCATCATGACTAAAGACATTTATTGTTGGGACTAATCCCTTAAAGTAAGAAAGAATTGGCTTTAACTGATATTCGGAAACCAGAAAATGACTAGCCGATCCAGCTGTGGTTACCATTCCCGTTACTTTTCCTTTGAAAGCATCTATAGGTAGATGGTCTAGTAGATTTTTTAATGCTCCAGAAATTGATGCTTGATATATTGGTGAACCTATTACGAGAAAGTCTGCCGATATAATCTTGTTTACCACTTTAAATGTATCTGCATTATAATATGCCAAGGGCGATCCATCGACAAATTCAATATCATAATCTCTTAAATCTATTAATTCTGTTTCTATCTTTTCATCAAATTCCTTTGCTGCTGATAAGACTTCATGAACGAGAACATTTGTCTTCCACCCAGCTAGCGAACCTGATATTCCTACGAGTTTCATAAGTATTCCTTCCTTTCCTTACATGTACAGTCAAACATTTATTTGAAATGGTTTTGGACTTATTATAACACGTAGATTTTTTAGTTAAAAAAGTTTCACCTCAATACAAGATGAAACTTTGCAAAACTATTTTCAGATTACTCAAATGGGTATCTTAATTCCCACTGATCCCGTATTCTATCCATCAGTTTCATGATCTCATGTGATTGATCTAGCGAGATTACATCACTTTCCAATCGTCCATTTTCCAGCAAACGACCGACTTCTTCTGCTTCAAATTTATAACCAGAGGACGTACGGTCATCAACAAATGACTCAACCTCTTCTTTATCTACATGTAAATGTGCTTCGTGCGCATTCAAAAATGATGGGATTCGGATATAACCTTTTGTTCCATGAATAGTAGCTTCATTTGTTAAACTTAGACGAATTGCTCCGTTTAAGCTAGCCGTTTTCCCATTCTGATACTTTAATAGCATAGAAAATCTTTCATCGACACCTGTTTCGCCAATTTCAACTGTACTCATTATTTTTTCAGGATTAGCTCCAAAAACCATGGATGCAAATGATACGGGATAGATTCCAGCATCAAGTAATGCTCCCCCGCCAAGTTTTGGATTTAACAAACGCCATTCTGGATCCCATGGTGCACGAAAACCAAAGTCAGCTTTGACTAATTGAACCTCTCCAATTTTATCATCATCCAACCATTCCCTTACTTTTTGAATTGCTGGTAAGAATCGTGTCCACATTGCTTCCATTAGAAAAAGTTGCTTCTCGCGAGCGAATATGATTAACTCTTCTAATTCTGCTGTGTTTACAGTAAATGGTTTTTCACATAATACCGCCTTTCCTGCACGTAAACATGTTAGAACATTTTCTTTATGATAGGGATGTGGTGTTGCAACATAGATAACATCAACATCAGGGTCTTCTGCTAATTCCTGATAAGATCCATAGGCAATTGATGCGCCATGTTCATCTGCAAATTTTTTCGCGTGTTCCAGATTCCTTGATCCAACTGCATAGCTTTCCCCGTTATCTACATAAGCTAAATCTTTGGCAAATGTCGCTGCAATTCCACCCGTTGCTAAGATACCCCACTTCAATTTATTAGTCATACCATTACTCCCCTCAATATGATTTCGCTTACATAATACCTTATCTACTACTTTACCACAAATATACAAAAACTGTTTTATGAAATATAGTTACAATTAGAAAAAATACATAATCACCATATAACATTTCCTTACATCGGAATTACCATCAACTGCGACGTAACGTTTTGGTCTTACTCGCTACGTCAGCAAATGCTTTCCCTTTCCACGGGCACGGCCTCAGCTAACTTAGTAAAGCATAGAACGCTTTACTAAGTGGATCTTCGGCTCGCGCTGTTCCCGTAGGAGTGTCAAGCATTTGCTTCCTTCGCTAGTGGAACTATTTTTAAGCGTAAGACAGAATTAATCGAAACATTTTCAAGAGACTAATGATTAATGTGTTTATTTGTAGTTCATAAAATATTTAAAGCAAAACTAGCGGAGCAATTGAAATGGGTGAGACTCCTGTGGGAACAGCGAATGTTTTTGATGGGATGAGTAATCGCAATCCCACGGGCTGAAGATCCACTCGGAAAGCGAGCCCATTTCACTGTGGAGCGGGTAAGATCTTCTGTTATGTAACAATTTCTCTCTGTTGTAACTGGTAAACAGAGAAACAATTCATAAAAAGAGCATATAAAAAAACAGATGAAGGTCTCTGTAGGAGTAGCTTCATCTGTTTGCTTTTTAATTCCACTGTATAGTAACTGGTAATAATTTTTCAATTGCTTGAAGGTCTGTCTGTTTTTGTTCTTCTGTCATTAGTATTCGGATAATCCCTTCATCATCACTCGTTCTAATTAAACGGCCAATTCCTTGTCTAATACGCAACATCATATAAGGATAATCTACTTCATTTAATGAATCTGAAGCATGATTTCGTTTCGCTTGAAAGACAGGATCCTGTGGTGGAAATGGTAAAGAAGCAATAATAACTTGGTTTAAAGCTTCTCCAGGAACATCTAAACCTTCCCAAAGGTTGTAAGAACATAAAACAGAAGCAATGTCTGTTTGAAAATACTTAACTGATTCACTTATTTCTCGATCGCCTTCATAAATAATTGGAAAGTCAAATGACTTTTCTTCTGCCCATTCACGAAATTGATTCATTTCAAAGAGAGAAGAGAAAAGCACTAACGATTGTCCATTGTTTTTAATTAGGCCTTCACCTAGTGTTGTCCACTTTTCTTCCAAGTTTATTTCTGAGACAATGTGACCCTTAATCTCCATTTTCTTTTCATAATCAAATGGTGAGTCAACCGTAAAGGATTCAAATGCTTTAATTCCTAAACTCTTAGCGATATAAGAAAAATCACCTGCTTGCGCTAACGTCGCTGATGAGAACACAAATGGTATCTTTTGCGAGAATACATCCTCACCTAAAATGTCTTCGACTAATCGTGGCATGATAACAAATGAAGTATCAGAATCACTTTCTTCTAACCAAAATATCCCTTGATCATCCTTTAATAAAATCGATAAACCATAAGAATAAAACTCCAAATATTCTTCAATGATCTTTACGTGATACGGATCAATTGTAAATAACTCGGAATCAAATACTAGTTGCTCAAGTAATTGTGCTACTTTATCATCTAAAGTTTTGATTAGTTTTAACATTTCAGTTGATAATGGTACTTCTTTTCGATTCGATCCTTTTACCATTTTTGCTGATGCACTAAGAGATTGGAACCATTCGTCATTTAACGTGATAATGTCCTCTACTAAATAAAGTGATTCTTCCCGAACATCTTGACTCATATAGCCTGTCAATATTGACTGTAATGTCTCCGCGTGGAAACGATACGTCAAACCTTTTTGTGCGGCGAATTCCAGTAAATGTCCTTCGTCAAAGACAACACAACTAGCCTCTGGAAGTAATGGCATCTGCTCTTCTCGTTTACGAGATTCTTTCGTCCAAATGTGTTCCATATAAAAGTCATGGGAACAGATAATTAAGTCTGTTGCGTGTCGATAATAATCCCGATTTAAAGTTTGTCCACTACGATGACGCCATTCACATGTAGAACATTGTTGAATTGGATCCCATGCAATTTCTTTCCATTTCTCGTTTGACACCCACGGATACTCTTTACGATCTCCATACCTTTCAAAGGACTGCATAGAAGAGCCTTGCTCAAATACAAAATCCGGAATATCCTCATGCACTTTTAAGATATCTTCATCATCGGTTTCATTCGCTAAAGGATCTAACTTTCTCATACAGACATATTGTTCACGTGCTTTAGCCAAACGAACATCAACAGTTAAATCTAAAGCCTTTTCAAGTTTTTCAATATCGCCATTTTTTTTCACTAATTGCTCAATTAATGTTTCATCTGCACAAGAAATAATTGCTGGCTTTCTCATATATCTTGCGTAACAAATTGCATATAGTAAATAAACAAATGTTTTACCTGTCCCTACACCTGCTTCAGCAAAAACCGTGCTTTTATTTTTAAATGTATTTTCAATTTGATAAGCCATATAAATTTGTTCGTCACGAAGTTCATATCCTTGCTCAGGTAATATATCATAAAATACATCCCCGATATAATCGCCTAATCGATCAAAGAAGTTTTCTTCTTTAGAAATTGTGAATGGAAGTGATTGCTGTTTCAATTATATTTCTCCTTTATACATAATACATACTATAGTTTGCACAGTATTCTTAATAATAACAGATAATGCACAGACTTGCGCTCCTTTTTAACTAATTGCAGTTAAAAATTAAAAAAGCTACCCTAAAGAGTCGAAATTCAACCTTTCAGGGTAGCTTTTTTAATTACCACTATTCATTTTATTACTGTCTTTCGAAATTAAAATTTTTTTATTATATTACTATTTATTTGCTTCGTGTACTTTTAATTGCTTTCCTTTTATAGTAGTATGCCTCATTTCTTTTAACACAAGAGGTCCTTTACCATTTAAGATTTCTACGTAAGATAATGTTTGTTCAATCGTTATGATCCCAATGTCATCAGCAGTTACACCGTCAATCTTAGCTATCGTCCCTACAAAATCTACTGCCCTTATTTTCTTTTTCTTTCCACCATTAAAATAAAGCTTCATGATATGTTTATTAAGTTTTTCGCTTTTATCTGTTTTTAACTTCGGTTTTGTTTCAATTTTACGCTTAAAAGCAGTTCTTAACTTATCAACCTCTGCTGTCAAAGGTGCTTCAACTCTTGTAATCGGAGTATGAGTATATGCTTCGATTTCGATTAAAAACTTCTCTTCATACAACGTCATAAATGTGATGGCTTTGCCCGTTTTACCAGCTCGTCCTGTCCGTCCAATCCGATGAACATAACTTTCTTTTTCTAAAGGCATATCATAATTAACAACGAGAGAAACGTTCTCAACATCAATCCCTCTAGCAGCTACATCAGTAGCCACTAAATAACGAAACTCGCCTCGCTTAAATGCCTTCATTACAGCAAAACGGTCATCCTGATCAAGTCCACCATGAAGTTTATCACATGGATAATCAAGATTTTGAAGTTGTTTCGTTACAAATTCAACTTGCTCTTGTGTTCGACAAAATACAAGACAACTGTCTGGATTTTCAACAATTGTGATATCCTGTAAGCGTGCTAGTTTTTCTTCATTCGTTACTTCTATTACCTGTTGTGTAATTCGATCAGCTACATTACCCTTTGCTTTAATTTCAATTTGTGTTGGTTCATTCATGTATTTATAACAAAGTCTTTCTACATCTTCTGGCAATGTTGCTGAGAATACACTCGTCACTCGTTTTTTAGGAAGTGTTTCAATAATCGCAGCTACTTGTTCGATAAAACCCATATTTAACATTTCATCCGCTTCATCAATGATTAAATAGTTTACTTGGTCAACTATCATGGTTCCTTTATCAATATGATCCAGGACACGTCCAGGTGTACCAACTACCACATGCGATTTTTGCTTCAATTCCGTTTTTTGCTTATCAAAAGGCTGCTTACCATAAACGGCTGTTGCTTTAATTCGTTTGAATCGCCCTATATTTGTGATGTCCTCTTTCACTTGTTGAGCAAGTTCACGAGTAGGTGTCAAAACCAATGCTTGTGGTTTATTCTCAAGCCAGTCAACTTTCTCACAAAGCGGAATTGCAAATGACGCCGTTTTTCCACTACCTGTTTGAGACTTAACAACAAGATCCTTATTTTCTAGCGCAGTTGGAATAACTTTTTGTTGTACTTCTGTTGGTGTATCGTAATGTAAATCTGTAAGTGCACGAAGAATTTCATCACTTAAATTATAGTCATTAAAAGATATAGTCATCGGGTTACTCCAATCATTTTTTGCTTTCTTCTCTCACTCTATTGTGAAAAGATTCTATTTACAAGCTTTTTCTCTACTTTACCCAAAACAACTACGAGAATCCACTCCATTATTGTCTATAGCATATAATTTCAGTCACAAAAACGACTAGACATTTTAATCCGAATTTTTTTGTTAAATTTATAATATCTCAATAATTATCGATTCTCTATCCACGTTTAACAACAGTACTTTCCATTTTTTCATTATATTTTAATCTATAAACTTCCATTTTGACAAGTTGTTTTTGTGATTAAATTATCTGATAATAATGGAAAGTTAGATGAAATATATTATAATATAGAGGAGTAAACTACATTGGATTCTCGTAAAAATCAACATGATGTAGGCTATAAATACTTACTATCAACTAAACGATTTTTTTTGCAATTAATTGCATCATTTGTCAGTCGTGATTGGGTAACTGATATGAAGGAAGTTGACATCGAACGTATTGACAAATCTTATATTTCACAAGATTTCCAACAAAAAGAAGCCGATATTGTCTACAAATTAAAACACAGGAAAAATCAAGATGTTATTTTTTACGTATTACTTGAATTACAATCAACCCTTGATCAACAGATGCCGTATCGTCTCTTAGTTTATATGAATGAAATTTGGCGAGATATCCTGAAGAATGAACACCAATCTAAATTAAAAAAGGCTTTTAAACTACCAGTTATTATTCCAATTGTCTTATATAATGGTAAGAATAACTGGACTGCACCAACAGAATTTAAAGAAAAATTGGATCAGGCTCATTTATTTCAAGATGAAGTGTTAAACTTTAAATATATTTTACTTGATATTAATCGTTACCAAAAAAAGGATTTACTACAACTCTCCAATTTGATCAGTACTATTTTTATTTTCGATCAGCATATAACGAATAATGAAGAGATCTATACACGGTTAAGGGAAACCATGCATATTTTAAAAAAACTAGATGTAGAAGAATTTAATCATTTTAAAAATTGGTTAGAAAAGATCTTTATTAATAGGTTACCCCTTAGCTATCATACTCAAATTCATACGATTATTTCAAAAGCAAACCATCAGGAGGTGGATAAAATGATATCAAATTTTGAGGAAGGTTTAAAACGTTTTATTGAAGAGTCTCAACAAAAAGCGATAGCAAAGGGACTACAAGAAGGATTGGAAAAAGGGCTGGAACAAGGACTGGAACAAGGGCTAGGCAGGAGACAAAAACAAAAAGCAATTGAAATTGCAAAAGCATTAGTAAACAAGAAAATGGCCACGCATGATATAGCTGATGTGACTGGGTTGTCTATCAAAGAAGTGGAGAAACTAGATAGAGAATAAGGTTGTTTACTACTAAAAGTTCCATTTTATTCTCTAGTCTAGTGCATAAAATACCACATTACTTGTATATATCCCTGTACTAAAATGTAAAATGCTATAGCATAACTCCAATTAAATATAATTCCATTCTTAACAATACTTAATTTATTGGTTGAACTCAAAATAATAACGGGTAATACGACAGGTGACAATATAACCGAGATGACACTACCAGATGTCATTGCTAAGACAACTAATTCAGCAGGATAAACCAAGTTAACATTTTCTAATATCCCAGCAACTAAAACAATGACTGTTAATGGGCCTAGTCCTAAAAAGCCTAGTATGATTGCCATGAATGGGACTATCGTTAAAAAATTAACAAATGGTATTGTTTCTTCTACATAAAACAATCCATCAATCAAGTAATTACCAACCCCAGAATTATTCACCGCATAAATTAACATTCCAGCAGCTAACAGTAAACTAAATTGTTGTGATTTCTGACCAACATCTTTTTTAATGTACGTCTTCATTTCAGCGAAAAATCTTTTGGGGCGTTTTTTTAAGATGAAATAGCCAAATGTCCAAACAACAATAATTGGTGGAATAATTGCTAGTAATCCCCATCCCATTATGATATGAATAATAAAAATTGTGCTAAACAACGAAAGAAACAAAACTGCAAATTCTATCACTAAACGCTTTGCATATTTTGCATCCAGTGCATGTGCCAAACGGCCTGTCATTTCTTCTTGTATTCCTAAAGTGAAATCCACCTGATAGCTTTTCTCTTTAAATGAAAGAAAAAGAACAGATAAAAAAATCCCTCCAAGAGATATAAGAAATCCCTGAATAATTGTCCATCCTAGTGACGCATCTAAATGATCCACTGCAAACGCAAAACTCGGTATGCTGATGACCCAAAGTGTTGTTAATGCAAACGAACGTAACAATGCAGTACCTTTAAAATATTCCCATGCTTCACTCGTCTTATCTTTTAGAAAATCATTGATAAATTGATACATCATTGGAATAGCACCAAATAACAAAAAATAAGAAATAACTTGATTAACGATCATTATACCAAAGTAGAATTTTTTGCTTGTGTTAAGTGAGCGCTGTGCAACTTGCATAATCGCATCAATATAACGTTCCTCACGTAATATCCAACTTATAATCGGAACAATTAAAAGAAGTGTAATTAAATTAGACATTTCACTAACACCATAAAGTAATAGGGAAGCAAACGAATTCATCGTAAACAACTGAATACTTAAAGCAATAAAAAAAAGAAAAAGTGGTACAGCAAGCGCTCTAATTGACAAGATTGCTAGAGAAAAAATTAGAATTACAACTCCTGTAATCCCTAAAATAATACTGCCTATTTCAGTTGCATTTATATATGTAACGTAATGCATCACCGCATAAATAATAATAGCTATTGTAAAACCGATTGAAGCAAATTGGCGCATCTCAAAAACTCCCTGTTTCTTATATGTAAATATACATAATCGCTTCTAATTACATAATACTTATTAAACATTATATTTCTATGTGCAGTTTTCAATCTGAACTTATTGATTGAATATTTTATATCTCATCTTGTTTAACTCTATCTATGTTACATTTTTCAATTACACCTTCTAATTTCTATTCGTTATTTTAACATAATTCTTTCTACATTCCCTAAATATATTTTGTAATCTTTTTTATATGCTACTTCATATTGATTCGCAACATACATGGTATCATGACGTCATCAACTTTACTGTGATTGGTAAGTTATGAAGGGCTTACACTTCTTTTGTGACTGATTTTAATACTTTATATAATCTGATCTAGTTGCATTTGTTATTTTAATATGTAATAAAGTTACTGAGAAGTATAGTGTTAAGTAGAAATTGAATATATCTTTTATACTTGCTAGATAAATATAACTTCTACCACTAAAACCATCCGCCAGTAGGTATTTGTTTAGATTTACTTATATGGATGTTTCACATATATATAATTTGTATTGCAACTATTATACTCCTTTCGACAATTTATTGGGAATTGTCTTGTGTTATTCTATCAAGAAAAATATAATAAATGTAATGTAATCTTATGTTTGCATATACATAATAAATTTCGGGGGTGAATATATTGAAAAATGCAGGTTTAGCAGCGGTTTTATCCTTTTTTGTAGCTGGATTAGGCCAAATCTATAATGGGCAAATTGGAAAAGGTGTCGGTTTTATTGTTGCGTACTTTATTTCTGGTTTACTTATGTTTGTCATTATAGGATTTATAACAACTCCTATACTTTGGATATGGGGAATGGTAGATGCCTATAAAGTTGCAACACGTAAAAATGAACAACATAGTAGATAACAAAATTTATATTGAGCACTTATAAGCATATATTTAAAGTAATACAACAAAAAATGAGTAGATCCTTGGATCCACTCATTTTTTTATATCACTTGGAACGATACCCACGTATCCAACGACTTAGTTGGTTCTATCATAATAAGTTCCTTTTTACGATTGAGTTCTCCTGTTTTAGCTGTCCAAGGCTCAATACAAATGAAGTCTTTATCTTTTTCAGTCCATAGAACCGTATATCGAAATTCAGTTGCCGTTTCCATATGTAAAGCTGTTTCTTCTATTTGAGCATCTAATTGGTGATGCTTATTCTCTAAGACAATAGCTTCTTTTAGACCTTCCATATCAATTTTCTCAGAGAATTTTTTTGTTATATCATCATTATAATCATAATAAGTCGTTGCATCTGTTTTCAATGATAGCTTCTTTGACTTCGTTTTAAAGTAAGGATGCAATCCGGGGTAAATAGGCATATCCTTTTTACCTAAGTTACGGTAAGTCTGGTGAATAAATAATTGATCTTGCTTTAATGTATATGTGAAAATCACTTCGAAATCGAAAGGAAAAACATCTTTCGTTCCAATACTACTTTCAAATAAAATAGAAATCGAAGCCTGTTCTTCATCATAGGTTGTTTCGATTACTTCCCATGGATGAATTCGTGCAAGACCATGGTTTGGCATCTCATATGATGTACCTTGCCAATCATACTTTCCTGATTCAAGTTGACCAGAAATTGGAAATAAGATTGGAATACCACCTCTTATATTTTGCTTTCTATCATACAATGTCTCTTTATTTAGATATAAATTTTCTTTACCATCAACACCATAACCTATAATAATACCGCCACGCTCTGGACAAACCGTTATCCAAGATGTATCATCTACATTGCTTATTCGGTACATTGTAAATGATTGTTCTTCATATGTTTCAATTTTATACATATTAGATAGCCCCTTAACCATTCAGAATGATTGATATATTTCTCTATATTAAACAACTCTATTATTATACTAAATATTGATACAGAATCCTATGATTTATTTAACACTATTCAGACTTTTTTTACTAGAAAAAAGTGCCAGCCATTTGAAATGACAAGCACTTTCTTTTCCAATATACGATTCATCAACACTTGCGGATAAACTTATTTCTCTTTTTCAATCATCACATGTACTTGTTCAATTCTTTTTTCTGAAACTTTTTCCACAGTAAATACTACTTTCTTATACTTAACACTAGCCTTTTGTTCTGGATCTGGAATATATCCGATTTCTCCAACTAGAAATCCATTTAACGTTTCATAATCATCTACTGGTAATTCAAGACTTAATTGATATTCAATATCGTAGAGATGTGTATTGCCTTCTATTATATATTCATGTGAAGAAATCTTTTGGATTTCTGTATTTTCATGATCTGATTCGCCATTTTCACTAGAAATATTACCAACAATCTCTTCAATTATATCTTCAATTGTAATCAATCCATCCGTCCCACCGTATTCATCCACAATTATTGCAGCATGAACATTATTTAGTTGCATATCTCTAAATATCGCATCAATTCGTTGTGTTTCCATAACAAAATACGGTTTACGTAAAATGTCTTTCAATCGAAATGATCCATTATCTTTCTCTATAAATTGAATCAAGTCCTTTGTATGCAGGATACCAATTACATCATCCATATTCTCTTTATAAATAGGAAAGCGCGTATACCTATGTGTATTAACAATTTCAACAATTTCCTTTAATGGTGTATCGATAGCTATCGCAATGATTTCTGTTCGATGTGTCATGATGTCAGAAACTTCTTTGTCATTGAATTCAAATATGTTATTAATCATTAATTTCTCATCTGAGTGAATGGTTCCTCTTTCTCCACCAATATCTACCATCATTCGGATTTCTTCTTCCGTTGCTTCTTCACTCACTGCATTTGGATCAATTCCAAATAGTCGTACGATTGTATTGGTAGAGAAGTTTAAAAATTTCACAACAGGTATACTAATTTTAAATAAAAGAGTTAATGGTTTTACCGCCATATAGGAAACTGCCTCTGTTTTTTGTAGTGCCAGTTGTTTTGGAACAAGCTCTCCAATAACTAAAGTAAAATAAGAAAGTAAAATGGTAATGAACACGACAGAAATTGTATTTAATAATCCCAATGTAATTGGGACACCTAATTCATATAACGTTTCTGCAAGTGGCGTTGCAAATGTATCCGCAGCAAATGCACTTGCTAAAAATCCAGCTAATGTTATCCCAATTTGAATTGTAGCTAGAAATCGGCCTGGTTCAGCCAACAATTTATCGAGTAAAATTGCTTTTTTGTCTCCACGCTCCGCCAATCTTCTTATTTTATTATCATTTAAAGAAACTAATGCTATTTCCGAGGCTGCAAAAAATGCATTCACCACTATTAATACTGCCAAAATCAACAATGCAATTATCAACACTAACAACTCCCATGTATGTATATCTAACTTATCTATTCCCTTTATCCTAAACAATTACTACATCTAAACAACAATTTCTCAAAAAAAAGAGTGGTATTATTACCACCCTTTACGTTTACATATATTATACATTATCTTTGGTCTAGCCCAAAACTTCATTTACGATGGATAAATTTAAGACTCTCAAATCGAGCCTCGCCTAATTTAACGAAAATAACATTCACTTAATTTAATTGATCTAAACTATAAGTTAAATCATTAATTAAATCTTCACTATCTTCAATACCTACTGAAAAGCGTAATAAACGATTGTCTATTCCACGTCTTACACGTTCATCTTCAGGAATATCTGCATGAGTTTGCGTAGTTGGGTATGTAATAAAACTCTCTACACCCCCAAGACTTTCTGCAAAGGTGATAAGTTGTAAATTCTCTAGAAACGGTTCCACCCATGCACTTTCTCGAAGTCGAAAGGAGAGCATTCCACCTTTTCCACAATACAATACATCTTCAATTCGAGCATCAGTTTCTAAAAAGTTTGCAATTTTTTTGCCGTTCATTTGATGTTTTTTCATACGTAATCCTAAAGTTTTTAACCCTCTGATTAACAACCAAGCATCAAAAGAAGATAATACCGCACCTGCCGCATTATGAAGTGTAGCAATTCTTTCGCATAACGCTTCACCTTTTGCTACAATAAGACCCGCTAATACATCATTATGACCACCTATATATTTCGTTGCACTATGAATGACAATGTCTGCTCCAAGCTTTATCGGTTGCTGTAATACAGGTGTTAAAAATGTATTATCAACAATAAGTAATAGATTAAACTCTTTTGCTAAAGCCGCATAGTCTACAATATCAATCTCCTGCATCAATGGATTTGTTGGTGTTTCGATTAATATTGCCTTCGTATGCGGCGTAATACAACTTCTTACTTCTTCAACATCAGAAAAAGTCGCATACGTTGTTTTGATTTCATAAGCTTCTTGATACTGTTTAAGAATGCGATAAGTACCACCATATACATCTTCAGGAACTATCAATTCATCTCCTGTTCTGAATAATGATAAGACAAGTTGGATAGCTGCCATTCCAGAACTACAAGCAAATCCTTGATCGCCTTCTTCTAAATCAGCGATTCCTTCTTCTAATATCGAGCGTGTTGGATTCTTTGTTCTCGTATAATCATATCCTGTTGACTTTCCTAGTCCTTCATGTTGATAAGCTGTTGATAAATAAATCGGTGGACTTACAGCTCCTGTTAAAGGATCACTCTTATTACCAAGTTGCGCTAATTTTGTCTGCAGTTTTTTATCAGTCATGACCACGCCTCCTTTGCTTGATTTGAATATAAAAAAAGACCTTCTAAGAAGAAGGTCTTTTAAGATTTTAAAAGTCAGTCTTCTCATCTTCTAGACTATTTTCTAGTCTGTCTGGAATTAGCACCGGGCCATACGATATGGCTGGTTGCTGAGACATCAAAGGGCCAATCCCTCCGTCTCTCTTGATAAGAAATAAAATATAAAATTTTCCGAAAAATTTAACTTGTTGTCAGTTTAATGCATCCTTTGAAATAATGCAACACCTTTTTCCAACTATTCAAAAATTGTACACTATTTATGCGAACTGATTTTCTTCACTTTAATATTCGCTGTCGCTAATGCATCATGAATATGTATTACTAACGATAATGCTAAAGCACCATCCCCATGTATACAGATGGTTTCAGGATTAATGGGAAAGTCTATTTGTTGAATTGTCTTCACTTTATGTTTCTGTATCATTTGAATTACTTGCTTACTAGCAATGGCATGATCCGTGATCAAACTATTTGCCTCTTCCCTCGAAGTTAACGTACCATCTTGTTGATAGGTTCGATCCGCAAAAACCTCACTAGCAACCTGAAGTCCTATTTCCTCTCCAGCTTTAATTAATTCACTTCCAGCTAATCCAAACAAAATTAATTCTGGGCTAACATCGTATACTGCCTTAGCAATTGCATCTGCGAGTTCCCTATTTTTAGCAGCCATGTTGTAAAGGGCTCCATGTGGTTTTACGTGTTGAAGTAATCCGCCTTCTGCTGTTACAAATCCATTGAGAGCACCAATTTGATAAACAATTAGCTCGTATGCTTCTTCGGGGGAGATGACCATATTTCTTCTACCAAATCCAACTAAATCTCGTAAGCCTGGATGCGCTCCTATACCTACCTGATGTTCCAGTGCCAATTTAACCGTTTTACGCATAACAGCTGGATCTCCAGCATGAAAACCACAAGCAATGTTAGCCGACGTAATATATGGAAACAATGCTTCGTCCATCCCTTTTGTGTACGTTCCAAAACTTTCTCCCATATCACAATTTAAATCAACAACATCCATCATCTACACCTCCTAAGGTGTAATGCAATACCTATTTCCAATTGATTCATTAACTGTTCTCTTTCCATATATAGCTTTTGGGCCTTTGCCAATGTAATCCATTCGAATTTAACTTTATCCCCAGGTTTTGCTTGACTTAACAGTGGGATATCTATTGAAATAACTTCTCCAATTTTCGGATACCCTCCCGTTGTTTGACCGTCTGCGAGGAGCACAATTGGATTTCCATCTGAAGGAACCTGTATAGTACCCATTGTAACAGCTTCCGAAATTAATTCACTTGTATTATTTCTTTTTATTATTTCTCCTTTTAAACGGTAGCCCATTCGGTCAGAGTCAGCTAGTATCTTAAATGTTTTGTTAACAAAAGCTTGTTGACTTTCTTGCGAGAACCAATCATATTGCCTACCTTTTATAGCACGTATTCTGTTAGTTGAATTATTTTGGTCGAATAATAGTGGATCAAATGACCATTTTGCCTCTTCATAATCTGTCAACCTATGGGAAAAACGAGCTAATTCAGTTTCGAGCTTATTGTTATCAACCGTTTTACTCCCGATTAGCAATTGATCTCCCTTTCGTAATGCGCGACCTTGATGGCCACCAATACCCGCACGAAGATAAGTTGACTTACTTTTCATAATAGGATCTACCTGTATACCACCAGCAATAGCTAAATAGGCTCTACACCCCTGTTTAGCAGAACCAAAACGTACAATACTTCCTGCTTTGACCAAAATTGGCCGATTATTATGTATTGGATTCCCGAATATAGTAGGTGATAAGTTCGCTCCACAAATTGAAATTAGCGTATCTTGTTGAAACTCAATAATCGGTCCTAATAAAGTGATTTCCAATGTTGCATGATTGACTTCATTTCCAACCAATAAATTTGCTACTCTGTGCGCGTATAAATCCATTGCTCCACTCGATATTACACCATATCTTTGAAAACCAAATCTACCCAAATCTTGTACACTTGTTAATAGACCAGGTTTGATAATATGGATCATAACCTCCCCTCCAAACGGTCATATTCGTCTTTGTTAATTGCTTTAAACCGCACTTTATCACCAGCTCGAAGTAGACTTGGTTTACTATTTTTCGGCTGAAATAATGCGAGTGGCGTTTTCCCAATAAGTTGCCATCCTCCAGGTGTTTCTAGTGGATAAATCCCCGTCTGTTGTCCAGCAATTCCAACCGTCCCAGCTGGTAAATTGAAACGAGGAGATTTCTTTCGAGGGGTAGCAATCTCACTTGACATGCCACCTATATAAGGAAATCCAGGAGCAAATCCGATCATATAGACCAAATAATTTCCCTTTGTATGGATATCTATAACGTCTTGCTCGTTGATGCAATGATGCTTTGCAACAAACCCTAAATCAGGACCAAATGTTCCACCGTAACAAACTGGTATTTCTATCTCTCTTTGGATCCCTTTATTTTCACTGGTCACGCTTGTAATAGCTTGTTCTATTTCTTGCTGAACAAATTGATAAGGTATCTTACTCCTATCGTTTATACCGTAATGTTTCATGACCTTAACTGGATCATACAAAACAGTAAGCGTTGTAAATGTAGGGATATATTCAACTAGCCAATTAAAAGAATTGCGTTCTAAATAATCCATTGCAGCCATTACCCTTACATGAATTTCTTCATCTATATGTTGGCCGAACTCTATTACAATTGTCTGATCTCCCAAAGGGGTAAAGGAAATATTCATATCGCACACCTCTGCTTACTAAAGTTACTTTTTTATTATTTTATCATTTCTTCCTCTTTCGCGCTTATCTATTTTTCCAGAAGTCCTATTTTGTTTGATCTATATAAGCATACTTTTTGCTTTTAATAGTAGGGTTTACTATACTATTCCATACTAAAGAAATACCAATAAAAGGAGCGTCTACTTATGAAAGCTATTGTAATAAATGAATATGGTGATAAGCGTGTTTTACAAGAAGAAGAAATTAGTAAGCCAGTAATTAAAGAGAACCAAGTATTAGTAGAAGTCCACGCAACTTCGATAAATCCAATTGATTGGAAGATGCGAGCAGGCTACCTGAAAGAAATGCTTGATTTTTCTTTTCCAATTATATTAGGTTGGGATGTTGCTGGTACAATAGTTGAAGTTGGAAGTCAGGTACAAAACTTTAAAATTGGTGACGAAGTATTTGCACGTCCAGACACAACAAATGAAGGAACTTATGCAGAATTTACGACAGTAGATGAAAATCTGTTAGCAAAAAAACCAAAAAACATCACATTTGAAGAAGCTGCTTCGGTTCCATTAGCGGGCCTAACAGCATGGCAGTGTCTTGTCGATTTCACGAAAGTACAAAAAGACGACAAGGTATTAATTCATGCAGGAGCTGGTGGTGTAGGTAGCCTTGCAATTCAAATTGCCAAGCATTTAGGTGCTTACGTTGCCACAACAGCTAGCGAGAAGAATGCAGCTTATATGAAAGAACTTGGGGCAGATCAAATTATCAACTATCAAACACAAGATTTTGCAGAGGAATTAAATAATTTTGATGTTGTTCTTGATACGATGGGTGGAGAAATCCTAAACAAAAGTTTCACAGTCTTGAAACCTAAAGGAAGACTTGTCACGATTGCAGGACAACCAGATCAAACATTGGCAGAAAAATATCAAATAGAAGCCTCTGGTTATTGGTTAAATCCTGATGGTAAGCAACTTAGTGAACTAGGCAAACTATTGGACAATGGCATTGTCCAGCCACAAGTTGGACATGTATTTGGATTTTCAGAAGAAGAAATGAAAGAAGCGCATGCACTAAGTGAAACGCATCACGCTAAAGGTAAAATTGTCATAAAAGTCAAATAAACCATTCGAGCCTCCGACAGTTTATCTTTGGAGGCTCGATTATATTTCCTATTTAAACTGCTTTTTCCGCTGCTAGTAATAAACTCCCCGTAATACCCGCATCATCTACTAATCCAGGCGAAACAATATACGTCTCTAAATCTGGTGTCACTACATAATCATTGATAATGCTCTTGAATGCTTCCCGAATGAGTGGGAAAAGCTGTGCTTGCTTCATAACACCACCACCTAAAATTAATACTTCTGGTCTTAAAATCATCGTATAATTTGCTAGCGCTTGTGCTATGTAATATGCTTCAATTTCCCAGTATTCATCTGTTGGATCTAGATCTTGTGACTTTTTCTCTAAGCGTTTTTCAATTGCCGGGCCTGCTGCGAGACCTTCTAAACAATTACTATGATAAGGACAGACACCTTCAAAATCATCATTGGGATGGTTTGGAACTGTAATATGCCCCATTTCCGGATGACCAAAACCTTCAATAGTTTCTCCATTTATTACAGCACCACCGCCGATTCCTGTACCAATTGTTAAATATAAACAAGATTTCGATTGTTGTCCGTTACCTTTCCGATATTCTCCATATGCTGCAGCGTTTACATCTGTTGTCCATGCAACTGGCACAGCATAGCGACTTTTTATCGCTCCGACAAAGTTATAATTTGTCCAACCTTTTTTCGGTGTAGAAGTAACGTAACCATATGTAGCGGATTCCGTATTGACATCAATTGGTCCAAAAGAGCCAATCCCTATTGCCTTTAACTGATATTGATCAAAAAACGAAAATACTTGTTTCAATGTTTCTTCAGGGGTAGTAGTTGGAATACTTACTCTATCAATAATTTCAAATGATTGATCACTAACTGCACAGATAAACTTTGTACCACCAGCTTCAATTCCACCATAATACATAAGCTTTCCTCCTCCTCTAATTCTACATATATACTTTATCATCTAATCGCCAAATAATCATTATTTTTTAGATTCTGATTAACTCAACTTTCTCAATTGAAAAATAAGCGCTAAACGTTGGCTGTTATGAGTTTGGCGTGTGTTCATTATAAATATTGACACTATTTAAATAAGTTGTTTATTACTGCATAACCATAGACTAAGTCTTAATCTGCTTGTACATCGCGCTCTGAAAATCCACTACGCTTTCCGCGGGCACGTCTCATAGCCGTCAAGCTAAGGATAAAATATAGAAAAACAAAACAGTGTCCAAACAACTTTTTACTAAATATTGAATTATTTTACAACAAGGTAAATAAGAAGCGTTTCCTGCTTTATTGTGGAAATTTTATACAGTTGTTCTATGCTGCTTTAACGGTTCTTTCATACGCAAGATTTAGAATATCAAAAGGACTCTTATGCTTATAGCGATGATCTTTCCTTCCATGCCTGTAGACATTTTGATAGA
>NZ_QJSK01000029.1:0-29633 GCF_003426095.1 Paraliobacillus sp. X-1268
CTACAGGCATGGAAGGAAAGATCATCGTTATCAACATAAGAGTCCTTTTGACATTCTATATCTTACGTATGAACAAACCTTCCAAGCAGTATAGGATTACGTTATACATTTTTTTAAAATAGTAAAGTGGCTTATTATTACGCATACATCTAATTGGAAAATAATTCAACTTTATGTTAGAAGTTAGTTGCGTAATGTTTGTTTTTTCTATAGTTTATCCTTAGCTTGACGGCTATGGGGGCACAGCCTCAGCTAACTTGGTAAAGAAAAACACTTTACCAAGTGGATCTTCGGCTTCTGCTGTTCCCACTAGAGTGTCACCCATTTGCTTCCTCCGCTATTCTGAGGATCCAATTTAACACAGAATCATAACTCATTGTTTTTGATTCAATTTAGTCTATCAAATGAAATTGTCACTGCTTCTGCTGAATCACACTTTCTTGTATGACAAAGATTGCTTCGACAATAGTACATCATGCGAAGGAAAACGTTTTTAATGCAATAATTTTGGAGAAGTTTTTTATATTACTTTCCAGTCTGCTGCTAGCATGCTATATACGACGTGATCCAGATACTTGTCATTCACGTATTCTGCTTGTCTTAATTGGCCTTCCATTTTGAAACCAAGGCGTTCTGGAATCGCTCTACTTTTTTTATTCTCTACCGCTGCACGAATATCAACACGATTTAACTCTAAATCATTTATTGCATAATCTGTTAACCTTTTCGTAACCTTCGTCATAATTCCATAACCTTGATAGTCCTGTCCTAACCAATACCCAATATACGCTACTTTGTTAGTCCAATCTAATTCGTTATATCCCGCAATACCTACCATCTCGCCTTTGTATATAATAGCAGTATTTAATGATTGACGATCAACAAACCCCTTCATAGTAGCTTGAATAAATTTTTCACTATCTTTAACAGTATTCGTTTTGTCAACCCAAGCTAACCAATTTCTTAGATGTTCTCTAGATTGATCAACCAAAGCGAAAGTTCGCGGTGCATCTTGTAAGTCTAATAGTTTCAGTTCCAAGTCATCATCAATTTTATATGTGAACAAATCCTATCACCTCTTTTCTATAAAAATAGCATATTTAAATCAATTTATATAGAGAAATACTATTATTTCACAGAAACTGTTTTTCAAAACAGTAAGAAGCAGCTTTTCTATTACCTGAAATTACTTAAAAGTTCTTTTGTTGCTTTCTCAGGCGAAGAAGCTTGAGTGATAGCTCCTATAACAGAAACACCATCTGCCCCTGCAGAAATAATTGAGCCTACATGCTTTTGCTTAATTCCACCAATTGCAACTATTGGCGTGTTGCCAACTAAACTTCTAATACGAATAATTCCTTCTATATCAATAGGCTCTTTGGCATCCGATTTCGAAGTTGTAGTGAAAATCGGACCTACACCGATGTAATCAGCACCATTCTTCATCGCCTGGACAGCTTCTTTCTCATTCGTAGCTGATACACCTACTAGAAAGTCATTTGGGCAAAGTAGCTTTACTTTATCAATTCCAGCGTCTTCCTGTCCTACATGAACACCATCTGCTTTTATTTCTAAAGCTAAATCAAGGTCATCATTCACAATAAACGGCACCTGATATTTTCGACATAACCTTTGCATATCTTGTGCTAATTGCTTTTTATCTACTCCCGTCTTTGCCCCCATTCCTTTTTCACGGAACTGGAACATCGTGACTCCGCCCTTTAATGCTCCCTCCAAGATGGTCAAAGGAGAGTAGTGGTCACAATTATTGCTACCCATAATAAAATAAACGCGTAAATCTTTTCTTGTAAAGATCATATCTTAATCCTCATCTAGACTTTCATGTGTTATATTTATTTTTTCTGAAACATGCTGTGCATTCGTTTCAAATAAAGCATCTAAAAAGGCTATCTGAAAACTCCCAGGTGCAGAAGCGTTTTGTCTTGCACGTTCTGCTGCTACATCATAAAAAGCCACAGCTGCTGTTGCTGCTAGTAATGGTTTTTCTCCGGTTGTTAAAAAAGCAGCTATAACCGCACCTAATAGACAGCCAGTTCCTGTTACTTTAGTTAATAATTGTGTTCCATTTGAAATAGTATATAATTCTTTACCATCTGTAATTACATCTTTCACACCAGTAACCATTACAGGCACACCCAATTGCTTAGCAGCATGAATGGCCACACTTCGATTATCAAGTGTACCGACAGAATCCACACCCCTTACTTCTGCTTTCGCACCAGATAAATTACTTATCTCTCCTGCATTACCTCGTATTAACGAAATCTTTACCTCTTCTAAAATACGTGAAGCAACTTCACTACGTAATGATGTAGCACCAACAGCTACAGGATCAAGCACCACTGGGATACCTTTTTCATTTGCAGCTTTTCCTGCGACTATCATTGCCTCTGCTTGATTACTAGTTAATGTTCCAATATTCAATAGCAAACCGTCAGCGTTTTTCGCCATCTCTCCTACCTCTTCGATTGCACTTGCCATCACAGGGGATGCACCGATCGCATATAGACCATTTGCAGTAAAGTTCACGACCACCTCATTGGTAATGTTATGTACCAATGGTTCTTTTTCTCTAACCAATTCAATCATTCTCGTAATCTTATTCATTATTTATTCCTCCTTCTTTTGATTTGGCAAACCTTGCAAGCGATGACCCCAATGATTTGTTGGACCGCTTCCTGTACCAATATTTAATGTATACCGAATCGCATCTGTAATAAACTGCTTACCAATCGTAACTGCATCTAATACAGGTTGACCTTTTGCTAATTCAGCTGTAATCACAGCCGAGAACGTACAACCAGTTCCATGCGTATGCTTTGTATACGTACGTTCTGCTTCTAATAAATGAAAAACTTGCTTATCATACAAAACATCAACCGCTTTACCTTCTAGATGTCCACCTTTGACAACTGCCGCAGCAGCCCCTAATTCATCAACGATGACCTTCGCTGCTTTCTTTAAATCTTCTACATCCTCAATCTTAAAGTTCACTAATATTTCCGCTTCTGGAACATTAGGAGTAACTATTGTAGCAAGTGGAATAAGTAAATCTCGAATCACTTGACGTGACTCTTTTTCCATTAAAGCATGCCCACTTGTCGCAACCATTACTGGATCAATCACATATGGTGAATCTTGCTTTTTAACATACATTGCAATTAATTCCATCATTTCTATTGTTGAAACCATCCCTGTTTTTATCGCATCTGGCGGTATATCATCAAACACTGCTTGCATCTGCTTTTCAATAAATCCAATTGGCATATGATGCAGATCACTAACACCACGCGTGTTTTGTGCAACTGCAGAAGTTAGAATACTCATTCCATATACTTCTCTTTCTTGAAATGACTTTAAATCAGCTTGAATCCCTGCCCCACCTGTTGGATCAGTACCTGCAATCGTCAGTGCTGTAGGTATTTTTATCATTAATACAACCCCTCTCCTTATTTAATTTAAACCTTTTTACAATAATCATATTAATTTTTTCCATACAAAAAACCGCCCCCAAAAATGGAGCGGTTTCCTTTTAATATATTCACAAATAGTATGCGAACGGGTCCCAACTCCACTTTCCTACGCTAGTATTAACTAGTTCAGGTTCAAAGGGACCAAAGAAAACTCTTTATCTCAGCCAAATGGCGCCCCTAGTGGATTACTAATTAAATTATACTTCTACTTAATCACGTCTAAACTTAATTGTCAAATAGATACATTTTCAGAAACAAAAAAACCTATGTAAATCAGCTAACTGATCAACATAGGTTTTATTTTAATTTAATTATTCATCCATTCGCCAATTAAGTCTCTATTTTCTTCAACCCATTCTCCAGCTCCATCAATAGGCTCTTCTGCATCTTCAACATAATTTATTAATTCACCAATTTGTTCGTCATTCATTTTCCAATTCTTAAACCATTGATCAACTTCTTCAAAATCCTCTTCAAAACCATGTCTAGTCGCATGATGAATTTTTTCAACGCCACCATAAATATTTTCAGGATCATCTAAGAATTTTAAATCATATTCTGAGAAAACCCAGTGTGGTGTCCAAAGTGGAGATACAATCGCCTCTTCATTTTTGATAGCTTGATCTATTGCTGCAATCATAGCAGGTTCAGAACTCGATAATAACTCATAATCAAGGTCATAAGCTGTGATTAATTCCTCTGTTACTTCCATCGTACCAGCTCCAGGACCAAATCCAGTAATTTCTGAATTAAATAATTCCTTGTTAGCATTTAAGTCTTCTACACTATTAATATCTTCAAGATACGAAGGAACTACTAAACCTACTTTTGCATTATCAAACCATGTTTCCTCAGAAAAATTAATAACTTCATTGTATTCTTCATAATAGTTTTTATCTTGGACCGGAAGCCAAATTTCTAAACTAGCATCCAGTTCCTGGCTTTCTAGTGCTTGCATTGTTGTTCCCATACCTATTACGGTTAGTTCAACGTCATATCCTTCATCTTCAAGAATATACTTCCACATATTCGTTACAGCAATGTTCTCAGCCCAATCAATTTGACCGATACTAATCGTTCCTTTATTAGTTTCTTCCTCACTACTCGTATCCTCTGCATTCTCGCTACCACAAGCCATTAGTACAGCAAATAGTGTTAAGAACAATAAACTCAATAACCCCTTTTTGACCTTATTCATTCTTACCCTCTCCTTGTTTCTATATATTTAAAACGTTAAAAACGTTTTATTAATTAAGTATTTATTTAACACAGTTCAGATAAAAATACTCTCTAATAGTTTTCATTAAAGAGCATTTTTATGAGACAATTATATTGCCTAATAATTCTCTAATCTTTAGGTAAAAATTCAAATATTTCTTCACTTCTTATACTTGAAACTAAACGCGACAACCAATTATAGTATACTTTTGACTCTTCTAATTGATCATACGTTTTTTTTGCCATCTCACTATCTTGTGGACTAGCAGTTTTGTCTTCAACTACCTCACTTAGCTCTAATTGGGATTGATTGATAGCCTCCATGTTTGTCTTGACTTCTCTTTCCCACATTTGACAGTAAAACGCCATAAACGATCGAAAAAAGTTTTTTTCAGCTACATAAGTATGTTTTCTACTTCCACGTGTGAACGTCTTTTTCACCATTTCAAATTCCTGAAGTTTACGTACGCTGGTGCTCATACTAGGCTTACTCATTTCTAATTCCTCACGCATTTCATCCAAAGTCATTTGATCTTTAAAATACATCGTAGCATATAAATTAGCTGCTGATGGTGTGACACCATAAAGATCCATCGTTTCTGTAATAGATCCAATCACTATATCTTGAGCCGCTTCAATTTGCTGTTTAGCTTTTGAATTCTCTTTATTATTCATTAAAGGCACCTTCTCCAAAGAATTAAATGAATTAAAATTATTCTTTATAGCTTTAATGTTAGCTACTATAAATTAAATGTCAAATGCAAACAGTCAAATTCAGTGCGTTTTATAGGTTAAAATCATGATAATATAGGTACTTAGAGCCTTTATAATATTTTTTTAATTGTTAATGCAAATTACTAATTCTTCTATATAAAATAAGGATTTTCAAATCAGAGATAGTGTTATTTATACTTCTTAGCGCGAAATTAATCGTTTATTTGTTGTTCATTCAACGACTTTTTGACTTTGACACAATATAAGCATCATGTTAGAATTTATATAATTCAAAACGTTAAATATTTTTTTAACAAACTTAATAAATTGGAGTGAATTATTTGCGTTTACTAAAACAGTACATTAATGGAGAATGGGTAACAGCAAAATCTGGAAAGACTAGAGAAATTATTAACCCTTTTAACCAAGAAATAATAGCTTCCGCTGCTGAAGGCGACGAATCGGATTCTAAAGCTGCAATTGCTGCGGCAAGAGAAGCGTTTGATCATGGCAAGTGGCCGTTAACACCTGCAACTGAACGAGGCAATATCGTTAGAAAAATCGCCGGATTAATTGAAAGAGATAAAGAAGAATTAGCTGAATTAGAGTCGTTAGATACCGGAAAGACAGTAGAAGAAAGTCGTGGGGATATGGATGATATCGCTGGCGTATTTCGTTATTACGCCCAAATTGCGGATAAAAACGGTGGCGAAATAATTGATTCTCCTGTTCCAAACTCTATTAGTAAAGTTGTTCATGAACCAGTTGGTGTCTGTGGACAAATTACACCTTGGAATTATCCATTGCTACAAGCATCGTGGAAATTAGCGCCTGCGTTAGCAACAGGAAACACATTAATAATGAAGCCAAGTGAAATTACACCACTAACTACAGTAAAAGTATTTGAATTAATAGAAGAAGCCGGTGTTCCTAAAGGTGTTGCTAACCTTGTTCTTGGCTCTGGAATGACTGTTGGAGCTGAACTCGCTAGTAGCACCGACGTTGATTTAATTTCCTTTACTGGTGGAATCGTTACTGGAAAGAAAATTATGCAGGCAGCAAGTATAAATGTGAAAAAACTTGCTTTAGAATTAGGCGGAAAGAATCCTAATGTTGTCTTTGCAGATGCGGATATTGACACTGCAATTGATCAAGCTCTAAATGCTGTATATTTTCACGCTGGACAAATTTGTTCAGCTGGAACACGACTTATATTAGAAGAAAGTATTCATGATGATTTTGTTGAAGCACTTGTCAAACGTGTTCAACATATAAAACTTGGTAGTGGTTTTGATGAAGCTACACAAATGGGCCCACTTATTTCCGCTGAACATCTTGCAAAAGTTGAAAAGTATGTAGAAATGGGCAAACAAGAAGGCGCAACAGTTGCTGTAGGTGGCAAGCGTCCAGAAGACGCAGAACTTCAAGATGGATTCTTCTACTTACCAACTATTTTCACAAATTGTACAACAGACATGAAAGTAGTACAAGATGAAGCATTTGGTCCTATTATTACAGTTGAAAAGTTTAAAACAGAAGAGGAAGCGATTAACTTAGCTAATGATTCTATTTACGGACTTGCTGGTGGTGTATGGACAAATGATATTGTTAAAGCTGAACGCTGTGTTGCAAAAATGCGCATGGGAACAGTATGGATTAATGAATTCAACCTATATTTCCCGCATGCACCATGGGGTGGCTATAAGCAATCAGGAATTGGACGTGAGCTTGGTAAATTAGGAATTGAAGAATATACAGAAACAAAACATATCTTTCATAATCTTAAACCTGAAGCAATTAACTGGTTCTAATAGCGTACAATAAAAAATACCTTGTCCATTAAAGTGGATGAGGTATTTTTTGTTGTTATTAAGTAAAATATTCAATTTTGGCTTTCGGAAATAATTTTGGTATTGTATTCATAAAAAGATCTTTCATTTCTTCTTGTTCATTATCCTGATAAACATATTTCCAAATACCGTACCTGCCCCACTTTGTTTTTCTTTTTGATTCATCCAGCTCGAGTTTTGTCATCGGGTAGTTTTTTTGAATCACACGTTTAGCGGGTCCTGTAAATCGATGCTGGATCAGCTCAAAGGTTAAATCACGTTTGGCAGTATCAGGTAACGTATCTGCTAATCTTTCTAACATCAACTGATATCCTTCACGCCAACCCTCGTGTAAATATATTGGTGCAATAATAAACCCCAATGGATAACCTGCCTCTGCAACTTTAACAGCAGCCTCTACCCTTTCATTTAAACGCGAAGTACCTGGTTCAAAAAATTTAATGACATAATCATCGTTGATACTAAAGCGAAACCTTGTACGACCTCTGTGATCAGCATCTAGTAAATGGTCAACATGCGCAAATTTTGTAACAAATCGTAATAAACCATACTTTGATCGCCCAAAATATTCAATCGCCTCTTTAAGGGTATGCGTTAAATGATCAATTCCAACAATGTCAGAGGTACAAGAGGCTTCAAATCGAGTAATCTCAGGTGCACGCTCTTTCATATATGCTTCAGCTGTCTCAAAAATCTCTTCTGTATTAACATAAGTTCTGATATAAGGCTTGCTCCCCATAGTAGTCTGCAAGTAACAATAGTGACAGTGTCCCATACATCCTGTCGCAAATGGAATTGCATATTCAGCCGATGGTTTTGATGTATCAAATTTCAATGTCTTCCTTAAACCTACTACTAATGTTGACTTTGCAACACGATACTTTTGAAAATCATTCTCCCCAGGTAAATTGCGTACTTGATTATGCGAAGTTGTTTCTCTTATTTCAATATCCATTTTTGAAAATTTGTCATGCAATGTCTTCCCTAACGGATATTCCAAAGCACGAGGTTCAAAGTAAACAAGTTGTGGTACAAATGGTTTAACCATGATAACCCTCAATTTCTGGTGAACCAAACACTTCTAAAAAAGCTTCTTCTGCTTCTGTTTCAGATTGGTAAATTGCAACTTCATCTGTTAACGGATAATACGTTTCATATATAAACAAAGCTAGGTCAGTCGGTTGGTCAGGATCATGCACAACAGCTGCTTGTTGAACATTGGCCGCTCCTTGTACATGTGGATTCCTAATAATCACATAGACTACATCACCTGGGTTATACAATAAATTATTTATTTCCATCTTTTCACCTAACTTTTCTCAAGATGGCTTTATTATGTACCAAAACGATTCCATTTATTTATTTGTAGATTATTCTGGAATACCAAATTGATCTAATGGCCAAATACGAAAAACAACATCACCAATCACAGATTCCTCTGTAATCAGGCCAAACGCTCTGCTATCTCTGCTCACCAATCGATTGTCACCTAATACAAATAATTTACCATCTGGAACAATCGTTTCTCCAGTTAATGCTTCAAGATCAAAATCATCGGTCAGACTTTGCTCACCACTTAAGCTTTGCTTGAATTTTTCGAGGTATGGTTCATCATAAGCTATTCCATTTATATATAAAATATCATTTTCCATTTTAATTGAATCACCTGCAACACCTATCACACGTTTTACGTACTTCTCATCTCTGTCAGGTGATTGAAATGCAATCTCGTCAAAGCGATCAATTGATGTTAACTTACTAATGATAATTCTATCACCGTCCTGCAAGCTAGGCATCATCGATTCTCCTTTAACAATCGAGGGCGTCACTAAAAATTCTCTTACGACAAATACAATGATTAATGCAATTGCAATTGCTTTTATCCATGAGAATATTTCTCTGAAAAACGATACTATCATTTGCTTCATTCCTTTTTAAAATTTTATAGTGAACTAATTGAAGTTAATTTGTGATAAATAAGTAACTACTTCCTGCCTTATTATACTTTATAACTACCTCTTCCTACCACTTATATCACTTTAAACAAAAGAGTTAGCTAAGATTAATTTGATCTAGTGCAGTTATTATTCTATACTAAGTCCTGTTCACAAAAAATGATAGATGGAGATAGATTATATGACACGCCGTTTTACTGGAAAACAGATCTTTTTTATGATTGGCATTATTCTTGTATCTTTTAACTTACGTCCTGCAATTACTTCTGTAGGACCTTTAATTGGCACAATTCGTGACCAAATGGGATTAGCTAATTGGAATGCGGGTTTAATTACTAGTTTACCGTTACTAGCATTTGCCTGTATGTCACCAATCGCACCTAAATTACGTAACAAATATGGTAATGAGGCAACAATATTAATTGGATTAGTCTTTTTACTTATCGGCATTTTAATTCGAATGATTGTAACCAGTCCAACACTCTATTTAGGAACAATATTTGTTGGATTAGGGATTGCAATCTGCAATGTGCTTTTACCAGGGATTATTAAAGAGAAGTTCCCTAAACATATCGGAACGATGACTGGCGTTTATACGACTTGTATGTCGATATTCGCTGCAATAGCTTCAGGTATTAGTATTCCCTTAGCAAAAAACCTTGGCCTTGGATGGCAAAATGCTTTAGGTCTATGGGCGTTACTCGCAATTATCGGGATCACTGTTTGGTTTTTACTTTATCGAAAACAACCAAAAGAGGTGGAAACGGAGTACTATACGACTTCTGGAAGCCGTTTATACCAATCACCTCTTGCTTGGCAGGTTACCCTTTTTATGGGTATGCAGTCCTTTATGTTTTATGTAACGATATCTTGGTTACCTGAAATCATTCATGCCCAGGGCTTTACTATTGCGACTGGTGGTTGGTTACTATCTTATATGCAATTTGTCAGTTTACCAGCCACGTTTTTAACACCCATTCTAGCAGGACGCATGCGGAACCAACAAGGTATTATGATTGGGATCGGAATCGTTGCTTTACTTGGGTATGGTGCTCTCTTTTTCGGAGGATCTTTAGCCTTTACCATTGTAGCAATCACACTTATCGGATTCGCTCTCGGTTCAAGTATTAGCTTAGCACTTGCCTTATTAGGAATGAGAGCAACAACCGCAAAACAAGCTGCAGAATTATCAGGTATGGCCCAATCATTTGGATACCTCTTAGCTGCAGTTGGTCCAATCGCGATCGGTTTAATATATGATTTAACCCAAACATGGGGTATACCACTAGTTGTTATTATCGTTATATCAGTTATAATGACATCATTTGGTTTAGGAGCAACAAGAGATAAATTTGTTTAAATGCATAAAAAAAATCTCATTCTAAATAATAGGATGAGATTTTTTTATCATCTAATTTTTTTGATATAGCTCTTTATAAACAATTACTTTTAAAGCATCTAATTCCTCTGGAGTTAACTTATTTTCTAATTCACTTATTAAAACTTGCTGTTCCGCTTGCGACATCCCAGTTTGAAAAGCAGCTTGAATATTTTGTATTTCAGAAACAGAGAACTTTTTTACAAGTTGCTTTGCGGCTTCTTCTTTTGTAGTAAAAGGAAGCGATGTCTCATCTATCGAAGGTGCCTCTTCAATATAACCCTTTAAAGTTGGAACACTTTCCACATAAGCTCTTACTTCTTCTCTATCTTCATCTGTCAATTGGGCATCAACTTCTGTTACCACTTTATTGGCTAAATAGTTCATACCAAAATAATAAACACCATAACCAACTAACCCTAAAATGAATAAAGTTAGTACGAACCTTTTGATGAATTTCATATAATCACCTCTTATTAACTAAGAAAATTATCGCTTATTTTCATTACTTAAGCAAGCTATTAAGTCAACTTGCTTATAAACGCTTCAGCAAAGGCCTCACAGCTTTTCACATCTTCGTCTTCTGGTGTTAAATCAATCTTTAAGTGATCCAAAATAATTTCTGCCCCAATTTCTTTAAAGCGATCACCCATTTTATCAATTGCTCCACCGTATTCCGGATAAAAGGAATCACAAGAACCAAATAACCCTATCTTCTTTCCGGTTAAATCTATGTCTTCTAGATCATCATAAAAATCTTCTACTTCGTAGGGTAGATCACCGTCTCCCCAAGTATATGTCCCTAATAAGATTCCATCATAACTACTTAAATCTTCTGCACTTATATCATCAAAATCAATTTGAAACGTGGAAACAGGAACGTTTAATGATTTTATTTTAGCTTCAATAATTTCAGCAATTTCTTCTGTATTTCCAGTCATACTTGCAAATACGATAACAATATTAACCATTACAAAACTCTCCTTTGAGGTACTTAACTCCATATTAATTGATAACGATTATCAATGTCAATTTTTCTAGAAGATATTACTCGATATAAAAACGGAACTTTTTTAGTAGTTGATACGTAATATATGGTAACGTTTCTTTTTTTGAGAGGAGGTAAAGTGATCGAGATTGTAGATATATATTGGTGGTTGTTGTGGGGAAGTCTAGGTGTTGCTATTATTTCCTTATTTTTAGGGGACCTATTTGAAGGATTATTAGATGGTCTTTTCGATAGTATTGGTGAATTTTTTAACCCTTTATTAACTTTTGGAACGTTAGCTGTTGTTAGTGGCTCTGGAGTTTTGCTAACGAAATACTCTAGTCTACCTGATTGGTATGTCTTAGCTATTAGTTTGTTCATTGGGATTGGTGCCTATTTCCTAATTTATTATTTGCTCGTCATTCCTATGTCCAACGCAGAAGCTTCCACTTCTATTTCCATCTATGATTTAATAGGTAAAACTGGTGAAGTTACTACAACTATTCCAGCAGACGGATATGGAGAAGTCTTTATCAAATCTACATATGGAAGTCGTAGTGAATCAGCTAAAAGTTTTGATGGCGTGGAAATGATGCAAGGCCTATCAATTGTTGTTGTAGAAGTTAAAGATCAAGTCTTATATGTATCTGAACTATCTGATTTATAATTCAAAGGAGGAATAATATGGATTTAGCTACAGATTTAAGTATGGATTTAATTATTATTATTGGTGTTGTTGTAGGTGTGATACTTGCTTTTGCTCTTCTTTTCGCCGTACGTTTTAAAACAGTCGGTGCAGATGATGCAATGATTGTAACCGGTAGTTTTCTTGGAAGTAAAAATGTGCATAAAGATGATGGTGGAAGTGGTATCAAAATTGTACGCGGTGGCGGTGCATTTATTATACCGATTTTCCAGCAATCTGAAACACTTAGTTTACGTTCACACAGTTTAGATATTTCTACACCAAATGTCTATACTGAAAATGGCGTACCGGTAATGGCAGATGGAACAGCGATTATCAAGGTGCAAAGTACAACAGAAGGAATCGCTACAGCAGCTGAACAGTTTTTAGGGAAAGACGACAAAGAACTACGCAAACAAGCACAAGAAGTACTAGAAGGTCATTTACGCGCTATCCTAGGTACAATGACAGTTGAAGAGATTTACAAAAATCGCGAACGTTTTGCTCAAGAGGTTCAAACACAAGCAGCAGTTGATTTAAGAAAAATGGGACTGCAAATTGTTTCTTTCACCATTAAAGATGTTCGAGATGAAAATGGTTACTTAGAAGCCTTAGGTAAACCTCGTATTTCAGAAGTGAAACGTGATGCCCAAATTGCAGAAGCAAACGCAATGCGTGATTCAAGAATTAAAAAAGCGGAAGCAGAACGTGAAGGTAAAAGCGCTGAGTTATTAAGTGAAACACGAATTGCTGAAGCAACGAAGGATAAAGAATTAAAAACTGCTGCCTATAAACGCGATCAAGACAAGGCTAAAGCAGAAGCAGACATGTCGTATAAACTACAAGAAGCGATATCAGAACAACAAGTAAAACAAGAAGAAATGCAAATTCAATTAGTAGAGAAGAACAAACAAATTGAAATTGATGAAAAAGAAGTTATTCGTAAACAGCGTCAATATGAAGCGGAAATTTCGAAAAAGGCAGAGGCAGAACGTTATGCAACTGAACAAAAAGCCGAAGCAGATAAAGTTACACGCGTTAAGAACGCCGAAGCAGAAGCAGAAGAAATTCGCCTCGATGGTCAAGCGGAAGCAGAAGCAATTCGTTTGAAAGGTTTCGCAGAAGCAGAGGCAAAAGAAAAAATTGCTGACGCAATGGCTAAGTACGGTGAAGCAGCTATGCTAGAAATGATAGTTAAAATGTTACCTGAATTCGCTGGCAAGATTGCAGAGCCTATTGCCTCCATTGATAAACTAACTGTTATTGATAGTGGTAACGGTGAAGGAGATGGTGCAACCCGCATGAGTAGCTATGTAACAAAATTAATGAGTCAATTACCCGAAACACTAAAAGATGTATCTGGTGTTGATTTGACAGGGATGCTAGATCAGATTACAGCAAAAGGGCAACAAAGAGTAAACGACAGCAAATTGGATGCTAAGAAAGATTCAACTACTACTGAATAATATAAAAGAAAACCTCGATAGCTTCTCACCAAGCATCGAGGTTTTCTTTTATATATTTTTTGCACGCTTATGGCACGCTGTTATAACATCTTTCATCATCTGATCAAATTCCCTTTCATCCATTACTTCGAGACCTGCTGCTGTTACCCCTCCCGGACTTGCAATTTGATCCAGCAGTCGCTCCGTATCTTCTCCTGTTTGTAACATAGCTGCTGCACCATGAATCATATCTGCAACTAATTTTTTTGCTTGATCTGCCGTCACCCCAGTTTTCAAAGCTGACTGAATGAGCGACTCAGCCATTCGATAAACAAATGCTGAACCACTTCCCGTAATCGGTGTCAATGCATGTACTTGCTCTTCTGTCACCTTTTCTGATGAACCAATGCTCTCCAATAATTCTTCCAACATTATTTGATGCTGTTCATCAGCATATTGACCTAGCGCATAAAGCGTAACTGATTTGCCTAATGAAGCAGCTGGATTTGGCATCATCCAAGCTGTTGGTGTTTCTGCTGGTAAATTCTTTTCTAAATAGGTCGGATCGATTCCAGCAGCTAATGTTACAATAAATTGATTATCAACAAACAAGGCTACTTCTTTTAGAACAGATTCATGCGCCTCAGGTGGCATCGCCAAGACAATTATATCAGCACCATCGACTTCTTCTTTCCAACTGTCTGTTGTGCTTACACCATACTTATTTTCTACTTCCTCTAAGCGTTTTACATCTCCGTTGTTGCTTGCCACAATTGTCATTTCCGTTTTGCTTAAACCTGCAATAATTGCTTGAGCCATTCTTCCAGCCCCTATAAATAATACCTTTCTTATATGTGTAGTCATTTACTTTTCATCCTTTCATTCTTACATACTTTTTAAACACGTCATTCTAATTAGCTTTCTAATGATTCTTATCCCAATGATATAATACAAAATAAACCTGCATACTATTTATATATTACGTCTCGACTAGTAGCCAGGTTTCAATAGTTATAGCATTTGTTACTAAAACTTCCTTTGACTTTATATACGTATTGTATCATGATAGAAAAGAAGAAAAAACAGAAGGTAATGAAAGGAGGTGAATGCAGATGATCTTAGATATTATTAGTCAACTAAACAATGATATCCACCCAATGTATTTGTATCTTACCTTATATATGACGATACTTTGCTCTTACGGTATGGTTTATGTTGCAAACTATCATTTAACAAAGCAAAACGGTTTTATGAGTCAACACCAACGAATATCATACTTAGATTTACGAGAGTTGTTTCATCTTTTAAGCCAAATACGAGCTATTCACAATTGGATTACTAAAAAGATGAAACGCAAAGATGCTCCTGATGATGATGAAGACAATCACACCTCCTCAACTAATGATTTATTTTTACTATTACGAGGAGGAAAATCATGTCTAAGCAATCTGTGTTCACATTCTTTAAGAAATATCGCTTTGTTAGTTTAATCGTATTACTCTTTATATTATCTGGTTGCCAATCCGCAGCCACTGGTGAAGCTGTTGATCCTGACACAGCAGGTTTTTTTGATAAATACTTTGTTAACACCTTTTCTATTATCATTAAAGGTGTAGCAACATTCTTTGACGGAAACTATGGTCTTTCGATCGTTTTAGTGACATTGACAATACGCTTAATTTTAATGCCACTTATGTTAAAACAATCGAAAAATGGTTTTCAGATGCGCGACAAAATGGCTAGTATGAAGCCTGAATTAGAGGCATTACAAGCTTCTTATAAAAACAAGAAAGATAGTGCTTCTCAAAAAATAATGCAACAAGAAACGATGGAACTATATAAGAAACACAATTTTAATCCGATTGCATCTATTGGTTGTTTACCAATGATTATTCAATTCCCTATTCTGATTGGCTTTTACTATGCGATTCGATCAACACCAGAAATTGCTAGCCATTCTTTCCTTTGGTTCAACTTGGGGCAATCTGATCTAGTAATGACTTTTGTTGCAGCTGCTATTTACTTCATTCAATTTAGAGTAACTCAAATTGGGATTGAACCGAAACAAAAGAAACAAATGGCATTCATGGGGATCCTATCCCCGCTAATGATTGGTTTTGTTTCGTTTAACGCACCAGCTGCACTTCCACTATACTGGACAGTCGGGGGAACATTTTTAATTGTACAACAATTATTATCTAAAAAACTTTATCAACCAAAAGTAGCAACCCCCTCCACAGTCGCTAAAAACTAAAAAGAAGGTATCCTTTTCTCTCAAGGATACCTTCTTTTATCTACTTATATTGCTTTTGCTTTTACTTCTACATTAATATTACCACGGGTTGCTTTAGAATAAGGGCAAAAACCGTGTGCTTTTTTAGCTAAGTCTTCTGCTTCTTCTTGGTTAACACCTTTTATCTCGACATTTAAGGTTACACCAATTTGAAATCCACCATCTTCTTCATCATCCATCAAACTAACATCTGCAGTGATAGTAGAATCAATTTCTTTTTTTGCTTCTCTAGCCATGTGATTAAGCGCTCCATCATAACAAGCCGCATAACCAGCTGCAAATAACTGTTCTGGATTAGAGCCTTTTCCAGCATTTGAACCAGGTTGAACTAAGTTTAAGTCAATTAAACCGTCATCTGACTTAACATGTCCTTCGCGTCCGCCTTTAGCTGTTGCATGTGCAGTAAATTTAATACTCATGATCTGAAACACTCCTTCTATTAATTTGATCATTCAAATGATCATTCTGTTTTATGTTCTATAGGGAGTATTCCTTTTATAGTTAAATTTAAACCACTTTATAGCGATTTATTCTTTTTTTGTTAAAAAAGATTATATTATAAGATTGGCTATTGAGGAAAAATTATCAAGCATGGCATACCAAATAAGTGATATAGGTCGCATTTATCCTCGTCGTTTAGAAAACACAAAAATACACAGGAAACCGCTTTAAGGCTTCCTGTGTATTTTATGATAAGACTTTCACTCTATTTAAAATATCTTCTGCATTCTTTACACGATCTTCTGTTGGAGGCTCTACTCCCTCAAGCGGGTATTTAATACCTAAAGTCTCCCACTTGTAAACACCCAATTTGTGATAAGGCAAGACATCAATTTGTTCTACATTCCTTAATGTAGCAATAAAATCTGAAAGCTGTTGTAAATACTCATCTTTATCACTAATACCTGGAACAAGAACATGACGCACCCATATTGGTATATTTCTTTCATCCAAATATCTAGCCATGTCGATAATATGTTCATTAGACATACCAGTCAGTTCCTTATGTTCAATTGGATCGATATGTTTCAAATCTAGTAAGACTAAATCCGTAACTTCTAACAGTTTATCTAAGTTTTTCATAAAGCGTGGAGAGCGACTAAAACATCCAGCTGAACTATCAATGGTTGTATGAACTCCCATTTTTTTTAGTTCTGTGAATAATTCTATTAAGAATTCAAGTTGTAGCAATGGCTCCCCACCACTTACAGTTACACCACCATTAGTGGATTGGAAGAAGGGAAGATAGTCTTTGATATCTTTAACCATTTCTGCAACTTCCATTTCCTTTCCTTGACCCATTTTCCACGTATCAGGGTTATGACAAAATTTACAACGTAATAAGCACCCCTGCGTGAAAATGACATAACGTAAGCCAGGACCATCTACTGTTCCCATTGTTTCTATAGAATGTATTCGACCTTTCATGTTGTTCGCCCTCCTTGCCTTATTTAGAACAAGAGGGGCTCATCTTTACCCCTCCATAACCACTTATTTACTTATTACATTCCATCATGGAACGTACGGTTTATCACATCTATTTGTTGTTCTCTCGTTAATTTAATAAAGTTTACTGCATAACCAGATACACGAATTGTTAATTGCGGGTATTCTTCTGGACGATCCATTGCATCTAAAAGTGTCTCGCGATCAAACACGTTTACATTTAAGTGATGACCTTTCTTCGTTACATATCCATCAAGCATTCCCGCTAAATTAGCCTTTCTAGCTTCTTCATTTTTACCTAATGCCTTAGGTACTATAGAGAAAGTATTAGAAATGCCATCTAAGGAATACTCATATGGCATTTTAGCGACTGAACTTAATGATGCTAAAGCGCCATTTTGATCACGACCGTGTAATGGATTTGCACCTGGCGCAAATGGTTCACCAGCTTTTCGTCCATCCGGTGTATTCCCAGTTTTCTTACCATACACAACGTTTGAAGTAATTGTTAAAATTGATTGTGTGTGCACGGAATTTCGATACGTTTGGTGTTTCTTAATTTTGTTCATAAACATTTTAACTAAATCAGCAGCAATATCATCAACACGGTCATCATTATTACCGTATTTAGGAAAATCACCTTCTGTTTCATAATCTACTACTAAACCATCTTCATCACGAATTGTTCTTACTTTTGCATATTTAATGGCACTAAGCGAGTCAGCAACAACAGATAATCCTGCAATTCCACAAGCCATTGTACGTAGTACTTCTCGATCATGTAACGCCATTTCTATTCTTTCATAGCTGTATTTATCGTGCATATAGTGAATGATATTTAATGCATTTACATACATACCAGATAACCAATCTAACATGGTATCATATTTTTTCATCACTTCATCATAATCTAAATACTCAGAAGTAATCGGTGCATAGTTAGGAGCTACTTGAATTTTAAGCTTCTCATCCATACCGCCATTAATAGAATATAGTAAAGCTTTTGCTAAGTTAGCACGTGCCCCAAAAAATTGCATTTGCTTACCAATACGCATCGCAGATACACAACAAGCAATACCATAGTCATCACCATAAATATCACGCATCAAATCATCATTTTCATATTGAATAGAACTTGATTTAATAGACATACTTGCACAATACTTTTTATAGTTTTCAGGCAATTTCACTGACCATAGTACTGTTAAGTTTGGTTCAGGGGCAGGACCTAAATTATCTAAAGTGTGCAAGAAACGATAGGAGCTCTTCGTAACCAACGGCCTTCCATCTTGTGCCATACCAGCTAGTGATTCTGTTACCCAAGTTGGATCACCACTAAATAATTCATTGTATTCAGGAGTTCTTGCAAATTTAACAAGACGCAATTTCATAACAAAGTGATCAACAAGCTCTTGAGCTTGTTCTTCCGTCAACAAACCATTTTCAATATCTCTTTCAATATAAATATCTAAGAAAGTAGATACGCGCCCTAGACTCATTGCTGCACCATTTTGCTCTTTAATCGCCGCTAAATAACCAAAGTACAACCATTGGAAAGCTTCTTGAGCAGTTTTCGCTGGTTTTGAAATATCAAAGCCATACGTAGCACCCAATTGTTTCAGTTCTTGAAGTGCACGAATCTGTTCTGTTGTCTCTTCGCGATCACGAATAATATCTTCTATCATGGTGCCGTTACCTATTAAAGCTAACTCTTTTTTCTTTTCAGCAACCAAGTGGTCTACACCATAAAGAGAAACACGTCGGTAATCACCGATTATACGACCTCGACCGTACGCATCTGGTAATCCAGTTACAATACCAGCCTTACGTGCAGTCATTATTTCTGGTGTATATGCATCAAAAACACCTTGATTGTGTGTTTTGCGATGTTCGGAAAATGTCTTCACTACTTCTTCATCAATCTTAAATCCATAAGATTCTGCTGCGGCTACCGCCATACGAATACCACCATTTGGTTGTAATGAACGTTTAAAAGGCTCATCTGTTTGCACACCAACCACTTTTTCACTATCTTTATTTAAATATCCAGGTCCATGTGATGTAATTGTAGAAACAATTTTTGTATCAAGGTCTAAAACACCACCATTTTCTCGTTCCTGTTTTGTTAAATCCATTACACGATCCCATAAAGCTTTCGTTGCTTCAGTTGCGCTTTCTAGAAATTCTTCATTTCCTTCATATAAGGTAAAGTTCTTTAAAATAAAATCACGGACGTCAATTTCTTTTTGCCATCTTCCATCATGGAAGCCATCCCAAGGGTTTCTTTGTGTAACTTCTTCTGCTATTTTCATTTCGTTACCTCCTTAATTATTATCACATAACTTTGCTCACTGATGAACAATCTATTATCTTAAATATAGTATATACTTAAACATGCTAAAAAAGAAGTGAAAAAGATCACATTTAAAAACTGTTTCAATAAAAGTTCTTAAAATGTTCAAATTTTAGTAATAAAAGGTTCTTTAAATATATTTATATAATTATATAGGCACAATCCATATAAATTAACAATTTAGCAGGTATCCAATTATTACTCACGCATAGAAAATAGTAACAAATACGACGCTGTACTATACTGTTATAGTCATTTGAGTACTCTCAATAGGTACAGAGATTAAAACTAAAAAAGCACCACAACTGTGGCGCTTCCTTTTACTACTCTATTTCATATGTTCCTCGTTGTTCAGACGGCTTTGTTCCTTTAATAAAGAATGATAAAAACAATCCTATAAGGGATAAACCTGTCGCTGCATAAAACGCTATGTTTACACCATGTATTAATGCACTAGGAGCAGCATTTGGTCCACTATCCAGTGCACTGGTTGTCATAATCGTAACCAATACCGCCGTACCAATAGATGCGGAAACTTGTCGCATCGTATTATTCATCGCTGTTCCATGTGCAATTAAACGCATCGGTAATTGATTAAGTCCAGCAGTTGTTACAGGCATCATTACCATTGACATCCCAAACATACGAATACCAAAAACAATTGTTAAGAACATCAAAGGTGTCTCTGTAGATAAATTAGTAAACAAAAAGGTTGTTACAGTCATTAACGATAAACCAACAATCGCTAAATATTTAGCACCTATTTTGTCAAAAATTTTACCGGTTATCGGTGACATCAATCCCATTAATATTGCGCCTGGCATTATCATAAGTCCTGATTCTAATGCAGTGAACCCTGCATACTGTTGCATGTAAATAGGTAAAATTGTTTCAGAACCAATTAAACCAACAAACACAATCATTCCTATTATTGTTGTTATGGTGAATGTACGAGACTTAAACACCCGAAACTCTAAAATAGGTTGTTTTAACGTAAATTGACGCCTAATAAATGTGATCAAGGAAACTATACCAACTATTAAGGAAATAATAACAACTGGATCAACCCAATTGCCGCTTCCAGCACTACTAAACCCGAATAATAATCCTCCAAATCCAAATGTTGATAATATAATAGAAAGAATGTCTATTTTAGGAAAAGTACGTTCTGTTACATTCTCCATAAAGAAGTATACAAGAATAATATCAAGTAAAATGATTGGTAAGATGATAAAAAACATCAATCTCCAAGGATGATTCTCAACAATCCAACCTGACAGTGTCGGGCCAATTGCTGGCGCAAATGATATAACTAGTCCAACCAATCCCATTGCTGAACCACGTTTTTCAATTGGGAAAATGGTTAGGAATACAGTCATCATAACTGGCATGATGATACCCGCACCACTTGCTTGTATTACCCGTCCGACTAGTAATATTGGATATGTAGGTGCAATACCACATACTAACGTACCTATAGCAAAAATGACTAATGCTGATAATACTAATCTTCTTGTAGTAAATGTTTCAATTAAAAATGCAGTAATTGGAATCATTACACCATTAACCAGCATAAAGATTGTTGTTAGCCATTGTGCAATATTTTCACTAATTTGAAAATCATTCATTACATGTGGTGTAGCTGTTGCAAATAGAGTTTGATTTAATATCGCAACAAATCCCCCGGCGAGCAATATGGAAACGATAAGTTTACGATTGATCGGAGTTGTACTTTCTGTGTGTTCTGTTGTCATGATTTCTCCACCCCTTTATATCTCTTGCTAATCTAATAAATCGATTAATGTTTTCATTGTCTTTAAATCTTCTGTTTTATTTGTTTTATTTTCTAGGTTTGCGAGTAAAGAATTTAATAAAAATATCCTAGGCGTTTTTTCCTTTAATTCTTGCTTAAAAAATGAAATCGTGTTTTCTAATTCTTTACGTATTTCTAGAGATGCCTCTTCTGTTTCTATTGTTAAACGCAAATGCGTTAGCATTTGCGAAAGTTGTTCTTCAACTGATAACCTTTTTTTATTGTTTTTTAGAATTTTATAATTAGTCATCATCTCGTCTTTTAATAATGGTTTACTATGTTTTTGATGCTGAATGATAGCATCTATACTATCAACAACATATGTAGCAATATCTGAAAGAGAAAGTTTTTGCGTATCTTGAATAACAATTGACATATATTCTTTGAAGATACCTTGTAATGTGATCACTGTATCCCATATTATAGGTTCCACGTCATCTCCATAAACCTGTAATAATACTTCTTTATGCCAATCGGTCAACTCTGCTCGAACTTGCTGCATTAAAGGACGAATTTGTTTGTTCTTTTCAAGAAGTAAAGACTTTGTTAGTAGATTATAATATTCCTTATTCTCCAGAATCCCTTCAAATTCAACAATTAACATTTTTTTGAATTTTTCTTTAGGATTTAAAGAATCATTAATATTTATATATTTAGCATTTCCCACCATGTTATCATGATTAAATTTAAAAACTTCTATTAATAGCTCTTCTTTAGATTCAAAATATTTATACAAAGAACCTTTTGACATACCTGCTTCATTAGCAATTTCCTGCATAGATGTAGATTGAAATCCCTTTTTTGAGAAGAAGCGCATTGCAGCTTGCATAATATCAATTTTTCTATCTTCCACTACATTACCCCCAATAATCGGAATCGAATGACCAACAAGTCATTTTTAAACTTGCGAGTTTTTAGAACAAAAGTTATTATAATCAATCTCATTAGAGCAGTCAACTGATTAGACTTGAATCTTTTTTATTCCCTCACATATAGATAGGAAGAAGATTAACTTTTTAAGGAGGATTTCAACATGAAAAATAGTAAAAATCCACTTCATAACTTACCACCCCAACATCAGCCACAGCAACCAGGAATTGAAGGTTTAATGACACCAAAGCCTATTATTGAAGATTACAACTATAAAGGATCAAATAAATTATATGATAAAGTAGCAATAATTACGGGCGGAGATAGTGGAATTGGTGCAGCAACAGCAATAGCCTTTGCTAAGGAAGGCGCCAATGTCGTTATAGCCTATTATTATGAGTACGAAAATGAAGATGCGTTTCGTACAAGAGATCGAATTGAAGCACTTGGAAGACAGTGTTTGCTATTAGTCGGTGATTTACGCTCTGAACATAACTGTTCCTATTTAGTCGAACAAACAATCAAGCATTTTGGAAAACTAGATATTTTAGTAAATAATCACGGTGTTCAATTCGCTCAAGATAATTTGTTAGATATTAGTTCCGAACAATTACGTGCTACTTTTGAAACGAATATATTTTCTTTCTTTTATTTAGCAAAAGCTGCTTTACCTCATTTAAATAAAGGAAGCGCCATTATTAATACCGCATCGATAGTAGCTTATGAAGGGAATGAACAGCTAATTGATTATTCTGCTACTAAGGGGGCAATTGTTGGTTTTACCCGCTCCCTTTCACAAAATTTAGCCAAAAGCGCAATTCGTGTAAATGCGGTAGCCCCAGGGCCAATTTGGACACCACTTATTCCAGCTAGTTTCTCAGCTACGTTTATTGCTACTGAATTCGGTAAGAACCCACCTTTTAAACGTCCAGGCCAACCTTACGAACTCGCTCCGGCTTATGTATACCTTGCTTCTTCAGACTCTTCCTATGTCTCTGGTCAAGTGATTCATGTGAATGGCGGCACCATGGTTAGTTCATAATAGCTAAGGGGTGGAGCGCTTATTACTTTACTTCTTTTTCTGTTCTTGCCATTATAGATATAGGAGGTCGATCAAACATGCAAAATTTCACATATTACAATCCAACAAAACTTATTTTCGGAAAAGATACGGTAGCTCAATTAAAAGAAGAGGTACCAAATTACGGCAAAAAGGTACTGCTCGTCTATGGCGGTGGTAGCATTAAGCGTAACGGTCTATATGATGAAGTTATTCAAATATTAAAGGATATTAATGCGGATGTATTTGAATTATCTGGGGTAGAACCAAATCCACGTGTTACGACTGCAAGAAAAGGTGTAAATATCTGTAAAGAAGAGGGTATTGAATTTATACTAGCTGTTGGTGGTGGTAGTACAATTGACTGTACTAAAGCTATTGCAGCAGGAGCAAAATCAGACGATGATATTTGGGATATCGTTACTAAAAAAGCATTTGCAAAAGAAGCACTTCCTTTTGGCACAGTTCTTACACTTGCCGCAACTGGCTCTGAGATGAATGCTGGATCTGTTATAACTAATTGGGAAACAAATGAAAAGCATGGTTGGGGTAGCCCTGCCACCTATCCACAATTTTCAATTCTTGACCCTGTTAACACATTTTCGGTACCAAAAAATCAAACAATTTATGGAATTGTGGATATGATGTCACATGCACTAGAGCATTATTTCCATCATGAAGAAAATACATTACTTCAAGATTATATGGTTGAGGGTATTCTACGCACAGTAATTGAAACCGGACCAAAATTATTAGATGACCTAGAAAATTACGAACATCGTGCGACCATTCTTTATAACGGCACGATGGCGTTAAATGGTATGGTTAGTATGGGGTATCAAGGTGATTGGGCATCGCATAATTTAGAACACGCTGTTTCAGCAGTGCATGATATTCCACATGGTGGCGGATTAGCAATACTATTCCCACATTGGATGGAACATACATTAGAAGCCAACACAGCTAGATTTACACAACTTGCAACTCGAGTATTTGATGTGGATCCTAAAGGAAAAACTGACCACGATATAGCATTAGAAGGGATTAAAGCTTTACGTGAATTCTGGAATAAAATTGGTGCTCCTTCACGATTAGCTGATTATGATATTACGGAGGACTCAATTGAACAAATGGCTGATAAAACAGTTCTTGCTCGTCCTGAGTTTGGTAATTTTAAAAAGTTAACAAGAGACGATGCTGTAACGATTTATCAAGCTAGCTTATAAAAATATGCGAAATAAGTATCTGAAATTATTATGGTACTTATTTTGCTATGTGCCGATGCATAATTCCAAATAAACATTCTAATAATAGCAATTAGATAGTAACTAGGAGGTTTTAAGAAATGGATCAGCAAAAACTTAAACAAACAATTATTAAAATCATTGATGATCATCAAATAGGTACATTAGCTACAATTGAAAATAATAAACCCTATTCACGTTACATGACTTTTTTTAATGAAGGAATAACTTTCTACACTGCAACAAATAAGGAAACACATAAAGTAGAAGATATCAAACAGAATGCTAATGTTCACATCTTAATTGGTTACACATTTGACGGAACAACAGATGAGTATATTGAGGTAGAAGGCGAAGCATCAATCCATGATGATGAAAAAATGAAGCAACATCTATGGAATGAGAAATTAGAACCTTGGTTTTCAGGACCTGATGATCCAAACTATATTGTTCTAAAAATATCACCTACTGAAATTCGTTTAAAAAACACAGGTGATGCAAAAACGCATAAACTTGAAGATATTGCTTCTTTTTAAAGACGTTAAATCCTAAAAACACAGATCATGTTGATCTGTGTTTTTAATTTCAAACTAATGTTTGTGTTATTTTTTGTAATGTAGTTTGGATATCCTCTTTTGAAACGTTCAAATGCGTTACAAATCTGACAAAATTAGTTCCGTACGATCCTGCTAATACACCTTTTTCTTTGATTGCTTCTAAAAAAACAGCTTCAGATAGGCCAGTTTCCGTAACATCTACTAGAATGATATTTGTTTCTATTTCATTGATTACCTTTAGTCCTTTTATGTTAGCTAAACCTTCTGCAAGTATTTTAGCATTAGCATGGTCCTCTGCTAGTCTTTCAATATTATGCTCTAATGCTATAATACCAGGTGCAGCTATAATACCCGCTTGCCTTAATCCCCCACCTAGTCGCTTTCTCCATTTCTTTGCATGCTTAATAAAGGTATGATCTCCTGCGATGATAGAACCCACAGGCGCCCCTAAACCTTTAGATAAGCAGAATTGAACGGTATCAGTGAATTCAGCGTACGCTTTCACAGAAATCCCTGAAGCTACTGCAGCGTTAAATAAACGAGCCCCATCTAAATGAACAGCTACATTAGATTCTTGTGCAATATGATAGATTTCCTTCATATTTTCTAGTGGTAAAACCGCTCCGCCTGCTTTATTATGTGTATTCTCTAAACAGATCAGCGATGTCTCTGGAAAATGTATGTCATCTGCACGAATTGCTTGTTTTACCTCGTGTGGATCCATAGCCCCTCTTATTCCTTGAATAGGTCGTGACTGCACTCCAGCTAATGCTGAAACTGCTGCACCTTCATAAAGATAAGTATGTGCATTCGCTTCTAAGATTAACTCATCTCCCGGTTTGCAATGCTTTAAAACAGCAATCTGATTTCCTTGTGTACCACTAGTAACAAACAGTGCAGCTTCTTTACCTAAATGTTCAGCTGCCATTTCCTCAAGTTTTTTAACAGTTACATCTTCTCCATACACATCATCCCCTACTTCTGCCTCATACGCAGCCTTCCTCATTTCAGTTGATGGCTTTGTAACTGTATCACTACGCAAATCAATCATATCTTTTTGCCCCCTCTACTTGTCGCTTATCTTATCTTACTACAAATAATTGGACGAGAAAATATCAATGCCATCTATATTTGTGAATTAATTCACAAACTTGTCACAAACCTAATGTTTTGTAAACGCTAACAGGTGTTATGATGATATCAGAAAGAGCAAAGGAGTGATAAAAGTGATATTAAATGAATGGAAAGACTTTGGAACAGATGCTGATTTTTACACACAAGAAAGTTTTGAAGAACAAATTGGTGATGTCTTTGAAGCATTGTGTTTAGAAGACGGAAAAGATATTCCACACTATATTTGGACAAAAAACAATGTGGTGATCATTAAAGCAAACACACGAATGATTAATGATGTATCTTTTGTTAAGATTCCCCGTCATCCATCAGTAATTGCTTAATAAACGAATTATTTTTTGACCTTACTTGCTCATTGTTTCACATAAATATTAGGAGGGATTCACATGGTTGCCAAAACAGAACAGAAATCAGAAGTTACCGTTACGGAAAGTATTGACTTATTAGTTAGGAATGCACAACAAGCTTTAACTGAAATGAGAACATTAAATCAAGAACAAGTTGATAATATAGTAAAGGAAATGGCACTTGCTGGTTTAGATCAACACATGCAATTAGCAAAGCTTGCTGTAGAAGAAACAAAACGTGGTGTTTATGAAGATAAGATCATCAAGAATTTATTCGCTACTGAATATGTCTATCACAATATCAAAAACGACAAAACAATTGGCGTAATTAGCGAAAATGAACAAGATGGTGTAGTAGAAATCGCTGAACCAATCGGTGTAGTTGCTGGGGTTACACCTGTAACAAACCCTACTTCTACTACTTTATTTAAATCACTTATATCTATTAAAACTGGTAATCCTATCATTTTTGCTTTTCACCCTTCTGCACAGAGATCTAGTTCAGCTGCTGCAAGAGTCGTTTACGAAGCTGCTGTGAAAGCAGGAGCACCAAAAGATTGTATCCAATGGGTTGAGAAACCATCAATCGAAGCAACACAAACTTTAATGAAACATGACGGTGTAGCAACAATATTGGCTACTGGTGGGCCTGGAATGGTGAAATCCGCTTATAGTTCTGGAAAACCAGCATTAGGAGTTGGAGCTGGTAACGTACCATGTTACTTTGAAAAAACAGTAAATGTTAAACGTGCTGTCAATGACTTGATTTTATCTAAAACCTTCGATAATGGCATGATTTGCGCTTCAGAACAAGCGGTTATTATTGATAAAGAGATATATGAAGAAGTTAAAAATGAAATGGTTTATAATAGCTGTCATTTCTTAACACCAGCTGAAAAAGCTAAAGTTGAAAAATTAGTAATAAATGAGGATACTTGTGCAGTAAATCCTGCTATTGTTGGAATGAAACCAGCACGAATTGCTGAATTAGCTGGTATTAAAGTTCCAGAAGAAACAAAAATATTAGTAGCTGAGTTAACTGGAGTTGGTCCGGACCACCCATTATCTCGTGAAAAATTAAGCCCAGTATTAGCTGCTTATAAAGTAAACAATAGTGAAGAAGGTTTAGATAGAGCGGAACAAATGTTAGAATTTGGTGGATTAGGACATTCTGCTGTTATCCATTCAAATAATCAAGATGTAATTGACGCATTTGGTTTACGTATGAAAGCTGGTCGTATTATTGTCAATGCCCCTTCTTCCCAAGGCGCAATTGGTGATATCTACAACGCATATATGCCTTCATTAACACTTGGTTGTGGATCTTATGGCGGAAACTCAGTATCTTCAAACGTTGGTGCAGTACATTTAATCAATGTTAAAAAAATGGCAAAAAGGAATGTTAATATGCAGTGGTTTAAAGTTCCACCAAAAATTTATTTCGAGAAAAATTCTGTGCAGTATCTATCTAAAATGCCTAATATCACAAAAGCATTTATTGTAACTGACCCAATGATGGTTGAACTAGGTTATGTAGATAAAGTACTATATTACCTACGAAAACGTTCTGATTATGTCCACTGTGAAATTTTTTCTGATGTAGAACCAGATCCATCTAAAGATACAGTTATGCGCGGTGCAGCAGCAATGGATACTTTTCAACCAGATTGTATCATCGCACTTGGTGGAGGATCTGCAATGGATGCCGCTAAAGGCATGTGGTTATTCCACGAACATCCAGAAACAGATTTTAACGGTTTAAAGCAGAAGTTCCTAGACATTCGCAAACGTGTATACAAATATCCTGAATTGGGTAACCGAGCACAATTTGTAGCGATTCCTACTACATCTGGTACAGGATCAGAAGTAACATCTTTCGCTGTTATTACAGATAAAGAGAATAACATTAAGTATCCGTTGGCTGACTATGAGCTTACACCCGACGTAGCTATAATTGATTCTCAATTTGTTATGACAGTACCAAAGGTTATTACAGCAGACACAGGAATGGATGTATTAACGCATGCTATAGAAGCGTATGTTTCTAATATGGCAAATGATTATACTGATGGGCTAGCAATTAAAGCAATACAATTAGTTTTTGAATATTTACCACTTGCATATAGAGATGGAAGCAATGAATTAGCACGCGAGAAAATGCATAATGCATCTACAATAGCTGGAATGGCTTTTGCTAATGCTTTCTTAGGTATTAACCATAGTTTAGCTCATAAACTAGGAGCAGAATTCCATATTGCTCACGGTCGTGCAAATGCAATTTTAATGCCACATGTTATTCGTTATAACGCCAAAAAGCCAACAAAGTTTGTTTCATTCCCTAAATATACAAACTTTGTTGCAGACCAACGTTATGCCGATATTGCTAGAGTGTTAGGATTACCAGCTACAACAACTGAAGAAGGCGTTGAAAGCTTAGTTCAAGCAATTTATAAATTAGCAAAAGATTTAAATATACCAATGAGTATTGCGGAAAATGGTGTCGACAAAAAAGCATTCGAAGCCAAAGTAGATTATTTAGCTGACCGTGCATTTGAAGATCAATGTACTACAGCTAATCCAAAATTACCGCTTGTAACTGAATTAGCAGAAGTATATCGCAATACGTTTAAAGGTTAAGACTAAACTCCTTCCATTACTATACAAAGAGGCTGGGACAAAACTCAGATAAACAATAAAAAGTTGCATCTTCCAACGGTAGTTGGAAGATGCAACTTTTTTATAAAATCGAAAATTTTAGTAAGTAAAAAAGGATACCTTCTGATAAAATT
>NZ_QJSK01000002.1:0-358333 GCF_003426095.1 Paraliobacillus sp. X-1268
TTGATGTGTTATTGATAGATATTAAACATCATACAATGGCAGAGTATTTTATTTTACTGGTATATTTGGGTAATAAGTGTTTCTTCTTATTCAGCAATAACTGTCTACTCTAGTTTAGCAGTCACAATAGATCAGTCTCATTACATCTAAATGTTATCTTTTGTTTGAAACACTTTTATTTAACACTTAATTTTGTCTATGAAAACTTCCAGATTCTTTATTTTGCAATAGACAATGTAGCTTATAACTCAATTTTTCTATATATAGATGACAGTGGGAGGAATAATATGAATAGCAGGGAAGATATTTTAAGTGCTTGGATTACGATAGAGCAACTATCCGAAGGTTCTATTAATAAAAAAGATATACAGCTGAAGCCTTTACATACAAATGAAGAGGACTGGAATAAGTTTTTTTCAGAATTTTTAACAGAACAAAAAGAAAAACAAAATGTATCAGATAAGTTCTTTAAGAAGTCGGGCTTGGTATTATATTTTGATATTTTCAATTTTGAAGAAGTTGTTGATATATTGAGGAAGAAATACAAGATTGATAAAACTTACGAAGAAGTTAGTAACTCTAACAAATTCACCTTCTCTCTATATTTGGATAACCAATTAAATTTTATAGCAGACAAATTTTTCTTTACGATGAGTGGTTATATCCATCAACATGGTGAATTACCAAAAGATTTTTTAAAAGTTGAAAACTCATTTAGAGAAGATTTGAACAGGAAATTTGATGAGGATTTCAATACTACAATTTCTGAACTTTTACAAAAGTATAATTTTTCGGAAGAATACTTTCGTTATAAATTTTTAAAAAATTTGGATAATGGAGATATTAATCTACATTCATTCTTTATTGAAGATTTGAATAAAGCAAAGAAAATCACAAATAAAAATTTAAATCGATATTTTAATGGTTTTGCTGGTGACAGGGCAAATCTAGATAGCAAAAAAGAGTCCATTCATTTTAACTCAGATATTTTCGAGTCACATATTTTACAACCGAAATATTATCCATTGGGGCGCTTCCCAAGTAATCCTGATTTTGCGCTTTCATTCATGCAACAGGTTGCGGTAAATCTAGCTCTAAATGATGAAAATGATATTCGTAGTATCAACGGGCCTCCAGGAACAGGGAAAACAACACTGTTAAAAGATATTTTTGCTGATTTAGTCGTACAACAGGCAGTGGAAATTTCACAGCTCTCTAATAAAAGTATTCAAGGTAGTCTGGTTTATTGGCGAAATGCTAAACTTGGTGTTTTACCGCATTCCATTTCAGATAAGAACATTATTGTTGCTAGTTCAAACAATGGCGCAGTCCAAAACATTGTTAAGGAATTACCAAAAAATGAAGAGATTGCGGACGATTTTAAAAAGCAGCTAGCGGAAGCGAATTATTTTAAAGATGTTTCTAATTCTAAATTAACCAGTGAAGGTTCTGGAAAGAATCGCGAGATAAAAAGTGAGCTTTTAAATGAGGAAAATTGGGGCACATTCTCGTTAGAAGGCGGAGCATCAACAAACATTAACAAGCTACTTTTAAACATTAAAGTAATTGAAAAAGATTTAGAAGAAAATTATCAAGCGAATACTGGTGTAAGTGTATATCGAGAATTCTCACGTCTCTATGATGAATTAAAAATTGAAAGAGAAAAAATGCAAGAGTACAGCGAGAAACTGTATGCTCTTCAAAAATTAAAAACCAAGCATAAAGAGCAGTCCATTACTTTTGAACAAAACGAAAAGAAGAAACAAACAAATATGATTTCACAGGAAAAAGAAGCGAAGCGTGAACTAGAAAGGCTGAGGCATGAAAGTATAGATCTACAAAAATGTTTATCAAATGCTTTTATTGAAATGGAAAACTTAACTAATGTACAAGCTCAAGCTGAAAGGAATTATGATGTAGTTACTTCACAAAAGCCAAGTTTCTTATGGTTTCATAAAATATTTAATAAATCAAAAGTTGAGCAGTATTTTAAAAATCTCAATAATACGAATGCGGATTTAAATAATCTTTCTCAACAAAAAACAAAATTGTTGAATGATCGCATACAATTCGAAAATGGGTTAAAGGAAAATGCTACAAAAATTGAGTATACCCAAAAACAAATTCAAGACATAAAAACTGACTTCAATCGTTGGATGACTGCTCAACAAGATGATTTTAAAAAAATGGAGCAAGAAATTGCGTTATTTGAAAAACTCAAATCTGAAAGTGGCATAAAGGAACTGGATTTTTCACTATCGTATGAGGAACTTCAAAAGTCTAGTCCGTGGTTTACAAAGCAGTTCCATATTTTACAATCAGAGTTATTTATTTCAGCCTTAAAGGTTAGAAAGCAATTCCTGTATGAAAATAAAAAGAGTCTGAAGGCGGCATGGAATATTTGGGATAAACAGTCTGAATACATTGGGAAAGAGAATGGATATCAGTTAATTGCGGAAGCATGGCAATGGTTGAATTTTACTATCCCTGTTGTCAGCACTACTTTTGCTAGTTTTGGTAGAATGTTTAAGAATCTTAATGAGAATTCAATAGGTAATCTATTCATAGATGAGGCTGGTCAAGCACTACCACAAGCTAGTGTTGGTGCAATTTTAAGAAGTAAAAAAGTTATGGTTGTTGGGGATCCATCACAAATAAAACCAGTAGTGACGTTAGATTCGAATGTTCTGACCTTGATTGGAAGATATTACGAAGTTGACGAAAAATTTGTCTCTGCTGATGCTTCTACTCAAACAGTTGTGGATGCAACAAGTCAGTATGGTTTTCAAAAAAATGATGATGAATGGATTGGCATACCACTTTGGGTACACAGACGTTCGGACTATCCGATGTTTACAATTTCAAATGAAATATCGTATGATGGATTGATGGTACAAGGTAAATCAGAAGATGAGTCACAAGGAAAATCATTATGGCACGATATAATTGGAAAAGCAAATGACAAATTTGTTAAGGAACAAGCTGAGTTATTAAAAAGTCTGATTGATAAACGTTTGCAGGAAGAGCCAGTTTTAAAGGACGAAATCTATGTTATATCTCCATTTAGAAATGTGGCTTATAAACTTGCAAAAGTTTTGGACGGAATTGACTTCACAAAACGAGAAAATGGGAAACCAACAAATATAGGAACCGTCCATACTTTTCAAGGAAAAGAAGCGAAAATTGTCTATTTTGTTCTTGGAGCGGACTCTAATAGCAGTGGGGCAGCAAGGTGGGCTGTTTCTGATCCAAATATGATGAATGTTGCAGTTACACGAGCTAAAGAGGAGTTTTATGTTATTGGCGATAAGAAATTATATGCATCACTTGGCAGTGAAGTGGCGAATAAAACGATTTCTATTATTGATGACTACAATGGGTAATCAAATGAATAGATAATGTATTGATTTTGCAAATCAACTATGGAATAGAATTAGATTTTATATTAAACATATCGAGTTAGCTAAGGTAGTTTGTTTCCAAATTAAATAGAAAATTATAATGAAGTAATGCTGTATTAGAGCTAATTAAATAATAAAATCGAGCCCCTTAGTACTCTTAAACAAGTTTGAAGGGGTTTGTTTTATTCAGAAATATAAAATCACAATAATAGGAATGTAGATTGGAAAATGAGACAATTTGGATATCTCAAAAAACAATAGCGGAATTGTTGTACCAAAGAGGAGTAAATACAATTAATGAGTATATAAAAAAATATATGTAGGAATCAGAGACTGTAATAAAAACCATACAAAAGAAGGTGTCTGCTATCAACAAATTTATGTCTCATAAATGTCACGTTCGGGAAATAATATAATATAAATTCGTTACATTTATGTTGATTTGATGCTATAATAAATTTATCTGGAGGGATGTAAGGTGAATAAGATATATGAAGTCATTTTAAAAGAATATGGATTTGATGAGCCTGTATTTACGAAAGATTTAAAAAATCATTTAAATATCTCAGACGAAGCCTTACGTCAAAACGTAAAAAGACTTTCTGATAAAGGTGATTTAATTAAAGTTAGAAATGGTATTTACTATGTACCAAGAGCAGGTAGTGTATTTAAAAACCCACGTGTAAACATAGATAAGGTGATAAGAAGAAGATATATTAAACCAATTAATAAAAATGTAATTGGTTATATTAGTGGCACTAATTTTGCGAATCAGCTTGGTCTAACCTTGCAAACAGCTAGCGTGACAACCATTGTAACGAATGAAACAGGTAGACCTGAACACAAAGTAACATTTGGGAAAAAAGAAGTGAAACTAAAGAAGCCAAGAATAAAAATTAATGATCAGAATTATAAGCTGTTACAAATATTAGATTTATTGAGTGAGTACGATCGAGTAAGTGAAATTCCATTAAAAAATTCAATTGGCTTTATAAAAAAGTACCTCCAAGGATCTACAGTCACGATAAGTGAACTAAATCAGTATATAAAAAAATATCCAAGAAAAGCATTGGAAAATTCAATAGAAATGGAGCTTTACAATGAATTTGCACGAAAATAAAGAAGTGTTTCAAGAAGTTGTTGAAGCTGCATCGGATGAGTTTAACTTACAACCTTTTCAAGTGGAAAAGGATTATTATGTTTCGCTCTTGTTGAAAAATCTACAAGAGGTCGTGCCCAATCTAGTATTTAAAGGGGGGACTTCTCTTTCTAAGTGTTATGATGTCATCCATCGTTTTTCTGAAGATATTGATTTATCGATAAACTTTGATGGAGGTAAGTTAACAAGTGGTCCGTTGAAAAAACAACAGAAATCATTGATTCAATCCATCACAGAAACAATAGATAAACTAGACTTCACTTTACTAAATGACGAGAAGGAGGATCCAATACGTTCAAAAAGACACTTTAATAAGTATAGAGTAGGATACAATCGAACGTATAAGGATGAAACCGACTTTCAAATGCTGGATCATATTCTTATTGAAACCAGCCTAGGATTTAAACCTTTTCCATGCGAAATAAGGGTCGTTAGTAACTACATAACCAGATTATTAGAAACGGAAAATTTAATATATTTGATTGAAGAGTATAATATGGCCCCTTTTTCTATGAATATTCAATCAATAGGACATTTTTGGACAAGTTATTTGCTATATGTGACTATCATCATGACAGGGACTATACGCGGAAATCCAGACATATTTATGACATTCACATGATTTATGAAAGCGGTTTAATAGATGCAGTGAATTTAACCTCTCTTATGATCCAAATAATAGAAACACGACGAATGGGCAAGAAAACATATTCCAGTGTGACCGGGTTTTAGACCATTAGATATGATGCAAGAAATAATTAATGAAGCTGTTTTCAAAAAAGATTATGAGACTAACACAAGAGAATTTTTATCAAGGAATGTTGATTACGAGATAGCTATTAACTCTTTACAAGAGATTATTACTAGCGGTTGGCTACCGGTTGAGATTCCAGAAGATCCAGCTAGTCTTATCAGTTTGAAATAAGTTAATATTTCCATCTTATCCTTGGTATGAAACATTACAAGCTCGAAATAATTATCGCTATCGGTTACAGGGTTCGTTCTCACCGAGGTACACAATTCCGTCAATGGGCTACTAAACGTTTAAATGAATATCTGGTTAAAGGTTTTGCAATGGATGATGATCGTCTGAAAGATATGCGTAATTTTGGGCAAGATTATCTTGATGAACTACTTGAACGAATTCGTGATATTCGCGCTTCAGAGAAAAGATTCTATCAAAAGATTACAGACATTTATGCAACATCAGTTGACTACCATCCCAAAGCATAAATCACACAAGAATTCTTCGCAACTGTTCAAAATAAACTACACTTTGCAATTCATGGTCAAACAGCGGCTGAACTTATAGTAGACAGAGTAAAGGTAGAGAAGGAAAATATGGGCCTTACCTTATTGAAAGGCGATGATGTTCGGAAGAGGGATGTAACAGTTACTAAAAATTACTTAATTGAAAAGGAACTTAAATCACTCAATCGTATTGTAACAATGTACTTAGATTATGCTTTAAGATCAAGCGGAAAGACAACAGCCAATGCATATGAACGATTGGATTGATAAACTTAATGCCTTTCTTCAGTTTAATGATCGTGAAATTCTTGAAAATACAGGGAAAATTTCGAAGTCTGTAGCCGATAAGTTAGCCATTCAAGCGTATAAAAAATTTAACCAACATCGTTTAAATCAAGATACTCATGATGATTTTGAGCAGTTTATCGAGAACAAGAACTTAAAGAAATAAATCCTCAGTTCTACACCACATGTTATCCGGGAAATTTGCTTAGTTAGTGACGAAACGCGAATATGAATAAATTGAAAGGGGAATAAACATTTAATGAAACAAATATATGCCTTTGAAAGCAAGGAGGATTTCGATAAATATAAAGGTGTAATTGATAGGTTTTTAGAAAGATTAGCAGAATACCAACTTGAATTAGAAGAAAAATTTGCTTTAAAAGATTTACCAAAGGGAATTGTATGGACCACAGAGGAATTGGCGACAAATGTTTTCTCTGATATACCAATCCCTGCATTTACGAACAAAGATATTATATATATTTCTCCTGATATTTCGGCCTGGAGGGATTTATTCGTTCAACAATTAGAGGATCGTAAAAAACCTAGAATTAAAAAGTATTATGAAAGTCTATCTGAGAATCATTTATTTACAATATTGGGACACGAGCTAACCCATCATTCAGATTTATTTGTAGATGATTTTGATGAAGAAAGAGAAGATGGTATTTGGTTTGAAGAAGGAATGTGTGAATATTTACCTAGGAAGGTTATTCTAGATCAAGTTGAATTTAACGAAATTACCAATGTAGAATTAGAGTTGGTAAGAATGTTTAAGGAGAAGTATGGAAATCATTCTTTGGATGCATTCGGTATTGCCAGTTATCAGGGTAGTTTAACTAGTATCATGTTTGACTATTGGCGTAGTTTTCTTGCTGTGAAATTCTTAGTAGAAGAAAGGTCTAATAATGACATTCAACAAGTTTTTAAAGAATATCACAATTGGCATAATGAAGGCAGAAAATAGTCACTAATGGAATACTTTAAAATTCAAACATTATTTGATTAGTAGTAGAAATTATGGAGGATTTGTTATTTGAAATATACACGCTTTTCACTAAAAGAAACGGAGCAATAAGTTAATAAATTTTTTTAAGTTGAAATAGCACCATTCTAGAATGGTGCTATTTTTGATTAGAGAGTCAAACTTGTGAACCTAACAGTCCTTTTCTTAAGGTGGAGCCTGTTATCATATTTTTTTGGTGTTTTAGTTTTGTAATAAAAACTACTCAAGTATCTGATTGTGCAGCCAAGGTCATTTTTTTATTTTCTCTTGCGCTGGTATTTCTTGTTAAAGATAAGACGGCGCATGCCAAGGATATGATGACAAGGATGCCACCGAACCAAGCTGTGTGCGTGACAGTTCCGGTTTGATTTAACACGATACCACCGAATGCTGATCCAAGAGAAATCCCTATTTGCAATGCTGAGTTATTAAAGCTTTGCTGAATATCAGATGTGACAGGATCTGTTTGAATCAAATAGCTTTGTTGTGGTGGAGCAAGACTCCAGCTTAATGCAGCCCAGACCATCATAATCGGTAGGAATACAATAAGTGAAAAAGTTGTAAATGGTAATATAAATAGTACAACGGCAAATGAAATAATTACTACAATGATGCTTTTCCCGGCTCCAATCAAATCTGAAAGAATTCCTCCGAATGCGCCGCCACTCACCGCTGCAATTCCAAATAATAGATAACATATGCTTATCCAACTGGAGTTCAGATGAAGTTCCGTTTCTAAAAATGGAGTGAAGTACGCATAAAGCGTATAATGCCCTGCTAGCATAAACATGGTTGCAAGGTGTGCACTACCAATTTTTATACTACTCACTGCCTTTAATTGTTTTGAAAGTGGAATTGAAATTTCCCCAGGAATCCTCTCCAAAAAGATAGAAATAAGCACAAAAGAACCGATAGATAAAATAGCAATCCCTAGAAAAATAATGCGCCAGCCAAATCTGTCAGAAATCAGAATTCCCAGTGGCACTCCCATGACAAGTGACGAACTAATGCCCATATAAATCAGACCCAGAGCCTTTGCACGATGTGCTGGTGCAACAACTTTTGATGCTATGGTTAAGGATAGTACAACGATAAGTGCTGTACTCATTGCGGTTAAGACCCTTGCAATCATCATAAAGGTAAAATTCGGACTGAAATATGTCATGATATTACCAATAAAGAAAATAGATAAGAATATCAGATATAACTTTTTCCGCTCCATTTTGCTAGTGATGACTAGTAACACTGGACCGAAAATAGCATAAATAAGTGCGAAAATTGTTATTAGTTGTCCAGCAGAACTTAGTGAGATGTTTAAATCGTTTGCGATAGTTGGAAGGATGCCGCCAATGACTAATTCAACCATTCCAACTGCTATAGTTGATAATGCTAGGATAAAGACTTTTAAATTCATATTCTGTTTTACGTCCTTTCAAATGAAAAAATAATAAAGATATTTTTAGAAAACAAAAAAATCCTGATTACAAAAAATGAATAATTCATTTTCTGTAATCAGGATTTTAAGGTTCCTGGTAGAGACCCTCATCCATATTCTGAGGTTATACAGGTAGATTAACTTATAAACGAGTACTTTGAATAGTTTACTAGGTATCACCTAACTTTTCAAGTATTAATTTTTAGCTTTGATACTACCATTAGAATAAGGGTTGTAGTTGGTGGAAAGCCCCATGTCATTCTAATTGGATTAGATGGGGTCTTGTTTCGCAATCGGGCCAGATTGTTGTTTGTGAATCTATTTATAGCTAACCATGTCTTCAAATCAATAAAAACAAACAAAGGGAGATACAGCATCTCCCCTTGATCATCAAAAATCAGCTTTTACTGCTTTATTAATAACGAGATAGGCAATCAAAAATCCAACGATGCCTAATGAAATCGGGATAGCAATAAACGAAAAAAGGTTACTATTGTTTGTCGAGGAAAAGATGACCGCAATAATCAGAATTGAGGATGTAATCGTTGCTGGAACAGAGTATTTTCTCATTCCGAAAAATAACGGTATTAAAGACATTCCAGCAGAACTGATTGCAATCAAAATCGTGCGTAAAGCTTTTTCAGTCAACATATCTTGTGTGATGGGTCCACTGATGTAGTGAAAAGTTGAATTTAATAAGGTAAAACTACCAAATACAATAATGTTCGAGAGAATGACAAAGACGAAGGTTACCATACTTATGATAAGAACTTTTGCTATTAATAGTTTTTTGCGATCAATCGGATACATAAACAAGACAGAGATTGTTTTGTCCCTAAATTCTTCTATAATCATATGAGAGAGAAGGACGGAGGCATAAATAACAAAAGCAGCCACGATAAATATTTCTATTAACATAAATACACTTTCATAGCTCGTTAAAAATTCTGCAGTAGCCTCTTCATCTAATCCGAACAATAAAAACAAACCGATAATTCCAGCATTAATATACAGGAATGTTAGTATCATACTTCCACTATTCATCTTACGCATTTCTAACTTTATCAGGCTACGCATTTTTATTGCCTCCTTCAATTAACTGTAAAAAATAATCCTCTAGCGATTTACTTTTTTTAGTAATCGATCCAACTTCAATCTGGTTTATAACCATCGCATGAATAATGTCATTTTGCGAAATGTTACTATCATAGATATGAATCAAACCATCGTGTTCTTTTATTCTAAAATTAGCGATATTTAACTCACTTTCTAGAACAAATGCAGCTTTTGCTTGCTCTTTCACAATTAACTCGACATGCTCTACATGTTTACTTCGTATCAGATCCATTGAGGACTCTTCTAGCAATTTCCCTTCTCGTATTACACCAATCGTATCTGCAATCTGCTCGATCTCACCGAGAATGTGGCTGGATATCAATAAAGTCATGCCGTATTGTCTGCTAAGGTTTAAAAACAAGTCACGTAATTCGCGAATTCCTAAGGGATCTAGTCCGTTTAAAGGCTCATCTAGTATTAGTAGATCTGGTTTCGTGATAACCGCTCTTGCAATGGCTAACCTTTGCTTCATTCCAAGCGAGAATTCCTTGACGGTTTTATTTTCAATGTTAACTAAATTAACTAGCTTTAGTGCTTCAGAAATAGCGCCTTTATTGTAATAGCCCATGTATTCGCAATGGAGCTCAAGGTTCTTTCTGGCGGATAGCTTTTCATAAAAAACAGGATATTCAATGATACTACCGATTCTTTTTAACACCTCAAAGGAAGATGGAGTTAACTTTTCATCTAAGACTTCAATGTCTCCACCAGTTGGTGTTACAAGGTTCGTTATCATCTTCATGAGAGTCGTTTTCCCTGAACCGTTAGGACCCAGAAATCCATAAATCTCCCCTTTTTTCACCTGCATATTTACTTCTGATACTACCTCTTTTCCTTTGTAAGCTTTTGTTAAGTTGTGTGTCCGAATAATATAGGTCATTTTCTTGCCTCCCTTTCGATCTAACTTAACTATAGCAAAGGAAAATGTCTTTTTTCTTACCAATTCCTTAAGTAAATCTTACGTTTTCAATAATTAAGCTTTTTTGAATGACAGGACAAAAGTTGTTCGAGTAGTAGGACTACTAGAAAATGCAAGCTTTCCTTGCATCTGTTCTGTAAGTCGTTTGCTAATCGTTAAGCCTAAGCCACTTCCTTGTGTAAATTCACTCTTCGAATCTTTAACTGTATAGAGGCGCTCAAAAATGCGGTCCTGATCAGAATGTAAGATGCCCTTTCCTTTATCTGTCACTTCAATCGTTACAAGTTCGTTATCATCATATAACTTTAAACTGACGAAATTGCCGTCTTGTCCGTAACGAATCGCATTTGACAATAAGTTATTTAAGATACGAATCAAGGCATCTTCATCACCATAAAGATAGAGGGGTTCTTTGGGAATATCTATTTCCACGTCAAAACCTTTGTGGATTAACGTATCATGATATCCAACTATAACTTTTCGACACACTTCATTGATATGGATGCGTTTGGAGTCTAGTTGCCAGTCACCGGACTCAAGCTTTGCCAAATCAAAGAATTTATTAATAAGACTTGCTACATCGATGACTTTTACAGATACCTTGGCTAACAAAGCATTACGCTCTTCGGATGTATAATCCTTGTCGTATTGCAGGTTTTCTAAATAGCCTAAAACCACTGTTAAAGGTGTTTTTAGGTCATGTGAAACATTGGTTAGCATACGGTTCATAGACATGCGCATACGAGTATTATCAGCTATGTATTCTTGATGATAATCAAGTAATTGATTGACTTCAACTAACAGTTTGCGTAACGCTTTGTGCTCAGTCATTAATAAAATACGGTCTGATGAATCGTTGGAGATGAGATGATTGACCTTTTTGGATATGTAGCGCAGATTGCTGTCTAACCTTCTCTTGGAAAGATAGTTTTGAAAGAGTAATAGAAGCAGAATAAGTATAATAATTGATAAGATAATGATCATTTGCTTAGCTCCATTTTATAGCCAATCCCCCAAATGGTTTTTATATACGTTGGTTTGGAAGGGTCATCTTCAATTTTACTCCTCAGTCTTCTAATATGAACATTTATGACGTTTTCGTCCCCATAATAGACATCTTTCCAAACGCTTTCAAAAAGTTGACCTTTGGTAAATACCTGGTTGGGATGTGTTGCAAGTAAACGTAATATTTGAAATTCTTTTGCTGTTAAGTTGATTTCTTTTCCGTTTTTTAAGACTGTAAAATTATCCAAATCAATGATAAGATTCATTATCTCTACTTTGGTTCCCTGATTAGCGGAGGGGCTATGTGTATACTGGTTTGATCGTCGTAATGCGGCATTTATTCTTGCGGTCATTTCAATTAAGGAAAATGGTTTCCCAATATAGTCATCTGCTCCAAAACCAAGTCCTAGTGCCTTGTCAACATCACTATCTTTTGCGGACATGATTAAAATTGGTAGTAAACTTTCTTCACGGATTTCTTTTACAATATCGATCCCATTCTTAGATGGGAGCATTAAATCAATCAGTATTAAATCAATTTTTTCCTGAGAAAAAAGTGTTATTGCTTCATCTCCATCAAATGCAGAGACAACCCTGTATCCCTCTTTCTTAAGATGATTAGCAACCATTTCATGAATCTGTTGATCATCTTCTACTACTAAAATCAATTCGTTCAATTTGCTTCATCCTTTCCTTGAAAAAGCGATATCATTGTCAAATAACAATTCATTTCCTATATTTGCTACTATTTTCTATTATAGCAGTGAATTTGAGGTGTAGAATGAAACTTTTGAATAATACAAAAAAGAAAGAATGAAATTGGTTTAGGATAGTCGAACAATTAATGAAATGTTAAGATAGCTGTAGCTAACGGTAGCTTTTTGATAGAAAAGAGGGTGTTTTATGGAGATACTAGCATTTATAATAATTATTTTAATCGCTTCCGTACTTCAAACGAGTACAGGATTCGGATTCTCAATTTTGGCTACTCCATTTCTTTTTTTATTATTTGAACCAATTGAGGCAATTCAAATTAACTTAATATTGTCTTTAGTTATTTCTAGTGCATTAATAATAAAAATTAGAAAAGATATTGATTTTGGCATCCTTCGAAGATTTGTGGTAGGAAGTGTTATGGGTCTGCCTGTTGGAATTATGATCTTCTTGTTAGTTGATATAGATAGATTAAAGTTGGGCGTGAGCCTTATTATCTTAGTGTTAACAATAATGCTCATTCTTACGTTTCGAATTAACCAAAATAAGAAGAGAGATTTAATTGTTGGTGGACTATCAGGTTTATTCACAACAAGTATCGGTATGCCAGGACCACCATTATTATTATATTTTTCAGGTACAGATACTAAAAAGGAGAAATTAAGAGGAACTACACTAGCCTTTTATTTATTTGTATATTTTATTAGTTTAGTCATTCAAGTGATTTTTGCTGGAACAAATAAGATAATCTGGGTATCAAGTTTATGGGCCTTACCTTTAGTTTTTGTAGGATTGTATTTGGGACAACTATTATTTAAAAGGATTAACCAAAGTGTTTTCCGTATATTTACATATATAATCTTATTATTTACAGGGATTTACTTACTAATAGAAAGTTTGGGGTTATTATAATCAATTAGGTAGCAATATAAAATAAAAAAGCACATTTCTTAGAAAGAAAGTGCTCTTTTTGAGTATATACTATTTACTGAGAATTTCACTTACTCATCTGAAGTACCCAGGGTCATTCCACCGTCTACTACAATTTCTGTACCCGTACAATACGAGCTTTCATCAGATGCAAGGAAGGCTACAGCTCGAGCAATTTCAATTGGTTGTCCAATACGCCCTAAAGGTACGGAATCGTAATAAGCTGGAACACCTTCTCCTTGTGTAGCCATTGTTGTTTCGATGCCACCTGGATGAACCATATTTACTCTAATTCCTTTTGGTCCTAATTCAATAGCTGCAGCTTTAGACATTGCAACAACAGATGCTTTTGTCGCAGCGTAAACAGAGGATTGGCTAATTGGAGCAAAAGCAGAAATCGATACATTATTTACAATGGATCCTTTTTGCTGCTTTTCCATTTGTGGAATAACTGCTTGCATCCCCATAAAAACACCAAGTTGATTAGTATTAATTAGCTGTTGATAATCATCTAGGGTTGTTTCTGTAAATGGTTTGCGTTTTATTACTCCAGCATTATTCACTAATGCGTCAAGCTTGCCATATTTATTTATGACCTCATCTACCGCTGATTTCCATTCTAATTCTTTTGTTACATCTAATTGAATTGGAATAGCATGATTCTCACCAATCATCTCGGCTACTTCTTTAGCCTCATTATAGTTACGAGCCCCAATCGCTACTATAGCCCCCAATGTGGCAAGATGCTGAGCAATAGCTCTTCCCTGTCCTCGATTAGCGCCAGTGACAAGAATGACCTGGTTGTTTAAACGTGACATATAATCACTCCCTTTTTAATCATTATAAAAGGTTAATTTCACCTTAATAATCAACGTTAAGTAAAGCATAATTACTACCTAAGCATTAAATGTTAGTATAAGTGTAATCGTTCCGGTTGATTCTATCAATCCTTCATCTCAACTGTTGCCTTTGGTAGATCTTGAATACTTATAAATGAACCGGAATTGGACATTTTATATACAACACGTGCAATTTTAACGGTATTCTGTTTAAATAAATGCAGAAATGTATCTAATTTTTTTTGCTGGTCGTGATAAAACGTGTATAATAATGAATAGTAAAAGAAAGAAAAGGGGTAATCAATGTGGTCCAATCAATTAATACAAAAGTTGATTTAGTTATTAAAGCAACCTCACATATAAGAGTTTCCGATTATGGTGAAATCATGATTGGAGATAAAGGGTTTGAATTTTTCAATAAGCGAGATGCGCGTAAGTTTATTCAAATTCCTTGGGAAGAAGTTGATTATGTAGTGGCTTCCGTCATGTTCAAAGGAAAATGGATTCCACGTTACGCTATCAAAACGAAGAGCAGTGGAACGTATACATTTTCTTCTAAAGATCCAAAAAAAGTTTTCCGAGCAATTCGTGAATATGTTGATCCGAATCGTATGGTCCAATCATTAGGTTTCTTTGGTGTAATTAAACGAACTTTTAAGAGAAAATCTAAAAAGTAAGATAGAAACAAATTTGTCTTTATTGTTTGGACAAACTGTTACACAGTTAATATATATTCTTTTTTACACAAAAATTTACAGTATACTATCTATTTCTTTCAAAAGAGTGTTCACTTGTTAAAAAAATAAAAAACTTTCTCTTGATAGGCAAAAAGTGGTGTGTTATAATCATCTTGTAAACTCTTAAAGTAACTCATATGCTATTTATTTGTACTACAAAATAGTAGCTAGATAAAATTATATAGTTATCGCAATTATTTTTTGCGTGTTACTGATTCGATCAGGCATGAGTAAAAAGTATTGATTAAAGCGAAGAATTTAGGGAATTTGTATACCTATGCCTTCATTTAATATACTTTTTACTTTTTTTTATTTCTTTTTAGTTGTGTCGGAAATGTAATCGATTGCAACATTCTAAAAATTACTACTTTAGGAGTTTACTAGTTATAAGTTTGAACAATAAATAAGAGGAGGTAAAAAGATGGTAGGAATTGTAATTGCCAGTCATGGTGAATTTGCTGATGGTATCTTGCAATCTGGAGCGATGATCTTCGGAGAACAAGAAAATGTAAAAGCTGTTACATTGATGCCTAGTGAAGGACCTGATGATATAAAGGCAAAAATGCAAAAAGCAATCGCCTCTTTCGACAACCAAGATGAAGTGTTATTCTTAGTTGATCTTTGGGGTGGAACTCCTTTCAACCAAGCCAACAGCTTAATGGAAGAACACAAAGACAGGTGGGCCATTGTTGCCGGGGTGAACTTAGCAATGGTGATCGAATCTTACGCATCACGCTTATCTATGAACACAGCACATGAAGTTGCGGCACATATTTTAAGTACAGCTAAAGAGGCGGTTAGAGTACAACCTGAAGAATTAGAGCCAGCAGCTTCTACTGAAACTGCTACCGGACCATCAGATACTGGTGCTCCTGGTAAATTTGAATACGTGTTAGCGCGTATTGATTCTCGTTTGCTTCATGGACAGGTGGCGACTGCGTGGACAAGAAATACATTGCCTACACGTATTATCGTTGTATCTGATACAGTGGCTCAGGATGAACTTCGCAAGAAATTAATTCAACAGGCTGCTCCTTCAGGGGTAAAAGCTCACGTTGTTCCTATTGCGAAAATGATCGAGCTTGCAAAAGATGATCAACATTTTGGTGGACAACGAGCATTGCTTCTTTTCGAGAACCCACAAGATGTACTTAGAGCAGTTGAAGGTGGCGTTCCATTAGATACGATTAACGTTGGCTCTATGTCACACTCAATTGGTAAAGTTCAACCGAATAAGGTATTAGCTTTTAGTCAAGAAGATGTCGATACTTTTGCTAAATTAAAAGAATTTGGTGTGAAATTCGATGTGCGTAAAGTACCAAATGATTCGCAAGCAAGGATGGACGACATTCTTAAAAGAGCTCAAGCAGAGTTAAACAAAGAGAAACAATCTTAATTATTAGACAAAAAAGGAGGATAAATAATCATGGATTTGACGATGATTCAAATAATATTAGTTGTTATCATAGCATTTATTGCTGGTATTGAAGGAATATTGGATGAGTTCCACTTCCACCAACCAATCATTGCTTGTACATTAATCGGCTTAGCGACAGGAACCTTAGTCCCATGCCTTATCTTAGGTGGTACGTTACAATTGATTGCTTTAGGTTGGGCAAATATTGGAGCGGCTGTGGCACCTGATGCTGCGTTGGCATCCGTTGCGTCTGCAATTATCCTAGTTTTAAGTGGTCGGGGTGAAGCGGGTGTTGATTCAGCAATTGCGATTGCAATTCCACTTGCAGTTGCAGGTTTACTATTAACAATTTTTGTTCGTACAATTGCAACAGCATTGGTGCATTTCATGGATGCGGCAGCAAAAGAAGGAAATTTCAGAAAAATAGAATTTTGGCATATGGTTGCTATTGCACTACAAGGGTTACGTATTGCAATCCCAGCGGCATTAATCATTGCGATTGGTGCAGAGCCTGTTAGAAATTTGCTTGAAGCGATGCCAGATTGGTTAACAGGCGGTATGGCAGTAGGTGGAGGAATGGTCGTAGCAGTTGGTTTTGCTATGGTTATCAACATGATGGCAACAAAAGAAGTATGGCCGTTCTTTGCAATTGGTTTCGTATTAGCCACAGTTTCTTCTATTACACTAGTGGGACTTGGTGGTATCGGTGTAGCACTTGCACTTATTTATATAACACTTTCGAAACAAGGTGGATCAGGTAATGGTGGAAACGGAAACACTGGTGATCCGCTAGGCAATATTATTGAAGACTATTAAAAAGGAGGAGGACATAAATTGGCACAAGAAATGAAATTAACTAAAAGAGATCGCATCGCTATTTGGTGGCGTTCAACTTTCATTCAAGGTTCTTGGAACTATGAACGTATGCAAAACGGTGGTTGGGCATTTGCAATGATTCCTGCAATCAAACGGTTATATCAAACAAAAGAAGATCGTTCTGCTGCACTAGAACGTCATTTAGAGTTTTTTAATACACATCCATATGTAGCATCACCTATTCTTGGTGTGACTTTAGCACTTGAAGAAGAACGTTCAAATGGTGCGCCAGTTGACGACAAAGCAATCCAAGGGGTTAAAGTTGGTATGATGGGTCCATTGGCTGGTATTGGAGATCCAGTTTTCTGGTTCACAATTAAACCAATTATCGGTGCATTAGCGGCTTCTCTAGCGCTGACTGGTAATATACTTGGCCCAATTCTTTACTTCGTTTTATGGAATCTTCTTCGCATGGGATTCATGTGGTATACACAAGAACTTGGTTACAAAGCCGGTTCCAAAATTACGGAAGATCTATCTGGTGGAATACTTCAGGATATAACCAAAGGCGCCTCGATACTGGGTATGTTCATTCTAGGTTCCTTAGTTAACCGCTGGGTAGCTGTATCATTTGCACCAACTGTATCCGAAGTTCCATTGGATGAAGGTGCCTATATTGATTGGGATAACTTACCTTCTGGTGCAGAAGGAATTAGAACTGCACTGGAACAACAAGCTGCTGGTATGTCGTTAAGTCCAAATAACGTAACGACTTTACAAGATAACTTAGACAGTCTAATTCCAGGTTTATCTGGTTTATTGCTTACCATTCTTTGCATGTGGTTACTTAGAAAGAAAATTTCTCCAATTACAATGATTCTTGGATTGTTCGTTGTTGGTATTATTTTCCACGTAATTGGCTTAATGTAATACGGTAGACACTTACTTAGTTGTATTCAATGAATAAGTGTTAGCTATATAAATTGAGAAGTACCTCCTAACATGATAAATTAGTCATTAGGAGGTGCTTTTTTATATGGCTGAATGGAAGGAAATATTGAAGACCTTTCAGTTAGGGTAAAAGCAGATTTTAAGTTTTAACAGTATTAATTACATATATCAGGAGGTCACCATGCTAACAATCGGTTATATTGGAAATGGGAAAAGCACGAACAGATATCATTTACCGTTCGTACTGCAACGAGACAATATTAATGTGAAAACAATTTATCGAAGAAACCCTGCACATGATGATTGGGACAAAATTGCAGGCGTAAATTATACTTCTGACTTAGATGAGTTATTAAATGACAAGGACATTCAACTCATTGTAGTTTGCACCAGACATGACAGCCATTATGAATATGCAAAACAAGTATTAGAGCATAATAAAAACTGTTTGGTTGAAAAGCCATTTATGGAAACTTCAGAACAGGCAAAAGAAATATTTGCATTGGCAAAAGAGAAAGAATTAATTGTTCAATCCTATCAAAATAGACGTTTTGATAGTGATTTTCTAACTGTTCAAAAAGTCATTGAAGAAGGAAAATTAGGGGAATTGCTCGAAGTAGAAATGCATTATGACTATTATCGCCCACATGTACCAGAGTCTGTTCATTCGTTTATTCCGGCTTTTTCATTTTTATATGAACATGGCTGTCACACACTAGATCAAGTCATTAGCTATTTTGGTAAGCCGGATTCTACACATTATGATGTAAGACAACTATTAGGACCTGGAAGAATGAATGACTATTTTGATCTGGATTTATATTATGGCAGGTTAAAAGTATCAGTTAAATCAAGTTATTTTAGAATGAAACAAAGACCTAGCTTCGTCGTTTACGGCACTAAGGGTTGTTTTGTGAAAGAGACGAAAGATCGCCAAGAAGAACATTTAAAGCTATTTTACATGCCGGATAACAAGGATTTTGGCGTTGATACACTAGAATATTATGGTGTACTAACATATATCGATGAAGAAGGTACGACCCACGAAGAAAAAGTGAAATCGGTAAATGGTGATTATGGGAAAGTATATGATGATTTATATGAAGCCATCATAAATGGTGAAGATAAAGTCATTACAGATGAACAAACACTTCTACAATTGGAATTATTAGAAACGGGAGTTAAAAATTTAAAGTAAAAGCATAGATCTTAAGGCGTATGAAACCAATCGTATCTTTTAAAAGGCTTACTAATATAGTAAGTCTTTTTATCTTCGTAATATCGCTTGACCTTAAAGTAACTTTAAGATGTAAGATAGAATTTAGGGGGGATGAAATGAGTGGTTTTATGAGAATACAAGATATATCTGAAAGAACTGGGATTTCTAAAAGTGCAATAAGGTATTATGAATCGAAAAATCTACTAAGGTCAGTAGAAAGAAACAGCAGTGGGTATCGGATGTATTCTGAAGGTCAAGTTGCAAAAATAAAGTTAATTTCAAGTTTACGATTAGCAGATATACCTATTAAAGACATTGAGGCATATTTAAAGGAAAACGATACAAAATCAAAAAAAAGAATGATGGATGAGTGGATCCAAATTATACGTGGAAGACTTGATAGATTGAATGTAAGTTTACATTATTTAGATAGTAATTGTGAAAGTGAACAAATTTATCTGATAGAAAAGAGCGAGGAGACTATTATTTGGTTTTTGGCTGAATCTAACATTGGACAATTCAAAGAACATGTTAGAAAAAGGATGAAAGAACTTAAGAAATTAAATATTCCAATAAAAAGCTGTTATTTAAACTATCTATCTGGAAAAGATTTAATTAAAGCAAAGATTGGATTTTGTGTACCAGTTGATACACATGCAAATAAGCTTTCTGAAATTCACTCAATTGAGCATACTGCATCTTGTATTTGTATAGCACTGGCTTTTAAAAGTCCAATTTCAAAAATTCAAGATGGTTATCAGAAATTAATGCGTTATGCAATTGAAAATAAATGGGCTCCTACAGGTTCGATACTAGAATGTTACCGTGGCGAGGATTTTTCAGATCTTGACTTATTAATGCCTGTCACTCAGATTGGAAAAAGGGAGGACGAGTAAATGCTTGGGAATGAAGAGTTAGTTCTAAGACTAGTAGAATTAAAAGGGGACTATAACCAATTTGGTATAGAGCAAGGAAAAGAATTAATCGCATTACCGAATTGGGATCACCTGAGGAAATTAACGATTAATGAAAATGAGGAAGATGTAAAGGAATTAATCAAAGGTATTTCACCGAATCTTTATCAAGAACTGAAAGGCTTGGCAGAAGGTTTAGACTTGGATTTAGATGCGACTATTAAACACTTTAGTGGATATGATGTGAGATTTCCTAAGATGGGTTGTACTACTTTAATAAACGATGGATATTATGCTCGGAATTACGATTTCAGTCCAGAACTATACGATGCAAGACTTGTAATTACGAATCCTACAAATGGCTATGCTAGTGTAGGTTTTAGTCACCAAGTAATTGGTAGACTTGATGGAATGAATGAAAAAGGGCTTGTAGTAGGGTTGCATTTTGTAAATAACGAACACAGTGAGAAAGGTTTTGTTGCTACGACTATTGTTAGAATGCTATTAGAACAATGCGCAAACATTGAAGATACAGTAAGTTTTATCAAGACTATTCCGCATGGTTATTGCTACAACTATTCCATTACAGATCAAAGTGGAAAAAGTATAATAATAGAAGCATCCCCAGATCAACAGGTCATAAATTTCTCTAATCCTCGAATATGCACAAATCACTTTGAATCGGATATATTGAGAATGAAAAATAGTGTTGATATACAAGGCTCATTAAAACGTAAGGAATATGTAAGTTGCTTATTGCGAGAGAGTCTGTCGCCTATAGCTGCTTATCATCATTTTAATGATGAAACTTCACCATTATTTTCAAAATACTATAAAGAGTACTTTGGTACATTGCATACAGTTGTCTATTCACCCGATAATTTGAGCATTATTGTTGGTGTTGGTGGAAATTGTAAACCATTGTTATTTTCTTTAAAGGAATTTATGGATGGGATATCAACTCTTCCTAAAAGTATGGAAGGAACAATTAATCAAGTAATGTAAAATAAGAGCCCTATAAAACATCTAAAAGGATTACGTAGAGGAGAATTAGTGTATAGCTCTCTTCTAAAAACAATTTATTTAGTTATATTTCAATGATTGATGTAGGTAAAATAATGAAGCGAAAGTTGATACAACGCCTCCTAATACTATCGTAAAATTTGTTCCAAATTCATTAGCTAATAGACCAGCTATAAACGCTGCTAAAGGCATAAGAATCCATGCCATAAATCGACTCGTAGCTTGGACACGTCCTAATAAATGATCGGGAGTTAGTGTCTGTCTTATTGTAACAATACAAGGGTTCATCAATGAGGCAGCAAAAGTGCCTAAAGCATTGAATACAATTAGCAGAAAATAGCTAGATGCTACGCCAAATAAAATAATCGAAAACCCACCGATAAAAGAAGCAAAAAATAAGATGCGCCTGTATGTGAAACGTTCACTTAATAAATTAGTAACTAATGCACCGGTTATCGCTCCGATTCCTCCAATCGATATGAGTATACCAGTCTGTTCTACTGTTAAATTAATTGTATCAGTTAAATGAAATACCATCATGGTTAAAAATAAGGTTGTACCAAAGATTGAAATTAGCATTGCTAGATTTGTATAAAGTATTGGCTTTGTTTGAATAACAAATTGGAAACCTTCTTTAATATCTAGCCAGAATGAACTTTTCTTATCATGCTTTTGAGGCTCTTGTTTTAAATTGATACTTAGAATCGCAAAAAATGCTACAAGAAAACTAAAGCTATTTATTAAAAGCGCATACCCGGGGTTGTAAAAACTAATAATCAATCCACCTAGACCTGGCGCAACTAATACAGCAGTATTAAATAAACCTGTATTTATAGAATTGATAGCTTGCAGGTCCTCTTTACGTACTAACCTTGGGATGGAAGCAAATTGAGCAATATTATATACTTGACTTAGTATCCCAATAAGAAAAGCCGCGCTATTTAAGAACCAAATTTCTAATAAGTCGAAAATAAATAGTACCCCAATTAAACCAACAATTATACATCTTGCCAGATCACATAGTAATAACAAATGTTTTCTATTATAACGATCTGCTAATATCCCGGTAAGTGGTTGAAATAAAATTGGTAAACGCTCAAGTGCCGCTACCAACCCCATGCTCAATGGAGAACCTGTTATAGCCAAAACCATAAGAGGAATAGCGATCAAATAAATTTGGTCACCACAAAAAGATATGACATTTCCACCAATAAAACGAAAAGCAGAGTGATTTTTCTTAAATTCAGATACTTCGTTAACACTTCTTTTTAATGATTCTGCCATCTCTTGTTCCCCTTATCTTGGATTTAGATATTGTTCCATCTCTTTTGGTAATGATTTTAGTGCATTTTGCTTCAAACAATACACTCCATTCACTATCTCTACTAATCTAGCTGACCTAAGGATTTTGAGATGATGATGAACCGTAGATTTTGCTATGTCTAGTTCATTTGTGATGTCTTGTAATGTTAAGGTATTTTCATATAATAGTTTGATCATACGGAGTCTAACCTCATCACCTAGAGCTTTATATCTCAGAACTAGAAAGTTATTAGGGATATGCGGTTTATTAGGAAATATACTTTCATTTGCTATCGGATAGTAGAAAACTTTTGTTCCTTCTATATCTGCTTCAATATTCCAAGGTCGATAAACATATTGTGGAATTAGCAAGACTCTACCGATACTTGGCTCTGGTAAATAGATAATCCCACCAGTTGCCCATTCTACCAACGCTTCAGGAGACATCCGCTTAGACATGTGAATTTTTGATTCTAAATCCGTTTTTAGATAGGTAGTAACCTCTTCTGGTTTTTCATTTTTAATAACCTGTTCGAACCAGCCTTTCATAACAGCAATGAGATGCTCCTTTAAATAAGCAGCATTTACATCGCAAATAAATTCGATATAAGTAGGAAAAAAAGGGTTGTCTTTTGTTAACGTCATTAATTCGGTTGCTGCGACGTGTTGTCCGATTGCCGCCCTTAGCCTTATTTCGTCATATTTCTGGCCGATGAAAGGTAGACAAATATACTTTAAATCTGTTTCAGATAGCTCTGAAATGTATGAAATGAAATGCTTGATTTCAGTAAATTCTTCTTGGTGAAGCAGCTGTAATAAAGACTTCCAAGTGTTTTTCTCTTCCACGGTGGCTAGGTGATCTAATAAGTCATCCGAGATAGAGCTTTTTACTTGTTTCCAATATTCTTGAGGCCTTTCTAAAGTCTTAATTAAAGGACTGTTTGTCACAGCAGCAATCCCTAATGCACATTCCCAAAGTAACGAATATTCGAGTTGAACTTCATAGGTCTCTCTTTTTCTACTTGTGGTATTTAAAATATCCATTAAAGCACCTCTTTTTCTAATATAATTTAATTCTAAATTATTAGAACATTAAATTCAACATATTTAAAATTTTAAATTCAAATATTACAGAATAAAAGAATAATTCCAGTAAAAACAGTACTATCTAATTATTTACTTATTATAGAAAAAATTGTTAAAATTAATAATGCCAAGAAAAACATAATATTATATTTGGCAAACCTATTGAAAAATAGGGACGCAAAGCTACGAATCTAAGGTAAAGTAATTTTCTATGATCGTCGGGTTGCACATATTAATGACTATAGTTATTTAATCAAATGACTTGTGTTGTTTTTGTAATGCAACTTAATGACAAGAAGTCGTTAGTTTTTTTGCTCTGTCGAGACGGTTTTGAAAATTGCACTTACTATGAAATGAGAACTTAGGTTTTCGTTTAAGGAGGTGAATGAACAAGATCAACTTATTAAGGCAGAAGTTAAGCCATATGAAAATAGAGTCATGGTGGTAAGGTCAGGGTATGAAAATTTAAAACATTGGAGGGATTTTAATGAAGAATGTAATCACAAAGGTATTTACGCGTTTTTTATTGTATTCTTTTATACTATCTTTGGTGACGGTCGGATTCGCAAATCAGACAGTAAGTGCTGCAAGTCTTTCTATATCTAACAGTGGGGCTTGGTTTGAAACTGCATATGTAGAGTGGTCACCTATAAGTAATGCAGAAGGATATAATGTATATATTAAACCTGCAAGCGCTCCAGATTCTCAATATCAACAAATTGACAATGATTTAATTCGTAACTACGCTTCTTATTGGAGAGCTGACGCCGTAGGTCTTGCAGCTGGAGATTATGTAATGAAAGTGGACGGTTTACTTAAAGATGGCTCTAGTGTAAGCGATTACACAAATACACTTTCCGTAAAGGAACATGACAGATCTGGATTTGCCTTTGCAGGGAACTCACAATATGGCACAGCTTCAGGAGCTTATAATGAGGATGGGACACTTAGGGAAGGAGCTCAAGTTATTTATGTAACATCTGAGACTGCAACAACAGTTAAGCAAGAAGTAATAATCAATAGCTCAGGTGATAAGGAAACGGGAGTTGGTATAGGAGAAATTTTATCATTAAGAAAAAAGGGATATGATAAAACACCACTTGCAATCCGGTTTATTGGCAAAATTACTGATGACAACATGAGTGGACAACTTAATAGTAATGGTTACCTTGAAGTGAAAGGTAATACAAGTTATTCAGAAATGAATATTACTTTAGAAGGTATCGGAGAAGATACGTATGCCTATGGATGGGGAATACTAGCGAGATATACTGGTAATCTAGAAATTAGAAACTTAGGCATGGCTTTATTCCCTGACGATGCAATTTCACTTGATACAGATAATGTGAATGTTTGGGTCCATCATAATGATCTATTCTATGGAACTGCAGGATCAGATTCTGACCAGTCAAAAGGTGATGGTTCAACAGACCTTAAGAAAGGTTCAACAAATATTACAATTTCCCACAATCATTACTGGGATTCAGGAAAATCTTCTCTAGTCGGGTTGAGTGAATCATCAGAGTTCTTTGTAACCTTTCACCATAACTGGTTTGACCATTCAGACTCTCGCCATCCACGTATAAGAGTGGCATCTGTACATGTGTATAATAACTTTTTTGATGGAATCTCGAAATATGGAATTGGGGTGACAACAGGTGGTTCGGCGTTTGTAGAATCCAATTATTTTAGAAATGCAAAATATCCTATGATGAGTTCCTTACAGGGTACTGATACGTTAGGGAGTGGTACATTCTCTGATGAAGATGGAGGAATGATTAAAGCATACAATAATACAATTGTTGATGCTACAAGTTTAATTTACGCAAATTCAAATGAAGGAACAGCTTCAGCTAATACAAGTTCATTTGACGCATACCTAGCATCGTCTAGAAACGAAACGGTACCAAGCACATACAAAACACTAGTAGGGGGAACAACTTATAATAACTTTGATACTAGTATAGATATGGGCGTAAATGTATCGGCTATTGATGAAGTAAGTGCTGTAGAACAAATTGTTAAAGAAGAATCTGGTCGCCTAAATAACGGAGACTTCACATGGGAGTTTAATGATGCAGTTGATGATAAATCATATAAACTTAACTCAGAACTTATGACAAAAATAAAAAATTATACAACAAGCCTTATATCTGTAGGAGGGAATTCAATAGAAATGCCTACAGACCCAACTCCAACAGACCCAACAGATCCCAACCCAACGGAGCCAGTAACTGGAGAGTATTCTCATAATTTCACGACTGATGGAAAGGATAGCGATTTCTTTACGATCGAAGGAAATCTATCATCAAGTAAAGGAACAGTAGAATATAGCGGCTTAACACTAACGCAGAGTCTAAAAATTGAGAGTTCAACAAGGATTGCGTTTACAACTTCAGAAGAGTCAACATTAACTTTAGTGTTTAATACTGGAGATGATGCAGAAATCAAGATAGATGGAATAATTCATCAAATGAGAGATGGAATTGTCATAGTATCACTTAAGTCGGGCGATCATGTTATTACGAAAGATGACGTGGCAAATCTGTATTACATGGACCTACGCTAAAAGTCTACTTATATAAAAAGTTGTCAACTGATATGGTTGGCAACTTTTTTGTCATTAAAAATTAATTAGCGTTAAAAACAGTACAAAAATAAAAATGGTGTAAAAGTCTGTTCCTCTTCTCAATTTATCCCTCATGCATTTTTAAATTAAGATGGAAAGTCCTCAGCATAGTTAAAGTACATATACAGAAGAGAGACACATCTAGCATAGTAAGCTAGTTGTGTCTCTTTTCTTAAAGCCTTTCACAGCTACTTGATTGAAAAGTCAAGCTAGTAAAGTCGCTTAAAGTTATTCTTTTGGATCGTCCTTTTTATCGATTGGAATGAAATCAAATATTTCCTGTGTTTCAAAACTATCGATTAGTCTGTTGAGCCAATCAAAATAACCAAGCCAATTTTGAAGGTTGTTAATGTCATTTTGAGCATGCTCAAAAACTTCTTTAGAAGAATCTGAGTTAGTAAGTAGTTCCTGTAATTCAGTGATCGTTTTTTCGATCGCCGTAGTATTCATCGTAACGGCTGGTCGCCACTTAATATATAAATCTTTCCTCACACCTTTTATCCAAGACTTTTCAACCATATTTAAATCAAGTAAGCTTCTCACCGCAAGACTCATACTTGCTTTCCTCATTCCTAGCTCTTCTTTCATCTCATCAAGTGTAAGGGCTTTATCTGAGAAAAAAAGTAAGCAGTATAACCTTCCAATTGAGTGGGGATATAATGTAGGAAGTCTTAGCAATAAATTAACGAATTTATTTTTTGTAAAGTTTATTTTTATTCTTAATTATTTGAAAATTATAATAATTTTTAACGAAAAGATAAGGTTAAAAGAAAGAACAAATTTAAAGTGGAAAAAACTAGGGATTATTGCGGGTGTATCATTATCTCTTGTAGCTGCAGGTTGCGGACCAGAAAGTTCAGATAACGGTGAAAATGAGACTACAACAAATGTTGGTGAGGAAGTAGATTACACTCTTACAGGCATTGAACCTGGTGCTGGAATTACGCAACAAGCCGATAATGCTTTAACTGAATATGAAAATCTTTCTGGTTGGGAGCATGAAGTATCTTCAACGGCATCTATGTTAACAGCATTAGATAGCGCTATTGAAAATGAGGAGCCAATTGTTGTTGTTGGATGGACACCTCACTACATGTTTTCACAATATGACATAAAGATATTAGAAGATCCAAACGGTGTTTTTGGTGACGTAGAACATATAGCAACAATAGTAAGAGAAGGTCTGGAAGATGATATGCCAGATGCTTATGCCATCCTTGATAGCTTCCACTGGGAACCAGAAGACATTGAAGAGGTCATGCTTGCTGCCCTGGATATAGAATTTGAAGAAGCAGCCCAACAGTGGATAGATGAAAACGAGGATACGGTTAATTCATGGACAGAAGGTACAGAGCCAGTAGATGGTACTCCAATTGAGTTAGCATTAACTCCTTGGGATTCGGAACGTGCTTCCGCCAATGTTGTTAAACTAGTATTAGAACAACAAGGTTATGATGTTACACTTACCCCTGTTGATCCTTCTGTAATGTTTCAAGCAATTGCAACAGGTGATGCTGATGCTTCTGTTGCTCCATGGTTGCCTGCAACTCATGCTTCCTTCTATGAAGAATATGAAGGTGAGTTTGTAGACCTAGGAGAAAACTTAACAGGTGCTAGGAATGGTCTAGTTGTTCCTGCATATATGGACATTGATTCTATTGAAGACCTTGAACCAGCAGAGTAATTACATTTAATAGTTGAATACCATACGAAACTAAAATACCTCCCTTAATTTTAAGGGAGGCATTTGCAATGTCAGAGGAATTTAAAAGAAAAAAGCAAAAAATACATGGATCAACTTGATCCATGCATTTTATAGGTGTTATACTTCAGCGGTTTTACTTGAACGCGTTTGTTTTTGATTAATTAAGCCTTTTAGATAAGGGATTGCATAACGATCTAACCCAAATTTCCCAGCGTTTGCTCCAGCAACAAGAACGAAGATACCTAGAAGGATCATTTGCCCGTTAGTGCTTACTGTGCCACTGAATAAGAATGAGAAGTTCATTATCAGACCCATTAGTACGGCGAAGTTAGTGAATAACCCAAGAATCAGCGCTACCCCAACTAGTACCTCACCCCACATAACTAAGAATGAGAATATCTCTGCATTTGGTAAAGCAACGTTTTCTAAAAATGCTGCCCACCAGCCTTGTACAGTTGGATTTTCACCTGTAGAGTTTGCAATAGCACCTTGTATGAATCCACTAGCATCAAAACCACCGCCGGTAATTTTACCCCATCCACCTGTAATCCAAGAATAACCAATATAAACTCTAATAATTGCTAATACACCACTAATGATATTATTTCTTCTTAAAAGTTCCAACATGATAACCACTCCTAAATTAGTTTTTTTGTTCAACAATTCACATAATGTGATTCAAGATATCTTGTTTGTTTTCTATATTTGTATATTAACATGTTTAAAAAGTATGTAAAATAGTTTTGTTCAATACTTCACAATTAGTTAACAAAATTTTGACAAGTCCGTGAACACTTATTTTATCTATTGACAATCGAGGCTTTGATCATTTAAAAAAGCGTTTTTCCTTTGGAATGATCGATACAATGGACGCGTCACCGACTCACCCCTGTATGCATAGGCTATAGCACAGTTAAACTTTAAGGGGGGAAAGCAAGTGGAATTAACTATTTCCCATTGGATATATGGTTTGTTTACATTATTAATAATTATTACAATGATTTTTCGAAAAGGTGTTGTACTTCCTACAATACTTGGAACGTTTTTGGTCGCATGGATCTATCAAGGAAGTATTGTTGACGGTTTTACTGCGACATTCAATGCGAACCTTGTGGCGGCTAAAGAGTTATTTAATATCTTTCTTATTATTACATTTATGGTTGCTTTGTTGCATTCATTGAAGGATTTAGGTGTAGACATCCGTATGATTAAACCAATTGAAAAATTCATGATTAATGGCCATGTTGCATTTTTTGTTTTAATAGGCGTTACCTATGTTATTTCATTGTTTTTCTGGCCTACACCAGCAGTTCCACTTATATGCGCATTATTAGTTCCAGCTGCAGTTCGTTCGGGATTGCCAGTTATGGTAGCGGCAATGGCTGTTGCTCTTGCGGGGCAAGGTATGGCGTTATCATCAGACTACATTATTCAAGTTGCACCAGGGCTGTCAGCTAAAGCAGCAGGTGTTGAAACATCTAGTTTAGTAGACCAAGCGTTAATTTTATCGTTTATTACCGGGGGAATAGCGATAGTTCTAGCTTATTTCTTTAACAGGAAATCAATGCGGATGAAAAATGATCCCGAAATTGATAAGGAATTAGCAACTATGCAAGGATTAAAAGAGGAAAATACTAAGAAAACGGAAAGTAAGCACCTGCCAATGTGGAGTAAAATATTCGCTGTACTAGTTCCTATTTCAATGCTGATCGTTATGATTTTCATGATATCAACTAAATTAACTGGTGGACGTATGGGAGGATTTGAAGGAGGAGATGGTGCTGCCTTTATAGGTGGAGTAGCTGTAATACTTCTACTGCTTTCTACAGTCGCTTTTGGTCAACATCGAGCTTTAGACTATATTAGTGAGCATATTATTGAAGGCTTTGTGTTTGCATTTAAGGCAATGGGGCCAGTAATTCCAATTGCAGGTTTTTTCTTTTTAGGAAGTTCTGATTTTGCTGGAAGTATCTTATCGATTGGTGATGGTGATCCACCGGCATTACTGTTTGATTTAGTACAATCAAGCCAAAGCTTTTTACCACAAAGTGCGGTTTTAGCAGCATTTAGTGTTTTGGTAATTGGTATTATTACCGGATTGGATGGATCTGGGTTTTCCGGTTTACCCTTAACTGGTGCATTATCCGGAGCGCTTGCAAATGGCTCAATTGACCCTACAACTCTTGCTGCAATTGGTCAAATGGGCTCCATTTGGACTGGGGGAGGAACAATTATTGCATGGTCTTCTCTCGTAGCTGTAGCGGGATTTTGTGGGGTCCCAGTAATGGAGCTAGTGCGAAAAAACTTTGGTCCAGTTATGATAGGTCTGGTAGTGTCAACATTGTTAGCCTTATTAATCTTTTTGTAATAGATGAAAATAGTAAGGAATGAGCTGAACCTAGTATCGCGGGTTCAGCTTTTTGCGCAGGTTGAGCAAAGTGTTGAAGAAATAATTTCAATCTTTATGCTAGAATAGTTAAAACAAATGAATTAAGAAAGAGGAATTAAAATGTTGCAAACTATCTTTCAAGTTGGTATTGTATTTGGTTTACCAATCATAGTGCTATACATAATCATTAAATTTTCAACAAAATCTTTTAAAACTCTAAAAATAGAAATCATAAATACAACGATGCTTTTGTATACAGTTATCTTAGTTTATTTGTTATGGCTTGATCCTGGTTATGTAATGGCTAATCAGTCCTATAATTTTATCCCCTTCAAAACTATTGCATTATATGTTAACCAATTGTTAGAAGGTTTCTTACCTTTACGCATTATTGCGATTAATTTATTAGGAAATATAGTCGTTACTGTCCCAATAGGATTATGGCTTGGCTACAAACGGATCGCAGTAAAGCATGCGATACTGTTTTCTGCAACTGTTCCGGTTATTATGGAAATGGGTCAGTTATTCTTCCATGAAATAGGTTATGTTACACGAACTGTGGATATTGACGATTGGATTTTAAATTTCGTTGGAATTTTTCTTGGTTATTTTATTTTGAAATGGCTAAAAAAACCTTAAAACAATTAACCCAAAATAAGTAAAGGGAGTTGGGAAAACGAATATAGGCCAGAAAAAAGTGATTTTCACCATTGTATTTTTGATAGCTGGTTTTGCTTTGGTTTTCTCTAGTTATCACTTTAAAGTAACGGCTGCAGAATCAGAAAGTACACCACTAACATATAGTACCGTTATCGAAATAGAAGATTGGGGACCAGCGATTACAAAAGTAATTATTAATTTAGGTGCTGAGGTTTCAGCTGATTCAGTTACGGTAGACACTTTTGATGTCAATGTCGTATTAACAGACGATAGAGCGGAACCTTCAACAGTTGCTGAGGGTACTAGAACAGTAACAAGTGCTTATCTTTCTGACGCTGAAGGAATTATAGTAGAAGAAGGAACAAGTAATTATGTGGTTTTAGAAATGGAAATTGGTCCAACGGTTACATTAGGTAACGCAATGAACTATGATTTTGCGACGACGGGTCATAATGACTGGATAGACTACAGTTATACTGTTTCACAACTTGAAGATATCGTGTCAGGTCCGAATACTATTTCTGGTCTAATTATTAATACTTTAGCAAATGAAACTCGCGTTCTAGTTGATCAATTTAACACAGGTGAAGCTATATATGATGACGTTACATTATCTTACGCAAATTATTCACCAGAAAAAGATAATGAACAAAACCCATTATTTATTTGGTTACATGGTGCAGCTGAAGGTGGAACAGATCCAACCGTTGCTATTGGTGGCAACAAAGTAGTTAACTTTATCACAGATAACATTCAAGGAGATCTTGATAACGCGTATGTTTTAGCACCACAAACGCCGACAATGTGGATGGATGATCATACTGAGTTCGGAGACGGTACTTCTATTTATCAAGAAGCATTGATGGCTTTAATTGAAGGTCACATTGCGAAGAATCCTGATATTGATCCTAACAGAATCTATATCGGTGGAGCTTCAAATGGCGGCTACATGACAATGCTTATGCTTCGTGATTATCCAGGTTACTTTGCAGCGGGTATTCCGACATGTGAAGCATTGGATGACGTATTAATTACGGATGCCGATATCGATAATTTAGCTAAAACACCAATTTGGTTTGTTCATGCTAAAAGTGATACAGTTGTTGATCCTAATACAACAGTTGTTCCAACATATGATCGATTAGTAGCAACTGGTGCAGATGTTCACCTAAGTTTATATGAAAATGTTGTTGATCAAACGGGATTGTACACTGATGAAAATGGTAATCCATATGATTACCAGGGCCACTTTTCATGGATCCATGTTTATAACAATGATCCAACAACAGAAATTGATGGGAAAACAACAACAATAATGGAATGGCTTGGTAACCAAATGCTTGTAACGAATAAAGATGATAGAGATAAAGCAGAGAAATCCGGAAATGAATTACCAGACACAGCAACAAGTACATTTAATTACCTATTGCTAGGTGTGTTAGTGATAATGATAGCTGGAATGTTAATAATTGTGCAAAAGCGAAAACGAGAATTAAATAATAAAAATTAAGACTGTATTCTTAACAAATAAGAGGCTGTTTCATTAAATTGAAGCAGTCTCTTAAAATTTACTATCATAGAAAAAAAGTACTATATAAAAGATCATCAGTTGAGAGTCTATTTTGAATAAATCTGCTGATCTTCGGACTAACTTGATTTTAAATATTCTGTTAAATTTTCATTGACAATATGGGATAGTGTGTATATCATTAACAATGATAATCATTATCAGTTAACTTAAGTAACTCCTAATTAAGAATTACCCGTTACTGCTGATCTTGTGGCTTGTAAGATAACTAGAGTAACAATGCACGTTAACATAGAGAAAACCCGAATGGATAATAATACTTGGGTAGAAAACAAAGCTCTTATATAGTACATAATAGTTTATGTCAGTAAAGGTGTCAGCGAAATTTTCAAAATCAAAACAGGATAAGGATGGATATGCAAATGAATACAAAACGAAAAACGTCAATAACAACTTTATTTCTTTCGGCTATGAGTATGTTACTACTATTTGGCTGCTCAACTGAAGACTCCAATTCAACACAAACGGAGAGTGCTTCGGCTAATACAGAAGAGACCTCAGAATACCCGATTGTAATTGAACATGCTTTTGGCGAAACAGTAATTGAAAGTAAACCTGAACGCGTTGCTACTATTCAATGGGGTAATCATGATGTTGCTCTTGATCTGGGCGTTGTACCTGTCGGATTCTCAGCGGCAAATTACGGTGTTCAAGATGACAGTGGCATGTTGCCTTGGACTGCTGAAAAACTTGAGGAACTTGGCGAAGATGACCCTAATATTTATCAAGATACAGACGGCCTGGATTTTGAGGCAATTTCAGATTCAAACCCTGATGTAATTCTTGCGGGTTATTCCGGTATCACACAGGAAGACTACGATATTCTAAGTGAAATTGCTCCAGTTGTAGCTTATGAGACAGATCCATGGATTACTACATGGCGCGAGCAAGTAATGTTAAATGCAACAGGTATGGGGATGAAAGAAGAAGGTGAACAACTTATTGAGGATACAGAAAATTTAATTCAGGAAAAAGCAAGTGAATATCCTGAAATAGAAGGTTTAAAAGCTGTTTTTATCGCCTTCACGCCTGGTGACTTGTCTGAATTATTTGTGTATACACCTGCAGATCCTCGTGCTGAGTTCCTGATTGAGCTAGGAATGGAGTATCCTGAAAGTGTATTGAATGCGATTGAGGATCCAGATAGTTTCTATTTGACAGTAAGCGCTGAGAACGCAGACATCCTGAACGATGCTGATATATTAGTTACTTATGGTGATGAATCCTATAAAGCAATACAAGACGATCCACTTCTTGGGAAAATCCCGGCAATTGAAAGAGACTCTGTTGCATTTATTGGTGATAATACGGCTTTAGCGGCAGCTGGTACCCCAACACCGCTTTCTATTGCTTATACTATTGATGAGTACCTAGAATTAATTGGGGGAGCTATAGAAAAGATCGATGAGTAGTTTAGTAGATTCAAAAAAGAAATGGCTTAACCCGCATGTTCCGCGACATTTCAAAGCATTACTGGTAATCTCTATTGTGTTGTTGACTTTATGCGTGATAGCCTCACTGGTCTTGGGTTCTCGACCAGTGGGGTTTAATGAATTAATAGATGGTTTATTTCACAAAAATGTAGATTCCTATGGGGCAAACGTAGTTCGTAAGAGGATTTCACGAACCATTTTTAGCCTATTTTGTGGTGCTGCACTCGGCGTTTCCGGAGCACTTATGCAAGCAGTAACTCGAAATCCGATCGCAGATCCAAGTATACTCGGAGTGAACACAGGTGCATCATTGTTTGTTGTTTGCGGCATTGCCTTCTTAAACATAACTACAGCAAATCAATACATATGGCTAGCTTTAGCTGGGGCTGCAATTACGGCCGTCTTTGTGTTTGGAATCGGTTCTATGGGGCGTGGCGGAGCCACTCCCCTTAAACTTGTTCTAGCGGGAGCTGCAACGAGCGCAGCCCTTTCTTCGTTGATTACTGCCATCATGATTTCTCGGACTAATGTCATGGATGAATTCAGATTTTGGCAAGTGGGTAGCGTTGGTGCAGCAAACTGGAGTTCTATAGCTACTTTCGCTCCGTTTTTGGTAATCGGAATAGTAATAGCGATTATTACTGCTCCTGCGCTAAATGCGCTGGCACTCGGAGACGAATTGGCGAGTGGATTGGGCGTTCGAACAGGAACATTAAGGCTTATTGCAGCTGTTGCAGCTGTTCTTTTGTGCGGGGCTACTACTGCACTAGCAGGGCCGATTGGTTTTATCGGACTTTTATCAGCTCACACCATACGCCTTACGCTTGGTCCAGATCTGCGTTACGTTATACCCTTGTCAGCAATTTCAGGGGCAGTCATTTTGACAGTATCAGATGTAACAGGGAGGCTCATTGGTAACCCTGGAGAGCTTGAAGTCGGTGTAGTTACAGCGTTTATAGGAGCGCCGTTATTAATAATATTAGCCATGAGATTGAAAGTGCGATCATTATGAAAAATAATAATTCAATTAAATATATTATGGCAGGTAGACGTCAAAGACGCCGCCGCTGGATACTTGTAACCGGTTTTCTAGTGTTACTTTCAATGATTCTATGCTGTGCCATGCTGATACTCGGAAACACCATTTATCCTATTGATGTTGTAGTTCGAACACTTTTGGGAGAGCAAACGCAAGGTGCATCTTTTGCAATTAATACGATACGTCTACCGAGAATGCTGGCAGGTCTTTTTGCTGGATTTGCTTTTGGCGTTGCTGGAAATACATTTCAAACGATGTTGCGTAACCCTCTTGCAAGTCCGGATGTAATAGGTATTACCTCCGGTTCAAGCGCAGCGGCAGTTTTTTGCATCATCATTCTTCAAACAAGCGGTGCTATTGTTTCTATTGCTACAGTGCTCGCTGGTCTTGCTACAGTCTTAGTGATTTATATATTATCTAGAGGAAAGTCATTTTCAGTAGGTCGAATAATCCTTATTGGTATTGGCGTACAGGCTATGCTTAATGCAGTGGTATCATACCTGATGCTTGTTGGAGCAGAACAAGATCTACCCGCAGCGATTAGATGGCTTAGCGGGAGCCTTAATGGTTCTCAAATGCACGAACTTCCGCCCCTTATTATTACGGTTCTGATCTTTGCACCTATCATTATAGTGCTAAGAAAAAATCTAAGCATGTTGGAGCTCGGAGAACAATCTGCGACTTCTCTTGGAGTTCATACAGATAAGACTCGAATTGCACTTATTGTTAGTTCCGTCTGTATGATTGCTCTGGCTACTGCTACTACTGGTCCGATCGCATTTGTCGCTTTCCTATCAGGACCAATCGCAAAAAGACTAGTCGGAGTTGGTTTTTCGAACGTAATTCCGGCGGGTCTAGTTGGTGTGAACTTAGTTTTGCTAGCAGATCTAATCGGTCAATTTGCGTTTGAAGTCAGATATCCTGTCGGTATTGTAACGGGAATACTTGGAGCGCCATATCTGCTCTACTTGCTAATCCGAATGAATCGAAAAGGAGATTTATAATGAAACCGACACATGTTTTCAAAGGTGAAGAAATCGTTGCAGGCTATGATAATAAAGCAGTTATCCAAGGAATAAGTCTTGTCATTCCCAGTAATAAAATTAGTGTTATTATTGGGGCAAATGCCTGTGGAAAGTCTACACTTCTTAAAACAATGGCCAGACTTATCAAACCTATATCAGGTAAATTGACCCTTGATGAAAAGTCACTAAGCAAAATCCCTACTAAAGAATTAGCTCGTACTATAGGGCTTCTTCCACAATCTCCTATTGTCCCAGAAGGAATAACTGTCGCAGATTTAGTTGGACGAGGAAGGTTTCCACATCAATCCCTGTTTAGTGGATGGAAAAAAAAGGATTATGAGGCAGTAGCTGAAGCTATGGAAATCATGAATATTACTGAACTTGCCAATCATCACATTGACGAACTTTCAGGTGGTCAGAGACAGCGTGTTTGGATAGCAATGGCTCTGGCTCAACAAACTGATATTCTATTTCTCGACGAACCGACTACCTTCTTAGATATCACCTATCAAGTAGAAATTCTGGACCTGCTGACAGACCTTAACCAAAAACATGGTACCACGATTGTAATGGTACTTCATGATATTAATTTGTCCGCGAGATATGCAGACAATATTTTTGCACTACATCAAGGAAAGCTTGTATCTGAAGGTGCTCCATCACATGTTATTACAAGTACATTGATTAAAGATATTTTTGATCTATATTGCACGGTGATAATAGACCCAGTTTCAGGCTCTCCTTTTGTGGTACCGATTGGACGACATCATGTTGATAGAATTGGTTGTGAAGAGTTGTCTGCATTCAACAACTGATTTCATTTGTTTATTAGTAAAAATAAGGAATATTAACCGTATCAATATTTTAACAACGTGATGTTAAATTCTATTTGAAAGTGCCAATCTTCTATATTAATAGAAATTGGCACTTTTTTATCAGCTATTTTCCTCCGTCTTATGATTTAAAAAACTCAATTTTGATACAAATCAAATAGACAGGAAGGTCTCATCCCTAAGACGTATCGGGGTTATATCATGATATAATTGACAGAGGTATTTTATTTAAAAATTTTTTCTTCACAACCTATGAACCTCATAGGTGGACATCTGGTTTCCAGAAATGAAATGAAAATGTTCGATTAAGTAGTGGTTTATTAAAGGATGTCATTAACCGGGAGGATTATATGAATAAAGGAAAACATCCAATTGTTATTGCAATTGCTTCGGTTTCTGGTGGTGGTAAGACAACAATAGTGTCACACTTGAATAGCAGTTTACCAAATGTTAAAGCACTCTTTTTTGATGACTACGAGTTCGATGGTCCTGATGACTTTATAGAATGGATGAATAATGGATGTAATCCTAATGAGTGGAATTTGTCACCTCTAATTAAGGATTTAAAGACGTTACTTATGGAACCATTGGATTACATTTTGCTCGATTTCCCTTATGCTTATAAGCACTCTAAAACAAGTGAATATATTGATTTCGCCGTGTTTATTGATACGCCATTAGATATTGCAATGGCACGCAGAGTAACTAGGGATTTTAAAGATAGTTCTGTTAAAAACATTTTGATGGATATGAATAATTATATTAGAAGAGGAAGAATAGGTTATCTAAATATGCTAGAAACGATAAAACCGAATTCTGAGTTTATTGTGGATGGGACTTTGTCTATATCTGAAATTGTAAACAGTATTACTCTAAAGTTAAAAGAAAAGAAAAGGAAATAAATGAAAAACTGGATTCCTACAATCATTTAATAAAGGACACACAAAACTAGCTGAAATATAAGGAGAATGAATATGCTACATACATTATCTTTTATTGGCGACAGATTAGAAAGGAGGAATATTACATGGGGAGTTGGGGGATCACTTCTGCTTAGCTTTTATAAAATAATTGATAAACCCAATGATATAGATATTTTGGTGGATGAAACAAATGTAATAAGATTAAATGAAGTCATGTTATCTATGGGGAAACCGAAAGAAGCATTAAATTTAAACCCTTATCATACAAAGGATTTCTCGAAATATAAAATTAACGGTGTTGATATTGATGTCATGGGTGGATTCGCAATAAAACATGAGAAAGGGATTTATAAACTATCACTGAACCAGGATTCTATTGTTACCCATAAAAACATAAATGGAGTAGACATTCCTTTATGTTCACTCGAAGATTGGTATATTCTATACTGGTTAATTCCAAATAAACAGGAAAAAGCATTGCTCATTGAACGTTATTTAAGAAATAATGGCGTAGCATATCCACAATTGTTAGAAGAAGCACTGAAACAGCCATTGCCAATTGAAGTGAAGGACAGCGTTACAAAATTATTAATCTAATAGGAAGCTTTAGAAAAAAGGAGGAAGGTAGATGAAGACTTATAATAAACTTGTTCGAGATAAAATCCCAGACTTAATCAGTCGAAATGGCCAAATGTGTAAAGTCAAAAAGCTAAATCAAGTAGAATATTATAGAGAACTTAGAACAAAGCTTAAAGAAGAATTGAACGAATATCTAGAGACGGAAAATGACGAAGAAGCAATTGAAGAGCTTTCTGATGTTCTCGAAATTATACATGCCTTATCGAAAATTCACGGAAAAGAGTTCAAAGATATTGAAAGAATAAGGCAAAAGAAACTTGAAGAACGAGGTGGGTTTAATGAACAAATATATCTAATTAATGTCGAGGAGTTGAGTTAAGTCAATGGATATAAGAAAACCAAATGAGTTGGAAATAGAAAAGATAGTGGCACTTTCTCCACAAGCATTATTTGAAGGCACTTTGGGTCTAACAAAACCAACGCTTGAAAAAGCAAAAGAACTGATAGAATCGATCCTCAAAAAAGGTAGTTACTATTTGATAGCAACAGAAAACAATGAATTAATGGGTTGGATTCTTCTAGGAGGAAGCATAGACCAGTTTTCAATTAAAACAATCGGATTTATTTATGAAGTATTCGTCTTAGATGAATATAGAGGGAAAAGCATTTCAAAACAATTGATTAAAATTGGTATTGAGCAACTTAAACAAGAAGGCTATTCAGAAGTTCGATTAAGTGTATTTGAAGGAAATCAAGCAATTAAAATATATGAAGGCCTAGGGTTTGAAAATAGAACAATTACTATGAGTAGGCCATTATAATTATCATTAACAGTTAGTTAGATTAACACAAGTAGATAAAATAAGTGCTGATACTTTTGCATTTTAAATAACGGATTAAAGAGATGTTATTTAAAATGCACTTAATTTATTTCTGTAAAAAAGAAAGCCCTTTATTTGTGAGGGTATTAATAAGTTCTGCTATTTCTTTTGGTGATTTATCCATTCCGTTTTTAAGCCAGTTTTCTAACACGTGAATACTACCGCTGATAGCGAAGATACTAGCATACTCAGAGATTTCTGGATCTATAGGATAGATGGATAACCAGTTTTTCACAGTATGCTCACTTGCAACAACCATGACTCTTTTTTTAAAGGTGGAATCTCCGTGCTCCCCAAAGAGTGTTAAGCAAACATCACTGTTCTGTGCAACATACTCGACAATTCTTTCTGTCATTTGTAACGATTCCTCATCTTGATGGTGATTATATGACATAAGCTTATCATTCATATCGTCAATGATTTCTTCCTCTATTTGAGTAAGAAGGTCAAATTGATCAAGGTAGTGAGAATAGAATGTGGACCTATTAATATCTGCTAGCGCACATATTTCTTTGACTGTAACAGTTGAAATTGATTTTTGTTTTAATAATTTCATTAAACTTTCCTTTAAAACCATTCGCGTATATTTTTTTCTTCGATCTATTTTAGAATTCAATGAAAATCACTCCTATTTATTACTTATTCAACAAAAAAAGCATTTGTGTTGTGCAAAAAACATATGATAATAAACTGTTTGTTGATAATCCAACACAGTGTCATTATAATTGTATGAGGAAATAGATGCAAGAAGGGAATGATTTCGATCGACATAGCAGCACGAATAATTAAACATAATAAATTAGTAGTTATTGCTTTTATGGTGATTGCTGCCATTTCTGTATTCTCACAGTCTTTTGTGTCTGTTAACTACAATATGGTAGATTATCTACCAGACGATGCCCCGTCGACTGAGGCAATGGAGGTCATGGAGCAAGAGTTCGATGGCGCAGTTCCAGATACTAGAGTCATGATCAACGATGTTACAGTTCAAGAAGCACTTCAAGTTAAAGAACAGCTTGCTGCGATCGATGGTGTGGAAGATGTAACGTGGTTAGATGATTCGATTGATATAAAAGCCCCATTAGAATTAGCTGATAAAGATACGGTGGAAACCTATTATAAGGATGATAAAGCCATTTTTTCTTTCAGCATTCGAGATGGAGATGAAGTACAAGTAACGAATACTATCTATGAACTAATTGGTGAAGACAATGCGATGGCTGGAGAAGCACTTGATACTGCTATATCACAGGAAATGGCAGGATCTGAATCGATGTATGCTGCCGCATTGTTAGTACCAATTATTATTTTAATTTTAGTTATTTCAACAACTTCTTGGCTGGAACCATTGTTTTTTCTTACAGCTATTGGAATCTCTGTTTTAATCAACTTAGGAACAAATGTTTTTTTCGGCGAAGTATCATTTGTTACTCAATCCGTTGCACCGATCCTGCAACTTGCGGTATCGCTCGATTATGCGATCTTTCTATTGCATAGTTTTTCCGACTATCGGAAGAAAGTAGCTGATCCAGCCGAAGCAATGCGGTTTGCAATTAAGAAATCTTTCCCTGCAATTGCGGCTAGTGCAGCCACGACATTTTTTGGTTTTATGGCACTTACCTTTATGAACTTCGAGATTGGTTCAGACTTAGGTTTGAACCTTGTAAAAGGTATTGTATTAAGCTTTCTTAGTGTCATGATATTCTTACCAGCGCTAACAGTTATGTTTTACAAATGGATTGATAAAACGCAACATAAACCATTGCTGCCAAACATGAGGAAAATCGGTAATAGTGTGGTGAAAGTAAGAATACCAGTGTTGCTACTTGTATTCCTACTAATTATTCCGGCATTTTTAGCACAAAGTAATACAACGTTTACTTACGGGACCGGAGATCAACCAGAACAAACACGAGCTGGTAGTGATAAAATTGAAGTAGAAGATGCATTTGGTAAATATACTTCTATGGTGTTACTGGTGCCAAAGGGCGATGTTGCTAAAGAGGAAGATTTAGTTCAAGATTTGGAAGCGTTTGGATCGGTAACAACTGTTCTGTCTTATGTTAATACAGTTAGCTCGGCAATTCCTCCAGAGTATTTGGATGAATCGATAACAGAGCAATTTTATTCAGATAATTACAGTCGAATTATTCTTTATACAGATGCAGGTCCAGAAGGTGACAAGGCCTTTTCATTAGTGGAGTCTGTTCAAGAGACAGCTGCTAACTATTATGATGATAATGCATATTCCCTCGGGGAAAGTGTGACTTTATATGATATGAAAAATGTCGTCCAAGAGGATAACAAACTAGTTAACATATTGACGATAATCGCAATAGCGATCGTTTTATTAGTTACGTTTAAATCCGTTTCAATTCCGATTGTCCTACTGCTTACGATTCAATCAGCTGTTTGGATTAATTTAGCTGTTCCCTACTTTACAGATTCCCCACTAGTCTATGTGGGATATCTAATTGTCAGCACGGTACAGCTTGCTGCAACAGTTGATTATGCGATCCTTCTGATGGAAGCATACAAAGAGAATCGTAAGGAAATGACTGCGCTTGAGGCAATCAAGAAAACAATCGATGAGAAAATCTTCTCGATTGCGATTTCAGCTTCTATTTTATCAAGTGTTGGCTTTATTTTATGGATTACGTCGAGTAATCCGATTGTTGGTTCGATTGGATTACTACTTGGAAGGGGAGCGCTATTAGCGTTTATTATGGTGCTTTTATTCCTTCCAGCGATGCTATTGGTATTTGATAAAGTTATTGATAAAACAACTTGGAAAGCAAATTTTCATAAGAAATAATAAGAGAATTACAAAAGGGGAATGATGATGAGAAACAAACGGATGTTTTATGTATTAATGGCTATAGTCCTTGTCGTGCCGTCATTTCTAGTAACTGCTAATTTAAATAATCATGTGGAAGCGGCAGAAGATGCAACAGGAGAGTACGCTTCAAAGGATGAGGTAGTGTATGCAACGCTAAGTCCTAATGGAGATAGACAAGAAGTTTATGTTGTTAATGTTTTTGATGTAGTCGAAGAAGGAAATATTGTCGATTACGGTATGTATTCTAACCTTAAGAATCTAACTGACCTATCGGAAATTAAACAAGAGGAAGATAAAATCGAACTTACTTTACCAGAAGATAAATTCTATTATCAAGGAAACTTGGATAACGCAGCATTACCATGGGATATTACAATTTCTTATTTATTAGATGGTAATGAAATAGAGCCAACTGAACTTGCGGGAAAAGACGGAAATGTAGAAATGAAAATTGAAACGTCTGCCAATGAAAATGTTGATCCTATATTTTTCGAAAACTATCTTTTACAAATTTCACTTAATTTAGAACCTGAGATTTTTGATAATATCGAAACAGAAGGTGGAGTAATTGCAAACGCGGGTAAAAACAAGCAAGTAACATTCACCGTTATGCCTGAACAAGCCGGAGCTCTTGGTCTTAAAGCTGATGCCGTTGATTTCGAGTTACAGGCTATGGAAATAGCAGCGGTGCCACAATCGATGTCAATTGATGCTCCAGATATTGATGAAATGACGGGTGAGATGAATTCATTAACAGATGCAATTGGAGAGATTAGTAATGGTGTTGGGGAACTAAATACAGGTGTCTCAGATTTAAACAGTGGCGTTGCAAGTTTGCGTGATGGCTCTGGTCAATATTTAAATGGTATTTCCGAGATCAACGGGTCTTCTAGTGGACTTATTGATGCATCGGTAGCTATTGACGAAGGGCTAGCTCAGATTAATAGTTCGCTTAGTGAGAGCTCAAGTGAGATGGACTTAAGTGCATTAAAAGAGCTACCAAATGGGCTCTCACAATTAGCAGAAGGCTTGCGTCAAACGGCGGATGGCTTAACAAAACTAAACGAGAATTACACTGCTGCTTATAGCTCATTAGATGAGGCAATGGTGGCAATCCCTGAATACGAGATAACGAAAGAAGAGATTGAAGCCCTTAAAACGAGTGATGCGGATAGTGAAGTGGTTGAAAAATTGCTTGAAACGTATGAAGCTACACGTAAAGCTAAAGAGACTTATACCGTTACAAAAGAAGCCTTTGAGGCAGTAGATCCAACGCTTACAGAAGTTAGCACATCAGTTACGGAAATGGCAAAAAGTATGGATACGATGGCTACTGATATTACAAACTCATTGGAAGGAATGAATGTGGCAGACTCTTTAGAAGAACTACAAGCTGGATTGGCGACCTTGTCTAGTAATTACAAAACGTTTCATGCGGGACTCGTAAGCTACACAGATGGCGTTGGCCAATTATCGAGTTCGTACAATGAAATTCATAGTGGAATCGTCGACTTGTCAGGCGGAACCGATGAACTAGAATCTGGTGTTGATGAACTTGATGATGGTACAGATACACTGTATCAATCTACTAAAGATATGCCTGAAGAGATGCAAGAGGAAATCGACCAGATGATTGCTGATTTTGATAAATCTGATTTTGATGCTGTATCATTTGTCTCTGCAGAAAATGAGAAAGTAAACTCGGTACAATTTGTGATTAAAACAGAAAGTATTGAAAAGCAAGAACAAGAATCAAATGAAGAGGAAGAAGAGGAAGAACCAAAAGGTTTCTGGGCCCGATTGCTGAATTTATTTAAAAATTGATAAAAAGTATGGGAGGAGCGCTTAGGCGCTTCTCTTTTTTATAAATATGGAATAACTATCTACCTCATTTTGTGAAAGAGCTATTTTTAAATAGAATGAAGTAGTTTATAATTAGTAGATACGAATTGATAGATGAATTCATAGACAGACTTTACTACTATAGAGTTGTAATTGAAACAAAAAAGGTGCGATGCTAAGCCGTGTTTGATTCGTTTTACATCTGAATTTTAGACTAACACTGCTGTCTTTTTTGGCGACTATTTGGGGAAAGGAAAGCTATAATGCAAAATACAAAACCAGCAGACGTTATCCTAATTGGTGCCGGTATAATGAGTGCAACTTTGGGATCATTATTGAACGAGTTAGCACCAGACTGGAAAATAAAGGTGTTTGAGAAACTAGCAAATGCAGGAGAAGAAAGCTCCAATGAATGGAATAATGCGGGTACTGGACATTCTGCATTGTGTGAACTTAACTATACAACAGAAAAACAGGATGGCTCGATCGACATTAGTAAAGCAATTGATATTAATGAACAGTTTCAGCTTTCCAGACAGTTTTGGTCTTATCTTGTAAACAGAAATATTATTCGTAACCCACAAGATTTCATTATGCCTTTGCCGCACATGAGTTTAGTCCAAGGAGAAAGAAATGTAAAGTTTTTAAGAAATCGTTTCAAGGCACTATCATATAATCCCTTGTTTCAAGGGATGGAATATACGGATCAACCCCAAAAATTGAAGGATTGGATGCCGCTAATCATGGAAGGACGTACCTTGAGTGAACCAATAGCAGCAACAAGAATCGATTCGGGTACAGATGTTAACTTTGGTGCTTTATCACGTCTGTTATTTGACCACTTACAAAGCGAAAATATTGAAGTGAATTATATGCACGCTGTTAAAGACATTAAACGTAAGGATAACGGTCTATGGGAAGTGAAAGTGCAAGGTAACGATAAAATCGAATATCATCGTGCTAAATTTGTCTTTATCGGTGGTGGAGGTGGAAGTCTGCATTTATTACAGAAAACAGGTATTCCTCAATCAAAACAAATCGGCGGATTTCCGATAAGTGGCTTATTCATGGTGTGTAACAACCCGGATGTTGTAGCGCAACATCATGCGAAAGTATATGGTAAAGCTAAGGTTGGTTCTCCACCAATGTCTGTTCCGCATCTTGATACACGATTTATCGATAACAAAAAAACTTTACTATATGGTCCCTTCGCCGGATTCTCACCAAAGTTTCTAAAGACAGGTTCAAACCTTGATTTGTTAACTTCTGTGAAAGTAGATAATCTATTAACAATGTTGGCAGCCGGAGTAAAAGAGTTACCATTATCAAAATACTTGATGCAACAAGTTATTTTAACAAATGAAAAGCGGATGGAAGAATTACGGGCGTTTATCCCAGATGCTAAAAGTGCCGATTGGGATATCATGGTAGCTGGTCAACGTGTACAAGTAATTAAAGATACGGAAGCTGGGGGTAAAGGAACACTTCAATTTGGTACGGAGATTATTAATAGTTCTGATGGCTCTGTAGCAGCATTATTAGGTGCATCACCTGGAGCTTCTACTGCTGTTCACGTTATGCTTGAGTTAATTGAAAGATGTTTCCCTGAATATCTCGATGAGTGGGAACCGAAAATAAAAGAAATGATACCATCTTATGGCATATCACTATCTGAAAATCCGGATTTTTATAAAGATTTAGAGAAATCGATAGAGCAGACGCTTCGTTTAGGCAAAAAGGACGCGCTATATTAGTAGTCTGCCTTTAAGAAATCAAGGTGAAACACTTAAAAACCTTAAACCTAAAGTGAATTTAGGTCTAAGGTTTTTAATTAATTATAGGTTATGTATTTCACGAGCGATAGATTCCAAGATATACATGACTGGAACTTGCGTCGTGATGTTGGTTTGTTGATAGAATTCTTCAGACATATAATAAGGAATATTTATATCTGAAATTTTTGCTATGGTAGAAAGCTTATTATTTGTAATACTAATAATTTTACTTCCTTCTTGCTTAAGCTGATTTAATTGAGAAATGGTAAAGGGATTTTCTCCTGAAACAGATAAGCCAAGTGCTACACTGTTATACCTTAGTTTAGAATGGATTGGGTAAGAAAAATCTCTAATATAAGTGGAAAAAGAGCCTAAACTTGAAAAGTACCTTGCACCATATTCAGCAAGAATGCCAGAGCTGCCATTACCGATAAATATAACATTATCTGATTTTGCTACTAAAGCTGCGACCTTTGTAATTCTTTCATCACTTTCCCCGTTTAATGTTCTTTCAAAGAATTCAACCAGTGCATGTTGAGAGCTTTTAATTGTAGTCTTCTCGCTCTTATCTAATTCCATTTTTAACTTTGTTTTAAATTCTGAGTAACCTTCACAATTTAATTTTCGACAGAAGCGTAAAACGGTTGCTGTTGAAACATGGGTTTCAGCTGCTAATTCGCGAATGCGCATATAGGCAACCTTTTCTTTATTTTTACTAATAAAGTTGTATATAGAAGTTTCTAATTCATTAAAAGATCCAATGATCTCGCTTGTAAATATAGCTATTATCTTCACCTTCAGTCTGTTTGGTTGTTGCATTAATTATAGCATAAACCATCTGATGAAACAGTGTGTTACAAATATGACACAAGTGACTTACTGTGTTAAAACGAACAAGATCAATGCGTTATATATACATTTCTTACTAATCCGCTTATGCTGATTATAGTTTCACCTAGTGAAGTAATATGGAAGTAGTCGATAGTGAAGAAAACTATTTTAGATACTAAATATGGAGGTATTTATATGAAGAAAACGTATTTTCCTGAAGGTTTTTTATGGGGAGGAGCTACAGCTGCTAACCAAATAGAAGGTGCATATAACGAAGGTGGTAAAGGTCTATCCATTTTTGATATGGTTTCATTTATTCCTAAAGAGGAACGTGGTAATAACATTGAGATGGATGTTACAAGCGAAAAGGAATTACAAGAGTTGTTAGAAGGAAAAAGAGGAGATAACTTTCCGAAACGTCGTGGAAATGATTTTTACCATCGCTATAAAGAAGACATTGCTTTGTATGCAGAAATGGGGTTTAAGACTTTCCGCCTATCGATTTCATGGCCGAGAATTTTTCCGAATGGTGATGAAACAGAACCTAATGAAGAAGGTTTAGCATTTTACGATAAAGTGTTTGATGAATTACTAAAATATAATATTGAGCCATTAGTAACAATCTCTCACTATGAAATGCCACTACATCTAGTGCAAAAATATAATGGATGGGCAGATCGCAGTTTAGTTGATTTCTTTGTCCATTATTCAGAAACAGTATTTAAACGATATAAAGATAAAGTGAAATATTGGTTAACATTTAATGAAATCAACGTATCTACTTTTTCACCTTACATTGGAAGCGGGATATTGGTTGATCGGGTCACAAACAAGGAGCAAGCTGTTTATCAGGCATTACATCATCAATTTGTGGCAAGTGCAAGAGCTGTAAAAGCATGTCACGAAATTATACCTGATGCAGTAATTGGTTGTATGTTAGCACGTATGGAAGTGTATCCAGAAACATGCAATCCAGATGATGTTTTAGCAGCATTAGAAGAAGATCAAAAAAATCTTTTCTTTACAGATGTTCAAGTACGTGGTTATTATCCGAGTTTTATGTTGAATTACTTTGAAGAAAATAATATCAATATTGAAATGCATACAGGAGATGAAGAAATTCTATTGCAGCATACGGTAGACTTTCTATCCTTTAGCTACTATATGACGATGGTTGCAAGTGGAGCACCAGATAAAGAGAAAGAAAAGGGTAACTTCTTTAGTGGCGTTAAAAATCCTTACTTAGAAGCATCTGATTGGGGATGGCAAATTGATCCGAAAGGTTTACGTCTTACATTGAAAAAGCTATATGATCGTTATCAAGTCCCGTTGTTTATAGTTGAGAATGGTCTTGGAGCATATGATAAAGTAGAAGAAGACGGGTCTATTAACGATGATTACCGAATTGAATATTTACGTGCTCATATTGAGCAAATGGGAATAGCTATTAAAGAAGGTGTAGACGTCATGGGATATACTAGCTGGGGTTGTATCGATTTGATTGCTGCAAGTACATCAGAAATGTCTAAACGTTATGGTTTTATCTATGTAGATCAAGACGATTACGGTAATGGTACATTAGAAAGAAAAAGAAAGAAATCATTTGATTGGTATAAAGAAGTAATTGCAACAAATGGTAATAATTTATAAAATGATCGGAACTTCATGCTCTATTAAACAGAAGTAAACGTTGACAAATAAGATTGAGCTTGTTATAGTTTGTTTACAAATTAATCATCCATTTAGGATTGTTACTGGTTAAGCGGGCAAAACCTAAGTTATTTCAAGTGCGGAAGAGTTAAAGACTCTTGTGCCCTGAGGTAACTTAGGTTTTTTTTGTGGGAAAAACGAATGGGTATCACGCTTTAAAGTACATTAGTACATAAGGATTTAGCCATTATAGGTTAATTGTTTTAGAAATAATATTTAAAAAAATCGGAGGTATAAGCATGGAACACAGAAAAACAGCAGAACAAATATTACAAGCAGTTGGCGGAGAAGACAATGTACAAAGTGTTGTTCATTGTATGACGCGTTTACGCTTTAATCTCAATGAAAATGATAAGGTGCAAAAAAACAAAATAGAAGATTTGGATGGCGTTATGGGTACCAATCTTAGTGGCGGTCAATTCCAAGTTATTATTGGTAATGAGGTATCAAATGTATATAAAGAATTGATTGCAAATAGTAATTTAAGTGAGGAAACAAGTAATGAGAAAAAATCAAATGGAGAGAAAAAGAACGTTGTTTCAGCTCTATTTGAAGTAATTGCTGGAGTTTTCACACCCATTATTCCTGCAATAGCAGGGGCAGGTATGATCAAAGGTTTTCTAGCTCTTTTTGTAACATTAGGTTGGCTTACGGATACGAGTCAGACCTACCAAATTTTAAATATAATTGGAGATGGTGCATTTTACTTCTTACCTGTTCTATTAGCAGTTAGTGCAGCAAGGAAATTTGGGGGTAATCCATTTATCGCCGCATCTGTCGGGGCTGCAATTCTTCACCCTAATTTGGCTACTCTATTTGCAACCGGTGAAAGTGTATCTTTTATTGGAATACCAGTCACGGTTGTTGCTACCTATTCCTCAACAGTAATTCCAATATTACTAGCAATCTGGGCTTCATCTTATGTGGAAAAATGGGTTGATAAAGTTACGCATCAATCATTAAAATTAATCGTTGTTCCAACCTTGACGCTATTAATTATTGTGCCATTTACGTTAATAGTAGTTGGACCACTCGGAACTGTTATCGGGGATTATCTCTCAATTGGTGTTAACTTCTTATTTGATAACGCTGCTTTTGTTTCATCAACGTTATTAGGTGCAACGTTCTCATTAATTATTATGACAGGAATGCATTATGCATTATCGCCAATTATTATTAATGGCCTTGCAGTTAATGGCTATGATTATATGATTCCAGCAATGTTCGTTGCAAATATGGGACAAGCTGGTGCTGCATTAGCTGTTGCATTACGTACTAAAAATGTGAAATTTAAGTCATTGGCGTTCTCTACAGGTGTTACCGCATTGATGGGGATAACAGAACCAGCTATGTATGGTGTTAACATGAAATTAAAGAAACCATTTATTGCTGCAATGATAGGTGGTGCATCTGGTGGTCTATATAATGGCTTAACAAATACTAAAGCGTTTGTAATCACTGGTAATGCAGGACTACCTGGAATTCCAGTACTTATAGGTCCAACTATAGTGCATGCAATTATTGCCCTTATTATTTCGTTAATCGTGTCTTTCGTAGTTGCGTATTTTATTGGATTTAAAGATGTACCAGTTGCCGATAATTCAACTGAAGTAGAAAAAACGAGTAAAGAAACTACACCTAAAACAGAAGACAAGATAACATCTGAAGTACTAGTTAGTCCGATTAAAGGTGAGTCAAAGCCGTTATCAGAAGTTAATGATCCAACGTTTGCCCAAGAAATGATGGGTAAAGGCTATGCTATTCTTCCAACAGAAGGTAAGGTAATGTCACCAGTTACAGGTACGATTACAACGATTTTCCCTACAAAACATGCTCTTGGTATTACAAGTGAAAATGGAGCAGAAATTTTAATTCATGTTGGTTTAGATACAGTTAAACTAGATGGAAAACATTTTCAAGCTGTTGTAAAAGAGGGCGATCAAATAAATGCAGGTGATGCCCTACTTATATTTGATATGGATGCAATCAAAGCTGCTGGATATGACACGATCACGCCTATTATTATTACGAACACAGCAGCATATAAAGAAATAGCTAATGTGAAACAACAAGGAAATGTTGCAGTAGGTGAGGACTTTATTAAAGTAATTGTTTAATTGGCACTATTATGATCAATTTTATTCAATTAATGAGCAACATGGCCAGTGACTCGGCCATTGTTGCTCATTTTTTAGTGAAAAATCAGGAGACGGTTTTCTGCTTCTAAATAAGTTTATCAAATTGTGCTAAATCTAAAAAATATGGAATGACATTTCGTCTGAGTAATAATGGATCAGTATGTTCATCATTGTTGCCCATTTCACAAGTGAATGCGAGAGAGAAACCTTTTTCCCTTAAAAGAGAGACATTTCTTTCGGTGAATAATCCAAATGGATAAGCAAACACGTCATTTACAGGTACATATTCGTTACAAACTCCTAAATCCTCAGCAAACGCCTCGTCTGTTGCTTCCATCATCAGACTAAGGGAGTCATTTTTACGTTGATGAAAAGAATCGGTATGATTTGCATATTCAAATACATCAGTCATTTCTTCTAGCTCCTGTTTAGACATACAAATAGATTTATTAGTATCGAATGGTTTTACCTCCTCGTGCAACCAGCTCGTAACAACAAAGGCAACTGCTTTAAATCCATAGCTTTTCAAAATTGGATAGGCATATTCTTTCACAGATTGAAAACAATCATCAAAAGTAAGTAAAATTGATTTTTCGGGTAGTGGTTTTTGATGCTTATAAAAGTCTTTGACTTCTTTTAATGTGAGTGTGTGATAATGATTTTCTTTCAGATAGTCCATTTGTTCTTTGAATTGCTCAAGTGTAACAAATAAAGAAGCAGGTAAAATGTCATCGTAATTCTGATTAACGTCAATATGTGATGGTTGATCTGGATTGAAATCATTCTTTTTTCTAATTTCATGGTATAGAACTGTTGAAAAATGCATCGCAATTCCTCCTTGTATCGACTAATTATATATCCAATCGAACAAGAGTTATATAATTTAAGGAAGATGTCATAAAACGTCCTTATTCCTATTTTCTCAAAAAAACAGCAATGAATACAAACAAATCGTAACTATTACTATTTACAAACATAGAAACATAATTTATAATAGTCATCAAAACGTAATTATTACGATTTATAAAAACGTAAAGCGGGTTTTTAATTTACAAATCGTAACCATTGCTATTTGCGAGGAGGCATAAGAATTGGCTAAAAAATCAAAGGTTGTGAAGGAGAAAAAACGTCAAGAAATGGTAGCAAAGTATGCAGAGATAAGAAAGGACTTAAAGGCTAAAGGTGATTATGTATCACTTAGTAAGTTACCACGTGACTCGTCGCCAATACGCTTGAAAAATCGTTGTCAGATAACAGGTAGACCTAGAGCATATATGAGAAAGTTTAAGATGTCACGTATTGCCTTTAGAGAGTACGCACATAAAGGTCAATTACCTGGGATAAAGAAATCAAGCTGGTAAATGCCTAGTTTCGTAAATAAATTGAGTAGGAATTGTAAGTTTCATACTATTTATATAGGAAAACGAGAATAAAAGTGAAGGATGGGGAATATGAGAAAACACAGTATTAATATGGGCATGTTTAGTCTAATAGCACTTCTGATTTTAGGAGGTTGTGGTGCAACAGAGACTACAGAGAAGAATGATGAGGTCGCAGCAACTGCTGAGCAAACGGATCAAGTGTTAGCTATTTATACAACGTTATATCCATTGGCTTACTTTACTGAACAAATCGGAGCAGACCATGTTGAAGTAGAATCAATTTTACCACTTGGAGCAGATGCTCATACATACGAGCCAACCTCTAAAACAATGATCGAAATTGCTGAGGCAGATGCCTTTATTTATAACATAGCCGAGATGGAAACATATGCAGTGAGTATAGAAGAAGCACTAGAAGGTGAAAATGTAATTATTTCAGAAGCAGCAGAGGATATACAGTTATTAGATTATGCTGATGATCACGAGGAAGAACATGATCACGAGGAAGAAGAAGAACATGACCATGGTGATGAAGATCCGCATGTTTGGTTAGAGCCTATTCGTTCTATTGAATTAGCAGAAAATATAAAGAATACGTTGGTTGAATTAATGCCGGGTGAAGAAGAAGAATTTGAGAAGAATTTTCAAGATTTAAAAACAAGATTAGAAGAATTGGATAGAAGTTTTAGAGATGAGCTTGCGAACACAGCAAGAAAGGAGATCTTGGTAACCCATGCGGCATACGGTTATTGGGAAGAAGCATATGGAATTGAGCAAGTGGCTATTTCTGGTCTATCTTCGAGTAATGAACCGTCACAAAAAAAATTAGAAGAAGTGATAGATATTGTCAATGAACATGGTATTCGTTACTTACTGTTCGAACAGAATATAGAGCCTAAGGTTGCTAAAGTGATTCAAAATGAGACTAATGTTGCCTCTCTGAATATTCATAATCTGTCAGTGCTAACAGAAGAGGATGTGGAAAATAATGAAGATTATTTTACTATAATGAACAAAAACCTTGATACGTTATTAACAGCTTTAGAAGAATAATAAAATAAGTTGCAGGGGCATAATGTGTTGTCCCTGCATTATAGTGTAGTTAGAAAATGAGAATAGAGAAATTAGCGGTTGGTTTATTCCTCAATTCTTTACTTATTTATAGCTGATCTATTCTTTTCTCAGCATCTTGTAAGTATAATTCAAGTTCGTCTCTTGTTAGATAGGGAACTTGACCATAAAAAACGTGATCAATCACTTCGACACTATTTCCATTAAATAACCAGCCGGATGTAATGGTGCGAATAGGTTCTGTTAATGGATTTTCTTTCCCATCTATTTGCTGTGGTTGACCAGTAGGAGTAAAGAATAAAGCTCGTTTTCCTTCAAAACGTTTTTGTACTTCAGCATCTTCAAAGCTATAGGCAAAGCCGTGTTGAAAGACACGATCCATATAGCCTTTCATCATTGCAGGCATACCATTCCACCAGCTAGGGAAAATATAGATATATAAATCACTTTCTAACATGTATTGCATTTCAATTTGGACATCTTTAGGGAACGCTTTCTGTTCTCTTACAAATTTCCCATCTTCAATATGGATCATATCTGCTCTGCCTAAAATAGGGTTAAAGTTCATCTTATACAAATCTCTTATGTTTACTTGATACCCCTTTGATTCTAGTGCTTTTGTTAAGCGATCTAGTAAAGCATGAGAAAAACTACCTTCTCTTGGATGGGAAAACACAATTAAAGCTTTCATATCATTCGCTCCTTTTGTTAGACTACTATGTTAATTAATTCACAAATAGTAATAAAAGCATAGCATGGATATATTTAGAAAACAATGGTAGGTTAAGAGAGTAGTGATGATTTATCTAAAGGGAATAATGGAAGAAGAATAGTGAAATTAACGTCAAAAAACGCTCAGTTTAAATTGGTTCTGAACGTTTTTTTGTCTATTAATAGCTTTTTTCAGCTAATTTCTGCTCGCTTCTTTATCGACCAACTATACGAGAAGGTAACGGAGTGACATTATCCAACCCAAAATCTTTTTCGCTAACCAAGTAGTTAGAAAAGAAACGTTGATCTATTCCTGTTAAGTGATGAAAGAAAGAAACGTCTACCATCCAATCATGTTCAATCATTTGGCGTATATCTATAATTCCCTTTTTAAGCACTAGATCAATAATAGATTTTATTTTTTGTGGTTTCTGAATTGGGATAGTGTCATCAAGTGGTTCCTTCTTTAAATACCCTTTTCTGTGAAGAGCTGCATAGAAATTCCGGTGACTTTTTGCATCAAAAATTTCTAGATTAGCTGCTCTATAACCTAGTACTTGAAGAGAGGTACCCCATTTCTTTTTTAAATCGATATACGCATCTGGGTTAGTAACGTGATATATATTATTCATGTCTGCTATAAAGGCGTCTTCTGGTAAAAGGAATGCACCAGCAAATATATCGGCTTCTTTTTCAAATATTTTATGTTCCTTGCGATCTAGACTAGAAAATTCTGATCGATAATGAAGCAATAAATGTGCTAATTCATGTGCAATATCGAAGTTTCTTCGTACAGATGAACGTTTCATATTTCCTAAAATGATGTAAGGACGTTCTTGATTTGTCCAAAGGCTATAAGCGTCAATATCGTCTCCAATTGCTTTTTCAAAAATAAAGACCCCACTCTTCTCTACTAAAAACAAAAGGTCATCATTTGTATCATCTCTAAATCCTAATCTATTGCGGGCTAGCTTGGCTACTTTATTTATTTGTGTAAATCTATCTTCACTTGAAGTGTATAGGTAATTAATGATGTCATTTCTTAAATCAATAATTTTTAGGGAAGGATAACTGATTTTAGCTGTTAAGTAATTTACAAACGTATCTAGATATTCCATGTGTTTTGCTTCTGCCTGTGTTTTTGATATAACATTTATCAATTTAGAGCGATAAGCAATATGTGTCATTTTAATATTATCTCGTATCATAGTGCGATCTAGAATATCCTGCGTATAGAAGTACTTACTTTTTACACCAAATGTATTTTTTAATGCATTAACCACCTGCATTTTTGGCGATGTGTACTTGTTTTCGTATTGCCAAACTGCTTGTTCTGTAACATCCAATAGTTCAGAGAGCTGTTTTCGTGAATATCCGCGCATGATACGAAGATTGGTTAAATTCTCACCAATAAACATATCGTTCCTCCTCATGTAATCAGAAATCAATCGTGTATTCATTCATTTTGTTTTTCTTCAAAGATTCCAATATCGAATGCGGCTGGATCTATGATTTCTTCATTAGCTGTTGGTGCAATAACTTCCCTCTCTTCATCTGTTAATTCCGCTCCAGAAATATAGGAGGAAAGCTCTTCTATCTTATAAGCAATATTATCTTCGGGATTGGGCAAATAATGCATAATTTTAGCTATTTGATATGCATCATCAAGTTCATAAGTAAGAATATGAAATTCATCGTATGTTTGGTAGTGATCTAACTCTTCTTTTATTTGATTTTCTGCAACAAACAAAGAGAGTTGTTTGGGATGTTCAAATGTAAGTTTTTCCTCAGATTGTGGAAATAAACCGTTATTTATTTTGGAAAGCTCATGAAGGTAGGTACGATAACTACTATTGGCTAAGCTATTCGGTGACTTTGCTTGTGAAAAGCATTTTTCATCAAAATAAGCCGCGTTTTTGATAAGAAATAACTTTTTTGTCTCTCCATGGATAAATTGGAGATAATCCCATGTTAGACCTGCCTTCGACTTCTTGAAAGAGAAACCATGATTGATACACTCTTCTGCCAATTTGCTTTCAATAAAATTACCTTTTGTCCAAGCGAACGCAGAGCTAATCTGCATTTTTTCACTACGTTCCTTTCGATGTTCAATATATTCTCGATACCCTTCTACAATAGCGTGTACGATCATTTCATTGTATTCAGAATTAAACTTGTACTTATCCAACCATCCCACTCCAATCTATCAAGATATAATTAACTCTATTTTATATTAAAATAGATGACGTGAATATGATTTTTTTTAATTTTTTTAAAGTAATATGATAAGTACTGATTTATTTTTATAGTTTCTTAATAGAATGAAAGAATAAAACGTAATGAACAAACGGATAAGTAATCGAAACCCTTGGTATCAAAATTCGAGAATAATAGTTAGCAAAATCTGCTTAACCTCATTAATTATGATAAGATGTAAATTATTGCTCCGAAAAACAGGAGGTACTAGATGAATAATCTCTTAAAAAAACTACAACACAAACACTTTATATTTATTGCAATACTAGCAATTTCTTTTGTTGCGTCCCTTCTATTCGTTTATAATAATCATTCCTTTTATGATCAGTCAATCGCTGAAGTTATCGAAATAAGTAGTGAAGATCAAACGGAAGTAACAGATGAGCATCAAAATGAAGATGTTATTTATACACAACAGCTTATTGCAAAGTTGAAGAATGGGGAGTCAAAAGGTGAGCTTGTTCATTTAAGTAATGAGTACTCTGGCTCAGGAATTTATCAGCCCGAATTTCATATTGGAGATGATTTATTTATTTCAATTGATTCTAGTGAAGATAATGGTGATTTGACTGGAAGTATAATCGATGTAAAACGGGATCAATCTTTATTGCTCGTTGCATGGATCTTTATTTTTGTATTAATGGCAATTGGAAGACGCCAAGGTATATTCGCGATTATTAGTTTACTAGTTAATGCTGCTTTGATCGCTTATGCGTTGGATATTTATATCAACACTGCGGATGCTAGTCTCTTATTTATTATGAGTATCGTCGTGATTATAATGACAGCAGTGTCTCTGTTGTTAATTAGTGGATTTAATGAAAAAACGTATGCTGCAATTGTATCAACAACGCTAGGAACATTTGCGTTACTCTTTATTACAATGTTTGTACTTTGGCTAACAAATGAGCAAGGCCTACGTTTTGAAGAAATGGCCTTTCTAACCCGGCCACCTCAAGCGATATTCATGGCGGGCGTACTTGTTGGTGCATTAGGTGCTGTAATGGATGTTGGGGTGACAATGTCTTCCTCTTTATTTGGTTTATATGAAAAAAATCATCATATTTCTTTTAAAGATCTTAAAGCATCAGGTCTTGAAATAGGTAAAGATATCATGGGAACCATGACAAATATTTTATTTTTTGCATACGTTAGTGGGACAATTCCGACACTACTTCTTTACTTTCTCAATGATGTTACGTTAGGTTTTACACTTTCAATGAATTTATCATTGGAATTGACTCGCGCATTAGCTGGAGGAATTGGTATTGTTTTAACAATTCCGATTGGATTATATACTACAATTTTCTTTATTAACCGAAAGAGGGCGAAATTATGAATGCTTTAGTAATATTAGCAGGTATTCTCTTTGTAATGATGGCCGTCATTGGTGGGAAGAAAGGAGTACGTTCATTTATTGCATTATTCATAAATTTTATCGTGTTATTAATTACGGTATTAATGATGACAGATCAAAATGCTAATCCAATAATATTGACTTTAATTGCTTGTACGATCATAAGCTGTATTAATTTGTTCTTTATTAATGAAGTAAATATTAAAACGAAAACAGCTTTTATATCTACGGTATTGACGACTTCAATTTTACTTTTATTTATTTTTATTGTTACAGAAAAAACGATGATTCAAGGTTTTGGCGTGGAGGAAGTTGAGGAACTTTATATTTATTCTTTCTATATTGGTATAGATTTTGTGAAGGTAGCGGCTTCTGTGATAATTATGAGTACGATTGGAGCAGTAACGGATGTGGCTATTTCTATCAGTTCACCGATGTTTGAAATAAAAGGACATAATCCTAAAATATCGAAAAAAGAACTCTTTCTGGCTGGATTAAGTATTGGAAAAGACTTACTGGGTACAAGCGCCAACACACTGTTCTTTGCTTTTTTTGGTGGTTATCTAGCTTTGTTAATCCGATTTAAAGATTTAGACTATTCACTTGGTGAAATAATTAATTCAAAGGTATTTGGTGCCGAGATGATCACAATTCTTTGTGGTGGGATTGGTGTTGCCTTGATTATCCCGATTACTGCTCTAATAACTTCAACCGTTTTAGTTAACAAAGAAATAAATAATACTTCCAAAATCAAATAGTTGACTTAAAATATTTAACTGTTTTATGATGTTTATCACAGTTAATATCTCTGAATTGAGATATTATACTGAGATAGTTGTTTTATGACTATAAATAAGATTGAAAAAATAGAAAGGTGTTATGATTATGTCTAAAGTATTATATATTACAGCACATCCGCACGATGAAAAGATCTCTTTTAGTATGGCTACAGGTAAGGCGTTTATTGATACATATAAGGATGTTAACCCTAATGATGAAGTGATACACATAGATCTTTATAAAGAAAACATTCCTTCGATTGATGCAGATGTTTTTGAAGGTTGGGGAAAACTTCAGTCTGGTAAAGGATTTGAAGAACTTAGTAAAGAAGAGAAAGAAAAAGTAGGACGTCTCAATGAATTGAGTGAACAGTTTATCGGAGCGGATAAATATGTATTTGTTTCACCTTTATGGAACTTCTCTTTTCCACCTGTAATGAAAGCTTATATTGATTCAGTTGCGGTTGCAAATAAAGCATTTAAATATACAGCCGAAGGTCCTATTGGCCTTTTGACTGACAAAAAAGCTTTGCATATTCAAGCTAGTGGAGGAATTTATTCTAAAGGCCCAGCTGCTGATATGGAAATGGGACATCGTTATTTAAATACTGTTATGAATTTCTTTGGTGTACCATCCTTTGAAGGTTTGTTTGTTGAAGGCCATGCCGCAATGCCTGAAAAAGCAGAAGAGATTAAAGTAGACGGTATTAACCGTGCAAAAGATGTAGCACACACATTTTAAACAACTAAAGCTGTTTTCTTAAGGATTATTGTTTATGATAAGAGCCTCCATTAAAATGGAGGCTCTCTTTATTCTTTAATGATTCTATGTTAAGGATGCTGTGTAAATATTCTTGATGGACTTCTCTATCATCGCATTAAATTCTGCATCTGTTTGATTTGCATTTAGATCCTCAGATAGTGCTCTTGAGAAACTTGCTATTAGACCTGAATTATTAGCTAATTTTTCAATTGCTTCTTCTCTTGGATAACCTCCAGAAAGTGCGACTACTCTCACCACCTGTGGATGGTTAATTAATTCTTTATAAAAATTATCTACAGTTGGAATAGAGATTTTTATCATAACATTTTCATTAGCATTTAATGTATCTAGTTGATTTAAGATTTCATCTTTTAGGATTTGCTCAGACTGTTCCTTATCTGCACTGTTAATGTCTACTTCGGGTTCAATAATTGGAACTAAACCAGCAGCAAGGATTTGTTTACCAGTATCAAACTGCTGTGCAACAACTTTCTTTATACCTTCAGGGTTTGCCTCTTTAATAACGGAACGCATTTTAGTTCCAAAAATATGTTTTTCACTTGCTCTTTTTAATAAATTATCCAAACCTGGATTGGGCTTCATTAATTGAACACCCTCAGCTTCATCTGCCAAGCCTTTATCTACTTTTAAGAAGGGAACAATCCCTTTTTTCTCCCATAAATAATTAGCGGTAAAAAGATCTTGAATCTTGCTGTCCATAGTCTGCTCGAATAAAATAGCACCGAGTATATAATCAGAATCAAATGTTGGTGAGGTAATAATACGTGTTCTCATTTCATGAACAAGGTCAAACATTTCTTCTTCACTAGTATAAGAATTTTCTGCTACGCCATACTCTGCTAATGCCTTAGGTGTACTTCCGCCACTTTGGTCTAATGCTGCGATAAAGCCTTCTCCATTTTTAATAACATCAAATTGTTTTTTCTTCATGATTACAACTCCTTTAATTTATTTTAAGTAAACCTTCTATATTATTAGTGTATCAACTCAAGTTATGAACTACAAAAATAAACAACTAAAGAAGTACTACATAGTAGTATGTCTTATGAACAAATTTCTATTTCTCAACATAGAATTTATATTTTCCCTTTCCTTCACTTTTCACTTGATACATTGCCAGGTCAGCTTTATTCATTAATCCAGATGGATTTGTATCATCAAAAGGGTAAAGCGCAATACCGATACTAGGTGAACTTAGAACGTTATCGTCATTTATTACATGTGGTTGTATCAAAGTGTTAATCAAATCATTAGCTATTTGACTTACTTCTTCTCGATTTGAAATACCTTTAAGTAAGATAGTAAACTCGTCGCCTCCATTACGCGCTACAAGTGTATCTTTATTAACACATTTTCTTAATTTTTCGGATATCGACACAAGTAATTTATCTCCTACATCATGCCCTAATGTATCATTAATTTTTTTAAAATTATCCAAATCGATAAACATAATTGCAAATGGCTCATTTTGGGTTGTTGCTGATACTAATGAGTCTTCCAGCAATCTTCTGTTTGCTAAACCTGTTAACGCATCATGATATGCAAGAAATTGTATCTTTTCTTCATTTTGTTTGTTCTCGGTAATATCTTTTGCTATTCCATAAATACCTACAAGTTTGCCTCGCACAAGTATAGGGATATTAGTAATGTTTGCAATATATGTTTGTCCCACACTATCGCGCAAAGATATTTCATAATTCTGTGCTTGCCCGCGCATGACAACTTCCATATGCGCGTATGCTTTTTTATGGTCTTTCTCTAGTATAAAGTTAGAACTAGAAATACCAATTAGTTCTTCTTTATCGCTCGCGAGTAATTTTGCGCAGGCACTATTGACACTTTCAAATCTACCTTTTAAATCAAGTGAATATACTGCATCTGGATGATACTCATAAAGAGATTTATAACGTTTTTTACCTATCTCTAGTTGTTCTTTCTTCTTATGAAGTTGTTGAAGCAGTTGCTGGTTTTCTGAAACTATAAAAATTTGTCTTATCATAACTAGTAAAATGGAAATAGCTGAACCAATCGTAACAATATCAGTATTGGTATTACGATAGATCATAAAGACAAATAGAAAAGTAACAGTTAAGTATGGAAGAATAAGACGAAAAACTCCCGTTTTATGAATGGCTCTTTCATCTGTTTGATTCAACGTGGTTTCGGTCTTTTTAAAAACACCTGTTAAGCCTACAAATAGAATAGCTAATATAAATAAAGGGTCTATCAGGCTTCCGGAAGAATAACCGTCTATAGATATTAAATATAAAAAATAAGAGTCAGCAAAGATCTGTATCAATAAACCGATAAAGAGTAAATATAGTAATTTGTTTTCTTTGACTAGTTGATTTTGGAAGTAAACACTTATTATCCCTGCTAATAAGACTAAATCTCCGATAGGATATGCCAAGGAGACGACTAAAGGAAAGAGAGATACATCACCTGCAGCAATAGTGGGATGGATTAGAAAATGCCAACTGAAAGTAGAGGCAACTGTCATCACAATTACAAGGTCGAAAATAAACTTCGTAAAGTGATACTTTCTTTTGGTACCTGATAATTTATATGTAATAGCAACAAAATAAAAAACAATTTGTAAAAGGTAAAACAAATCAGGCAATCCAGGAAAGGGGACATCTATTTTGAGGATGTTCTCATAAAAATGCCAGAAGAATTCAGCTATAAATGTACTCGATGTTCCTAATAATAAGAGAAGCCAAAAGTTCCGCTCTGTTTTCTCGCTTTCTTTGGTTGCAGTATATAACCAAATGGCGGCTATGAAACAGCCGAAAAGAGAAAGGAAGTTCCCGACCAAGGATAGGACACCTTCATTACTTTTCCATGTGATCAAAAAAATATAATAAAGACCTGTATAAATAAATATGAATAATATGGATAATTGTTTCTTTTTACGTATGTTCATGTGTGTGTGCCTCACCGTCTGTGCTTATTCCGTGCTAGTTCTATATACCCGTTTTTTTAATTTTCAACCTAGTTAAATAATGTTTCTCTATCTAGTACTATAATACTAATTTTTTTGATAATTCAATAGTTTTATTGCTAGTATTGGTATTTATAAAACAATTTTTTGTAAAATTTGTCTTTTATAGAGGTTTATTAGCTACTGTTGTGGAATTAGTACATATATAGAGAAAATCGAATTTAACTGTCTAAAAAGTTAACAGAGGGGGTGTAAGGTTGAATCAAACGAGGTATTCAAGACTTGCTAATATTACAAAGTTAATAAATACAAAGTTAGAATTACGAGAGGTGTTGGAGAATGTTGTAACCGCAATATCTGAAGAGATCGTTCAATGTGACTCTGTTGGGATCTATTTACCTGAAGCTGATGGTACATTTAGAGGATATGTAGGTAAACCTCAGGTGATTAATGGCATGACACTTGATATGCAAGTCATTGATATGGAAGAAGACTTACTTGCTAAAGAAGTTGTTGATACACAAAAGGCAATTTACATTCCAGATACAATGAAAGATGATCGTCCTGATTCAAGAGCTGTCAAGGGATTTCAGATTAAGTCTTTACTAGTATTACCTATTTCACATGAACAGGAATTATTTGGTTTAGTCTTTTTGTTTGATTACGGTATTCCAATGAACTTAACAGATGTGGAAATAAAAACCGTAGAGGCTTATGTGAATATGGCTGCTGTTGCGATTCGAAACTCAACTAATTTAGCGCGTAAGGAAAATCTTATTAAGGAAAAGCAACTATTACTTGATGTTACACGTGATTTATCCATGTGTTCCACTATGCAAGATGTATTGGATAAGTGTTTTTACTATGTAGGTAAAGTTTTAAACAACACGAATGTAGGCGTTCATTTATTAGATCCGATTAGGAATAGAGAATTTAAACCAGCAAAGTTAAGCAAGGATAGTGATTGGACAGAAGAAAATTGGATGAATACACATAAAACATTTAATTTAGGTCAAAACAATGATGCTTTATTTCAAGAAGTTATTAAAACCAAGAAGGCCATTCTAATTCCAAATGTGTACGAAGATACAAGACCAAGTCATCTTGTTTGTCGTAATTTTGGTATTAAAGGTTTATTTATGGTTCCTTTAGTTTCTATGGGTGAAGTATTAGGTTTAGTAGCAGTTGCTAAATTGGAAGAGCAACACATCGTTTATTCAGAAGCGAGTATGCAGTTAGCGCAATCTATTGTAGATACAACAGCATCAACATTAGCTAACTTATTATATATGGAGAAACAAGAACAAATTATTGAAGAAAGAACATCAGAAATAACAACTAAAAATAAAGAATTAGAAAGCGCTATCTCTGAATTAAAGACAATTAGTCGAGAAAAAGAACTAATTCTTAATTCAGCAGGAGAAGGGATTTTTGGTTTAGATCTTGCAGGTAATATTACGTTTTGTAATCCTGCTAGTGATTCTATGCTGGGCTATGAGAAGAGTGAATTAATAGGGAAATCGTATAAGGTTATTTTTAATGGAAATAAAGCAAATTTAAAAGAGAATAATTATAAAATTAAAGGTTTTGATATGGATTCAGAAGGATTTAATAAGAATGATAGCTTTTATAGAAAAGACCGTTCAAGCTTTCCAGTTGAATATGTTATCTCATCAATAAAGGAACAAGGTGAAATAATAGGTGATGTTATTACGTTTAAAGATGTAACACAGCGACAACAAATGGAGGAAGAAATTAAATATTATGCGTATTATGATAGTTTAACAGATTTACCTAATAGAAATCTCTTTAAAGATAGACTTAACCAGGGAATTATAAAAGCGAAATATACAAGTCAAAAGTTAGCTGTTATGTATTTGGATTTAGACAGATTTAAATTAATTAACGATTCTCTAGGACATAGCTATGGGGATTTATTATTGAAGGATTTTGCAAATCGTTTAAGAGCCTGTATTTCTAAGTGCGATACAATATCTCGTCAAGGTGGTGATGAATTTTCAATATTTTTACCAAATATAAAAGGTAAAAATGAAATATTAGCTGTTATTAAATGTATAAATAAAGCCCTTTGTCAGCCATTTAATTTAAAAGGACACGAGATCTATATTAAAGTTAGCATAGGTGTAAGTATGTTTCCTAGTGATGGTGATAATACTGAAGAATTAATTAAAAATGCAGATACGGCTATGTACAGATCAAAAGAAGTGTCTGGTAACAACTGTAATTTTTTTGTAAAGGGAATGGATACGAGAACTTTTGAAAGTATCAAATTAGAGAACGCTTTATACAGAGCTTTAGAGCAAGATGAACTAGTCATTCAATATCAGCCTCAAGTAGACTATCAATCCAAACAATGTATCGGTATGGAAGCGCTATTGAGATGGAACCATCCGACAGAAGGTATGATACCACCTGATAAATTCATACCAATTGCTGAAGAGACAGGTCTAATCGTTTCGATAGGAGAATGGGTAATCGAAAAAGCTTGTGAACAATTAAAAACCTGGCATGAGCAAGGATATCCATTGATAAGTGTAGCTGTTAATTTATCTGTTCGACAATTTGAAGAGAATGACTTATTTACTAAAATTAAAACTATTCTTAAGAAATTTAATTTATCTCCTGAATTTTTACAAGTGGAACTTACTGAGAATCAAATTATTAAGAATAAGGATAGCACCTTACGAACAATGGAGCAACTTAAAGAGTTAGGGATAAAAATAGCTATTGACGATTTTGGTACAGGCTATTCATCTTTAGGCTATTTAAAGAATTTCCCTATCCATACATTGAAAATTGATAAGTCATTTATTCAGGATATTATAGAAGATAACAATAATGCAGCGATTACGAATACAATTATTACATTGGCCCAAAATTTAAATCTTAACGTAATTGCAGAAGGTGTGGAAACAATAGAACAAGCAGAATTTCTAGCTTCAAGGAGCTGTTATTTCATGCAAGGATTTTGCTTTAGTCGTCCGCTTAGTGCCACTGATTTTGCGCAGCAAATTTTTATAGATAATAAAATAGAAGCAGGAGGAATTATATGAAAGCAGCTCGTTCCGTATTAAATTACTTAAGAAATAGTGGAGTGGAATATATTTTTGGGATTCCAGCAGGATCAGTTAACGCGATATTCGATGAGCTTTATGATATGCCTGAAATACAGCCAATAGTAACGAAACATGAGGGTGCAGCATCATATATGGCGGCTAGTTATGCTAAATATGCAAAAAAAATGAGCGTGTGTATAGCTTGTAGTGGTCCCGGTGGAGCAAACCTAATGACGGGTGCGGCAAACGCAATGCGTGAACATTTACCTGTATTATTTATTACAGGAGCAGTTCCTGTAAATACAGTAGGATTAAATGCTTCTCAAGAGCTAGATGCTGAGCCAATTTATCGGAATGTAACGAAATACAGTGTAACGGTTAACACTGCAGATGATCTGTTGGCGGAGGTTGCTAAAGCAAATGAGATAGCTATATCAGGGGTTCCAGGTCCAGTCCATATTGCAGTTCCCATTAATGTTCAATTACAAGAAGTTCAAGTGACAGAAATGCTCGCGCCTCCTAAAAGAGAGCCTATTATCCCTGATGTAGAAACAATACAAATGGTAGCTAAAGAGTTAGCTAGTAGAAAGAAAGGCTATGTTTTTGTTGGTCAAGGAATTAGAAATTCTGTAGAACAAACAATAGAATTAGCAGAAATTCTTAACTGGGACATCATAACAACCCCACAAGCGAAAGGATTTATAAAAGACGATCATCCATTACTAGCGGGTGTCTTTGGATTTGCTGGTCATGATAATGCCTCGTCGTTAATTAATGAGGGTAACGGAGAAGCCTTATTGGTAATAGGATCAAGTTTGGGGGAAACAGCGACAAATAATTGGAATGTAAATTTAAACAAGAATCGCTTTACTGTTCAATTTGATTTTGATGAGACAGTTTTCAATCGAAAATACAAAGTTGATCTTCCAGTATGGGGCGATATTGATTTAAGTTTATTATTTCTAATCGAAGAGTTAAAAGAATTAGGGTTCTCCAAAAATGACATGAATACTAGTGAGAGAAAGTTGGATAATGTTGATCAAGATGCCTATAATACAAAAAATATCCTGTTAAACATACAAAAACACCTTCCTACTTCTACTAGATATACAATCGATATAGGTGAGTTTATGTCTTATGTGATTCATCATATGAATGTGCTTGATTCAGATAGCTTTGATATTAACGTACATTATGGTGCGATGGGAACTGGGATTAGTTCGGCTATAGGTTCAAAATTGGCTGAGCCAGAACGACCTGTTGCTTGTATAACAGGAGATGGATGCTTCTTTATGCACGGTATGGAAATATTAACGGCAAAGGAAAATAAGCTACCGATACTGTTTGTGGTTATGAATAATGCGCGTTTAGGGATGGTGTATCACGGACACTCGCTACAATATAAACGTTCCCACCAGAGCTTTGAACAGGAACCCGTTAATATTGCAGCAATGGCAGCAGCTATGAATATACCAAGTTATCGCGTAGACAAATTAGAAGATTTGGATGAAGCAGCGATTAAAAATTTGCTTGAATCTGATGGTCCAGCAGTTTTAGAAATCGCTTTGGTAGATAACAATACACCACCAATGGGCGATCGCGTCAAATTCCTTTCATCATTTAGTAAATAAAGGCTATTTACTATCGAATTAGCGCTCGCTCCGCCGGATTAAAGGCTAGTTCCGTCGAATTAGCTTCTCGCTTCGCCGGATTAAAGGTGAGTTCCGTCGAATTAGCTTCTCGCTCCGCCGGATTAAAGGTGAGTTCCGCCGAATTAGCGCTCGCTCCGCCGGATTAAAGGTGAGTTCCGTCGAATTAGCGCTCGCTCCGCCGGATTAAAGGCTAGTTCCGCCGAATTAGCGCTCGCTCCGCCGGATTAATAGCTAGTTCCGCTGAATTCTATCAAATCCCAATAGCAAAGTAATATTTTTTACAAAAAAAGTCTAAATAAAAGGATGTTTTTTATAAGAGAGGCTGACTTTAATAAGTCAGCCTCTCTTATTTAATAGTAGGTTAGAAATCTATATATGCGAGTAGGAGCTTTTGATTTCATTAATAATTGCTCCAATAGTTTGTCCTTTAAATGCACCATCAACCGGTTCGTTTGTAGGACTTAAGAAATAATAAGCATTGATATCTTCGTTGTAATGAAAGCCAATACCTTTTAATGCATGTTGTAATTTATCGGGGATTTGCTCTAAACCAGTTTTTTGCGTAAAGTATGCTGTTGGGTAAACCTTTACATCTACATCACCCGTTCCAGTATAAACAACAAATAAATCGTTCTCATTTTTAATAACCCACTGTCCTTTTGAGTATAAGGATAATCGAGCATCTTCTAATGCGTTTATCGCATTTAAGTTAACACCAAAGAAGTCATTTATGATTGTTCGAATTTCATCACCTGAAACATTGCTTCCGCAAGAATTTAGTTTAGAATCTATTAAATCTCTAGCAATAGTAATTTGCTCTTGCTTATCCTCGTGTAATGGAATTTTCTCTAAATCGAATCCAAAAACTTGTTTAACAATCCAACAAATCGCCGTGCTAGTAAGCTCAGGTCCCAGAGAAGCTAAATAATTATCCATTAACTCTATCTTTGTCATTTGTTCAATTTGTTGTACTACGTCAAGTTCAGAATACGAATACTTCTTACTATTAATCGTCTTTTTAACGCCTTCTATTAATTCTAAAGGGTATCTTGGTTCTACCATAAAAATTATCTCCTTTTCGTAGTGAGAATATAATCGAATTTATTGGATGGATATTTGGTAAGAATCATCTTTTTGATTGATTTTTTTCTTCCTTCCTAATAAGTCTATAATTGCTCTTCCGTCACTAAAAAAGCCATCTTTATAATACTGTGAGATAGCGGTATAGAAAGCTGTAATGTATGAGTAAAAAATAAATCCTCTAACCGGGAGATAATCAAAGTGTACAAAGTACCATTGAATAATTTAATGAATATCGCATGTCCAGTTTCATGTATTAAAATAACTAAAGGTATTGATAAGGTTAATTATAAAAATATACCTAGAACTTTATATACACCAACTTTATTTCATAGTGGTTATCCAATACCGAAATAAGAATATAATTTACTCAACTTTCTCACTTAAAAAATAAGTGCTAATTGTTTGCTTTTATGAGTTTGAAGTGTGTTTAATACTGAATAAACATAGACTCTGTCGTAACTGCCATGTTGATTTCCGCTTCAGGCAGTCGCTTTCCGCGGGCAAATGTTTTCGATGGGATGAGTAATCGCAATCCCACAAAAAGGGAGACCATTTGCTACCGTAGCGTATCTAAAGTTGTAAAATATTTACGACAGATTTTCTCTCAAGTGCGTCAGGTCAAACGGACTGATGATTACCAAAGAAGTGTGAAGTCAACTCCTATTTTAGATTGTGAGACTTTCTTGTTGTACCAAGACTTAAGTGCCTGTTTTACAGTGCGAAAGTTGAGTAATTTAGAACAGTTTAAAAGTTTTTGATTCCATTTCACCACTGTTATATTAGAGAACGTACTTTGAAGTATAATTTCTATAACTGACACATGGTAATGAGAATATTTAATCAAAAAGTAGAAACTATATTTATAGATCGCTTAGTTATATAGTATAGGAAACCAAGGATAAAAGGAAGTTAATGGATGTTTTTTTGATGTGAATTTTCCTTTTTTAGCTCTTTTCATAAATGGATATTAAATTAGCTATGGTATACACTAAAAGAAGTAAATTCAAATCCAGAAAAAGATATAAAAAGCGGCTTTGAAACAAACTTCCCACTTACTACGCCAATAAAATATCTAGCTGTTTGTAGTTATTTAACTTTAAGGGCTAATTACAACTAATAGGGCAGTTCAACTAACAATAAAGTTTACGAAAAGAGGGATATAATGACAAAAAGTGTAAAAGAAACTGGTTGGAATTTAGAAAACACATATGCTACGCTTCCTGATCTGTTTTTTTCAAAGATTACTCCAAACCCAGTTCGTGCACCTAAATTGGTTATTCTAAATGATTCATTAGCCGAATCTTTAGGTTTAAATAGTGAGGCATTAAAAGCTGAAGTTGGTGTGGAAGTGCTCGCAGGTAATCAGACTGTTGATGGAGGATTACCTCTTGCCCAAGCATATGCTGGACATCAATTTGGGAATTTCACAATGTTGGGTGATGGAAGAGCCATACTACATGGCGAGCAGATAACTCCTCAAGGAAAACGATTTGATATTCAATTAAAAGGCTCAGGTAGAACACCTTATTCACGAGGTGGTGATGGTAGAGCAACACTTGGTCCTATGTTACGAGAGTACATTATTAGTGAGGCTATGCATGCGTTAGGAATTCCTACTACCCGGAGTCTCGCTGTTGTGACAACAGGAGAGCAAGTTATTCGTGAAACGGATCTACCTGGTGCGATTATGACTCGTGTGGCTGCTAGTCATCTGCGAGTAGGAACGTTTGAATATGCGTTAAAATGGGGTGAAGATGACGATTTACAGGCATTAGCTGATTACACGCTAGAACGGCATTTTCCAGAGGTAGAAAGAAGTGAACATCGCTACCTATCTTTGCTAAAAGAAGTGATCAAGCGTCAGGCAGCACTAATTGCAAAATGGCAGCTAGTTGGCTTTATCCATGGTGTAATGAATACCGACAATATGGCTATTTGTGGGGAAACAATAGATTATGGTCCATGTGCATTTATGAATGTTTATAACCCGAAAACGGTATTTAGTTCTATCGATAGACAAGGTCGTTACGCCTATGGAAATCAACCACCTATTGGAGGCTGGAATCTTGCACGATTTGCAGAAACACTAGTACCTCTGTTGCATGAAAATCAAGAAGAAGCGGTGAAGATAGCACAAGATGAATTGTTAAAGTATGAGGAGCATTATCGTTCAAATTGGTTACAAGGAATGAGAGCGAAAATAGGGATAGTTAAAGAAGAGGATGAGGATGAAGCGCTTATTGTAGATCTCCTACGTATGATGGAGGAGCATGATGCTGATTATACCAATACTTTTCGTGCACTAACATTTGATAATTATGAAGATGAAGTCCTATTTGAAACCCCAGCGTTTGCGAAATGGAAAGAAAGATGGCACGCACGATTGGATATTCAACGAGAATCAAAAGATGTTATACACAATTTAATGAAAAAGAGTAATCCTGCAGTTATACCTCGAAATCATCGAGTGGAAGAGGCGCTAGAAGCTGCGGTGAAAAATAACGATTATAGTGTAATGGAGCAACTTCTTGCCGTTCTTAAAAAGCCATATGCACACACTACAGACCAGGAAGTATATGCTTTTGTACCAGCTAGAACAGATCGTTACTACCAGACTTTTTGTGGCACGTGATAGAGTGAAAATGGGGATGGGGTCGAGAAACTCTATGCCCCAATTTCACTGGTACATAGTTTAAATAATTTTTTTATCGTATACTATATAAATGATACTACTAGAGAATAGTAGTTTATGTTGGTAAAATTAATAATGATTGGAGAAATGATAGTATGGTAGAGTTACCAAATTGCCCCGAATGTAATTCAGAATATACATACGAAGATGGAAGTCTACTAGTATGTCCTGTATGTGCACATGAGTGGACTTTGGATTCTGAAAATGAAAACAGTGAAGATGAAAAAGTATACAGAGACTCGAATGGTCATGTGCTAAGCAATGGAGATTCTGTAACAGTAATTAAAGATCTTAAAGTAAAAGGAAGCTCAAATCCTTTAAAAATGGGAACAAAAATTAAAAACATTCGTTTAGTTGCTGATGGAGAAGATGGACATGATATTGATTGTAAAATTGATGGTTTTGGAGCAATGTTAGTAAAATCAAAATTTGTTAAAAAACTTTAAAACCTAAAAGGCTATGTAGTGTCAAAGAGTTGTTGACGCTACATAGCCTTTTCAATACGTTACGTTCAAATCAAAATAAATGTATAAAGAGCAATATTCTGTTAAAATAACCCATAGTAATGAATAAGGGAGACGTTTATATGATAAAAAATAAACAAATCGTTTTAGCAAAAAGACCTCAAGGAATGCCAGATAATGATACATTTAAATTTATTGAAACAGACCTGAAAGAACTAGAGGCTGAAGAAGTACTGGTCCGTACGATATATGTTTCCGTTGATCCATATATGAGAGGAAGAATGCAAGATGTAGCGTCTTATATTGAACCGTTTAAAGTTAATGGTGTAATAGAGGGAGGCTCAATTGGGGAAGTAGTGGAATCAAAGTCAGCTAACTTTAAGCAGGGAGATATTGTTATTGGATCATATGGCTGGCAAACGTCCTATATTGCAAATGAAAATGAAATAAGAAAAATTGACCCATCACTTGCTCCTATATCAACACACTTAGGTATATTAGGAATGACTGGTTTAACTGCTTATTTTGGTTTGCTTGATATAGGTGATCCAAAAGCAGGAGAGACAGTTGTTATTTCTGGAGCGGCAGGAGCAGTAGGATCAATAGTTGGCCAAATCGCAAAAATAAAAGGTGCACATGTAGTTGGTATAGCTGGTTCAGATAAGAAGACCAAACTATTAAAAGAAGAATTCAACTTTGATGCAACGATAAATTATCGAACAACAGCTAACATGGAAGAAGCATTAAAAGAAGCTTGTCCTAATGGTGTTGATGTTTACTTTGATAATGTAGGTGGGGAAATCTCTGACGCAGTTTTAACGCAAATAAATAAACATGCCCGTATCCCAATTTGTGGAGCAATCTCTTCTTATAATTTAGAAACATTAGACATCGGACCTCGTGTTCAAACAAAACTTGTTAAGAAAAGTGCGCTAATGAAAGGTTTTACCTTAGGTGACTACTCCAGTCGTTTTAATGAAGGAACGATGCAATTAGCCCAATGGTTTAAAGAAGGAAAGTTAACATACCGTGAAACAATTAAAGAGGGATTTGAGAATATTCCTGATGCTTTTCTTGATCTCTTTAAGGGAAATAATATTGGCAAGCAACTTGTGAAAGTGGCTGATCAACAGTATAATAAATAAGTAAATTACGGCAAATTTTAAAGGACTACACAGACGTCAAGAGATTTTGACATGTGTAGTCCTTTTATTTGTTCTTAAGCTCCGCTTTTTTCAAATTTGTCCCGATGCTCTTTACCCCATTCGGTCATAAAATATAGTGTTTCCTCAAGATCTCTTCCGTACTTAGTTAGTGTATATTCAACTTTTGGTGGAACTTCAGGGAAGATCTCGCGCTCAATGAGCTGTTCTTTTTCCAACTCGCGAAGCTGTTGTGCTAACATTTTCTTGCTTATTTTTGGAATCTTTTTTTGTAATTCTCCGAAGCGCATTGTTCTATCAAGTAAATGACAAAGAATTAGCGCTTTCCATTTTCCACAAACAACATTTAAGGTTACTTCAATTGGATGTTCATATGTTTTATCCATTTTTTCACACTCCATAGGTAACTATCTAGTAACTATTACACCAAAAAGTGCCTACTTGAATAATATCTTATTCTATTACTATCATAGGTGTATTAGTTAGATAGTAAATACCCGATTATGAGGTGATTGAAACCATGGGAATTCCAATTTTAGAAAAGGCGAAAAAGGAAATTAAGACCAATATCATTAAGAATAAAGCTAAATTGGCTGGGTTTCAGTATCATCTTTTGAATGATAGAGATAATACACATAAGAATTTAATTGATTTTAGGGAAACCCTACTTATCATATACGCCGATTCTGTGACGTCTAACACACGAATGATTTGTTTGTGCGACTACAAAACTGGAGTTGTGCAATTTCTGGAGAGCTATTAGAGCAACAGCTATCAATAGAAGATGTGATAGAAGAGGCATATTTTTCTAGAGAGGCAATTGACCTTCTAATTAAAGAAGAGGCAAATTATTATGAATTAACAATTGATGATTTTTATGCGATTATTTCGTCGTTTCATACTACAGTGGAGCAGGCTGGACAATTATTAGGTTTAGCATATAAAAAAGGGCACACGAAAAAACGAAAGTATTTAATTCAAAAGTACGGGAATTGTCTACCCCGATGTTGAAGCTTACAGAAAGTATTGGTTTTTTTCCTTTGATTGGTGCTATTGACAATGATCGAGCAAAACAGTTAATGGAGACAGCGTTGACACAAGGAAGTGAATTAAAGGTTAAGTATATCATCTTTGACTTATCTGGTGTCCCTGCTATTGATGAATGGGTAGCTTCGCAAATAATCCGGTTTGTCACAGCACTTAGGTTAATTGGGATCGAGGCAGAATTAAGTGGGATTCGCCCTGAAATAGCACAAAAGCTTGTAGGGTTAGGAATAGAATTTAAAACTATTCAAACCTTCTCTAATCTTCAACAGGCAATAGATCATGTAAATCATTTGAAGACCGCCCAAAAATAGAGCATTCCCAAATTTGGGAATGCTCCTAATTACTTAAGGTTTACTGGTGCTCTTCTTCTTTCAGTTCTGTTACATCTACTTCAAACTCAGTCTCGGATTTTTTTGTATAATTAATGAGGGCCTTTTGTGACTCATCATCAACATCATGAATGTAGACATACTTCCCATTATAAACAACATCTTTCATAACAGGATTGTCTTTTATATCTTTTGCTCGCATAAGATTCACCTAAATCGCCTCCGATAATTTATTAACTTATACTTTATCATTAACCGTTATCGATTTAATTTAAACATTTGCTTGGTAGATATAGACTGTTATTTATTTGTGTTATGTTGTTTACTAGGTAATGTACGATCGGCGTGTGCCTTTCCTTGTCGCTTTTCAATTTGCTCCGCTTTGTGTTGTGTATCGTGCAATTTTTCAACAAATTCATGTGTATCATCCATAGTACGAATCCCTCCTTGTTTAAAATTTATTTATACGTTTTCTCTTGCAAGATGATTCATACATTTAAGATTAGCTTTTTATTTTAAAAAGCATCCTAAAAGTTTCGTTATTTAATTAGATTAAATGACTTTGCAACAGTGATAGCTTGGACTCTATTTTTCACTTGTAATTTCCCGAAAATATTAACAATATGATTTTTGACTGTACCTTCCGCCAACTTATATGTCAGAGCAATTTCTTTGTTTGTTAGTCCGTTACTCATAAGATTGATAATTTCCAATTCCCTTTTGGTTAACGACTCAATAAGCTTAGGTGTTAGCCCTTTTGTAACCAATTCTGTTACTTCGGTGGTATTTTCATCAGAGCGAAAGCGTTCAATTGTAGTGGTAAGTCTTTCTTGAGAAAGAGGTTTGACGATGTAATCATAGGCATGCACATCAAAAGCAGATAAGGCATATTCTTTGTGCGATGTCACAAAGACCAACCTCGTTCGCCAACCGCTCTCTCTTAAACGCTTGGCAAAATCAAGACCATTTTCTTTATGCATATTAATATCAATAAATACTAAGTCAACTTTACAGTTCTTTAGATAGGAAAAGGCTATTGTCGTGTCTTGAAAACTTCCAACGATTTCAACGTTATCAATCTTCGCAAGCATGCGTTTCATAATCAAGTGCATAGCAAATTCGTCGTCAATAATTACTACTTTCATCTTGTACTCATTCCCTCTTCTTGTTTTACAGCGTCTGGGCTCATTCCAATAGGAGTAGAGAAATAAAAAGTACTACCTTGATTAGGGACACTTTCAAACCACAGTTCCCCACCATTTATTTGAGCAAATTCTCTACATAAAGTAAGTCCAATACCAATACCTTTTTCTCCCGCGGTTCCGTTCAAAGATTCAAGATATCCTTCTTGATCTTGTAGTAATCTAAGCGCTTGATCTGGAGGTACCCCTTGACCACTGTCTTTTATAGATATTATTACTTTGTCTTTTACCTGATCTGCACGTAATAGGATAATCCCTTCAAATTCTGAGAATTTAATAGCATTCGAAAGAATATTTCTGATAAGTAGATCTAATATTTCTTTATCCGCATAAACAACCATATCATTAGCTATTTCTGAGATGACCGTAATTTGTTTTCTATCACTCTGAATGTGTAATAAATCTGTATTCTTCCGAATAATTTGCGATAAATTCCATGATACAGGATTAAATGACATGCCACCTTTTTGACTTCGGAACCAGTCAAGTAGGCTTTCTACCAGTGAAAAGGCATTTTGAATTTGTTGTTCCATTTCACGGGCAATTTCATCGTGCTTGTCTTGATACTCTTGTAATTCATCTTTAAGGATCTCCATCAGATTCATCAGTAATGAAAGTGGATCACGAATGTCATGAGCAACAATTGTGAACATCTTATCCTTAAACGCATTCAGTTCTTCTAACTGTTTTGAACTAGCAAGTAGTTTTTCCTCATTAAGTACTAATGCTGTTATGTCATTTAACCAGAGTGTTTTCCCAACGATTTTCTGTCTCTTATTACGAACATGTGAAATGTAAACATGATAATAGTGAAAACCTGTTTCGTTCGCTAACTTTATTTTTCTTTGCAAGGAATCGCCAGCTGTAATAGTTTTAAGTAGTTCTGGATAGTAGGAGAGTATAGTAGTGGCAGATTGTCCAATTACTGTCTTGTCAAGCTCTTGAAAAACTTGGCTAGCGGAGAAGTTAAAGCTTGTGATGTTATTATCTAGGTCAAGTATTATTACTGCGTCCTTCATTGAATTAAAAACTTGATTTAATGCATGTGGCAACAATTTCATCATGTTTAAATGATAGATTCCCCATATAATAAGAATACCTGAAAAAAGAAGTCCAAATGGAGAAAGGTCGATAGGTGTTTCCATAAAACCGCTTAAATATATAATGGAAATAAGATAAGGTCCACAAGAGCCTATCATCATTACTAAAACTTGATTCTTCATATGGCTTGCAGCTTTTCGGTACATATGCAATAAAAATAACATTCCGACAATAAAAAGTACGAAAGAATATATGATGTGAAGCATATAAAATGGGCCGATTTTTATGGAAACTAGAGAAAAGCTATTCCACTCATAAAGCCAAGTATCTTTATAAAATAAATGATGCCACTCATTCGTATAATGACTTACAAATGTAAGAATAGGTATAATGGAGAGCTTTACTAGTATCCACTTTTGCAGAAGCATATGATGACTCGTAAATTGCAACACCATGATAAACCAAATAAGTGTTCCAAAAGAGATACCGATATATTCCACTTTAAGCCAAAAGTGTATTTGGTTTAAGTCTGAGCTAATTATTTCAAAAGCATAACCAAATGAATAACAAGCCCCTGAGCACATACCTAAAAATAAGCTGACAGCAACAGGTGATTCTCTTTTTCTCCATGCGAGATATGCAATATAAAGCAAACAACCAGTGATGGCCAACAATAGTAAAAACAACACTTGATTTAAGCTCATTTTCGAGGAAACCTCCTCTCATTATTTTTCATTATATACTTAATATACCATTAAATTAAGTAAGTTCACCTTTTTTTAAACTATTCAGGCTAATTACTGTATAACTGTATTATTAATTACTGAGAATAGCTATTATAATAACGGATTTCCGGAAATTTTTGTCTTTGCTATTTTTAACAGATAAGATTGTCCGACAAATTCATTTGTATAAGCCCATCTTTTTTCCTTATTGAAATTATTCATAAATAACTAATAAAGAAACGTACACACAAACTGGTATTAAGATAGAAATTTGAAACCTATACTCCTTTTATTTGTATTTATATAAGGTGAACAATATGATTTATTGACGTATTGACTTATATCTTATATGGAAAATATTTTATTTATGGCAGCTCTAATTTTAGAAATAATAGAAAAGTCCATTAACAAAAACAGAAAAATCCATTCATAGAAAGTATAGCCTCCTCTACAATAACAATGAGAATGATTATCATTATTAATTTGTGCATTAGTTGTTATTAGGAGGAAAAAGAGTTGTTATGACTACTTTAGTTAAACCTGTGAAAGAAAAGGTGAAGTCAGAAGAAGACATTGTAATAAAATCACGTCCTATATTTGCAATAAGTATTATTGCAGTAGGCATTATTCTTATTTTAATAGGAATGGTTACATCAATAAGTACTGGTGCTGCAGGGATCTCTTTTTCTGTTGTATTGGATGCAGTATTTCACTTTAATCCAAGCCTAGAACAACACCAAATAGTATACAATCTTCGTTTTCCTCGTGCTTTAACTGGAGCACTAATAGGGGCGGGTTTCGCAGTATCAGGTGCAATTATGCAGGGAATGACACGGAATCCTCTTGCAGATACAGGCTTACTAGGAATTAACGCAGGTGCAGGATTTGTTTTAGTAGTGGTATTTGCATTTTATCCTAATATGGAGTTTAAGTATTTAATCTTGTTCTCGTTTATTGGGGCAGGACTTGGAGTTGGTCTTATTTATGCAATTGCCTATTTTGCTAAGGGTGGACTAACACCACTACGATTAGTCTTAGCTGGAGCAATTATTGGTTCACTTGTAAAAGGAATCACACAAATTATTTCATTGGTTTCGGGTGTATCATATGAATTGGCTTTTTGGTCAGCGGGAGGGATTTCGGCTGTTGAATGGTTTCAAGTAAAGGTGATCATACCCTGGATTACCATTGGCTTACTTGGGGCTATTGCAATATCTCCTAAACTAACAATATTAAGTCTTGGTGAAGAAGTGGCAATTGGATTAGGACAAGGAACGAAAGTGATTAAGGCATTAGCGGCAGTTGTTGTACTCCTTCTTGTTGGTGCTTCTGTGTCAACTGTTGGTGGAGTGGGGTTTATTGGATTAATCGTTCCACATATTGTGCGTTTTTTAGTTGGTGTCGATTACCGATTAATTATACCTTGTTCAGCTGTTGTTGGTGCAGTAATCGTGGTTATTGCCGATATTGGTGCCAAGCTGATAAACATGCCTTATGAAACTCCATTAGGTTCAATTATGGCTGTGCTTGGTGTTCCATTTTTCTTATATCTAGCTAGAAAAGAAAAGAGAGAATTAATATGAAGCTAGTTACAATAACGGAAATTCAACATAAACGAATGGTTAAAAGTTTAAAGTTAATACTTATCTTTGCTATTCTTTTAGCGATCGTTTTTGTTATTAGTATGAATACTGGAACAGTCAGATTGTCACCGCAAGAAGTATTCGATACTCTATTAGGAAATTCATCAGATAAGCACCATATTATTCTATATCAACTTCGATTACCGAGAATGATAATTGCAATTATGGTTGGAGCGAGCCTTGCGATTTCGGGGGCTATTTTACAAGGGATATCAAGAAATGGTTTAGCAGACCCTGGAATTATAGGGATAAATTCGGGTGCGGGTTTAGTGGTATTGCTTATCGTTGTGATGAAACCAACTTCAACAGGAGTTAACCCCTATATTTTACCGTTATTTGCTTTAATAGGAGCTGCACTTACAGCATTGTTGATTTATTTACTCGCCTTTAAAAAAGGAGAAGGAATGACGCCGACTAGGCTACTTTTAGTTGGTATTGCAGTTAGTGCAGGACTATCAGCTGTCTCGATTATTTTAACTTTAAGACTTAATCCGAATGAATATGACTTTGTGCTTCAGTGGAATTTAGGAAATCTTTATGGTGGAAATTGGAGCTTTGTTTTAGCTTTACTTCCATGGACATTACTTTTATTACCGTATGTTTATTATAAATCACATGTTTTGAATTTATTAAATTTAAATGATGCCCTAGGTACGAGTCTTGGACTTTCATTAGAGAGAGAAAAGTTATATTTACTAGCTGTGGCTGTTGGTTTAGCAGCATCTGCTGTAGCTATTGGAGGCGGTATTGGTTTTATTGGATTAATGGGACCGCATATTGCGCGAAAATTAGTAGGACCTAAACATCAATTTATGCTTCCAGTAACAGCGTTAATCGGATCGCTTTTGGTATTAACAGGAGATACAATTGCCAGAAGTATTATGAAATATTCTGAACTACCTGCTGGCATCATCATTACTTTAATAGGAGCACCATATTTTTTATACTTATTAATTAAATCAAAATAAAGGGAGTAGGATCGATAAATGAAAAAAAATCTATTGTTTTCAATCGTTAGTTTAACGGCATTAATGTTTCTAATAGTGGGCTGCAACACGCAAACAGAAGAAGTAAGCTCAGAGGAAACATCGAATCAGGAATCAGAAGAGGCGGAGGAAGCTATTTATCCACGTACAGTAACACACACTAATGGAGAGATCACGCTTGAACAACAGCCTGAAAAAATAGTAGCTATTAACGAACATATTATAGATGTTTTAGTTATGTTAGGACATCCACCAATAGCCAGTGAAGCAATAGAGGAGGTCAGCAATTCAACTATTATGGATCCTTACTTAGAAGGTCAAGATATCATTGATTTAGGTAATAGATTAAATTTGGAAACACTTCTAGATATGGAATCAGATTTAGCTATTTTAACAACAGACAAAATAAATGAATTAGAACAAATTGAACCACTTGCACCAACTGCAGTTATAGAGTGGGGGACAGACTATCCTAGTAGTATTCGAAAAATTGCAGAGTTAATCGGTGAAGAAGCAAAGGCAGAAGAAATTATTACAGACTATGAAACGAAAGTGGCAGAAACTAAAAAGGTAATTGGTTCAGAATTCGATGAAACCGTTCTTGTACTTCGTGCAAACGGAAAAAACTTTACAGCTATTAGTACAGAAGATTTTAGTCTTTTGTATGAGGAACTAGGCTTTTCACCTGTTGCTGATATAGAGTATGGTGGAGAATTAACAATTGAAGGGGTAAGTGCAGCGAACGCTGATCATATTATTATCGCAGAATGGGCTCGGAATTCAGATCCAGAAAACCCAAATTCTTTAATTAATATGTGGCATGATAATTCCGTATGGCAAAGCTTAGAACCAGTGAAAAACGATAATGTTTATGTGATGGATAAATTGTTTATTGAGCCAGTATTTTCTTCCCAATTTGAAATACTAGAATTAGCTGAAGAGATTGCTACAAAGTAATATAGTTTGCTTATTGAACTCCCACTGTACTAGTGGGATATCATGCTTTTGATGGAGGAATTGTCAATGAAGGACATTATCGTCACCGAGAAGTTGAATATAGGCTATGAAGAAGCGATTATTGTAGAGGATTTGAATTTAAAGATTCCTAAACATCGTATTACTGCATTAGTTGGAGCAAATGGTTCGGGTAAATCAACAATTTTAAAAGCTATTTCTCGTATTTTAAATCCTGTTGGTGGCGCTGTTTATATAAATGGTAAAACCATTAAGGAGCAAAGATCAAAGGAAATAGCAAAACAGTTAGCTGTACTTCCACAAAATCCAGTTGCTCCTGATGGATTAACTGTTGCAGAATTAGTCAGCTATGGACGTTCACCTCATCAAGGAGGATTTGGTGTATTAAGTAAACATGACAAAAAAATGGTTCAATGGGCTATCGATGTGACTAATATGAGAGAGTTTGCAGACAGGTCCATAGATAGACTATCAGGCGGACAACGACAAAGGGTCTGGATAGCTATGGCCCTAGCTCAAGATACAGAAGTTTTATTGCTTGATGAGCCAACAACTTACCTTGATATTGCTCATCAATATGAGGTGCTTTATCTATTAAAACATTTAAACGAGAGAGAAGGACGAACTATTGTAATGGTAGTTCATGATTTAAATCATGCCAGTCGTTTTGCTGATCATATGGTTGCTATCAAAGAAGGTAAGGTGATGCGTAGCGGAACCCCTCAAGAAGTTATGGAACCCGAGTTGCTTTTTGATGTCTTTGGCATTCATTCGGATATTATAACTCATCCAAGGAGCGGACTTCCAATATGTTTACCGTATGTCAAGGAAGAAAAGGGAAACACATCCGAATCAAATTCACTAGATAGAAAAGCTGCGTATCATCCATCTTATGAGGGAATATATTGAAAATTACTAACCGCGTATTAACTAAACTATAAGTTTATATTACTTAGGGAGGATTTAGATATGATAAATAAAGAAACTTATCCAATTGCTCAACTAATCCGTGATCGAAGAACAATAAAGAAGTTTAAGGATAAAAAAATACCGGTAGAATTGATAACGGAAATTCTTGATACAGCAGTTTGGGCTCCAACTCATAGATTAAGAGAACCGTGGCGTTTTATAGCATTCATTGGAGATGGACGAAAAAAAGTAGTTCAGTTGATTAAGTCAGAAAGTGAAAAAGGAAAAATGGGAAGGCCACTCAAACGAGCTAAATTGGAATATCTTTTATCTATTCCTTGTCATATCGTTATAGTTATGAATGAAGATCCTCGTACGAAGGTTTGGGAAGAAGATTATGCTGCTGTGTGTGCATTAATTCAAAACTTCCAGCTTACAGCATGGGAGCGTGGTCTTGGTGTTGTTTGGAAAACGGATGAATATATTTCTTCGCCTAAATTTAGAGAGGGGATAGATGTAGTACCAGGTGAAAAAATTGTTGGACTTTTGCAAGTAGGATATCCAGATGCAATCCCAAGATATTCTAAAAGAATACCTGCAACTAAAAAGCTAACAGTAATTGATAGGTTTATGGATAAAGATAAAAAAGATAAATTTAAGTTAGACATCAATCAAAGTAATGTTTTTTTTGACCTTCCTGATATGTCTAAAACAGCTGCGATACAATTTGCTGGAGAGAAATTAGTAGAGCTAGGGTATGTTGGGGAAGCGTATGTTGACAGTATGCATGAAAAAGAGAGCATGAAGTCTACATATCTTGGCAACGGAATTGCGACACCTCACGGGTCAAAGTCAGCCAAAGAAGCTGTTGTAAAATCCGGAATTATTATCATGCATTTCAGAGATGGTATTGATTATGACGGTGAGAAGGTTCATTTAATGGTTGGTATTGCAGCCGAAAGACAATACCATTTAGACGTTTTATTAAAAGTCTCAACGATGTTTGAAGATATCAAGAATTCAGAAAAAGTTTTTGCGGCGTCTTCTTTAAAAGAATTTATTAATCTTTTTGAAAAGGTCGATGAAGAGAGTGATCTTTTTTAATTATAGATTTAAGTAGGAGTAGTTAATTACTATGAAAAAACAATCTTACATTCTAGTAAATCCTCTGGGTTTACACTTCAGACCAGCTAGTTTAATTATTGAAAAAGCATTATTATACACCTGTCAGATTACACTTTGCAGGGATACTGAGGTTGCTCATACAAACAGTATAATGAGTCTCTTAAAGCTTGGAGCTAAAGGAGGAGAGGAGATTATTGTAATAGCTAATGGTATTGATGAAAATGAGGCAGTTAAAGCTATTGGGGAAATTATTGAGTCGAATAAAGACTAAGAAATAGCTATTAATAAAAAGTCTTTTTAGATAACAGGATAATACAGGTAAGACATTTTAGAATAGTGGTGCGGGATTATAACCTGCACCACTATTTGGCATTCTAATTGACAGAATTTTAAGTTTTGTATAAAATGATAATGATAATCATTATCATTTATTCGTTTGTTATTATGTGAATTTATTCTATCATCTTAGTTAAGAAGACCTCTACATTAAAAATTAGTTGGAAATTAGCAAGAGATTAATTGGTTTTTACCATGATTTCACTTCAACAGAAAAGCAACTGAGAAAGGATAGATATCATGGACAATTTTAAGAATGAGATAAAGCATCTTTGGTTTACTATTGAAGGTCATTATACGTTGAAATTAAACACAAGAAAGATTCATGAATTAATGACAAATACTAATACGCTCATATATGTCCAAACAGGAGAAGCAGAGGTTTATGATGATCTTAAGTCTAAGATGGTTTTAAATGGTGATTTACTTTATTGTAATCCCGCAAAAACTACACGCATTGTAAATATTGGTGATAGTCCGTTGAAAGTAAAGGTGTTTACATTTACTTGTAGTAAAATTAGTCGAGTTAAAGGTGATTGGCAGGCGGTAGCTTATATCATTCCATTCAATAGTTTTCTTACTCACAAGTCTGCAACAAATGCTAGGTCTGTCATGGAAAGTCTTTGGGAAATAGTGGATGATACTAGAAATAATCAACAAATTGAAATACAAGTTTTAATTAGAAACTTATTAGAAAACTTAATAGAAGCTGATGGAATAAATGATAAAAGCGTGTTTGATGAAGATGCAGGCATCTTGCAAATAGCAAAATTAATGAAGGCAAACACACAAGAAGAGTTTATGATAGAGGAACTAGCTGAAAAGTCAGGGTCAAGTGTTTCTGTGTTTTATCAACGTTTTAAAAAAAGAATGGGATTGAGTCCTGGTCAGTATATAATTGAACATCGTATTCGCAAATCAAGAGAGCTCCTATCTGGTTCATCGTTCAAAGTATCAGAAGTAGCTCATTCCGTAGGTTATAGTGACGAATATTATTTTAGTAGAATTTTCAAGAAAAAAGTTGGTCTCTCACCTATCCAATTTATGCATTGTTCACGAAAGAAGATTGCGGCATTATCTTGGGAGATTGAAGAAACGCTACTTGCATTGGGGATCAAACCATGCATTGCTATAATGAATACACCACGGCCATGGCGTTGGGAGAAAGTGATTGATAGCTTAGCAGACCAACTTAGGGAAGCGAAACCTGATTTAATAATTGCACCTTCTGGAGAAGAAGCCTGTATGGAAATTTTATCTGAAATTGCTCCAGTTTATTTCATTGACTGGAGAGGGGAAAACTGGGATTCAAATTTAATAAAAACAGCTGAAATACTTGGAATGAAGGAAGCCGCTTTTGCTTGGCTTAGTAATTATTATACAAGAGAAGAGCAAGTTCGAAAACACCTCTATCAAGAGACAAAAGGGGAATCATTCCTATTAGTAAAGGATAATCAGAATTCTTTAGGTATTTACGGTTCAAAAAAGGGAAGAAGAATTGGAGAATTTGTTTACCAGAGTCTCGGCTTAAAGCAGCCAGAATCATTAAAAGGAATCTCTTATCTTGAAGTGAAGCGTTGGAGCGACCTTGAGGATTTTGATGCGGATCGGATTATTTACTTAATTGATGAGTTTTCTGAACAATATCGGCATAAATTAATGGCAACAAAAAGCGATAATGTATATATATCAAATTCTTATCCGTGGACGCATAATTCAGCGCTAGGACATGAGCTAATGCTTGATAAAGCACTGTCTCTATTTTCATAAAAGGTTCGATCTAATAAAGTAAGTTCACTTTACTTTTTAACTATTTGGAAATTTTATTATATAAGCATTCTGTTATCTACTAAAAATAGCTAGGATAGCAATACATGACAATTTGTGATAGCATTTAGATTAATACAGAAAGAGGAAGTGAGCATACGTGATAGAAATAACAATTCCGACACCGGATATTACAATTAAAAAGAAAGACCATCCAGAGTTAAGTAACATCTATGGTTTTACGGACTTTCACCTTATACCTAGAGATAAGGGTGGTATTTTTTTGTTTTACAATGACGATAATGAACTGTTATTCGTCGGGAAGGCAAGAAAGCTAAGACCTAGAGTTAAGAAACATTTTGAGGACTCTGTATCTGTAATAAAAGAACACAGACATGAAGTTACCAAGATTGAAGTGTGTAAAATTGAAGAACCTGTCGACAGAGAAATTTATGAAACGTACATTGTTAATAAACTTAAAGCTAAATATAATGTAGAGAAAGCGTTTTTTAAATAAAATCGATAAACGAAAAGCAATACGTACAGTCAAATGTAGACTATGCCTATTGCTTTTGTTATGTTATAAAGAACATTTACTTGTTGAACATGAAATTGATAACTTAAAGGATGACTAATAAATTGCATACGAATAACCTACAAACTTCGAATAATTATATATATAGTTGCTCATTTCCCGAAGATGAGAGATCATTATTTGCTTTGGAAATGCGCACTTTCTTTGGGAAGGAAGCAACGTCTAACGTTTTGGAAAGTACGGTGGAAGTTGATCCTACACGAAGTCCATTTCTAAAGGAAAGAATTCGTGTAATTTATGAAGGCGAAACGTTAGAAGATCTAATCAATCAAGTGAAAGACTTAGACTTGGCTGAGGAAACGTTTAAAATAATCTATGTCAAAAACCTTGGCTTAACCAAGAAAGAAAAAGAGGGTTTTGAGCTACGACGTACAATAGAGAAAGATATTGGACTACATGTTACAAGTGAAGCTGACTTTCATAATCCAGATCGATTACTTGGGGTTATGTTTGTGAATGGTCGTTGGGTATTTGGTGACTATGTTAAAAATGAACCAGTGTGGTTACATCATCAAAAGAAGCCACATAGTTATTCGACAGCGCTTAACACACGTGTTGCAAGATCAGTTGTAAATATTGCTATTCCAAAAACAGAGGGTATCAAAGCGATTGATCCTTGCTGCGGAATCGGAACTGTATTAGTTGAGGCTCGATCAATGGGTATTGATATTGTAGGTAGCGATAGAAATTATCTCATTCTAGATGGGGCGCGAGAAAATATTGCACACTTTGGTCTTACGGGAGAAGTGAATCTAGCAGATATCCGAGATATCACAATGAATTATGATGTAGCTATCATTGATTTGCCTTATAACTTGTGTTCTGTCATAACGCATGAGGAACAAATTGAGATGCTTGCAAGTGCGCGTAGATTTGCAAAGAAAGTAGTAGTGATAACCGTTGAACCAATTGACGAAATTTTACTAACAGTTGGTTTTACAATAGTTGATAGGGCTGTCGCTAAAAAAAGATTATTCACCCGCGAAGTTATTGTTTGTAACTAACTGGGCTTTAACAGTAGGGAATAGCTATCCCCTACTGTTTCTTTTAATTATTTTCTATTATATGTAAAGTAAACCGTACAACTTTCTAATAATTCTTATTAACTTGAGTGTTTGTAAAAAACAAGAGAAAAATCCGGTTGACAATTACTGTCAGGTGTATTACATTAAGTAATGTTCAAAGCTTTTAACTTATTGACAAGTTTGATGTAAGCGTTTTAAAAATTATGGGTACATCTACTTATTGGAGGTTTTATATGACGGAAATTTAATACAACCATCTACAATTGCTGTTTAGTAAAGCTCACTCAACGACTCGTATTTCTATTGCACATCTAAGAGCCCTCTTCCCTGCTCTATTTTACATACTCAGAAAAAAGGAACAGAATCTAACGTTCTTAACAACAAGAAAGTCTTTATTGAAGTTAGTGTCTAACTACTCAATATAGATTTATGGAGCAATATGGTTACGCTTTCAAAAATTGTGTTAAGAGAGGAGAAAGAAGTAATGCGACATTTTTTTAAATTATTTATATCTGTTTTTTTATTGCTTGTTTTATTTATGCCATCCACTGTTTTAGGTGTTGAAGAAGGGGATGAACTTGAAGTGCCTGAATTGAGAAATGCCTCCGTACATGATCCATCAATAATTAAGGCTGAGGACAGTGAGACTTACTATGTGTTTGGTTCACATATCGCGTCAGCTAAATCGACCGACTTAATTAATTGGGATACATTCACTACTGAGTATAGTACGCCAGAGGATAATCAACTTTATGGTGATTTATCCGAAAACTTAGCGGAATCATTTGCTTGGGCAGGGGAAGATGACGCGGATAGTAGTGGCGGATTTGCTGTATGGGCGCCCGATATTTTTTGGAATGAAGATTATGTAAATCTAGATGGGACAACTGGAGCTTATATGATGTACTATAGTGTTTCTTCTACGTATATTCGATCTGCAATTGGGATCGCGGTTTCAAAGGATATTGAAGGACCGTATCAATACGTTGATACAATTATGTACTCTGGTTTCACGAACTATGAAACATATGATAATAGTAGTGATGTAAATAAACACTATGAAAATACAAATCTTCCAGAATTAATAGAGGATTGTGTTATTGAAGATGTAAATCCAGATTGGTTTACTAGTGAAGAAAATGGTAATTACAATAATGCACTTTATACAAATGCCATTGATGCGAATATTCTCTATGATGAGAATGGAACGTTATGGATGACTTATGGTTCCTGGTCTGGCGGAACTTTCATTTTAGAACTAGATAAAGAAACGGGTCAACCACTTTATCCTGGAGAAGATGGGCAAACAGAAGATGGAAGAATGATTGATAGATATTTCGGTACTAAGATTGCTGGTGGATATGGAAGATCTGGCGAGGGAACTTATGCAGTATATGATGAGGAGACTGGCTATTACTATCTTTATATCACATATGGCGGCTTAGCTTCTGATGGTGGCTATCAAATGCGCCAGTTTAGATCAGAAAATATCGAAGGTCCGTATGTAGATGCTGCAGGAAACGAAGCCGTTTTCCCAGAGTCATTTGACGAAGGTGTTGGGAATTTCCCTGCAATGGATGACCATAAAGAAATAGGAAATAAAATGATGGGTAACTTCTTGTTTAAACGGGATCTTGGAGAAGCAGGCACTGGAATTGGAACAGGCTATGCCGCACCAGGACATAACTCTTACTATACCGATTCCGATACAGGAAAAGAATTTTTGGTTACGCATACACGTTTCCCAGAACAAGGGGAGACACATGAGGTTCGTGTACATCAAACATTTAAGAACACGGATCAATGGCCGGTACCAACACCATATCGCTATGCAGGTGAAACAATCGAAACGGTTTCGACTGAGGCTATTGTTGGCGACTATAAGTACATTAACCATGGAAAAGAAATTACTGGAGATGTAACCGAATCATCATGGATAAAATTAAATGCCGATTATACAATCTCTGGAGCTGTAACAGGTACATGGGAATTGTATGACGATTATCGAGTGGAATTATCGATTGATAATAACACCTATGATGGCGTATTTATTCGGCAGTGGGATCCTACTTCCGAGAGTTGGGTTATGACGTTTAGTGCGATGTCAGGTGAAGGAGTCGTTATTTGGGGAAGTCACGTGGAAAGTTCATCGGATGCCGAGTTGGTAGCAGCGATAAAAGATGAATTAAGTAACGCGATTCCAACTACTGTCATTAGTGACGTATCACTTCAAACTGTAGCAACAAGAGGAACACAAATTTCATGGGAGTCTTCAGCACCTGACGTACTAGCGAATGATGGGACTGTTGTGCGACCAAGATTTGGTATGGAAGACGCGCCTGTGGAGCTTAAGGCGACGATTACATTAGGAGATGTTACTGAAACATTGTCGATTACTACTACTGTTTTAGCTGAGGCTGAAGGTGGCTTATCTGCTTATTACAACTTTAGTGATAATTTGAAAGATCAATCTGGCAAACAAGAAGATGCCACAGTAACGGGTAACAGAATTAATAATGATGGTGGATCGATTACATTTGAAGATGGTGTGGTTGGTCAGGCAGCAAAGTTTGATGGTGAATCGGGCTTACGCTTAGCGGATGGTTTAGTTTCGAGTGATACGTATACTGTATCATTATGGATGAAACCAGAAGAAATTACACAGTATACAACTACATTTTTTGGTGCGAGGACAGAGAACAACTGGATTAGTCTTGTGCCAAGTGGGCCATCTGATGGAAATACGGAGTTATGGGCGCATAATGGAGCTGATTGGTATGATGCAGTACCGAGCACAAATATTCCTGCTAACGAGTGGACACATGTAGCTTTGACGGTTGAAGCAGGAAATATTGTATTTTATATTAATGGTGAACCACAATTCACGGGTGATGAATTCCCAGATATATTTACATCGATAGATGCAGTCTTTGGTCTTGGTGTTAACTACTGGGATACACCATTTAAAGGTTTAATGGATGAGGTTCGTATTTATGACGGAGTGGCTCTTTTAGAAACTGATGTAAACGAACTTTATCAAAATCCAAATGGGTTAACAGCTAACTATAAGTTTGATGATAATTTAGAAGAAGAAACAGGGAATTTAGAAGCAGGAACTATTACAGGTGATCTTATTGATAATACGGGTGGGAGCATTTCCTTTGATAGTGGTATAAATGGTCAAGCTGCATTATTCAATGGCGAATCTGGTATAAGGTTACCAAATGGTTTAATTGATACGGATACGTATTCTGTATCCATGTGGTTAAATCCAGATGAAATAAATGACTATACCACAACATTCTTTGGCACAAAAACAAACAGTGAATGGGTTAGTTTTGTTCCGATTAGCCCAATTGATGGTGAGGAAAAAAACACCAATCTAATGGCTGATAGTAGTGGTGGACGTTATAATGCATCAATCGGTGAAACGATCCCAACTAACGCATGGACACATGTAGCTTTTACTGTTGATAATGGAGAGATTGTTGTATATATCAATGGTGAGGAAGCATTTGCTGGTACGGACTTCCCTGATGTGTTTAGCGCCTCAGATGCAAGCTTTGGCTTAGGTGTTAACTATTGGGATGCACCATACAAAGGTTTAATGGATGATCTGCGTATATACGGCGAAACAGCTATATCTAAAAATGAGATTAAAGCTTATTATGATCTTGTTATAGGGGAATATGAAGAACCTGGACAAGAGCCAGAACCAGAAATTGATACAATCGAATTAGAAACATTAATTGAAACAGCAAAAGAGTTATCTGAGGAAGACTATACAGAAGCGTCATTTGCTGATTTACAAGTAGCAATAACAGGAGCGGAAGAGGCACTTGGATCGATTGATTCACAGGAGTCTTTAGTTGCAGCAATAAATGCCTTGCAAGGGGCAATTGATGTACTGGTAGAACAGGTGGAAGAAGAGCCAGAACCTGAAATTGATGTAACTGAGTTAGAAGTATTAATTGAAAAGGCAAAAGAAATACAGGCTGATGGTTATACGGAAGATACGTTTTCAGCATTACAAGAAGCAATTAAACAAGCGAAAGAAACGCTTGAATCGATTGATTCAGAAGATACCGTTGCTACAGCTATAACAGCATTACAAACAGCAGTTGAGGGTCTTACACCTGCAGAAATAGAACCAGTAACAATAAGTGATATTGGGGATTTAGAATTTACCGATAATGTTTATAAAACGAATTTAAATGAAAAAGTTACAGTTTTGACAAAAGAAGTTCTTGAAAATTTAGAAGAAGGAACTTCAATTGAAATGGTCTATAATAATGTCAAAGCATCATTCCCGATCGAGCTTTTAAAAACGGGTGAAGATGTTACATTTAGTTTTGGTACGATATCAGGTATGACAAACGTTACGCATGCGGACGCTTTAAGTACCTTGTATGACTTTACATTAACTTCAGGTGATGAGGATATTAGTTTGGAGACGCCAGTATCATTAACCTTTACTGTTGATCCAACGAAAGTAACCGATTGGGAAAATGTAAAAGTTGTCTATATAAACGAAGATGATGTGAAAGAAGAAGAGATCACGCCAATCTCCTATGATTCAGAAACAGGTGAGGTAGTTGCAGAAGTAACACACTTTAGTATTTATGGTGTCTTTGAAATAACACCTGCTTCAGAAGTAGATGTAACAGAATTGGAAACATTAATTGAGACAGCAAAAGAATATGCTAGTGTAGATTATACGGAAACATCATTTGATAATTTGCAATTAGCAATCACAGAAGCGGAACAAGCACTTGAAACCATTGATTCAGAGGAAACATTAACTGCAGCTATAACAGCATTACAAGCTGCCATTGATGGACTGGAAGTGGTAGAGCCAGAACCAGAACCAGAAATCGATACAACGGAGCTAGAAGCATTAATCGATACTGCAAAAGAAATAAATGCGGACGGTTATACGGAAGCCTCTTTTGCATCGTTACAAGCAGCGATTACAGAAGCGGAACAAGCGCTTGAATCGATTGATTCAGAGGAAACATTGACTGAAGCATTAACGGCATTACAGGCTGGAATTGATGGGTTGGAGGAACTACAGGTAGAAGAGACAGAGCAGCCAGAGCAACCAAAAGAACCAGTTGAGCCAACAACTCCAGTAACAGAGGAGACTGAAGGTGACGATAGCGAAGAAAATAATACAGTAGAAGAAACAGACCCAGTGACAAGCGAAGAGTCTGACGAAGCTGAAGTTAATGGTGAGAAGTTACCAGAAACTGCAACAAATCAGTACAATTGGTTAGTGTTAGGTGGAGCATTATTAATCATTGGTTTTGGTAGTCTTCTTGTACTACGAAGAAGAAAGAATCAAGCGAATTAATACTAGTAAAGTAAAAGAACCCTTTAGTTACAATATGTAGCTAAAGGGTTCTTTTATTGGTTTGATTATATCAGTGTACTTTAATTATTATGAACTTAAGTAGTTCGCAAAAACAACCTAAAATAAATGGATAGGATTAAAATCTAGTAATCTAGACTTTAATCCTATCCGTTTTTTATAAATCAGATGCGTATTTATTAAGCTTTTTACTCATTGCTTCAATTTCATCAATGAAAGCAGAAATTTCTGTCGTTGAGTTAGCTTGATTTTTCCCGAATGCTACCATTTTATCAATAGAAACGGTAATTTCATCTACTGATTTTTGCGTATTTTCTAGAACATTTTTAATCTTTTCTGTCGAAGTGATCGTTTCTTCTGATAACTTGCGAATTTCTTTCGCGATAATTCCAAAACCATTCCCCTTGTCACCTGCATGTGCTGCTTCAATTGCTGCATTTACACCTAGTAGATTGGTTTGAGAAGCAATTTTATTAATAAAATTTATTACTTCTCCTGTTTTCTTCATTTCTTCGTTTGTATGATTAGACTGATTGAGCAGCGTATTACTTAGCTCAGACAGTCCATTAGCGCTTTGCGATATAGTTGTTACACGATCATTTGCCTGCGTTAATGATGTGACGATTTGCTCTGATATTTTTCGTAACTCTCTTTCGTTTTGCTCTTGTACTTGAATTGCAATGGCCCCTATTACTTTCCCATTTTCTAATATTGGATTCGCCATTCCCGTGAAATGAAAGCCATAAAAGTCTTCAGGGATAACATCTTTAATTACTTTATTATTTTTCAAGCAATCTGCTAAAGGTTCATTTGGATCAATCTTTTGTCCTTTTTTAACACCTAAATCGACTTTTTCGCCTGGATAATAAGCAAGCCATTCTTCTAGGTTTGTTACACCGATTGCCATTTTTGGGAACATAGTATGAAACATAGGAATTACATCTAAATATTTATCTAAGATAGTTATGTCTTCGTGCTTAAAATGTGTCGATTCTGTATGAGTCAATTTTAAAATATCATCCTTTTCTGTGCATGCCTAGTATTTAGTATAGTATATAATAAATATGGCTTATTGAACAATGTAAATCGTTTACAAATGAAAGACTATCATATAAACCCTTGGCTAGTTTTGCCGTTTTTGATAGAACCGTTTATAATTGGTTAGCAATAAAAAAGGGAGAATAAAAATGAGAATAGATAAAAGAATAGATGCACAAAAAAAGCAAATAGGAAGAAAAACCGATAAAGGTCTATATAAAACTATCTGGAGATGGCACTTTTATGCTGGTATTATTTTTGCTCCTATTCTAGTTTTACTAGCTATAACAGGTTCGATTTATTTGTTTAAAGCTGAGATTGAAGCTGTTATTTATCAGGATTATTATGAAGTAGTGCCAGAAGGAGAAGAAGTAGCTCCTTCTTTACAAATTGAAGAAGTAAAGGACTTGTATCCAGATGCGGTTGTCACGCAGTATCGTCCTGGTGAAGATGATAGAAGGTCGAGTGAAGTGACAATCAATTTGAATAATGAATCCTTAACAGTATTCATAAATCCTTACACAGGAAAAACAATTGGTGAATTAAATAATGATGATCGAATTATGGATAAAATAGAAGAAATACACGGTGAATTGATGGCTGGGACATGGGGAGATCGCTTGGTAGAATTAGCTGCTTGCTGGGCTATTGTGCTAATTGTAACTGGCTTTTATTTGTGGTTCCCGAAAAAAAGAAAGAATTTAACCGGTATATTTTTCCCACGTTTTAATAAAGGTAAAAAAATATTGCGAAGAGATTTACATGTTGTGCCTGCCTTTTGGTTAACTGGCGGCTTGCTATTCTTGATTATGACAGGCCTACCTTGGTCAGGTTTTTGGGGAGAAAACTTTCAGTCTATTATTACAAATACAGGTGAAGGCTATCCACCTTCTATTTGGGTTGGTGAAGTACCAGCGTCAAATATAGAAACGGAAAATGTAGTAGAAGTACCATGGGCAGCTGAGAATCTAGATGTACCAGTTTCAAGTATACAAGCGGTGCTTCCGCTATCGATTGATAGAGTTGTAGAAATCGCAGAAGAAGAAAATATTTATCCTACATACGCCGTATATATTCCACAAGATGAGGAGGGCGTGTATACCCTCTCTGTATTTCCACCAAAAGCCCAAGATGAAGCAACGATGCATATTGATCAATATACGGGAGCAATCCTAGCTGATTATCGATATGATAACTATGGATTTATTGGTAAGGTAGTAGCATTAGGAATTACCCTTCACAAAGGTTCCCAGTTCGGTTTAATAAACCAACTAATTAGTCTTTTCATTTGTTTAGGTGTCGTTTTTGTAGTGATTAGTGGTATCTATTTATGGTGGAAGCGAAAACCAGAAAAGGGTTTGGGTGCCCCTGCTGCACCTTTGATAAGAAGAAAGAAAACATTTTTACCAGTAATGGTGTTATTGGGAGTGGTTTTCCCACTTGTTGGTATATCTATCATTCTCGTTTGGTTAATAGATTGGCTTATTATTCAAAGAATAGCTCGTCTAAAAAAATACTTTAATGCATAAATGACTTGAAAAGGTGGTGTTTGTTCTGAAAAATCTTCAAAGGAATTCAATTTTGCTCATTAGTATTTTAATGATTAGTGCTTGTTCCGTTCGCAGCGATGCGGAGAATTTATATTTAAAAGAGGAGCCATTAGAAATAGAATTTCATCTCCCTACAACTATCTCGGTAGGTGATGAGGTTATAATGGAAGTACTATTAACCCAAAATGATCAAGTAGTCGAGAGTGCGGACCTTGTCCATTTTGAAATTACCGACAAAAATGCTACTATAATAGCCTCGATGGAAGAAGCTATAGAAATCGGAAAGGGAATATATAGAAGAACGGTCAGTTTTAAACAGGATGGTCTCTATTATTTAGAAGTACATGCAGAAAATAATGAATCTATTATTACACCGCGAAGGCAATTCGTAGTAGGGACACTTACAGATGCTATGTTAGATTCGTTAGAAGAAATCCCGGCGAGTGAGGAAACAGAGCATCATCATTAAACGTAAGCGAAATGAGGGTGATAAAATGAGGAATAATTTGCTTCGAAGTAAATTAAAACAGTTGGTAGATAGTAAGAGCTTCCAAGCGATCATAATTGGTATTATCGTATTTAACGGACTTGTTATAATAGCTGAGACATACTTTAGGGGTAATGATCTACTCCAACTCTTAGATAGAGTAATCGTTTGGATCTTTGTCATAGAATTAGTCTTAAAAATAGCTGGACTTGGTTTTAAAGGGTACTTCTCTAAAGGTTGGAACATATTTGACTTCTTAATTGTGGCAGCAAGTTTACTGTTCTACGCAACCAATTTCGTAAGTGTAATTAGATTATTAAGGGTATTACGTTTATTAAGAATGATTCCTGCCATACCGGCTTTACGAAAAATAGTTGACGCTTTAATGAAATCGATTCCTGCCTTAACGGGGATTTTAGGGTTATCTTTTTTGATTTTTTCGATATACGCGATTATAGGAACAACATTATATAGTGAAGTGCTTCCAGCGGAATTTTTCGGTAGCTTCCATGAATCGCTTTTTACATTATTACAAGTTGTTACATTTGAATCATGGGCAAGCCAGGTTGCTAGACCAATCGTTAATGAAATGCCATGGGCTTGGACTTACTTTGTATCCTTTATCATCATTGGTGCGTTGGTTATATTAAATCTTGTTGTAGCTGTTATCCTAAGTTATTTAGGTCAAGAAGATGATAGTAATCGTGATAAACAATTGGAACGCTTATATGAAGAAAATCAAGAAATGAAGCAGGATATAAAAGAAATGAAGCAGTTAATGGTAGAGGTTCATAAGTTAAATAAAGACAATTAAAATTGCTGTAGGGAATGGAGATACCCTATGATGGAAATAATTATTGAGATAGATATTTTTTAAGTGAGGAGTAGTTAAAATGGATGGAAGTAATGATACGTTGAAAAATGTAGCTTCTGTAGGTGATTTACTTGCTATGGAAAGAACAAAATTAGCTAATGATCGAACGATACTAGCCTTTATCCGTACATCATTGGCATTCTTTGCAACTGCAGCAGCACTTATCGAATTCTTTGATCAGAATGTAAAATTAGAAATTATAGCATATAGTGCAATATTTTTTGGAGTTATGATTTTGGTGATCGGAATTTATAGTTATTATCGTTCAAAAAGACTAATTTAAAATGCAATGTGTAAAATTGATAAATAGCTAAGCGTGTTAAAATGAAAGTCGACTCATTTTTTACTTAAAACGTATTAAAATAGTGCGTAAAAAGGAGTGGCATATTAAGATGGAATATCAAGAAAAGGTACGTGAGGATTTAATTATTTGGCGTAGGAAGGTATTGAAGCGTTCAGGTCTATTTAATCAACTATCTAAAAAGGCCCAAACAAAAATAAATGGGTTGATTCCAGAAAAGGCGCATAAGATTATTACCAATAGTATTAAGAATATGGTTAAGGCAACTTTAGTTGGTTCCAATATGATTACGAATAAAAAACAATTAAATGATAAAAGTCTGTATGAACGCGATGAGCTTTTAAAGGAAAAACTTATTACTCATCGAAAAACAGCGGTTGTTGAAGGCGCTGGTACAGGTGCTGGTGGTATCTTTTTAGGTCTCGCTGATTTTCCTTTGTTATTGTCAATTAAAATGAAGTTTCTATTTGATGCTGCTGCCGTTTATGGATATGATGCGAATAAGTATGAAGAACGTTTATTCATACTCCATGTCTTTCAATTGGCTTTTTCTAGTGATGATAAGCGTAGAGAAACGCTCGCTATTATTGAGAATTGGGAAGAAAAAAAAGAAACGCTCGTTGATATGGATTGGCAAGTTTTTCAACAAGAGTATCGAGACTATATTGATTTAGTTAAATTGTTGCAACTGATTCCAGGTTTTGGAGCAATTGTCGGGGCATATGCAAATCATAATCTCTTTGACACGTTAGGTGAGACAGCAATGAATGCTTATCGCATACGGTTTTTAGCGGCAAAACAATTGAATGGTTAGGTTTAAATAAAAAGAAGGTAAGAGTTAGACTTAAAGCTGAGCATTTAAATCACTGACCATCTATGCAACATATATAAATAGTAAGTATTGTATAACCTTTTTCTTTGTTTTAACTATAAATTTCCATAACGTGTGTATAATGAAGGGATAAGCAAAAATTTAGAGAACAGAAAGTTGATGAAATATGAGAAGTTTTCCTATTTTAAAAAACAAGATACAAGAATCATTTTCTGAACCGATTTACCGTCAAGGACAAGCCTATTTTAATAACGGACATATTCGACATCTCTATTATGAAAAAAACCAGAATAAATGGTACGGCAAAATTGTTGGAAGTGAAGAATATGCTGTTAGTATTCAGCTAAACGAAAACGATATGGCGTATGAGTGTGAGTGTTTAGCCTCTTCGGAATATGGCGAATGTAAACATATCGTTGCTTGCCTATTAGAAATAGAAAGAAGACAGGGGAATCGCAGTTATCTGCCTGATGAAAACAAACAAAAAAGGGTACAACAGAAGATGGTTAACCACTTTATTAATACCTTTTCAAATTTTTATCAATCAGAAGGCTATACGCAAGAACATATAAACAAGCATCAGGTGCATGTTGAGTTTATTGTGAAAACAATGTACCGATCATCAAGTTTATGGACACTGGAATTAAAAATAGGCATAAAACGAACCTATGTTGTGAAAGATTTGAAACAGTTTCTAAAAGCTGTTGAGCAACAAAGAAATTACTATTTTACCGATAACTATACGTATGAACCAATGGAACAAGTTTTTAAACAAGAAGATTTAGATTTGATCCATTTATTAATAGATGTAAGTCGAAACGAAGAAGCTTATATGGATCCCTATTTTTCCTATCGAAAAGAAGACCGTGTTGTATATATTCCGCCAATGGTTGTGGATGAATTTTTGTCAAAAATACTACATACTACATACACATTTGAGAATGAGGATCAAGTTTATAACCAAATAGAGCTTATTGATAAAGATCTACCATTTCATTTCAAGTTGGATAAAGGTGCAGAGGAAGAATTTCATTTAGATATTACGGAAATGATAGATATGTCGTTTTTTGAGCTTTACAATTATGTCTTAAAGGACAATTATCTTTATAAGTTAACTACCGAGCAACAAAATATCTTATTAGAGATTTCTTCTGGATTGCTTCCGACTGTACCGATCGTAAATGAAGAACAATATATTACGATCTCTTCTGATCAGATTGAGTCCTTTCTATCTATTGTAATACCTGAAATGAAAAAGGTAGGTCAGATAGAGATTGCAGACCAAATTTCGAATCAAATTATCCAATACCCATTAAAAACGAAACTATTAATTGATCGAGAAGAAGATACTTTACTAGTAGACTTAGAATATCACTATGGTGATAAAATAATTAATCCATTTAATGAGACTGAACCAGATATGGATGAAACAAAGGAATTAATGATTCGGGATACACGGAAAGAGCAACAAATTATGTCGGTTATTGAAAGTGCGTTATTAAAATATAATGGAAAAAAACTCTATGTCGAAGGTGAAGAGGAAATTTATAATTTTCTCTACCGATCCGTTCCTTTCCTAGAGGATAAAGCAGATATATTCCTAACAAATGCAGTAAAGGACCTTCTTTTACCAGAAAGCCAAGCACCAGAGACAACATTTGATTTTAATCGTGATGGAAGCTTACTTGAAGTTAGTTTTGATATGAAGGACATCGGACAAGAACATATTCAAAATATTTTAGACTCTGTCATTGAAAAGAAAAACTACTATCGTCTTCCAAATGGAATATTCGTCTCAATAGAGGGTAATGAACAGTTTCAACATATAAGACAGCTGTATTCTGAATTAAATACAAATGAAACGGATATTCGGTCAGGTTCCTTACAACTTCCAGTTTATCGCGCTTTGCAAGTTGACGATATTATCAATGAAGGAAACAAGAATAAGGTACGAATTGGGAAGCAGTTCCGTCACCTTATCCAAACATTAAAAAATCCGGATGAATTAGACTTTGAAATTCCAGCGAACTTACAAGCAGAACTTAGAGATTACCAGGAAATCGGATTTCAGTGGTTAAAAACTTTAGCACACTATTCGTTAGGTGGTATTCTTGCAGATGATATGGGCTTAGGTAAAACCGTTCAAGGGATCGCTTTCTTGCTATCTGAAAAAGAAGAGTTAAAAGAAACAAATCCAGCTTTAATTGTAGCGCCAGCCTCACTTGTTTACAATTGGAAAATGGAATTCGAAAAGTTTGCTCCTGATCTAGATGTAGAAGTGGTGATCGGAACGCCGATTGAGCGTGCAGCAATTTTGGAGAGAAAAGTTGCGCCAGATGTTTTTATCACATCTTATCCCATGTTAAGACATGATCTTGATTGGTATAAAGATGTTCAATTTAGCTCCTTTTTCTTAGATGAGGCACAAGCAGTTAAAAATGCTGCAACCAAAACATCCAAAGCAGTTCGAACTATTCGTGCACATAAACGTTTTGCTTTAAGCGGCACACCAATTGAAAATTCTTTAGATGAACTGTGGGCAATCTTCGAGGCGATTTTGCCAGGATTTTTCCCGACGCATGCATTGTTCCGTAAACTTTCACCAGAAAAAATTTCTAAAATGTCACGTCCATTTATATTAAGACGTTTAAAGAAAGATGTTTTAAAAGAGCTTCCTGACAAAATTGAATCCACACATGTATCTGAGTTAACTGTGGAACAAAAAGAATTGTATCTCGCTTATTTAGAAAGAATCCAAAGGGAAACAAAGCAATCACTAATGGATGAAGGATTAAATAAAAGTCGGATTAAAATATTAGCTGGTTTGACACGTCTACGGCAATTATGTTGTCATCCATCTTTATTTATCGAGAATTACCAAGGTTCCTCGGGTAAATTGGAACAATTAATAGACATTGTAGGTAATGCCTTAGAGAATAAAAAGCGGATGTTAATTTTCTCTCAATTCACTAGTATGCTTCACATTATAAGGGAAGAGCTTACGAGACAAGGTATTGGCTTCTTTTATATTGATGGCCAAACACCTTCTAAAGAACGCGTTGAGATGGTTGAACGATTTAACCAAGGTGAGAATGATATATTTCTTATCTCGTTAAAGGCTGGTGGAACTGGACTAAACTTAACTGGTGCAGATACGGTAATCTTGTATGACTTATGGTGGAATCCCGCTGTGGAAGATCAAGCTGCAGGAAGGGCTCATCGTATGGGACAAAAGAATGTTGTGCAAGTCATTCGTTTAATAACCAAAGGAACAATTGAGGAAAAAATTGAAAAGCTTCAACAGCGTAAAAAAGAACTGATTGAAAAAGTTATTCAACCAGGTGATACGATGCTATCGAGTATATCGGAAGACGATATTAGAGAACTGTTGAGTATATAAAAGTAAAATAAAAGGAGAGGTAGCTAAAAAGCCTCTCCGTTTTTAAAGTGAATCCAATGATATATACGGCAAACGTATAGATCATTTTTGTATGAAAAAATTAAAATACAAGAACTAATAGTTTTAGTTGTAAAGGTAACTATTTAACATTTTGACTATAAATCGGATATACGGATAAAATGCGAAATATATTAGAGACTAGTAATGGATAGAAAAGAGGTATGCTGGATGTTGAATAGTAATCCAATTGAAGCGATTCTCCAAGATCACGAGATAATGATTTTAGATGGTGCTTTAGCAACAGAGCTTGAAATACGTGGCTGTAATCTAGATGATCCACTATGGTCTGCACGTGTACTACTTGAAAACCCTGAGTTAATTTATCAAGTCCACCTTGATTATTTTCATGCAGGTGCGGACTGCGCAATAACAGCAAGCTATCAGGCAACGGTTGATGCCTTTCTAAAGCGTGGGATAGATGAAAATGACGCACTGGAGTTAATAAAGAAAACAGTTTACCTTGCAAGAAGAGCCAGAGATAACTTTTGGCGAGAAGAAGGAGCGCAAAAGAAACGACCGAAACCGCTTGTTGCAGCCTCTGTTGGACCATATGGGGCTTTCCTTGCAGATGGATCGGAGTATGTTGGTAATTACGGTGTGACAGATGAAACATTAGAAATATTTCATCGGGCTAGAATGCATGCATTAATTGAAGCGGGAGCTGACCTAATAGCATTTGAAACAATACCATCTCTACAGGAAGCAAAAGTAATAAGCCGCTTAGTAACAGAGTTTCCACATACATATGCATGGTTAACTTTTACTGTGAAAAATGAAAAAGAAATCAGTGATGGCAGTTTGTTAGCGGAATGTGTAAATGTGCTAGAGGAGAATAAGCAAATAGTCGCAATTGGTATGAACTGTTTGCCAGTTTCTATTACTACAGAAGCAATCACGAACATAGCTTCATACACAAAAAAACCAATCATTGTTTATCCAAACTCTGGTGAAACCTACGATCCGAAAACAAACAAATGGCATGGACTGAAGTCAGCTGATAGATTTGATGTGAAATCGGAAGAGTGGTTTAAAGCTGGAGCACGTATAATTGGTGGGTGTTGTAGAACAACGCCACATCATATTACAGAGCTCTCAAAGAGATGGCGTCCTTCTGTTGAACTATCGGATAGCTAAAGTAACCAGATTTAATAATGCAAAAACTAATTAGGGATTGACACAACAGTCTTTATTCGGTAAATTACTAAAGTATGTTTTATTTTAAGGAGGATACAATGGAGACTCAGAAATTGACAGAAGTAAAAATCGCAACAGCAGATCCATCTGCCCTTGGCCTATTTGGTCTTGCAATGGTAACGTTTGTAGCATCATCGCAGAAATTAGGATTAACAGAAGGACTAGCATTGATTTTACCTTGGGCATTTTTCTTAGGTGGACTAGCACAATTATTTGCTGCTGTTCAAGATGCCAAGCATAATAATATTTTTGGAACTACGGCATTTGGCGCATTTGGCCTATTTTGGTTTGGTGTCGGCACAACGTGGCTAATGCAATTAGGTGTATTCGGAGAAACATTGGCAGCAAATGCAGATACTAAACAACTTGGGTTCGCATTTATAGGTTATTTAATCCTATGTCTCTTTTTGACAATTGGAGCTATGGAAACACATAAAGTTCTATTCTTTATCTTCGTCTTTATAGACTTCTTATTTATCGGCTTATCTTTAAGTACATTTGGTGTTATGTATGAGGTGACACATATGTTAGCTGCAGTATCAGAAATGTGTATTGCCTTACTATCGTTCTACGGTGCAGGTGCAATAGTGTTAAACAAACATTTCGGATATGTGTTCCTACCAATAGGAAAGCCATTTGGGATTTTTAAAAAATAAATAAAAGTAAAAAAGATGATTCCTGCGTAATAGGAATCATCTTTTTTATTATCGATACGGTTATTTTATACTACCCCTTGTGAAACCATTGCATCGGCTACTTTAACAAATCCAGCTATGTTGGCACCAACAACGAGATTACCAGAAGCACCATATTCTTCTGAAGATTTAACGCATTCACGATAGATGTTTTTCATTATTTCTTGCAATTTCGTATCGACTTCTTGTGCTGTCCAAGCTAATCTGGCACTATTTTGTGCCATTTCTAATGCGGATACAGAAACACCACCAGCATTTGCAGCTTTAGCAGGTCCAAATAGAACGCCTTGATCAATAAATAGATCAATTGCTTCTTGTGTGGAAGGCATATTTGCACCTTCTCCAACCGCTTTTACACCATTTGATAGTAGGAGATTCGCCGCTTCTTTATCAAGTTCATTTTGTGTTGCACATGGTAATGCAATATCACATGGAAGTGACCAAATTCCTGTGCAGCCCTCTACATAGATAGCGTCCGGATGAATGGCAACATATTCGGATATTCTCTTGCTTTCGACTTCTTTTAATTGCTTGACCGTATCTAGATTTATACCACTCTTGTGATATATATAGCCACTTGAATCACTACATGCAACAACTTTTGCACCTAATTGCATTGCTTTTTGCATAGCATAAATTGATACATTACCTGAACCAGATATAACAACAGTGTTATTGTTAAAGCTTAATCCTTTACCTTTTAACATTTCATCGACAAAATAAACCAAGCCATATCCTGTTGCTTCTGTTCGGCCTAAGCTTCCACCATAATTGATGCCCTTCCCGGTTAAAACACCAGCCTCGTAAGCACCGCGTAATTTTTTGTATTGACCAAACATATAACCAATTTCTCTCGCTCCAACACCTATATCACCAGCTGGTACATCAGTATCTGGTCCGATATGTTTACTTAGCTCTGTCATGAAACTTTGACAGAAGCGCATAATTTCTAAATCTGATTTACCTTTTGGATCAAAATCAGAACCGCCTTTACCGCCACCGATTGGTTGACCAGTTAAAGAGTTTTTTAATATTTGTTCAAATCCTAAAAACTTAATAATGCTAGCGTTTACTGAAGGGTGAAATCGTAATCCACCTTTATATGGACCGATTGCGCTATTGAATTGAACACGAAATCCTCGATTTACTTTTACGTTTCCCTCATCGTCCACCCATGGGACTCTAAAGTGAATTAATCGTTCCGGCTCTACTATTCTTTCTAGAATTCCCTGTTTAATATATACTGGATTTTTAACAAGTACAGGTACTAATGAATCAAAGACTTCTTTAACAGCTTGTTGGAACTCTAATTCACCTGCATTGCGCTCTTCGACAATTTTAAATTTATGATTAACGTAATCCTTTACGATTTGAATTTGGGTTTCATCAACTTTTTCAATTACTTTGATATAAATCAGCTCCTATTACTATTTTAAAATTCAGTAAATTGCTTTTTACTGTCAATTAATTTTATAATTAATTGATTGATAGTTACAATATAAAGAAACGATTAAGTTAATGCGTTTAACGCATTGATTGTTGGAGGTGTTATCTATGGAGATGCGTCAAATCAACTATTTCATGGAAGTTGCTAAAAGAGAACATATGACAGAAGCTGCCGATGCACTACATGTCGCACAATCTTCCGTTAGTAGACAGATATCTAATTTAGAAGCTGAGCTAGGGATAGATCTTTTTATACGTGATGGAAGAAGAGTTAAATTAACGCCAATAGGTAAAATATTTTTAATGCGAATGATAAAAACGACAAACATGATGGAAGAGGCAAAAAGAGAAGTAAAAGAATACCTGAATCCAGAAAGTGGAACTGTTAGAATTGCCTTTCCAATCAGTATGGCAGCCCATACATTACCATCGGTTATCTATGCCTTTCGTATGCGATATCCAGAGGCTAAATTTCAAATGAGTAATGCGCTCTATTATGATTTAATAAATGGGGTTGTACATGGTGATTTCAATCTTGCAATGATTGCACCGATGCCGTTAAAGGAGCAGGAAACAAGAATAAGTGGGACTAATTTATTCACAGAAAATATAATAGCACTCGTACCTATTCACCACGCATTAGCAAATAGAACATCTATCAAGTTAGAAGAATTAAAAGATGATTCGTTCGTCGTTCTTCCTGAAGGTTTTGTGTTTCGTGATCAGGTTATCGAGGCGTGTAATAAAGTAGGGTTTTCACCTGAAATTGCATTTGAAGGGAAAGATATTGACGCTTTAAAAGGACTAGTTTCAGCTGGTTTAGGTGTGGCGTTAATGCCTGAGATGACACTGGTTGATAATACACCACAATCAACAATAATGGTTCCATTAAGTAACTCAAATCTATCTAGAACTGTCGGTGTAATCTATCCAACACAACGAAAGTTACTCCCGACAGAAGAGTTGTTTTATAACTTTTTACTAGAGACATATGATAAAAAAAATTAATTTAATATTGCTGATATATATATAATGTTCAGTATGTATTGGAGTTGGATGTTAGGAAACTCGAGTGTAAAATAGCAATTTTAAAATTAGCTACTATATTGTATATTTTATAATTAGATTAAAATTGGTATTATTATGATATATAGTAAATAGCAAGATAAGAAAATTATAAAGGAGAGGGATTAATTTGAAAAAGATGATAAAAGTAGTTGCTGCTATTATTGAAAATGAAAATAACGAAATACTATGTGCATTAAGATCTTCAGATATGTCTATTCCTAACACATGGGAATTTCCTGGTGGTAAAGTAGAGGAAGGTGAAGATTTATATTCTGCTGTGGTAAGGGAAATAGATGAGGAACTTGATTGTAGGATAGAAGCACAAGAATTCTTCAATGAGCATACACATGAGTACACTGCATTTATGATTAATTTAGTTGCAATTAAGTGTAAAGTTATTGAGGGTACACCTATTAGAAGTGAACACGCAAAACTTATTTGGTTAAACAGAGAAAACTTATCCTCGTTAAAATGGGCACCAGCGGATATCCCTGCTGTGGAGCAGTTAATTAAGGAAAAATAGCCTTCTTAAAATATAAGAAGGCTATTTTTCAGTACGAGTATATTAATCATTCAATCCTTTTTTAATATAATTATAAAGTTGATTATGAAGTGGTTGTTCCATAATCATATTCATACATACTACAGGAAGCTCTTTGCCATTTTTATCTGCCATTGTAGTTTGACTAACACTTTGTTTATCAGGCCTTGCTGTACCTAAGTAATAAAAATCTGTACCTTCATCATCGTCCTTTTTAACAAAAAGATGAATAGTATTATCCATGCTTGATGCGTGTATAATTTTTTGGACTTCTTCTGATTTTAAAGTCCTATTACTTCTAGAGAACCATTTAAGTACTTCATGATTTAGAAACTCATCACCATAATTCACACTAGAATCAATATTATCATTTTTATGATAGGTGATAAATATTGGGCAAGTATTATGTTTTGGTTTATATCCATACATAGTAGAACTTTCATCTTTTTCCCAGTTTAATAGTTTGCAAGCATCTTTTCTTGAATATTTCTCATATAACGTTAGTTGTTTATTACGTTGGTAGGATTTATTTTTTTCTTTGGCACTATTAACAATATCAACAACTAATTTATTAAAGTATTTATTGTTTTGTAGATTTTTCATAATCTGTTCGTTGAATAGATAATTATTTTCTGTATTCAGATAAATTATTGGTATATCTCCGTACTTTTTTGTACAGTTTTTGGTAAAGAAAGATAAATTAAATATGCTATTCACGGAGGCGATTGTTGAATTATCAACTGCACATCCCATGTCTTTTAGGTGATTGATGTACTCTTTATATTCCACTTTTCCCTTACGTAACAATAAATCTAATAATATAATTTCATGACTTCTTTTACCGTCTAGAACTTCTAAAGATAGCATGGACAACACATTATTCTCATATTCTGTTAACGAAGGGGCTTCTTTTAATACTTTCAATAAAAATTGATGGTAATTAAAATATTTCTCTGTTATGACAATAGGATCGATGGACTGATTCAATATAAAGTCATATAAGTATGGAACCCTACCAATTTTGTTTCTTAATTCACTAAAGGCATCTTTAAAAAGTTTCAATGTAGTTAGGTTACTATTATTTATTGCATTAAAGATGCGCTTTTTTGCTATTTCTTCAAAGTTAATCGTTGAGACACCTTTGATGTAACTGGTGTTGGTAGTTTTTCTGCGAATATTGTCTTTGTTTTGTGACTTATCTCCTGAAAGAGCTACAGGTATAAGGTAGTTATTGTTATAATTTCCAATAAAATCAATAATAGTAACGAAATCTTTTGAATCATGCTTACGTAATCCTCTACCAAGCTGCTGGATGAAGATAATACTTGATTTCGTTTGTCTTATCATTACAACTTGATTAACGCTAGGGATATCAATCCCTTCGTTGAAAATATCTACAGTTAAAATATAATCTAGTTTACCACTTTCAAGTTGATTTACTCGAAGTGCTCGTTCTTCCTGCGAATGATCTCCAACTAGTGAAACTGTGCGTAAACCTCTATTGTTTAATGCTATAGATAAAGTCCGCGCTTCGTCTTTCCTGCTACAGAATATTAATCCTTTCACTTTATCGCCGGAAAACCCATAGTAGTTAATTTTTTCAAGCATATGGTTCACACGTTCACTTGTTACAAGCTTTGATAAGATTGTGGCGTCATCGATTATTTCACCATTATAGTCTAAATCTGTAACCCCAAAATAATGGAATGAACAGAGCATATCTTCTTCCAACGCTTCTTGCAATCGAATCTCATATGCAATATTGTAGTCAAATAATTCATATATATTGAAATCGTCTGTCCGTTCAGGTGTAGCTGTCATTCCCATCAAAAATTTTGGTTTAAAGTATTTTATTACGTTAAGATAAGACTGAGCACCTGCTTTATGAACCTCATCTATTAATATATAATCAAATGTATCTTTTTTAAATTGTTCCATGTATTCCTTTTTTGAAATGGTTTGAATTGTCGCGAAGATATATTTTGCTTCTGTTTGTTTCGTTGAGCCAGAAATGATCCCAAAATCTTTATCGATACCACCAAGTATTCTTTGGAAATCTGATTTAGCTTTATTGAGAATTTGTTCTCGATGAACAATGAAGAGCATACGTTTAGGCCTAAAACTTCTTACATCAAAGGCTGAGAGATATGTTTTTCCTGTTCCTGTCGCAGAGATTATAAGTCCCTTGTTTTCACCCTTTACACGTAGTGATTGAATTTGCTTTAATGCTGCTTGCTGCATTTTATTAGGGACAATCTGTAAAGCATCTTTAATAGTGTTAGTAGAATAACTAGTAGGTAACTCTATTAACTTATCATCTTCTCTAGTTACTATTTCATTTACATAGACCTCTTCGTAGCTTTCTATCCACTGCTCAGTTAATGCTTGTGCATTACTCCAGACCTCTTCAAATTGATTTTTGAAATGGTGAACGATATCTCCATTATCATGTGAAGTAAGTTTTATATTCCATTCATAATTCACCTTAAGAGCTTGAGCTGTTAAATTGGAGCTTCCAACTATTAAGGAGTAATGGTTTTGGTTTTTAAATATATATCCCTTGGAATGAAATCCTGCTATATCGGTCAATCTAACTTCAACATTCTTTATTTTCAACAGTTCTTTAAATACTTTGGGATTATTAAATTTTAAAAATGTTGAGGTCAGTATTCGTCCTTGTACTCCTTTATTCTTAATATCTAATAAATGCGATTTTAATGTTGCGAGACCGCTCTCTGTAATGAAAGCAACTGAAAAAATAAAGGAACTACTATTTTCTAATTCTTCTAATAGTGAATCCAATACATTTATATTACTTTTTGGATCATTAATTAAAAGTTTTGGCATATAACTTCCGGAAGTACTATGATTTTGATTTATAAATCCCTTATGTAATGAATTTTCTAGATTTTTAATGAAATCTTCCATGTTATTCTCCATTCACATTAATAGTATGATTTTTTTGTGTAATAATTCTTTAGTGAAGTGCTTTCTCATCGAAAATAAAGCTTCCTTTGTTATCCGTTTCTAAATTTACGAAACCGTCTTTAATTAGTTATTTATGCTCTAATTTTAATGGAGTAAATAATTAAATTTGAACAAATATGTATAATAGTAGTATATAGTTTTTATCTTAACATAGCTGTCCATAAATATTACAATAACATTCGATCATTCTAAACGATTAAATTTTTAGGTGTTGCTAAAGATAAAGCATAGTAATATCCTAAAGTCCTTTAAATAGAACAGGAGTAAGAAAATTTTTAAGCAACTGCTTATAAACAAGCGCATTTAAGATCATTTATAAGAATAAATGTTTTATTCATTTTGCACTGTATTAAATAAGCATATATGTAAGCTCTACAGGTCTAATCTCATTTTATTTGTACTAAATACTATGTTAGAATTTTTAACAGTGCGATTGAAAAAATTCTATAAAACAACTATCAGGAGGAGATTACGATCTCATTTGAAATGGCACCAAAATGTGAAACGTGTAGACTTGTAGCAACAACAAAGGTTGAAGATGAAATACTATTAACTGTTCTTCATAGTGAGGATGGATTTGTTTACTTTAACTTAACTGATATAGAAAACCAACGTGAAGATATTCAAGTGTATATAACAGAACTACAGCCGAAAATCCTATCAGGAGCGTATTGTGCTGAGTTAATTGATATGGAAAAAGAAGAAGTATGTTGTTAAATGTAAGCCCCTCATTGAGGGGCTTTTTTATTGCATTTTATTTTAACAAAGTACATGTTTATTATGCCAAAGAGCTTGGAGATTATGTTCACTATATGATGTGGAAATATATAGATCGAATATTTTGGTTATAGATTCAATGTTAAATATGCAAGAAAATTCACTGATAATTTCTTGATTTACTGCACAATTCACTTTCTTCATATCCGTTCACCACTAATTTATACTTCTGTGAAAAATATCCATTAATAATCATATCCAGAGTAATAAAATAATTTTTTTGAGGAGAGTCTTTATGCCACAACAAATTGATGTAAATCAATTAGATCAAGCAAAAGGTAGTGCAGCATTGACGAAAGAACTATTAACACAAGCTATTGAAAAGTCATCGTCAGATCAAGCGATGTCAAAAGAAGCAATTAAACAAGCGCAAACTGAACTTGCACAGGCACAAACTGCAGTTAGCCAAGTACAAAGTTCTATAATGGCTCAAGAACAACAGCAACAAGCAAAACCCGAATAACCTTCTTTATTTTATTACAGTAAAGGCGTTTCATGCGCCAAAATGCTAGATATTTTTGTCTAAACTACTACCAATAGGGTGATCTAAGGGAGCCTGGCATTAAGCTGAGGCTCCTTTAGAGGTTCTTTAAAAAGGTTTGTAACACAATTGTCATTACTTTCGTTGATTTGCTATTGAATCGATATATTACTTTTCATTACAATTAAAGATGTATTTAAAATACACTTTTTAAACAATAAAGTATAAAAGGGGAGTTAGTATGACAATTCAAGACCAACCTATCTTAGATGAAAAAACAATACGAATTGTGAAATCAACAGTACCAGTGCTTGAAGTTCATGGTGAAAGTATTACGAGCCGATTTTATCAACGACTTTTTGAAAACCATCCAGAATTAAAAAACATATTCAATCAAACGAATCAACAAAAGGGAAAACAATCAAAAGCATTAGCGGGTGCTGTTTATGCTGCAGCTGTTCATATTGACAATCTAGAAGCTATTTTGCCAGCAGTTAAACAAATTGCTCATAAACATAGAAGTCTGAACATTTTACCTGAACATTATCCGATTGTAGGTGAAAATTTATTAGCTGCGATAAAAGAGGTTCTTGGTGATGCTGCAACAGACGATATTATAAATGCATGGGGAGAAGCATATGGTGTTATTGCTGATGTATTTATTCAAGTTGAGGTTGATATGTATAAGGAAAACGAAGAAAAAATAGGAGGATGGAAGGGATATCGTGACTTTAATGTAATCAAAAAGGTAAAAGAAAGTGATGTTATCACCTCGTTTTATTTGAAACCAAGTGACAATGGATCTATACCATTTTATCAAGCAGGGCAATACATAACAGTCAAGATAGAAAAAGAGGGCGCACCTTATAACTTCTTGCGCCAATATAGTTTGTCTAGTAAATCCAACGATAATTATTTTAGAATAAGTGTTAAACGTGAAGCTGGAATAGATGGAAATCCAGATGGTGTTGTATCAACATATTTGCATGATACAGTAGAAGAAGGTGATACGCTTCCTTTGAGTGCGCCTTCAGGGGACTTTTTTCTAGTAGAAAGCGAGAAACCACTCGTCTTAATTAGTGGTGGTGTTGGATTAACACCTTTAGTTAGCATGTTAGAAACAGCTGTTGCAGAACAACCGAATCGACCAATTTATTTTATTCATGCTACACAAAATAGTAATGTGCACGGTTTAAGAGATGCGGTCAAAGATATTACAGATAAGTTCAGTAACGTAAGTAGTTATGTAGTATACGATAATCCGTTGGAAGATGACCAGTTTGATAAAGAAGGATATGTAGATTTACCTTGGCTTCAATCTATTATTCCAACAAACCAAGCTTCATTTTACTTCTGCGGTCCAGAAGGATTCATGCGCGTCATTAATCGAGCATTAAAAGAGTGGAATGTTGAGGAAGAAGAAATACATTTTGAATTCTTTGGTCCTGCTGGGAGTCTTGAATAAATAATAAGTTATAATAAGAGTTTAATGATATTCTTGTTCAACTCAAAACAGCGCGTGCATTCTCTATTAAATAATTTTGTTATTTTTACCAAAGTTTATAAGTGCTTCATAGGGGTCCCCTTCTAATCCTAGAACTTCACAAAATGCAGGCTCCGTTTTATATCCCTTTCGTTTAAGTAATATCACTTTTTCTTTTATAGAGGGATGGTTAGTCATTAAGAAGTCTTCAATTACCATATGTAGATAAGCATGTTGTTTTTTTACGTATTGAGGTTGACCAAATAACTCAAATTCAAATCCTTGAAAAAAGAAATTCGCTTTTGAAACGTTGATATTCCTAATCACGGACTTTTTAAATAAAAACTTTTCTTTATCGCCATATAAAGACTTTACCTTTTTCTCAAACTTGTTTGGGTCAAAAACTTTCATAATAATATCTAAGTCAGAATCCTCCATATCAATTCCAATCGGCAAGGTACCACATAAGATTGGGTTATATTCCGATAAGTTTCTGATAATTCTTAGACTATTTATCGCTTCATAGGCAAGGTGCTGTTTCTTATTGCCACGTTCTAAATAGCCGATTGTCTCAAACATATAGATTCCCCCTACATCGAAAATGATAATACAATTATTTGAGAAGAAAATTGATCAACTATAAATTACAATATCTAATTATCGTTTTCTATCTTTCGTTACGGCTAGCACCCACCAAATTAACACAAATTGGATTGGTAGTCTTATCCATAGTGCAAGTGATGGGATACTAGTATATTGCTCTGCTGTTAATGCCATATAAATATTAACAGGAAATACTAGTAGTAAGAATACTGTTGCCAAAACTCCGGTCTTCCTTCTTGTATTTGGATATAGTAAAAATAATGCTAGTAAAATTTCGACCATTCCAGACAAATATATTACAGTATAGGGAAACGGGGTCCGGGGTCCACTCTGGTAAGGCAGAAAGGAAAAAGTCAGCCATAAGAAAATGGCCAATTCCAGCTATTAAAAATAAAAGTGCGAACAAATATAAACCAATGATTTTATACATATAGATCTCCTTTAGTTAAAGCTTGTTTTGTTAGCGTTTTAGTTAAAATGCTCCTTATGTTGTTTGATTTCCGGTTACTCGATCTATCAAAAAGACTTGCCTGCGGAAAGCGACTGCCCGAATTGAAAATATATATAGATAAAAGCACCCACAATTCGTGTAAAACAATGTGGGTGCTACATATTGTTATTTACTTCTTGGCTGCTTTGCTAGCTTTTTCATTGATAAATAAAGCAATGATAACACCTAAAATTGCTAAAATAGAAGCAAATAGAAATGCGTTATTATAACCATTTAGCATAGCGTCATTAGCCAGTTGTAACTTTGCCTCACTCTGTGATAGTTCTGCCAATGCTGACATGTCAGGTTCATAATTAGAAATACCAGTTGATAATATAGTGAACAATATGGCTGTTCCAATAGAACCAGCAACTTGTTGCATTGTGTTAGCCATCGCTGAACCATGTGCATGCCAACTATCTGGAATTTGATTTAAGCCAGCTGTCATAACAGGCATCATAGCCATTGCAAGTCCAAACATACGAATTGCATAAATGGTTGATATGAATACTAATGGTGTATCCATTGAAAGGTTGGTAAAAACAAATGTCGTAACTGCTACGATAGTTAATCCAGGTACAGCAAGTACTCTTGCACCATATTTATCAAATAGCATACCGGTAATAGGAGACATAATTCCCATTACAATTGCACCAGGGAGTAACATTAACCCTGAATCAAGTGGAGAGAAACCTCGTAATGTCTGTATATACATAGGTAAAATCATTTCGGCACCAATCATCGACATCATTACAATCATGGTGATAATAAGTGATAATGTGAAGATGTTAAATTTAAATACTCTAAATTGCAACAACGGTGTCTTTAATTTTAATTGTCTCCATATGAATAGTCCAAGAATGACTGCCCCAGCTATAATAGAAATAACTACAATCTCACTAGACCAACCTTTTTCTCCAGCAGTACTGAATCCATATAATAATCCACCAAAACCAAATGAAGATAACAAAATTGATAGAATATCAATTTTGGGTTTGGTAACTTTCGTAACGTTTTTAACCGAAAAGATAGCTAAAATAATTGTTAAAATAACGATGGGTAATACGACATAAAAAAGTGAACGCCATGAGTAGTATTGTAATAATAATCCTGATAAAGTTGGTCCGATTGCTGGTCCAAAGGAAATGACAACTCCAGCCATACCCATTGCTGCTCCACGTCGTGCCTTAGGAATAACAGTTAAAATTACTGTCATCATAAGTGGTAACATAATTCCAGAACCAGTAGCCTGCACGATCCGACCTGCTAATAATACCGGAAACGTGTGAGCGAACGCACTAATTGTTGTACCTATTCCAAAAACAGTAAAAGCGGTTAAAAACAATTTCCTTGTTGAAAAAGTCTCAATTAAAAAGGCGGTAATGGGTATCATAATTCCGTTTGTTAATAGAAAGGCAGTGGTGAGCCATTGGACCTTGTTTTGTGTTACATCTAAATCAACCATAATACTAGGTAATGCAGTTGCAAGTAACGTTTCATTTAAGATACCGACAAAGGCACCAATTAACATTACTGCTAACATTGCTCCCATTTTTTCATTTTCTACTTTATCTTGCTTTATTGCTTGTGACATAAATTATTTCTCCCCCTCGATCAAGTTATGAACTAACTTTTCGAATTGTAATATTTTTTTCTCTAATTCAGGTTGTGTCTTTAAATATAAGGACAATGCTTCTATTAGATATAAAGCAGGGACCTCTTGTTGACATTCTTTTCGAAGGTTAGTTAAGCAATCCAATAACTTCTCTTTTTCGTTATCAGAAATGGTTAATCTCTCCACTTTAGGCTTTAGCATCGAGAGCATATCATCTAGCTGTTCAGCTATTGAAACATGACTTGTTCGATTTGAGTTACATAACAGTTCCTCGTTTAGAATTGGTTCCATATTTACTATTGATTCAGCAAGTGTATCCATATGGGCAACGATAAATTTGGTGAGCTTTTTAATAGAGATCGTTATACCTTGAAAGACAATGAGTGAGATATACTCTTTCATCATACCTTCAAGAATAGTCGTTAAATCCCAAACCGTTGCTTTGATTCGTTCACCATAGACTTCTAAAAGTTCATCTTTATGTCGTTTAATTAAACGTATACGAAAATCCTCATTTATTTTAGACATGACATCGTCATTTTTGTGTGGAAACTCTTTGAACATTATTAACAAAAAGGAGCGATCTCGGTGGATTTGTTCTAACTCAATTTCTAACTTCTTCGTGAATACTTCTTTTTTAGTTAACGAAGTAGATAAGTGAAGTGAATCCAATTTTTGATATAATTCTTCATGATTATTTTTCATTAATTCAATAAATAATTGATCTTTGGAATCAAAATGGTTGTAGAAGGCGCCCTTAGAAATATTGGCAGTTTTAGCAATTTGCTGAATAGAAGTATGATGATAACCTTGATCAGCAAATAACTTAATGGCAATTTGTTTTAGCTCTTGTTTTTTTGCGATTGGTCACCCCTCCTAATATAAACGAACGGTCATTTTAGGTAACCGATTGGTCAATGTTCATAAAAACCATCATAATTAATAGTTAAGCTAATGTCAAGAAAAGAGCACGTAAATAAAAAAGCCTCTCTTCAATTTGGGAGAAGATAGCTTTGGTTATTACTTCATTTAATTGTAAAAAGAGATCTTTTCCATGATATAGATCGCAATTAACTGAAGTCCATTAGACTTCTTAAATCTACTTGGTTTTCAATCACATCTGCTAGTGTGTAGTCATCTAGTACTTGTAAAAATGCTAGTAGTGCTTTATTTAATGCGTGTTTTAACTTACAAGCCGGACTGAGGATACATTGATTGGTCTCCCTGTTAAAACATTCTAGAATGACAAAGTCATCCTCCATCAACCGTACAACCTTTCCAATGTTAATATCTTGTGGGTCTTGTGCAAGTTTTAATCCACCATTTCTGCCTCTACTAGTTTGAATAAACCCTAATTTGTTGAGCTGAAAAACAACTTTTCGGACATGTTCTACAGATATAGAATAGGTGTCTGCTATTTCTTTAATATTTGTTAACGCATTATCCTCTTTTGACCCAGCCAGCATTAAAACACGCAAGGCATAGTCTGTATGTTTTTTTAAGCGCATTTCATCACCCTATCCAACGTATGTTTACTAGCAATCATATCTTATTTTTAATAAAAAGTCTTATAAAAAGATTAAAAACATACTATTCAGTCTTTTTAAACACACAAACAGAGTAATCGCTTACAAAAAGTGATAGAATAGGAGCGTAGATAAACACTGTTTGAGAGGAAGCGATTAAATGAAAGTATTATTTATTGGAGGAACGGGGCTTATTAGTAAAGAAGTTTCCAAGCTGGCTGTGGAAGAAGGTGTGGATCTTTACTTATTAAATAGAGGGAATCGAAACTCTTTTGTACCAGAAGGAGCTAAAGTGATTTATGGTGATATTAATAACCGAAAGGAAATGAATACATTATTAGATGAGCACCATTTTGATGTTGTTGTTAACTGGATCGTGTTTACAGAGGCAGATATCGAGCGAGATATTGCTTACTTTACTGGAAAAACAGAACAGTATATATTCATTAGTACTGTCGCTACATATCAGCGACCTCCGCTTCACTATATGGTCGACGAATCAACGCCACAGCATAATCCATGGTGGAAATATGCTAGTGAAAAAATAGCCTGTGAAGATAGGTTAAGACAGGAACTTCGTGAAAATGGCTTTCCAATGACAATTGTCCGACCTTCACAGACATATGGAAATACTAGTATCCCTTTTGCTGTTACAAGCGGTGTTCATCCGTGGACATTGATCGATCGGATTATAAACGGGAAAAAGATTATCGTACCTGGTGATGGAAGCTCCTTATGGACAATCACGCACAATACCGATTTTGCAAAGGGTTTAGTTGGTTTATTAGGGAATAGCGAAACAATTGGGGAAGCCTTTCATATCACTTCTGATGAGGTGAAAACATGGGATCAATATCTTGCTGTTTTGGGTAAGGTTGTTGGTGTTAAACCAAGGATCATCCATATGACTTCAGAATCTATATCTCTTTTTATGCCGGAGTTTAAGGCGCCGTTATTTGGGGATGCTTCTACTAGTTATGTTGTTGATAATAGCAAAATAAAATCCTTCGTTCCAGGTTATAAAGCAACAACTAACTTTGAGCAAGGGATACGAAAGTCGATTGCTTATTTTGAAGAGAATCCAGAATTACAAACTATTGACCATGTCCTAAATGAAAAAATGGATTATGCGATAGCTAGCTATGAGGAGTTCTTAGCGCAAATTAACTAGAAAGAAAGCGTCACAACCTATTCAGAGGTCTGACGCTTTTCTTGTTTTTTCGTTTCGGTTAAATAGCTTAATACCCCGATGGCAACTCCTAGTACAGCACCTCCGGCTACTTCAATTGGTAAATGTCCAAGCATTTCTTTTAATTCTTTCTCCCTTTTATCATGGCGAACACCAGAATGTTCGTATGAAAGATCATCCAATTGTTCATTCAAGTCATTTACCGCAATTGCAATTTCTCCTGTTTGCCAGCGAATCCCCATTGCATCGTACATGACAATCAAACCAAAGACAGTACTAACACCAAAATCTATTGATGGCACCCCCTTTTTCAAGGCTACATATGTAGTGAGGGATGTAACGGCGGAGGAATGCGAACTTGGCATATCCCCTGTACCAAAAAGCTTTGTCCAGTCCCAGTTGCCGTTTTCTAAATAATTTAACGGTACTTTTAAAAATTGCGCGATACCTATTCCAGATAAAGCTGTTGTTATTGATCGATTCAACATTTCGTCACCTCTAGGTATAAGATGAGAAACAAGGACTTATTTTATACGAAAAAAATCATCTTTTATATTCTTTCATTGCAACTAAATTATCACCAGTCACATTCCTTATAATTTCTTCACTTCATCGCGCCAATTATAAATAGGCTTCCAATCGAGGATTTCTTTTGCCTTTTTGTTACTTAACAATGTTTCATAACCTGTTAGTGGTTCACGGAAATCGGTTACACCAGGGAAAGCTTCCTTCATTAAATCAGTACTTTTTATATTCATACTACTGTTATCTGCCGCGATATTTAAAACTGCCGTTCCAAGTTCGTTCTTTTCTACTGCTAATCGATAAGCGATTGCTGCATCACGGGCATCAATGTAGCTCCATAGAATTGCTATACGTTCTTTAGGATTATCTATAAACCCCGGGAAATTTTTATACATATGTGGTGCGATAACGTTTCCAATCCGTAATGAGACAACCTGCATTCCTGTTCGGTTATGGATCATTTTAGCGGTTTTTTCGTTAACTATTTTAGATAGACCATAGCTATCTTCTGGTAATGTCGGATGTTCTTCATCTATAGGAACATATTGTGGTGTTAACCCGCTTTTTGAAAAAACGATGCCATAAATAGATTCGCTTGATGTAATAACAGCCTTTTTAATACCTAAGTTCCCTGCTGCTTCTAAAATATTAAATGTTGCCATTGTATTATTCTGAAATGTAACATCAGTTGGGGCCATGTATGCTCTCGGAATAGCTGCTAAATGTACAACTGCATCAGCACCGACCAATACGTCATATGCCTCACCTAAATTTGTTAAATCTGCAATAATTGTTTCGCAAATTGGATTATCAGGTAGTTTATGATCAACATTTAATACCTTATACCCACTATTAATAAACTCTTCGATAACAGAAGGACCTAGTAAACCACTACCACCAGTAATAACTACTTTTTTCAATAAATTCACCTCTTCTAATTTGATTGCGCTTTCATTTATCATTATACGCGTTTGCTTACATTATTTAAAAGGATATGGCCTGAAAGTAAGTAATAAACGTGTATAATCTTAGTAAGATAATAAAAGAGAAGAGGGTGTGTAAATGGAAATAGTGATTAGTAAAATGCAACAAGAGCACTGGGAACGAGTAAAACAAATCTATGAAGATGGAATTGCTACAGGTAATGCAACTTTTGAAACAAAAGCACCAACTTGGGAAGCATGGGACAAGGGACATCTTGCTACTTGTCGCTTAGTAGCGCTAGTTAATAATGAAGCAGTTGGTTGGGTTGCACTTAGTCCAGTTTCAAGTCGTTGCGTGTATCAAGGTGTTGCTGAAGTAAGTATTTATATAAAAAATGGTTATACGGGTAAGAAGATTGGAAGTAAGTTGATGGATGCGCTTATCGAAGAAAGTGAAAAGACGGGATTTTGGACACTTGAAGCAGGTGTTTTTACTGAGAATAGTGCCAGTTTAAAACTTCATCAGAAAGCAGGCTTTAGAATAGTTGGCACAAAAGAACGGATAAGTAAAATGGATGGTAAGTGGCGAGATGTAGTAATACTTGAACGAAGGAGTAAAGTCATAGGGAATGATTAGAGATGCAAGATGTATCTCTAATCATTAAACTAATCTATTAGTGAATAGTCATTTCGAAATACTTCTATAAGGTCTTTCGCATGATAAATAACTTTATCTGGTTGCGCTAGTGTTGTCGGCATCCTATGCCGGTGATTTAACCAAATCGATTGCCATCCAGCTTGTTTTGCTCCTACAACATCATTTTCAAATGAATCCCCAATATAGATTGTTTTTGCCTTGTCTAATTGTAGCTTTTCTTCAATATAGTTAAATACTTCTGATTCCGGTTTTGCATGTCCAATTTCCCCAGAAATAAAAAGATGATCTTCTGGAATCCACTTTGATAAACCGAGTTGTTTAATTTTCATTGTTTGATGTGCTTTCTCTCCATTGGTAAGGACAGCTAATTGCTTTTTCTCTTTAAAAAGTGCCTCTAATAATTCTTCCACTTCCTTAAAAAGAGTGATTTTCTTTTGCTCCGCTAAATATGTAGCTTGAAATTCAATTGCTTCTTGATAGCTAATCGTAATGCCGAATTCCTTACAAGCTTCAGTGATTCGATATGTTTGTAATTCAACGGTAGTTACTTCGCCAGTTATACTTTTATGAAATAATGCATCACTATATTTTCTACTAGCTATGTAAAGCTTAGTATGCTCTTCATCCGTAAACGTCTGTTTAAACTGTTTAACTACTGCCTTTTTAAAAGGTAATGTTTGATCATAAAGTGTGTCATCCAGATCAAAAATGATTGTATCCAAGATTGTTGCCTCCCGTCATTCTATCCAAGTCCACTGTTAATCATAACATGCTAGATTGATAAGGATGAAGGGTTTTTTGGATTGATAAATAATTACCTTAATTTTTTGAATATTGTAAGTTGAAAGTAAATACGAATGCTGTTAAAATGATCACAAAGATTAAATTGCTTTTTATAGAATAAGTCTACTAGATAAATTGTTTGGGATTTTATAGATAAAAATAGATGGGTGTGGTGATATGAATAGAGTGTATAATTTTTCAGCTGGACCGTCAATGCTTCCTTTACCAGTTTTAGAGAAGGCGCAATCAGAATTATTGAGCTATCGTAGTTCTGGCATGTCTGTAATGGAGTTAAGCCACCGTTCGGCTTTGTTTACGGATATTATTACAGGGGCAGAAAAGCATTTACGACAATTGATGACCATTCCTGATAATTATAAGGTACTATTTCTACAAGGTGGTGCATCGCAACAATTTGCGATGATACCGATGAATTTACTTGTTAAAAACGGTAGAGCTGATTATATAAACACAGGATCATGGTCTAAAAAAGCAATAAGTGAAGCAAAGAAATTCGGTGATATTCGCGTCATAGCTTCTTCTGAGGAGGAGAACTTCACTTACATACCAAAGATAGATCGAAGCATGATTGATCCAGAAGCTGACTATGTTCATATTACTACCAACAATACAATAGAAGGAACAGCTTATACAGAGTTCCCAGATACAGGTGATGTTCCATTAATCGCAGACATGTCTTCTAACATATTATCAGAAGAAATTGATGTATCTAAATTCGGTTTAATTTACGCTGGCGCACAGAAAAATATCGCACCAGCAGGGTTAACACTTGTGATTATTCGTGAGGATCTAATTGGTCATGCATCGGATAATTGTCCTACAATGATGGATTATAAAACACATAGTGAAAGTGGATCACTTTATAATACGCCACCGACTTATGCCATTTATATTGCTAAGTTAGTTTTTGAGTGGTTGAATGAACTAGGTGGTATTCAAGAGATGGAACGGATTAATCGTAAGAAGGCACAAATTTTGTATGAGGCTATACAGGATTCATCGATGTTTGCGTCACCAGTTAGGGCAGATAGTCGTTCGATTATGAACATCCCATTTGTTACGGTTAATGGAGATGCAGATTTAGAAAGTGCCTTTATTAAAGAAGCACAAGGATTAGGTTTGGAAACACTAAAAGGTCATCGTTCTGTTGGCGGCATGCGAGCTAGTATTTATAATGCAATGCCACTAGAAGGTGTAGAAAAGTTAGTTGGTTTTATGAAAGAATTTGAAGAGAATTATAAATAAATAGGTAGCAGGAGTGGTAATGATTCTATCATTGCCACCTTTTTATATAAGTTGAATCTATGCAAGGTGTCAGATCGGAGGGTTAGTGATGAATGAAAATACGTGTATCTATTGGTCAGATTTTACTGTTGGAGAGTGGCATTTTTATTTAGCTGCGACTACAAAAGGTTTATGTTATGTTAGTTCACCAAATAGTAAGCGGGAAGAGCTTCAAAGTTGGATCACTAAGAAGTTTATTTCTGTTAACTTAATAGAAGATACTGATCAGCTAGAACCATATAAAAATGATTTAATCGCCTACTTCCAAGGTGAATTAACAAACTTAAGCTTTGCTACTGATTTACAGGGAACGCCCTTCCAACAGAAAGTGTGGCAAGCACTTCACCACGTACCATATGGAAAAACGTATAATTACGCACAAATAGCTGAATTAATTGGAAAACCGACTGCTGTTCGTGCAGTTGGAACAGCGATTGGTGCAAATCCAGTGCTTATTTCGGTTCCTTGCCATCGCGTAATTGGTAAAGACGGGACATTAACAGGTTATCGTGGTGGTATAGAAATGAAAAAGCATCTCTTGAAACTTGAACAACATACATTAACAGAAGGTTTATCTTAGACAAAAGGACAATTCTTATTCATCGTGGAATGGTTCTTTTTTGTTGTGAGATAATAGTGATGATCACGTATAAAAAATAAGTGTTTTTTGCTAATAATGCTGTTATAATTTGTTTTTACGTTATATTACAAGGGAAAAGAGAGAGCATATGAATCCAATAAATATATCCTATAAAATGCCGGCAGAATGGGAAGAACATCAACGTACATTTATCTCATGGCCTGTAAAAGAATCGATGTGTTACCCTGAAGATTACGCGACTGTTTCCGATGGTTATCGTGCTATTGTAGAAGCGATAGCAGTCTATGAGCCTGTTACTGTTTTGGTCAATCAGGCAGAAATAGAGAAGGTACAATCACTTTTTAATAACGCGGCTATTGAACTACTTGTAATTGAACATGATGATGCGTGGTTACGTGATAACGGACCAACATTTGTTGTATCAGAGGCAGGTGAGGTTGCAGGTGTCAACTGGATATTTAATGCGTGGGGAGAAAAATACACGCCTTGGGATTTAGATGATCTTGTTGCATCAAAAGTATTAGCGAATTATCAAGTGAAACAAATAGATGCACCAATCGTAATGGAAGGTGGTTCGTTTCATGTTGATGGAGAAGGAACATTAATTACGACTGAAGAATGCTTACTCCATCCAAATCGAAATCCATCCTATACAAAGACAGAAATTGAAGGTTATCTAAAAAAACACCTAGATGTTTCGAAAGTTGTCTGGTTGAAGAATGGTCTTGCTGGTGACGAAACAGATGGTCATGTCGACAATATTGCTTGTTTCATTGCACCTGGGAAAATAATGATCCAGGTGTGTGATGACCCAACTGATGCGAACTATAAGACTACTCAAGAGAATCTTGCGATATTAGAAGCGGAAGTAGATGCAAAGGGAAGAAAGTTAGAAATCGTACCGGTCAAACAGCCGCCACTTCGAACAGATGGTGACGACCGGTTAACATTGAGTTACCTTAATTTCTATTTTGTTAATGGAGGTATTATACTACCGGTTTTTGGTGAGGATGCAATAGAAACAGATAAAGCTGCGATCGAACAATTCAAGCAGTTATTTCCTGAACGTGTTATACACCCAATTGATGGAATGGCAATTATTCGCGAAGGTGGTAATATCCATTGTATGACACAACAAATGCCCGTTAACAGGTAAAGAAGGAGAGATAGTAATGGTCCGAAATATAACATTTGCTGCGACCCAGATGAGTTGTTCCAATCAGATAGAAGATAATATTACGAAGGCAGAAGCACTAGTTAGAGACGCTGCAGCACAAGGTGCACAAGTCATCTTATTACAAGAACTATTTGAAACACCATACTTCTGTCAAAAGGAAAAACCTGCTTATTATAGCTATGCGACTGAATTAAGTGAAAACAAGGCAATTCAACACTTTCAACAGATTGCTAAAGAGCTAAAGATTGTTCTTCCAATCAGTTTTTATGAAAAAAAGAACTATGCTAGATACAATGCGCTTGCGATGATTGATGCAACTGGTGAAATATTAGGAACGTATCGAAAGAGTCACATTCCAGATGGTCCTGGGTATGAAGAAAAGTTTTACTTTAACCCAGGTGATACTGGCTTTAAAGTTTGGGAAACGCGCTTTGGAAAAATCGGTGTAGGAATCTGTTGGGATCAATGGTATCCAGAAGCAGCAAGGGTGATGGCTTTACAGGGTGCTGAGGTGTTGCTTTATCCAACAGCAATCGGTTCAGAACCAGAAGACGCATCGATTGATTCAAAAAATCATTGGCAAGCATGTATGCTTGGTCATGCAGCTGCGAACTTAATGCCTGTAATTGCATCCAATCGAATTGGTGTTGAAAAAGATGAAGAATCAGAAATTACTTTTTATGGCTCTTCATTTATTGCAGGTCCAGAAGGGAATAGAATTGCAGAAGCTGGAAGAACTGAGCAAGAAATCTTACTTGCTACATTTGATTTAGATGCGTTAGATGCACAACGAATTGAATGGGGTATTTTCCGTGACCGCCGTCCAGAGCTTTATCACGTTATTACGACAAATGATGGGCAACAACCAGCCAAATAATGTAGAAAGATGATCCTCCTATTTTAGTGTGAGGGTCATCTTTTTTTTTGTTTTTTGTTTTTTGTTTTTTTAATTATGCAGTAATACAGTATAATAGAACGTTGTTTTGACGATATAAAACTGTTATATTATATAGTGTAATTAAAGTATAACAGGGGGGATTTTTTTGAAGAAATTAGTAAGTGTTTTTGTTTTGCTAGTTGTTTTAGCTGCATGTGATAGCAGTAGCAGTGAAGAAGTAACTAATTGGGATGAAATAGAAAAATCAGGTGAAATTGTTTTTGCGACAGCAGGTACGCTATATCCAGCTTCTTATTATCCTGAAGGTTCTGATGAGTTAACTGGGTATGACGTTGAGGTAATCCGAGAGGTAGCTTCACGCTTAGACTTGGAAGTTAAATTTGAAGTTATGGCTTATGATGCTATGCTGGCTGCATTGCAATCTGGACGTGTTGATATAATTACAGCTGGTCCTAGAGAAGAGAGCAAAGACAATTTTATTTTTAGTCAACCTATTAAATATTCTTATTCAACTATGATTGTTCGTTCAGAAGATCATTCAGGAATAGAGAAGTTGGAAGACCTTGAAGGGAAAAAGGCTGGTGGAGCTGCGACAACTGTATATAGCGATATAGCAGAGAAGTATGGGGCTGAGGTAGTAACGTACGGTAATGCAACCAATGATGTCTATTTACGTGATGTGGAAAATGGCCGAACTGATGTTGTGATTAACGATTACTATTTACAATCCCTTGCTCTTGAGGCTTTTCCTGAGATGGAAATAGAATTGCATTCCGACTTAAGGTTCCATCCTCAAACAGTTAGTGTTGTGGCTGACTTAGGTAGTGACGAACTAGCGGAGAGAATCGAACAAACCATTGGTGAAATGAAAGAGGATGGAACACTGACTAAAATATCCGCGGAATTCTTTGGTGGTCAGGATGTATCGCAAGAAATAACTGAAGATATTGAAGAAATAGATGGAATAGAATAAAAATAGTGCATAATCATGAATCCCTTAAAGTTTGAAAGTATGAACCTCGGGGATTTTATTGTGTTTACCTAATATGTATTAGAGAAATTTATTATTCACTAATAATTAGTTTATTATGCCCGATATAAGATAGAAGATATCTTATAAATAATATTCTTTCGAAACCTTAGTACAAGTGGAGGGTAACTTTTGTACACACAACCAGATCTTAACTACTTTATTGTTTTAAATGGTGAATATGATTGGCCTATTGTATTTTTATCTGTTCTTATGGTTTGTTTCGCTTCTTATGTAGCAATTTCAATGAATGATCGCATACAAAAAAATAGTTTTTTTGATCGTAGAATTTGGCTATTATTAGCCTCAGCTGCGATGGGTTTTGGGATATGGTCGATGCATTTTGTTGGTATGGGCGCATATATGTTGCCAGTTTCAATGAGCTATGATCATAGTTTAACATTGTTGTCGATGATTCCAGCATTTGGTGCATCCTTCATAGCCTTCTATTTAGTGAATCAACTAGATAAGTCCTGGTCTCTCTATATATTGTCAGGATTTATAATGGGTCTTGGGATTACTGGAATGCATTATATTGGAATGGAATCCATGGTTATGGATGCTAACTTTTCATATAATCCGCTTTTTGTATTCTTTTCCATTGCTATTGCAGTAATTGCTTCTTTTGGTGCATTATATATTTTTTCGACTTCTCGAAAAAGGAAAACGCGAGGATCACTCATAAAAGCGGTAACGTCTATTTTTTTAGGACTTGCTGTTACGAGTATGCATTATACCGCAATGTTTGGAACAACTTTTTATCTGAACCGAAATTACTTAGTTACGGATGGTACTACCCATCAAATGAATACGCCGCTTTTAATCACAGGTATATCTATTGGTGTTGTAAGCTTATTGGTTTTGTTAATGCTATCCGTATTTCTTGATCGTTATATTGATTATCGTGTAAGTTTCTTCGATACACGTACAAAGCTTCCTAATGCTCGTCTGTATGAGAAGGCAATTAGACAAACGAGTTCAAGTAAGTCTTTAGCGGTTTGGCAAATTAATAATTTTGAAAAAATGAATATGGTGTACGGTTATCAATCTAGTGATGAATTAATTGATTATGTGGTGGATACATTAAAAAAAGTCCATATTCCGCAACTAACACTATATCGTTTAAGAGATAATCAATTTGCTTTCTTACTGAATCGTTCAGATCATTTAGAACGTTTGAAACTGGCAATGAAAGAAGTGTCTCAGGGTTGGGATAATCCTGTATTGATTTCAGATAATCATATTATGATTGAAGGTGCATGTGCAATTTCAACGATTACGCATAAAGATGATATCAGAGATTTATACAATCATGCATTATCTGTATTGGAACACCCAACCACTGGTTTTCAACAAGAGGTGGTTCTTTATGATTCAGCTGTTCACACCTATTCTTTCGATCATAAAATAATGGAGGGAATAGATCGAGCGATGGTGGAGAATCAACTCTTTCTCGTTTACCAACCTAAAGTGTGGGCTGATACAATGTCCACGTTGGGATTTGAAACGTTAATTCGTTGGCAACACCCAGAATATGGGCTGTTATCACCCGCCGTCTTTATTCCAATATTAGAGCGATATAAGCGGATGAGAGACTTAACGGACTGGATTATAAAAAAGGCATGTAGGCAGTTGGTAGACTGGCAAGAAGAAGGTCATATAGAATGGAGTATTGCGATTAATATTCCCGGTGAATATGTTAGTTCATCCCGATTAGTTGGCGTATTGCAGCATGTAATAAAGGAAACGCAACTAGATGCCCAAAAGATTGAATTAGAAATTACCGAAACGAGTTTTGTTGAGTCTATTGATACGGCAATGTATTCTATAGAAACCTTCCGTTCGCTCGGTTTTAAAGTCGCACTAGATGATTTTGGAACTGGAGTATCATCTTTATCTTATTTAAAACAAATGCCTATTTCTACATTGAAAATAGATAAAACATTTATTGATCATGTTCCAGGCTCAGAAAAAGACGCAGCAATAGTAAAAGCAATTATCGACCTTGGGCAGTCGCTTAATTTAACCGTAGTTATTGAAGGAATTGAAACAAAAGAACAATTTCTATTTTTAACCAAGCATAGATCAGATTTACTATTGCAAGGTTATTACTTTGCCAAACCAATGACAGTAAAAGAAATAGAGACTTGGATAGTTAAGAATCACACCTTGATTTAAAAAGGTGTGATTTTTTTGCTTTTAATTATAGAGCGTTTCAATTTACGTGAAATTCTAGCATTAATTTAGGTTGAATTTCTTTAGCTAATAAAACAAATTGAATGGTGTAATCCCCCTTTGGTAACATATCTATACTTACCTCATAACTAATATGGCCCCCTGGTTTGACCGGAAAGGTGCTTGGTAATTTTGGCGATTGGTTATCTTTCGGTGATTCTTGTACTACTTGTCCATCTTTATTTTTGATTTGATAACTAAAATGTCGGGTTGATGCAAAATGAAATGTAAACATATTAGTGGACTCATTTGTAATGGTAAAGGTAACTGTCTTATTAGGCTCATCATATAAAATTATTGGAACCATATTATCTATTACATTTGTTTCTTCTATTTGGATGTCTTTTGAAGGTGTTGTAGACAACTTGATGTCCATATTTTTATACCCCCCTATCAAAATAAGTAGAATGATTAATATTGCATAAATTTTAGTCATATCTAATTCCCTCTTTTCTCACATATTTAAATTCACTATTCTATCTACAAATCCCTTCTTATTTAAAATAAAGTCATTAAGTTCAAATGCCGAAAAGAAATATTGTTTATGAAAAGAGCTAGAACAAAAGAAAGAGTGTAAAAAAAGAATAATTTATTGTGATAACTTGTCTAAAATAAAAGTCGTATTTCCAAGCCTAAAAGAGAATTATTAGAACCTTTGTAGACTTTTATGAACTTTACTTGAAAGGATATATTGTTCGCTATTTCTATGCTATAAATAAATCTATTATTTAAATTTTTCCAATAAATAGGGTTGTATAGAGAATAGGTCGAAGGAGGGAAATGAAATCCTATTACATAAAAATGGGGAGGTCATACTTTGTTAATTGCAAAAAAAGCTTTATATAGTTTGGTAGTTTTAAGTATTATATGTGGTTTAGTTAGTAATATGTCTCTAATTGAGGTGAATGCAGCAAAAGAAACTACGGAAGAAGAATATATTTATCCATTTATGAAACAGCATGCCAGTGGCCCTTTTGATATAGGTATAGTTAATCAAGATAAAATCCTGTTAGCTTTGATAGAACAAGGGATTATTGATGGTAGTTTATCTAAGGAAAAACAAGAAGAGCAATTGAATGAATATTTACTAAAGCGGTCTGAAAATGCAGAAGAATTAGCTGTTGACCGACATGACCAAAAAAAGCTCAGGAATGAGTTATTAGAACAGGCAGATCTAAAACAAGTACCTGCTGGTGTTGCGAAACAGTCAGAAGAGAGCGGTGTTAAAGCAAAATCGAATGGCATTGAATCAATTGTAGAAGAAAGTTGGGACGGGGCAGTACAAACGGATGAAGTTCTTGTTTTATTAATTGATTTTGCTGATTATCAAAATAGTAATATTACAGAAGCGGATAATCCAGTGTTACTATATGATAATTACACAAAGGAACACTATGAAAATATGGTATTTGCAGATGAAACGTATAAGGGAGGAAATGGAGAAGACTTTATCTCGATGAAGGCTTTTTATGAGCAACAATCTGGTGGTAGCTATACGATTGATGGCCAAGTAGCAGGTTGGTATACAGCAGAACATCCGGCCGCTTATTATGGAGCAAATGAGCCTGCTCCAGATGGTAATGACATTAGGCCGCGTGAATTAGTAAAAGAGGCATTAGCGCAAGCTGCTGCTGATCCATCTATTAATCTAGCTGATTTTGACAAAGAGGATTTATACGATTTAGATGGTGACGGAGATTATCGTGAGCCAGATGGTATCATTGATCACCTAATGATTGTTCATGCAGGGACTGGTGAAGAAGCTGGTGGAGGAAGTTTAAATGGGGATGCAATTTGGTCCCATAGTTGGAATTTAGATGCCCCGACAGTTGTCCCAGGTACAGAGGACGAAACCGATGTACCATATTGGGGTGGTATAGCTGCTTACGACTATACAGTACAGCCTGAAGATGGTGCGGTAGGTGTTTTTGCACATGAGTTCGGTCATGATTTGGGATTACCTGATTCCTATGATACAAATAGTACGGCGGGTGGTGTTGGTGCGCCTACTGACTATTGGACTATTATGGCTGCAGGTAGCTGGGCTGGTTTAATTAATGGGACAGAACCAACTGGCTTTAGTCCTTATGATAAAGAGTTTTTGCAAAATAGGATGCCGGAATCGAATTGGTTTAAGGACGCTGAATATAGCTTAGACGATATAAAGGCTGGAGATATTTCGCTTAACATAGATCAAGCAAGTGTAAAAGGGACAAACGCTGATGCCGTGAAAGTGACCTTGCCAGATAAATTAACAACGATTAATACACCAACAAGTGGTGAATATCAATACTTTAGTGGAAATGGAAATGATCTTAACAATAGTTTAGTGACAACTATAAATCTGAAAGATGTGTCAAACGCTTCTTTTAAATTTAATGCTTTCTATGATATTGAACTAGATTGGGATTATGGATCTGTTCAGGTAAATGACGGATCTGGTTGGGTTGCAATTCCAGGAAACATTACAACGGATTCTGACCCCTATGGACAAAACCCTGGTCATGGGATTACAGGTGATTCAAAAGGTTGGATTGAAGCTGTTTTCAATCTAGATAGCTATGTCGGAAAGGAAATTCAATTACGTATTAATTATTGGACAGATGTTGCTGCTTCACTACCGGGTTTATATGTGGATGATTTAGAAGTTATCGCAAATGATACAGTGCTTCTAACTGATGATGCGGAATCTGAGGATACCATCTTTACTATGGAAGGATTCACTAAATCAGACGGTAATAAGAAGTCAGACCATTATTATCTTATTGAGTGGAGGAATTACGCAGCAGCGGATACAGCTCTAGAGCGGATCACGCGTGGTAATTCAGTAATGACTTTAGATCCAGGAATGGTTGTGTGGTATGTCGATAATAAATATGATAATAATTGGGTAGGTGATCATCCTGGTGATGGGTTCTTAGGTGTTGTAGATGCACATCAGGAAACAGCAGTATGGTCAAATGGTGAGACAGCTGTTACGCGATACCAAATACAAGATGCGGCATTTTCGCTAAATGAAACAGATAAACTGTTTCTGGATTATCTTGATATTAATGGGACAAGTTTAGAGATGGAATCCCAAGCCGCAGTCTCCGTGTTTAATGATGCGTTTGATTATACGAATCCAGGTCAAATATATGCTGGACGAAATGTGTTGCCTTATGGTTTGACGGTAGCGATAACTGATCAGGCACAGGACTTGTCGGTGGCACAGTTGTTATTAAATTATGAGACAAGAAAACCTACTTTATCATTTGAAGGATTGAGTGAAGTATACTCTAGCAAAGAAAGTCATCATTTACTTGAGCTGAAAGTGGCTGCATATGATCCTAATCTCAGTGAGGAAGTAACGGTTGAAACTGAGGTGATTGATCCAAATGGAGAAGTTGTGGCGACAGATGATCAATCTTTTGTTGCTGAAAATGAGGAAACTTCTTTAGATGTCAGTTTGAAGTTGCCAGAAGGAATATCATCTGGTATCTACACACTCAAAATGACAGCTAATGACGGTACGAATACTGTAACGGATGAAGGAACTTTTACAGTGGATAATGAAAAACCAACAATTGAAGTAGATCAAGATGGTAATCAAGATAGTAGTAAAGAAGCAAGTGTTAAGGTCAATATTCAAGAAGCAGAATCTGACTCTCTGCAATACGTCTGGTCTGAATCTGAAGATTTGCCGACTGACGGTTGGACTCACTTTGATAACGGTGATACGCTCAAACTATCAGATCAAAATGGTAGCTGGTATTTGCATGTTAGGGCAACGGATGCGGTAGGAAATGTACTAGATTGGCATTCACAAGAATTCACACTTGATAATACAATACCGGAAATCACTTTAGAAGGTGATAATCCATTAGTATTACAAGCAGGTGCTGCATATACGGAGCCAGGGTTCATGGCTTTTGATGAAATTGACGGTGATATAACTGAAAGTGTTGAAATTACGGGAGAAATTGATAATACGGTTTTAGGAGAATATATCCTAACATATCTCGTAACGGATACGGCAGGGAATGAAACAATTGCTGTTCGTAAAGTCCATGTTGTTGATGAAGAGGTTCCCTATATTGAACTGTCTGGTGATACTGTTATTGAACTACAGGTGGGAACGAGTTATCAAGAATTAGGCTATGTTGCGGAAGATAACTTGGACGGTGATATTACGGAACAAGTTGTTGTAACTGGAGAAATTGATACGGAAACAGTTGGAGAATATACCTTAGTTTATACAGTCGCAGATGAAAATGATAATGTATTTGCGGTAACGAGAACTGTTTTAGTGGTTGATCATACAGCCCCGATAATTGAATTAAAAGGGGATGCTTCTGTTACATTGGAAGTAGGTGCGGTATATGAAGATGCAGGTATTAGCGCTACGGATAATTACGATGGAGATGTAACAGATATCGTAACAGTTACAGGTTCAGTAGATACGGACGTACTTGGCGAATATACGTTGACGTATAAGGTGATAGACGAATCTGGAAATGAAGCAACGATTACAAGGACTGTCCATATTATTGATACACATGCGCCTATTATTGAATTAGCTGGAGAAGAACCCTATATTTTAGAAGCTGGCTTAGCTTATTTGGAGCAAGGATTTACAGCTACAGATAACTATGAAGGAAACGTTACGGATAATGTTGTTATTTCTGGTAAAGTAGGCTTTGCTGTCGGAGAATACACTGTAAATTATACTGTAACAGATGCCTCCGGAAATGAAGCTACAGCAATACGTACGGTCAAAGTAGTAGATACAATAGCACCAGTTATTGAACTAATAGGAAGTAACCCAGTTGAGATTGATGAAGGAACTACTTATAAGGAACCAGGTTATGTGGCAAGTGATCTTGCAGATGGTGACTTAACTGATAAGGTAAGTGTTTCAGGCGATCTTAATGTAGATAAAGTGGGTGCTTATACTCTAACTTATACAGTTCAAGATGCTTCTGGAAATGAAACGATTGCTAAACGAATCGTTACGATTAATGCTCTAACGAAAGAAGAAGAAACTGACTCGGAAACGGCTGAAGATAACGATGAAGTGAAAACAGGTACAGAAACGTCTGGGAATAAAGGAGGGAAAACAGGTACAGGTGGAGCTGTAACTGCCTCAACAAAAGGAGAAACAGCCACAAGTGGTAGTAATCTACCTAGCACGGCGACAAATATTTTTAATTTGGTTGGAATAGGAGTAGTTGTTCTCCTTATCGGTGGTTTATTGTTTATCTTTCAAAGAAGAAGAAAAGTTAACTGATTTACATTTTAAAGAAACCACGTGGCATCAGGCTGCGTGGTTTCTTTTATAAATACAGATAGTGCTAATCTTGTTTAAAGGTGACTTTACTATCAGTTAATGATGCTATTCTTGCTAAGGATTCGACATGGTAGCCTTTAGAAAGTAATGTAGTTGCACCTGGTTGAAAAGACTTTTCAATTAGTATGCCAATTCCACTTACTTTTGCTTTTGCCTGCTCAATAATTTCAGCTAGTCCACGTGCTGCTTGTCCATTTGCTAAAAAGTCATCGATAATTAATACATGATCTCCTGGTTGAATATACTGTTTGGATACGGTAATGTCATTCGATTCCTTTTTAGTGAAGGAATAAACAGTTGCTGTGTATAAGTTATCTATAAGCGTCAGTGACTTTCTCTTTCTAGCAAAAATAACAGGAACATTCAGTTCAAGTCCAGTCATTATCGCAGGAGCAATACCAGAGGATTCAATTGTTAAAATCTTTGTAATTTGTTTATCGCGAAAAAGTTTAGCAAATTCGATTCCGATTTCCTTCATTAGGATTGGATCCATTTGATGATTAATAAAGGAATCGACTTTAAGTACATGATCACTTAACACAATACCTTCAGCTTTAATTTTATCTTCTAATAACTTCATTATATATTCCCCCTTCAATTAAATAAAAAAGCGACATACTCATAAGAGTAAGCCGCGGTTTATAATATAGACTCTATCTATCGAATAGACACAGAACTCTTAAAATTATAAATGCTTACTCATAGTCAGCCTATTTACGGTAAGCTGGTAGAAACATGCAGGCCCTATTCCTGCTTTTATACGAGTTAAATGAAGATCATTTAGTTACTTTGAATTATATAGGATTGAATGTAAATTGAAAACCTAATAAGTAAAATGTGCTTAAATCACTTTAATAGATCATTAGTAAAATATTTTTTAAAAAGGTATTGCAAACGTTTTCTTGTGATGCTATAATAAATTTATCAGTTAGGAATGTTACCGCTTTCGGGCATAACCTGAACTGATTTGAACGCCACATTTACGTGTGTGTGCTCAAATCAGTTCGGGTTTTTTGTTTTTAAAATATAATAACAGAAGGAAGGGTTTATTATGAAATACGAACAATTGTCAAAAGACATTATCCAAAACGTCGGCGGAAAAGAAAACGTTATCAGCGTTGTTCATTGTATTACACGTTTACGTTTTAAGTTAAGAGATGAAAGTAAAGCAAACACAGAAGTCTTAAAAGATATGGATGGTATCGTTACAGTAATGAAGAGTGGTGGTCAATACCAAGTTGTTATTGGTAATCACGTACCAGATGTATTTAAAGAAATTGTTGAACTTGGTGGATTCCAAACTGCTGCAACTGAAGAAGAGGAAGATAATTCAAATCAAAGCATATTTAATAAATTAATAGATATTATTGCTAGTATATTTACTCCTGTACTTGGTGTGTTAGCAGCAACAGGTATGATCAAAGGTTTTAATGCACTATTTTTAGCTTTAGGTTGGTTAGAAGATACTTCAGGTACGTATCAAATATTAAATGCTGTAGGGGATTCATTATTTTACTTCTTCCCAATATTCTTAGGATATACCGCGATTAAAAAATTTGGTGGATCACCATTTATCGGTATGGCAATAGGTGGTTCGTTAGTTTATCCTGATATTACAGCTCTATCAGCAGGTGAACCATTATATACTTTGTTTGCAGGTTCAGCGTTATTTGAAGCTCCGATTTTTGTTGAGTTTTTAGGTATTCCAGTAATTCTTATGACATATTCATCATCTGTTATTCCAATTATTTTAGCAGCATTCTTTGCATCAAGAGTAGAAGGATTCCTTAAGAAATTAATCCCTGATGTAGTAAAAGTATTTGTTGTTCCATTCTTAACGCTTATTATAGTTGTACCAATAACATTTATGGTAATTGGACCAATTGCAACTTGGGCGGCTAACCTTATCGGTATGGCGACAAATGGTATTTATGATCTAAGTCCTATTATTGCAGGAGCATTCATTGGAGCGTTCTGGCAAGTGTTAGTTATCTTTGGTCTACACTGGGGTCTTATACCAATTGCTATTAACAATTTAACAACATTAGGTTCAGATCCAATCTTAGCAATGATGTTTACAGCTTCATTTGCACAAACTGGTGCTGTAATTGGTGTTCTAATGAAAACGAAAAACAAAAAAATTAAAACATTAAGTATTCCAGCAGCTATTTCAGGTATCTTTGGTGTAACGGAACCAGCAATTTATGGTGTTACACTTCCACTGAAAAGACCTTTTATTATAAGTTGTATTGTCGCTGGTCTTGGTGGTGCTGTGCTAGGTATTGCAGGTACAAGAGGTTATATGATTGGTGGATTAGGAATCTTTGGTATACCATCTTACATTAGTCCTGAAGGAATGGATGCAGGATTCTGGGGTATGATCATTGCAATGATAGGTGCGCTTGTTTTAGGTATCGTTTTAACGTATCTATTCGGTGTGAAAAACGAAAAGACTTCAGAACAAACGGTTAAAGAAGAAACAACTACACCTGCAACAGATAAAGTGGTTGTAGAAGAAAAAGCAATTAATGGAGAAGTTATCGCTAGCCCACTTGCTGGTGAAGTAAGACAATTATCAGAAATTAAAGATGAATCATTTGCTTCAGGTGCAATGGGTAAAGGGGTTGCGATTGAACCAATCGAGGGTAAATTATTCTCACCAGTTACAGGAACAATTACAGCATTATTCCCTACCAAGCATGCACTTGGAATTACAACAGAAGATGGTGCAGAAATTCTGATTCATGTTGGTATGGATACTGTTAATCTGGGTGGTCAATATTTCACAAGCTATGTAAAACAAGGTGATAAAGTAGAAAAAGGTAAATTACTTGTTGAATTTGATCTAGTTGAAATTAAGAAAGCTGGTTATCTTGTAACAACACCAGTGATTGTAACCAATCCAGATAACTATGCGGTAATTTCCTTTACAGAGCAACATATAGTTAAACCAACAGAAACATTAATTACGCTAAAAAATGAGAATTCTGGAAATTAAGATAAGGCAGTTTAATAAGTAATAAACAATATGACAGCAAGGTGTGAGTACTGACTGATACTCTCCTTGCTGTATGTTGTTTCTACATAAGAAGTTGATAAACGTAAATAGGAGGAATGAAATATGACAAATAAAACAAACTTTCCGAAAGATTTTTTATGGGGTGGTGCAATTGCCGCTAACCAAGTAGAAGGCGCATATTTAGAAGGTGGAAAAGGGTTAACTACAGTGGACCTTTTGCCAACTGGAAAGGAACGTTTTCGTATTATGTTAGGCAATATAGATTCTTTCGAGCCAAAGGAAGGCGTCTATTATCCATCTCATGAGGCAATTGATTTTTATCATAAATATAAAGAAGATATCGCATTATTTGCTGAGATGGGATTTAAAAGCTTACGTTTATCAATAGCTTGGTCAAGAATCTTTCCAACTGGAGAAGAAGAAGTTCCAAATGAAGCAGGATTAAAATTTTATGACGATGTGTTTGATGAATTGTTGAAATATAATATTGAACCAGTTGTCACAACGTGCCATTTTGATGTACCTGTACATTTAGTTGAGAAGTATGGTAGTTGGAAAAGCAGAAAAATGATTGAACTTTATGAAAAATATACAAAAACAATTTTCAAACGTTATCAAGATAAAGTGAAATATTGGATGACATTTAATGAAATCAATATGCTACTACACCTTCCTTATATGGGAGCGGGTATTGTTATAAAAGAAGGTGAAGATAAAAATCAAGTGCTTTATCAAGCAGCGCATCACCAATTAGTGGCAAGTGCTTTAGCGGTTAAAGCATGTCATGAGATAATCCCTGATGCCAAAATTGGTTGTATGCTTGCAGCTGGAATGACTTATGCTTATTCATCAAATCCTGACGATGTTTGGAAAGCAATGGATAAGGATAGGGAGTCATTCTTCTTTATTGATGTACAGTCTAGAGGAGAGTATCCAGGATATGCAAAGCGTTTCTTTGAAGATCAGAACCTTGATATTAAGATGGAGGATGGTGACGAAGAAATTTTACGTAATAATACAGTAGATTATATCGGATTTAGCTATTATGCTAGCCGCTGTACCAGTGTTGATCCAGAAGTATTAAAAGATCAAACGGCAGGGAATGTTTTTGAATCTGTAGCAAATCCATATTTAAAAACATCTGAGTGGGGATGGACAATTGATCCTAAAGGTTTACGTATTACAGCAAACCAGTTACATGATCGTTACCAAAAACCATTATTCATTGTGGAAAACGGTTTAGGTGCAGTGGATGTGCCAGAAGAAGATGGTAGTATAAATGATGACTATCGTATTGATTACTTACAGCAACACTTTGTTGAAATGTCTGAGGCAATTAAAGATGGTGTTGAAATTCTTGGTTATACAAGTTGGGGACCAATTGATATTGTAAGTGCTAGTACTGGCGAGATGAAGAAACGTTATGGTTATATTTATGTTGATAGAGATAACGAAGGAAATGGTACCTTGGATAGAAAGAAAAAGAAAAGTTTTGATTGGTACAAGCAAGTAATTAAAACAAATGGATCGAATTTATAAGCGTGATTTTAAGGAGAGCGAAACGAGCTCTTCTTTTTTATCGAAAGAAAGTCTAAAAAAACTGAGGTCTAATAATCAAAAAAATATTTTACTTACGCAACGAATTAAAAATTCTATTAGGTCACAATTTTCATCAACTGCGACTTAATAGAATTTCCTGCCCCGCTCCTCAAGTGAAATTGACTCCCTTTTCGCAGGCATGGCTTCAGCTAAATTTGGAAAGCAAAAATCGCTTTCCAAAGTGGATCTTCAGCCCGTGGGATTGCGATTACTCATCCCATCGAAAACATTTGCTGTTCCAGCAGGAGTGTCGTCAATTTCACTTGATACGCTAGTACCCGTCTGCTCATCACTAACAGTGAGTATAAATGTGAACGTAAAGTGATGGGTTCTAATCAAATTTTGAAAGTAACAATCAGCATGTTAATTGTTACTTTCAACCAGATTAATTCATCTTATCTGTCCATACTGATATCGTTTGTAATTAGACGCCAGCTACGGAAGCAAATGGTTGTGCCCACCGGAAAGCGAAAACATTTGATGACGCGACGGGTTAGGATCTACGTCGCAGTTTCTATTGACTACGAAGTTTTAAATAAAAACAATACATCAAATTATTTTGATCTAAAGTATTGTGTTTTTAAAAATAAGTAATATAATGAGGATACATCAATTTTATTTGATATATTAGAGGAGGTAAGGTTGTTGCAGACAAAACAGATAAATAATAAAGTTCAATTCGAAACGTATGAATTAAAGTTTAAGGCATTAGCAGATCAGTTACGGTTACAAGTTATGTATGAACTTAATCAGCATGGACAGCTATGTGTTTGTGATTTAACGGAAAAGGTAAATTTACCACAATCTAAATTATCATATCATCTAAAAATTTTGTTGGACGCGAATCTAATAGAACGAGAAAAGATTGGTACATGGAATTATTATCGTTTAAATGATAAAGAAGTCAAAGGTCTATTGTCCGAAGAACTATGTTGTATATTTTATCCGAGTAAAAAATAATTTTTTTTGCGCCATACATCAATTTTTTTTGATGTAATGTGTAATAAAAAGATTATGAGAGGAGTTTTCTTTATGAATGGATGGACAGATTTTATAATAACGTTTGTTACGCTTTTTCTGGAATTAGCAGTTTTATTTATTTTTATTAGCTTTTTAATTAGTTTGTTACAGCAAAATATATCAGAAGATAAGATAAAACGGATGTTAGATCGACCCAATAAATTTATCAGCTATTTATATGGTGTTGGTCTAGGAGCAATAAGCCCTTTTTGTTCATGTTCGACCATACCTATATTAGCAGGATTATTATCGTCTGGCGCTCCTTTTGGCCCAACAATGACTTTCTTAATTGCATCGCCATTATTAAACCCAGTCATTATCATCCTGATCGGGACATTGATGGGCTGGAATGCAGCATTATTTTATACGGTAATTGTAGCGATATTTGCAATTTTAATTGGAGTTGTTTGGAAGACATTAGGTTTAGCAGATTTTGTGAAAGAAGTTCGTGTACGAAAGAGTAAAACAGAAACAGAACACAACACAGAACAACCAAAATGGAGAGTAGCGTTGCAAGATGCTTGGGGATTCTTTTATCCTGTTTTACCATTTTTAGTAATTGGCGTTCTGATTGGCTCTTTCATTCATGGCTTTCTACCAGAAGAAATAATTGTACGTTTTGCGGGTGGAGATCAGCCTTGGGCAATTCCGGTCGCCTCTATTATTGGTATTCCAATGTATATTCGTGCGGAGGCTATTCTACCAATTGCGGACGCGCTGGTATCAAAGGGAATGGGGATCGGCTCGATAATTGCGCTTGTAATTGGTGGTGCAGGAGCAAGTATTCCTGAAGTGGTATTGCTTAGTAAGTTATTTAAACGAAGATTAGTTATTGCATTTTTGATCTCAATTTTATCAGTGGCAATCATAGCTGGTTTTATTGCACAATCGATACTTTAAGGAGGTGAAAGAGATGACGGAAAAGAAGTCTGTTTTTAGTAAACTATTTGTAAAAAAGGAAAAAGACTGTTGTAATGTGGAAATTGAGGAGGTGAACAAAAAGGTCGATTGGAGTGAAATTGAAAAGAAAAGTGCTGATAAATCCTGAAGGACTTCTGAAAATTAGTCTGGTAGTCCTTCAGGATAGAACATCAATAGAATAGTTTAAGAGCAACTTGTGAAAGTTATAATCTTTTGGTAATGAACGCACCTAGTTCGATGAAAATAAACAAAAACATCATGTAGACTATTAGGATTTCGATTTCGATTGTTTTAACACCTATTGCGAAAAGGATAAGGAGTAGAGCACTACTACCAAATAACACTATATACAAAACAAGCAAAAAGTATCGTTTAAATAGTAAAAGACTTCTCTCATCTACTGTTGGTACATTCCCATGTTTTTTCTTGCGATAGTAGGATTGCAAAAAGACAATTCCAAAGCCGCCTATTGTGCCGATTAAACTATATGTGATTATTTCCAAAAGTGATAAGGGAATCTCTTACCCTCCTTTTTTCAATTAAATATAGGCCTAAAAATCCTCCAAATTGAATACAGATAATTAGGAACACATACATAAGTATTTGATGCTTTTTCTTCACTTTTTGGTTTCTCCTTTCTCTAAATAGAATAAAGTTTCAAATGGTATATCAAAATAGCTAGCTAATTTTAAAGCAAGTTCTAAACTAGGATTATATTTATTTTTTTCAATTGCATTAATAGTTTGACGCGTGATTTGTAAGTCTTCTGCCATTTTCACTTGTGTAATCTGTCTGCTTTTACGTACTTCCTGAATGTGGTTGATAACCTTCACGAGCCACGCTCCTCTCATCAAAAAAGTGTCAAAATATCTTTACATATATAATGCTAACTTTATTTTAATACGTTAGAATAAAAGCAGATAACAGGAAAGGATAGATGTTCATGAAAACAGTGGCAGTATATTGTGGTTCTAGTAAAGGGAATAACCTGATCTATATGGAACAAGCAAGAAAGTTAGGTGAAATTCTAGTAGCAAATGGAATAGATCTCATTTATGGTGGAGCAACGGTAGGGTGTATGGGTGCTGTGGCAGATGGTGTTCTAGAGGCAGGAGGAGAAGTAATTGGTGTGATTCCTAAAAAGTTAGCTGACGTTGAAATCGCTCATCAGAACTTAACCGAAATACATGTAGTAGAAACGATGCATGAAAGGAAAGCGTTAATGGCTGAATTAGCGGATGGTTTTATAGCATTGCCTGGAGGTTCTGGGACATTAGAAGAGTGGTTTGAGGTATTCACTTGGGCTCAACTTGACTACCATCACAAGCCGTGTGCACTTTTAAATATAAATCATTATTATGATCCAATCGTAGCGCTTTTTGACCACATGATAGCTGAAGGCTTTGTCAAAAAAGAATATAAAGAGCTAATTATTTTAGAGGAAAACGTTGATACTTTACTAAGTAGGATGACGGACTATCAACCGCGCTATATAAATAAATGGTAAACAAATAAAAAAGTAAGGCAGAAATCACATCTGCCTTACTTTACTGAGCTTTTTTCTATTTCTTGCTGTTTTAGTTCTCTACGCAAAATCTTACCACTGATTTTTGTTTTAGGTAATTCGTCCACTACTTCAATTTCTCTTGGGGCAGAGTGAGCTGCCAATTTATTTCGAACGAAAAGACGGATTTCTTCAATTAATTCAGTTGAACTAGTGTATCCAGTTCGCAATGTAATAAATGCTTTCACAATTTCACCGCGTAATGCATCAGGTTTACCAATTACGCCAGCTTCTGCAACTGCAGGGTGTTCAATCAATGTACTCTCAACTTCAAAAGGTCCAATTCTTTCGCCAGCGGAGTTGATCATATCATCATTTCGGCCTTGGAAAAAGACGTATCCTTCCGAATCTTGAATAGCTAGATCACCTGAAATATACCAACCTTTATATTGGAAGTAAGAGTTGTATTTGTCGTGGTTCCCCCAAATTTCTTTCATTAATCCAGGCCATGGCGTCTTCACAGCTAACTGTCCTACTTCACCGTTTGGGACTTCTTTACCTTCTTCATCCAAAATGCCAACATGAATTCCTGGAAATGCCCTACCCATGGATCCAGCTTTAATTGTTTCCGAAGGTAAGTTCACAATTAGATGTCCACCTGTTTCGGTCATCCACCATGTGTCGTGAATGCGTAAGTTCAAAGTATTCCATGCCCAGCTAATTACTTCTGGATTTAGTGGTTCTCCAACACTTAGCACGTGACGAAGGGATGATAGATCATAGTTTTTATGAAGATCTCCCTGAGACATTAACATGCGGAAAGCTGTTGGTGCACTATACCATGTTGTAACATGTAACGTTTCAATCAATTGGTACCAATCTTCAGCTTTAAAACGTCCACCTTGTATTACGATTGTTGCTCTGTTAAGCCATGGAGCGAACAGACCGTAAACACTTCCGGTAACCCAACCAGGATGTGATGTACACCAATATACATCGTTTTCTTGTATGTCCAGCACCCATTTTCCTGTTTGGTAGTGATGAATGATCGATCGGTGGGCATGAAGTACACCTTTTGGTTTGCCGGTTGAACCACTCGTATAATGAATAAGCAAACCATCTTCGGGATCTACCCATTCAATCAAGGATGTATTATTTTCTGTAACATATGTTTTCGATTCAATATCTTCTGTATATAAAATTTCTTTTAATGAGGGAATTAGTTTTTTCTGTACACGTTTCCCGAGATTTTTATCAGTAATTAATAAATTCCCTTGGCAATCATTGATACGATCTTGTATTGCTTCATCCATAAAACCTTCAAACAACGGACCAGCAATTGCACCTATTTTAATTACTGCTAAGATAGAGATATAGCATGCAGGATTTTTTGGTAAAAAGATAAAAACACGATCGCCTTTTCTTACGCCATTTTCTTTTAAAATTCTAGCGTAATGATCTGTTTTTTCTTTTACCTGTTGGAAAGTAAGTGAATAGCTTTCCTCTTGATCAACATAATGTAGCGCGATTTTATCACCATAACCATCGGCGACGTGCCGATCAATTGTTTCGTAAGCTGCATTCATTTTCCCTGTCTTACCATAATATAAAGCTTCTTTAGCTTGATCCCAGTCGAATGTATCTTTCGTTTTTTGATAATTTGATAGATTATATACTCCATTTACAGGAGTCAGTTCAATAGCCATCGCTGCTTTCCCCTTTGTCTGTTTAACATTATTCTATCTCTAATTTGTTCGATTAAGGTCTAAACTTTGTAATATATCAGATTTGCATTTTGCGAGTTCCTGACTTCCTCTATTTCTTGGTCTTTGTTCGGTTAAGGTTATTTCACGATCAACTTCGCCAGGTTGACCACGAAGGATAAGGATTCGATCACATAAATAAGTAGCTTCATCTATATCATGCGTTACGAGTACAATAGTTGATTGATATGCTTTCCATATATCCAGAAGTAGGTCCTGTAGTTGCATTTTCGTAAATGCATCTAACGCGCTAAAAGGTTCATCTAATAAAAGAATTTCTGGTGATGTTACGAGTGCACGTGCAATTGCTACGCGTTGAGCCATTCCTCCTGACAATTGACGAGGGTATAGATTTTCATTACCAACAAGCCCAACGTTCGCAATATATTCTTTCGCACGTTTCTCTCTAGTTGCTTTATCACCTTTTAGGCCAAAAGTGACATTGTCTAATACGGTCAGCCAGGGTAATAGGCGTGGTTCTTGAAAGATAAATCCTGTGGTATCATGTACACCTTTAGAGGTACTTCCGTTAATTTCGATTTCCCCTTCGTAACCATCATCCAAACCAGATATTGCACGTAATATCGTGCTTTTTCCACAACCACTTGTACCTAGTAAGCCAATTATCTCTCCAGGTTGAACAGATAAATTAACATTTCGGACGGCTGTGTTTCCGGCAAAGGTTCTGCTAACGTTACGTAATGCTAAGCTCATGTCGGTTTCCCCCTGTTATGTTTTTACGAATCGATCTTGCCAGTGTAGTGAGCGTTCTTCTAAAATCTTTAGCAACCAGTCTGATAATTTACCAATAATTGCAAAGAGAATAATACTGGAGATAATCGTTTCTGGTGATAGTGTATTTTGTCCTAATACAAGTAAATATCCTAGACCTTGACTTGCCCCCATTAATTCTGCTGCAACAACGAACATCCAACCAAGTCCTAGTCCACTGCGTAAGCCAATTAAAAAAGAAGGTAAGGATGCTGGTAATATAATGCGATGTACTTGCTGAAAAGGCGTTAATTTATACATTTTTCCAACTTCAATTAATTTCCGATCTACACCTAAAATACCGCTAACAAGATTTAGATAAACGGGGAAAAATACCCCGACTGCAATCATCGTGATTTTAGATGTTTCCCCGATACCCATCCATAAGATAAATAAGGGTACCCATGCTAGTGATGGAATCGAACGAAAGGCTTGTATAATTGGATCAAATAATTGTTCCGCTTTTTGATAGAAACCAACAAGAGAACCTAATAGTATGGCTACAAGTGTTCCAATTACAAAACCAGCAAAGACACGATAAACGGTAATGCCAATATGCCCCCATAATTCGCCAGTCTGGCCCATTTCCAGAATGGTTAAGAATATTATTGAAGGAGCCGGGAGTTGGTAGGAGGGGAAGACCCCCGCTTTACTTAGAAGCTCCCAGAAGATAAGCAATATAACTGGTAATATACTGCCTAAAATAATAGTTTGTGAACGTTTATTTCTAGCTTTTTTAAGTTTATCCTTTTTCACTTGACTCGTAACATATGCACTTGAAACATCAGCTTCATTTTTAGACATTTGTTATTCCTCCCACTTATTCAACTGTTTCTTCTGCAAAAGCGGGGTTAATTAATTCATTCGTAAGTTCCTCGATATTAGCATCTGCATCAATAACTTCCCCATCTTGCAAAATGCCTCCAGATTCAATTAATGCTTCGATATGAACATCACCAGGAATTGGATTAGAAAAATCATTTCTTTCTAATTGGATTTTTGCAACTTCTACATCAATATCTGCTTCTTCAGCTAATAATTCAGCGGCTTCCTCAGGGTTTTCAAGGATCCAATTTCTAGCTTTTTCGTATACTTTAATCACACGATTTACGTAATCAGGATAATTTTCAGCGAATTCATTTCTTACGTTTAAGAATCCATACGTATTAAAATCAGCATTACGGTAGAACAATTCAGCGTCTGCTTCAATTTCCAGTCGTGCCATATGAGGATCAAGTCCTGCCCATGCGTCAACTTGCCCAGAAACAAGTGAGGATGCACCGTCGCCATGTTGTAAGTTAACAATTTCTACTTCATCAGGATCGATATTTTCAGCTGCCAATGCACGTAGTAGGAAAATATACGGATCTGTTCCGATTGTTGCTGCAACCTTTTTACCGGTTAAGTCAGCTACTGACTCAATGTCAGAATCGGGATTCGTTACGAGTGCTGTCCATTCAGGTTTTGAATAGATATAAACATTTTGAATTGGTGAACCATTTGATTTAGATATTAAAGCTGCCGCTCCAGCTGTAGAACCGAAGTCGACACTATCACTATTCAAGAATTCTAAAGCTTTATTACTTCCTTGACTTAATGCCCATTCAATCTCAATACCTTCTTCTTCAAATTCTTCCTCAGCCCAACCGAATTTCTTTAAAACTAAACTAGTTGGAGAGTAGTATGCGTAATCTAAACGGATTTCTTCTGGACCTGTTTCTTCTCCACTTGTATCAGATGAACAACCTACAGCTATTACCAATACAACACCTACAAGAATAATTGCAAGAAAGCTTCTAACATCAATCAATGCTATTTTTTTCAATTTTATTTGCCCCTTTGTTTTTACTAATCGACTTTTATCTCTATAAGCCAATTATAGTTTCATTTAAATTTCACATGCATATGTTGAAATTGACCCGCGTAAACGTTGTGCCTCTTTATACGTACATCTGTTATGGATTACTTCTAATCCTGCTTCGCTGGCAATTGCAGCAGCTTCTGGTGAGACCACACCTTCTTGCAACCAGAAGACTCTTGGTTTGACTTCAATTGCTTCTTTTGCAACGCCAATTGCTGCTTCTGGACTTCTGAATACTTGAACAATGTCAATCGCTTCAGGGATACTCTTTAAATCTGGATAAGCTTTTTCACCCAATATTTCTGTTTCACGTGGGTTAACTGGAATGATTTTATAACCGAGACGTTGCATTTTTCTTGCTAGACGGTAACTTGGTCTTGCTTCTTTACCGCTTAATCCAACAATGGCTAACGTCTTTTGTCTTGTTTTTTCAACGCCATCTATTTCAAATCGTTCGTAAGGGGAGTTTAACGCCCATTTAATGATTCCTTCATCGTTGATGACAATGTCATTTGTTTCGCCTTTGCCAATACCTGTTGCCTTAACTAATGCTTGATTTAGATCATGGATAATATCATCAAGCGATTCAAGACCTACAGATAATCTTACCAATTCTTCTTTAACACCAGTTTCAATTAACTTCTCTTTTGATAATTGTTGATGTGTTGTCGAAGCTGGGTGAATTATTAATGATTTAGCATCTCCAACATTGGCTACGTGTGACCAGAGCGAGACATTATCAATCAATTTTCTTCCTGCATCTCGGCCACCTTTAATACCAAATACGAGAATGGAACCAAAACCATTATTTAGAATATCCTTTGCTAAGGCATGTGAACTGTGACTTTCAAGCCCAGGATAATCAACCCAATCAACTGCTGGATGGTTATCTAAATAGTTGGCTAGTTTAATTGCATTTTCATTATGGCGCTGTACACGTAGATGTAAAGTTTCTAATCCTTGGATAAGTTGGAAAGCATTATATGGACTCAATGATGCACCAAAATCACGTAACAATTGCACACGGACTTTCGTACTAAATGCTAAAGTGCCGAAATCTGTTGCATAGCGAATACCGTTATAGCTTGGATCAGGCTCTGTGAAAGTTGGGAATTTTTCTGAATTCCAGTTAAATCGACCACCATCAATGATAATTCCACCGATTGTAGTACCATGTCCGCCTATCCATTTGGTAGCAGAGTGTACGACAATATCGGCACCGAGTAAAATAGGTTTACACACATACGGCGTGGCAAAGGTATTATCGATAATTAATGGTACACCAGCCTCATGTGAGATTTCAGCTACTTTCTCTACATCCAAAACATGTAAGTTAGGGTTACCGATAATTTCACCGAAAACTGCTTTTGTTTTATCAGTAATTGCATCTTTAAAATTATCTGGATTACTTGGATCAACAAATTTTACATTGATTCCGTATCGAGGTAACGTTATAGCAAAAAGATTATATGTTCCACCGTATAAGTTAATCGCTGCTACAATTTCATCTCCCGCACTGGCTACATTTAAAATAGATAACGTAATGGCAGACATACCAGAAGAAGTCGCAACAGCAGCTACACCATCTTCTAATAGAGCTAACCGTTTTTCGAAAACTTCAACAGTGGGATTGCCAATTCTTGAATAAATGTTACCTGGTTCATCAAGCGAAAATAATCGTTCTGCGTGTTCAGAGTCATGAAATACATAAGAAGTAGTTTGATAGATTGGTACTGCACGTGAACCAGTTGTTGGATCGGGAGCTTGCCCGCCGTGTAATGCTAAAGTTTCGATGTCATACGTTGTGTTTTTTTCTTTTGTCATAGTAAAACCCTCCTGTAATGTTATAAAAAAGCCCTCTTCTTTAAGAAGAGGGCGGTAAATGCATGCTCTTCTTATCTATCAGAATGAATCTGCTGGAATTAGCACCTTTTAAGTAGTAACTTAATGGTTGCTGGGTGTCATCGGGCCAGTCCCTCTACCACTCTTGATAAGAGTTATTTTGTTTTATTTGCAAGAAAAACCCTCTTTCAACTGACGATGAAAGAGGGTTTTAATCCGCGAATTACTTCATCATCCAAAGCTTATGCTTTGCTGGTAGGGGCACCTTGCTGAGCAGGTTGCCGTGGAGTCGTTAAGCCAGATCTTTCGTCCACTCTTTATAAATGTTTAATGTTAAATAGAGTATACCACAGATATCTTATGTGTCTAGTGGGTTTTTTAAATTTATTTGAATATTCTTTATAAAAAGATATTATTTGTTTACATACATAAACCGTTCCATATAGTAAATAAAAGCTTGATTGTAGTAACTAGCAAAATAATAGTCCCCATTATGTCCGGCATAAGGCATCATTAGTAAAGTAGCTTGCTCATTTCCATTCTCTCGATACGCTTCATAGAAATCACGAGAAATAGATGCGTCAACAATGCCATCTGCGTCTCCTTGGAATATGAGTGCCGGCGGACTATCTTCTTTAACTAGGAGAGATGTATCCATAAACGAATCAGAACCGGCTATTCCAATATTTTTAGCTAATCCATTGGCAGGATAAATCGGGATAATACCATTTACATCAAGTTCAGGGTTTAAAACATCTTGATAATTCTCACTTGTAAGGCCTAAACCAGCTGCATTTGCTAATTGTCCACCTGCAGATGCCCCAGAGATAAAAACGGAGTCTAAATTCGCATTATAATCATCATTGTTTTCAACTAAATAATTAGTAAAAAGACCGATGTGACGGACCATATCATCAAGAGAGAAGTCAGCAACGATATTTTCGGGGACTGGTGCAAATTCAACAAATTTATCCTCACTACTTAATCCGTACTGAATATCAAATACTACATAGCCTTGACTTGCGAAGTACTTATTAACTGCTGCATTGTTAGATGATCCTTTGTCACCAATTGTCCAACCGCCACCATGAATTCGAATTAAAACAGAGCTATTTCCAGGCAATTGGGCTGGATTTGATGTCGGTAGATAAGCATCGAAGTGTAATTCAATTCCTTCATCCACACCCTCTGTTCCTGAGTAGAATAAAGTGTCTTGTTCAAGATTATAGTTTTCAGTTGATAATCCGAAAAAGTAAGCCGGTAATGAAAAAGGTACGTCTAAAAAAGTATCTGTCATACTATCAGTTAATGAATTTTGATCCGCTTCATTTAATGTGTTTGAAAAGTCATTTTCCATCTCTGAAAAGGTTAATACGGTTGTAACGAGAGGAACAGAAAAGGTGATAGAAACAGCTATTCCTATAATAGAAGTTATGATACTAATAAACGAAAGGTTTTTACCAGTCCGCATTCTAAGAATCAGTGCGACGATTGCTAACGTTATTAAACTGAAAAACAAAGCATATCCAGGAACGAATAATTCAACAATGCTACCATTATTTTCTCCTCTTATTAGTAGAAACGATACATATGCTCCTAAAAGCAGACAGAGTATCCATAGACTTATCATCAGGATATGGAAGAATCCCTTCTTATCTTGCGTCATTGTGTTGCTAAATCTTATGTATCCCATGTTATTTAGACTCTTACGTGTCGTTCCTGCTATTATCCCGCCTAAAATAAACAAACTAAGTAATAGAATTATAGAAACCATACTTCGTGAAGTTGTATTTAAAGGATCAAAAGAAGCGATGGAGTTTAGAATAGGCAAGAGTAACATTATTAAGATTGTGAAGGTTAAATAGAAGTAATCGAGACCCTTCTGATTACTAGGAATAGCAGCCACAATAAAGTTACCTAAAAGAGTTAACATCATAAAAATACCGTAGATATTCCATAACCCATTTGAACTATCAATTAATAGATAAACAATTCCTGCTATAATCGTTAAGCTATTTGCTAGTATAAGCATGCTAGAGAAGCTACTTGCAAAAGAACGACTAGGCTTCGTAAATAGGTTTGTTTGGTTTAATTGTTTATTTAATGAAGTGCGCACGTTCAGTTCTCCTTTTTGTTTACTTACATTTTTTTCTTTGAGCCATGTTAATTTTAACATGAATACATATTTTAAGTAACTCAACTGTCGCAGAGTGAAACTGAAAAATAAGTCTTACCATTCAAAGCTAAAGTTGACTTCATGCTCCTTTCATAAGCATCACTGTGCTTAAGTTTTTTTACAAAAATAGATACTAAATTCCAGAGTTAGAACATATACTCTCTAAAAGTATGCATAAATGTTAGGGGATGAGAATGTAGTGAAACATATTTTAATCATCAACGGTCATCAAAAGTACCCACATAGTAAAGGGGATCTAAATCATACTATCTTTCAAGCAATAATTAAAAAATTAGAAACAGTATATCAAATAGATACAACGATTGTTGATCAGGGGTACGATATAACAGAGGAACAGGAAAAATTCTTATGGGCAGATATTATCATTTTCCAAACTCCTATTTATTGGTTTAGTGTACCAGGTAAATTCAAATCATATTTTGAACAGATCTATAAGCGAGATCTCTTTTTTACAGGCGGAAAGGGTTATGGGTGTGGTGGATTGTTAACGGATAAACAATATATGTTCTCTACAACATGGGGTGCACCGGAAGAGGCGTTTTTAAATAAAGCGGAATTCTTTGATGGGAAAGCTATTGATGATGTATTACTTCCGCTTCATAAAACACAGGAATTCACTGGGATGAAGCAATTAAAAACTTTTTCTGTTCACAAGGTTAAAACCCCTGATATAAGTGGATATCTAGAAAAGCTTGATAAACACTTAGAGGAAGTATTTGATTTATCGTAGTGCTACCCAAAACCTAATTACTTTAATTTTCACCTTACAATAGTGAAAACAGTGTCTTAAAAAGGCGCTGTTTTTTTATTTGGTGTATAGATATTTTTAAAATATAAATAATAAGTGAATATATTAATGTGTTTGATAGCAGATAAAGTTGAAAATGTATTACTATATGTGAATTTTAGAAGGAAGGAGATGAAATATGAACAAACAGAAATGGTTCCATTATGGAATAGAAGATGTAGTGGAGAATTTAAATACGGACAGAAAAACTGGACTTACGATTAAAAATGTAGATAAGCAACAAGAAAAATGGGGTAAAAATGAACTGCCAGAGCAGGAAAAAGATCCAGTATGGCTAAAGTTTATTCGACATTTTAAAGATGTATTAATCTATGTATTATTAGTAGCAGCAGTTATTACAGCGATATTAGGACATTATATTGATACGGTTGTTATTATTCTTGTCGCGTTAATCAATGCAACAATCGGCTATATTCAGGAGAATAAAGCGGAGAAAGCATTGGAAGGGATTAAAAACATGTTATCGTTGCAAGCAACAGTTATTCGTAACGGAGAGCGTTCAGATATACCATCTAATGAACTAGTACCAGGGGATCTTGTTATATTGCGAGCCGGTGATAAGATACCAGCTGATGTTCGATTAATACAAGCAGATAATTTAAAAATAGAGGAATCACCTTTGACGGGTGAGGCGATTTCAGTAGACAAAAATACAGAACCTTTACCAGAAGATACAGTATTAGGTGATCGGACAAATTTGGCTTTCTCAGGTACATCTGTTGCGAGTGGTTCTGGTAAAGGTCTTGTAGTGGAAATTGGAGAGCATACGGAAATTGGTAAAATAAACAAATCAATTACAGAAGTGGAGGAAATTCAAACACCACTGCTACAACAAACTGCGAAATTTGGAAAGATGATCTCAATTGTTATTTTATTTTTAGCAGCAGCGTTATTTGTTTTTGGTTCTCTGTTTCATGATTACGAAATGGGAGAATTATTACTAGCGGTAATTGGTTTAACTGTTGCAGCTATTCCAGAAGGTCTACCAGCTATATTATCAATTATTTTAGCGCTTGGAGTTCAAACGATGGCGAAAAAGAATGCCATTATGCGTAACTTGCCTTCTGTTGAAACATTAGGAGCAGTATCGGTAATTTGTTCAGATAAAACGGGAACATTAACGAAAAACGAAATGACAGTACAAGCAGTGATGACTGCTAAAGCAGAATATCGTGTTACTGGATCGGGTTATGCCCCAGAAGGAAGTATACAAACTGGTCAAAAGGAAGTTAGCGTTACTGAAAATCAGGTTTTACAGCAATTTTTAACCGCAGTAAAAACAGTAAATGATACAACGCTTAGACGTAATAAGAAGGATGAATGGGTTATTAGTGGTGAGCCGACAGAAGGTTGTTTAATAACATTAGCTGAAAAAGCTAGTGAACCCGTTGCACGACTTGATGTAATTTCAAAGATCCCGTTTGATTCTTCTTATAAATATATGGCGGCACTTGTAGAAGAAGATGGCCAAAAAATCATTTATGTAAAAGGTGCTCCTGATCGATTGTTTGACATGGCAAACTTGAAAAACGATACAGAAGACCGTAAAATGTGGGAAGACAAGATGCAGAGACGAACAGAAAAAGGGGAGCGTATAATAGGCGCAGCAATGAAATATGTCGATGCTTCTACAGAACAAATTGACCATGAAGATATTATAGATGGATTAACAATGCTAGGATTAGCTGGTATTATGGATCCCCCTCGCGAAGAAGCAATAGAAGCGGTTAAAGAGTGTAAAAAGGCAGGAATCCAAGTGAAAATGATCACGGGAGATCACAAGGAAACTGCCATCGCGATTGCAAGGAAGATGGGTATTACAAATAATGAACGAGCAATTGAAGGTCGCGATTTAGATAATATGTCTGAAACAGAATTACAAGATACTGTAGAAGCATATGATGTGTTTGCCCGGACAAGCCCAGATAATAAATTACAATTAGTTAAAGCATTACAGGCGCGTGGTCATATAAGTGCTATGACAGGTGATGGAGTAAATGATGCACCAGCATTAAAAAGAGCAGATATTGGTGTGGCCATGGGTATAAAAGGTACAGAAGTTGCGAAAGAAGCTTCACAAATGGTTTTAGTAGACGATAACTTCCGCACAATTGTTAATGCAGTTAGTGAAGGAAGACGTGTTTACGATAATTTGAAGAAAACAATTCTATTTATTTTACCTACAAACGGTGCGGAAGCTTCATTAATATTTGCTAGTATATTATTTGGTATGGTTATGCCTTTGACACCAGTTCAAATTTTATATGTCAATATGATCACAGCAGTAACGGTATCATTGGCTATTGCTTTTGAAAAATTAGAGGCTGGTGCAATGGAACGTTCACCAAGAGGTCCAGATACCAAATTGTTAAGTGGTTACTATATCTTTCGGATAATTTTTGTTTCCTTATTAATAGGTGGTGGAATTCTTTGGATGAACGCAGATCTGCTTGGTGATGGTTATGATATTGCAGTTGTGAATACAGTAACCTTGCATGCATTAGTAATTTCGCAACTTTTCTATTTGTTTAATTGTAGAAATGAACGTGATTTTGCATTTAATAAAGATTTCTTCTCCAATAGAGCAGCGTTTATGGTTTCAGGCTTGCTATTATTAATTCAATTAGGTATTACATATTTACCATTTATGAATACGATCTTAGGAACAGTTCCAATAGATTTGGTGTATTGGCGTTTTCCACTAATCATTGGTGCTAGTGTATTTGTTATTGTAGAAACAGAAAAATATATTACACGAAAAATTGCTGGATTGAGGTAATAAATAATAAAAAGGCTTCTGTCTTGTTAAGACAAAAGCCTTTTTATGTACGTGATATTATTCTGTTAATATTAAAACTTTATGATAAAATAACGAAGATACATATTTTTTTAAAAAATAAGTCAATGCATATAAAAAGTTTGAGTAAAAGGCAGGTTAATTCATGGTAGAAGAGAATATTACACGAATTGAACAAAATGGTAAAGAATTCATTTTGATTGGAACAGCTCATGTATCTAAAAATAGCGCGGAGCAAGTAAAAGAAGTAATAGAGGCTGAACAGCCAGATGCTGTTTGTATTGAATTAGATAAACAGCGTTACCAATCGATTATGGACGGAAATAAGTGGAAGGAAATGGACATATTTAAGGTTATTAAAGAGAAGAAAGCATCACTTTTATTAATGAATCTTGCTATTTCCTCTTTCCAAAAAAGAATGGCGAAACAATTTGGTATAGAAGCAGGTCAAGAAATGATTCAAGGTATTGAATCTGCTAAAGAATCAGAGGCAAAGCTAGTGTTAGCAGATCGTAATATTCAAATTACATTTGCTCGTATTTGGTCTGGTGTAGGTTTTAAGGGGAAAATGATGCTGCTAACGCAGGTTGTTGCTGGTATCTTTAGTAAAGATTCAATATCAGAAGAAGATCTAGAGAAGATGAAGAGTCAAGACTCAATTAATGCAGTGCTAAGTGAATTCACGCAATCTTTTCCTAAATTGAAAAAGCCGTTAATTGATGAACGAGATCAGTATCTAGCCCAAAAAATTAAGGATGCTCCTGGAAAGAAGATAGTGGCCGTATTAGGTGCAGCACATATACCGGGTATTAAGGAAGAGATAAAGAAAGAACACGATTTAAAGGCATTAAATCAGATACCGCCAAAGTCAAAAATCCCTAAAATTATTGGGTGGACAATACCGATGTTAATCATTGCATTAATTGCCTATACGTTTATTGCCAATCCAGCAGCAGGTCAACAGCAAATTGTAAGTTGGTTGTTATGGAATGGTGGATTTTCAGCTCTTGGAGTTGCAATTGGTTTAGGTCATCCATTAGCAATAATTACTGCCTTTGTCGCAGCGCCGATAACGTCACTAAATCCTTTAATAGCAGCTGGTTGGTTTGCTGGATTTGTGCAAGCTTTTGTAAAACGTCCGCAAGTGTCCGATTTTGAAAGTTTAACAGAAGATGTTTTTAGTGTGAAAGGTTTTTGGCGTAATAAAGTAACACGTGTATTACTAATCGTAGTGCTTGCTAATTTAGGAAGTACATTAGGTACAATTATTGCGGGAACAGATGTTATTCGATTATTTATTGAAAATCTATAGATTAATATGATAAAAAATGTAATATACTTATTGTTCCGAAAATAGCAGCTGAGAGATTCGAACTGTTTTTAATTGAAATGCAAGTAGCGCCTGTGTGTTTAGTTTTATAAAAATAGGTAATAACATAACCATTAAGGATTTTTTTAGGAGTTGTTATGTTATATGTCAGAATATAAAAAGAATAGTATTACATTAACTGGAGCTGTTGGACTAGGTACAGGTGTAATGATTAGTGCCGGTATTTTCGCGTTACTCGGACAAGTAGCTGCGATGTCGGGAGTTTGGTTCCCGATTATCTTTATTATTGGTGGTATCGTAACTGGATTTAGTGCTTATTCATATGCAAAAATGAGTCAGCAGTATCCATCTGCTGGCGGTATTGGAATGTATCTAGTCAAAGCTTATGGAAAAGGAACCATTGCGGCCTCAGCTGCAATGCTAATGGCTTTGTCGATGGTTATTAATCAAAGTTTGGTAGCCCGAACATTTGGTACGTATACGTTACAATTATTTGATGTAAATACATCGAGTATTCTTGTGCCGGTATTAGGTGTTGGTTTGCTAATCCTTGCTTTTATTGTCAATATCTCAGGAAATAGTTTTATTCAATCATTCACATCCTCTGCATCATTAATAAAAATTATTGGTTTGCTTATTTTTGCAATAGGTGGACTATGGGTGGCTAACTTTGCAATTGAGCCAGCAGAACTTGGTGATAATCCACCGAATCCAGGTATGGTAAATTATGTAGCAGCAGTTGCCCTAACTATTTTAGCCTTTAAAGGTTTTACAACGATAACAAATAGTGGATCAGAAATTACTAAACCAAAGAAAAATGTAGGGCGAGCGATTGTTATATCAATTTTAATTAGTTTATTTGTTTATTTAATCCTTGCATGGGCAGTTTCTAGTAATTTATCAATAACTGAAATTATTAAAGCCCAAGATTATGCTTTAGCAGAAGCCGCGCGACCAGCATTCGGTAATATTGGTGTCTGGTTCACCGTTATTATTGCTATTATTGCAACCATTACAGGGATTATTGCTAGTGTATTTGCAGTATCTCGTATGTTGGCTATGCTTACGAATATGGAGCTCATCCCACATAAACATTTTGGCATGCCAGGTGGAATACAAAAGCATACACTTGTTTATACGATTGTAATTGCAATGGTATTAACCATATTTTTTGATTTAAGTCGTATTGCTTCCATGGGTGCTATTCTGTATTTAATTATGGATATGATCATTCATTGGGGTGTATTTAAACATCTGCGTGATCAAGTTGGGGCTAATCCTTATATTGTGATGAGCGCCTTTATACTTGATGGTATCATTCTACTAGCATTTATCTGGGTCAAGTGGACCTCAGATCCACTGATCATAATTATTTCCATTATTGCAACGTTGCTTGTTTTTGTTGGCTTGCATTTCTTTTTAAAAAAACAGCAAACAGAATGAAAAATAACGCTTGCTAATTTGAAAATAGGTGCTATGCTATATCTGATTCTAGTCAGATGGAGTGTGAGAATAGCAACATGAAAATCGTATCGTTTAATGCCTTTCGCACGATTGGTATGCCAGGCGTGCATTATATAAAACCTGATCTTATGTTTAAAGAAATAGATGCAATTAGGAAAGCGGATATTGTCCTATTCCCGGAAACGTGGCAAGTCCCAGCACTTGTTTATGGATGGAAGAAAAAGATTTTCCCTAGTATAGAATCGATGCAACTCGGTTTTAGTAAAACAGAAATGACAAGAGCGTTATGGGCTGTTGCGCCAGAAAATGTACCGTATACAGAGATTGTGGCAAGTACGCCAACAAATATCGCGATGATATTAGATACGTTTCCTTTTCCCTTTGTCGCTAAAGAAATACGGAATTCAATGGGTAGAGGGACTTTTCTTATTGAAAGTGAAGAACAATTTATCAATTATGCAAAGCAAAATGATGTACTTTATGTACAAGAACATTTAGAGAATGATGGGAAAGATATGCGAATATGTGTAATAGGTGATGAAATTTTCGCATCTTATTGGCGTGTTGGAATGGAAGGGGAATTTCTGCATAATCTTGCCCAAGGCGGCAAGCTTTGTTATGATTTTGTCCCACCGGAAGCTAGTGAACTTGTTCTCCGAATAGCAAAGGAGTTAAATATTAATCATGCTGGATTTGATGTCATGATTAGTGAAGGTAAATTTTATATTCTGGAATTCAATATATTATTCGGTAATCAAGGTTTGCAAAGGGCAGGAGTATCTCTTGAACAAGCAATCTATCAATATATAAGTAATGAATTTAATCAGCCATTTCCAACAAGGCCTTTACCAACTAGAACTGTTTCATAAGCTATACGAAGTCGTTTGCACTTATACTTCTGCAAGTAATTTTAAAAATTTGTATGATTTGGATAGGTATTTTACTGATGACATTACATTTACTAAAACTATGATAAGAGAAGGAGAGGGGTTCTGATATAATAGACCCTCTGCTTTTTTATATATAATAAGGTTGGTTACTTGTACTAGAGGGAATAGATATTATAATAAAGTTATGACATGTGTTTAAAAGGGAGATAGTTATGTCCAAAAAAACAATGATCGTTTGGTTTCGTAAAGATTTACGACTTCAAGATAATATGGCCTTATATGAAGCCGCTAAAGAAGATAATGTTATTTTAGTCTACATACATGCACCTGATGAAGAAGACATGGGGATGGGATCTGCTGAATCGTGGTGGTTACATCATAGTCTAAAAGCTTTGCAACAGGAATTAAAAACGTATCATGTTCCACTAATTTTACGAAAAGGTCCAACTCAAGAAACGTTACAAAGAATAATAGAAGAAACACAGGCAGATGGTATATTCTTTACTAAACGGTATGAACCTCAAATAAGTGAGCGTGATCAACAAATCAGTAATGTTCTCGCAGAGCAAGGAATAAGTGTGCAAACCTTTCATTCGAACTTACTATTTACACCTGGCACAGTGAGAAATAAGCAAGATAATGTTTATAAAGTATTCACACCTTTTTTGAAACAAGCTAGACAGCAAATAGTAGAAAAGCCAGTTCCTAAACCGAAGCGTATAAATTCTAAACTCCCTTCTGACTTTGTTGTTGGAGAATTGGAAGAGCTAGGTCTATTGTCAGATTACCCTTGGTCAGATAAATTTAATCATTACTGGACCCCAGGGGAAAATGGTGCCTATACGAAATGGAAAGATTTTTTACTAGATGCAATTGAACAATATGATGATCAGCGAGATATTCCCTCCAAAGAAGGTGTTTCAAAACTATCACCACATCTTGCATGGGGTGAAATTAGTCCACGTAGTATCTGGTATCAAAGTAAAGAGAAATTAGATATGGTTAGTAAAGAGGAAGGTGATCGTTATAAGCAAATTGAGTCCTATTTACGACAAGTAGTATGGCGTGACTTTGCTTATCATCAATTAGTTAGTTATCCACATGTTATTAACCAACCGTTAAAAGATGAGTTTAAGGCGTTTCCATGGCTGAAAAATACGGAAGCGTTAGATCGTTGGAAAAGTGGTATGACAGGTTATCCGCTAATTGATGCTGGAATGCGTGAACTATGGGAAACAGGATGGATGCATAACAGGATTCGCATGATTACTGCATCCTTTTTGGTTAAACATTTACTTATTCATTGGCTAGAAGGCGCAGCATGGTTCCGTGATACATTGATTGATCATGATCTTGCAAATAACACGATGGGTTGGCAATGGGTTGCAGGATCAGGTTATGATGCTTCTCCATACTTTCGTGTGTTTAACCCTATTCTTCAGGGGGAGAAGTTTGATAAAGATGGCGAGTATGTACGAAAATGGATTCCGGAAATCGCTGACTTACCAAATAAATACATCTTCTCTCCATGGACCGCTCCGGAAAAAGTATTAACACAGTTGGGGATAAAACTGGGACAAACATATCCAGAACACATCGTTGATCATAAAGCAGCTAGGGAACGAGCTTTAGTAGCTTATTATGAAATGAAAGAAATTAATAGTATTTAAAAAACCTGTGGATGACTGAGACAATCCACAGGTTTTATTACAATAATGGTTTCAGTTATTTCATTAAATTAGATTATGTGGATAGTGTGTGGATAAGTGAAGTTCATAAAATAAAAAGGAATTGGATGACATGCATCCAATTCCTTTTGTAACTATTGAATTAAAATTCTAAATTATTATTTTCGGATACATGTTGCACGTTATACCACTTATTCCCGACATTTGAATAACGTGTGTTTACCATGTTAACTTCACTCGTATTACTATCTGTTCTAAAAATAGCTTCATCCATATTGGTAATTACACTGCCTTCAATATTAATACTTGTCTTAAAAGTAGTGCCACCATTTTGTCTAATCATTTTACCAGCATCGTTTGCGGTAAAATTAATAATATTAAATGTAGAAGGTGCGTTCACTTGAAACATCTTATCATCGCCGTGTTGAGCTGACCCACCACGAATTGTAACATTACCTTCGCCTTTAATGGTTAGAGCGTCTTCTCCAATGTCTTCCCAGACAACATTCTGAACGAGAACATCCCCATACGTATGCACACCATCGGCTGCTGGTGCACCTAGCACAACGTTGCGTAATGTTGCGCCATCTTCTAAACGAAATACTGGATCTTGATCTTCATCCTGGCTACCATCTCCAACTGTATTGGGATTAGCAACATATCTATTCCCTTCACCATCAAAGGTTTGTCCTTCTTCTACAACAATGGTTTGATTTACTGTAATTGTATCGGATGGTGTGACTTCAGTAATCCGCCATTGTTGATTATCTCCACCTAAATCTGCCCATTGCACGACATTCGCGCCATCAGCTGCGGACCACTCATACACCTCTAACGCTTTTCCACTGAATCTATTGATAATTTTGACATAGCCATTACCTAAGTCGACGATATTCCATTGTTGACTATCGCCATTCCAGTCTGACCACTGTGCAATATTAGCACCGTCTGCAGTCGACCAATCCTGGACTTCCATTGCCTTAATGCTGAATGCGTTTACAATTTTATCGTAACCATTTCCAACATTAATAATTTTCCATTGTTGGCTCAGGCCACCCCAATCATCATACTGTACAATATTTCCACCGTCTGCTGTAGACCAGTCATAAACTTCAAGTGCTTTGCCACTAGATTTGTTAACAATCTTATAGGATTTACTTGCTTCAAAACTAGCTGCTTGCACTGAACCCGCTATCATAAAAACACCGATAAATAAACTTAAAGCTAATAATAAATAGACCTTTCTTTTCATTCCGCACATCTCCTTCATTTTAGTGAATTTTTGATGAATACGTATGTTAAGAAAAGCTCATGATGTTTTCTATCGGCCGATAGATTACACATATTAGTATACAGATTATGTAAAATATTACAATAGTAAAATAGTAGTACATTACTATTTTACTAACGACTCTATCATAAACGTTATTTTCATCTATACTTATAATAGATATGATATGAATAGTAGTACTCGCTTACATCATTATATGAAAAGCGAGTACTACGTCATTGTTCATCAATCTTTTCTGACAATGGACCTTTTAGAAAATGGTATAAATAATTCTATAGTCATGTGGAAAACAATTGACTCATATCCAATGCTGGTACTTCAGCTAAACGAATATGTTCAAATGTATCCTTTTGAGAATTGTACTGATAGTCTTTACACCACTCATCTTTATGTTCGATGACCTCTTTAATGGCCATGAGTATATATTGAATTTCCTTATTTGACATGACAGGGTGTAAAGAAATCCTTACCCAACCAGGCTTTAATGACATATCACCAGCCTCTGCTTTGTTGGCCATTTTTTTAGAGTAGGAATGATCAATGTTAAATAAGTAATGACCATATGGTCCAGCACAAGAACAGCCACCTCGTGCCTGAATCCCAAATCGATCGTTCAATAATTTCACAAACAGATGATGATGAATATCTTTTGTATAAAATGCAATAATACTTAGACGTTGATGTAAAGATGAATTATCTAATATAGTAATCTCTTTCATTTGTTCTAATTGTGGTAGGAAAAAAGCTATCAATTCTTTCTCTCGATGGTGCATTTCTTCGATACCCATCTGTTCTTTTAGTTGAAGGGTTAATGCAGTTTTGATCATTTGTAAAAAACCTGGTGTACCACCATCTTCTCGTTCTTCTAGATTAAATGCATACTTATAATCCCCCCATTGATCTGTCCATAAAACTGTTCCACCACCTGGGTTGTCGGGTATAGCGTTTTTAAGTAAAGTATTCGATAGTATTAAAATGCCACTTGTGCCAGGTCCACCTAGAAACTTATGAGGCGAAAAAAGGATTCCATCTAATTTTTTTAATTTATCTTTAGGATGCATATCAATCTCAACATAAGGAGCACAAGCAGCGAAGTCAATAAAACAGACCCCACCATGCTGATGCATAATCTTTGCTAATTGATGATAGTTTGTTTGAATGCCGGTTACATTGGAACAAGCCGTAAAGGCGCCAATTTTCAATTTTCTATTTTTGTACTTGGTGAGGAGTGATTGAAGCTCATCCATGTTGATCGTACCATCTGATCTTGGGGGTAACATAACTACGTCACCAATTGTTTCTTGCCAAGAGAGATAATTAGAATGATGTTCCATATGACTGACGAAGATTATTGGACGATCTTCCTTCTTTATATGCATTTGCTTTTGCATGTTTTCGGGGGCACGTATCCCTAGTAACCTTTGTAATTTAGTTACAGCAGCCGTCATACCTGTTCCAGCTGAGATTAATATGTCAGAATCATCTGCATGGACATGGCTTTTAATTATTTCTTTCGCATAATGATAAGCCTCTGTTGTTGTGGTTCCTGTAACAGTTGACTCTGTGTGTGTATTTCCGATAAACGGACCAAAAAGATTAGTGATTTTTGTTTCGATTGGACGATATAGTCTACCGCTAGCCGTCCAATCTGCGTATATGATTTTTTTTATTCCATAAGGAGAATGAAATACGTGATGATGGCCAACTATGTGTCTCCGAAATGCTTGAAAGTGTTGTTCTAACTCGCCAGTTGGATAGTTTATATTATTACCGATCTTTGCTTTAAACATCGTCAATCCGCCCTTCTAATCAAAAACATCTACCATCAGCCTATGTTTAAATGATGAAAGTGTTATGCATAAAAGGGATAAGACATAATTTTGTCACGGCTAAAGACTTTATTAGATAAACAACTGCATGTTTGATTGTAACGCACTTTTTAAATATGTTTTTGCATCAACGATTTCTAATTCAGGTAATAACTCTTCTTCTTTAAAGCCCATGATATCTACTGAAAGTTTACATCCATAAAACTTCACATTTTTTTTTCGTGCGCCTTTTAAGAAGTGTATAAGGTGAGGTGCATGGTTATCATCAATCATATCAACTAATAGTTTTTTTCCTAAACCGTTAAAATTCATTTTTGATAATGGGAGGTCCTCTATGCCCTTAGGTGAAAAAGAGCTGAACATTTTTTCGTAAATAGTCTTGGCCTCGTTTGAAATTTTTTCGGGATCACGAACTAACCATAAACCCCAAAAAGAAAAAAACATGGTTACTTCAACATCAAGCTCACGTGCAGCATTTGCTAAAATTAGGCCTGCCATTGCTTTGTCATATTCACCACTAAACATTAATAAATTCATTTCTTCTGACATGGTTACACTCCTTTTTTCCAATAGTATGTGCGATGCGCGCCTGAAAATGTATAAAAATATTTCAATTTGATTAAAAAGTATATATAAAGATAGACTTTCTAAATAATCATGCTAAAATTTAATATAACAGCAGTAATTGATAAAGGGGGGTACTTACGTGATGAAAAATATTTGGTTGAAAAAAATATTTGTCGTATTGGTTTCAATTATGACGTTAGGCATGTATGTCCCCCCGGTACAATTACATACAAACACGGAAGCAAGTAATAAAGAAATCGAGTCGTCCAAAGACGATTCTCTGGTAGATAATGGATCTGTTTTTATAGATGAAACGACTGAAATAGTCGATGCATTTATTCCGGATACAGATCCAATCAGTAGCTTAACAGAGCAAGCAAAGGCGCAAGCTTTCCTAAAGTTAGGACCGAAAATTTCGAATCGAATTGAAGCTAACTTTACTTCTGAAATTTTGCCTGGAATTGAAGAGGTGGTTGCAACAATCTTACAAGATGTAGGAAGTGATGAAGTTCCTTATATTAAGGTATCAGAAGCACAATATGCTGGTTATGGTGAGAAAATATTTGACTTATATGATGAGCGAACAAAGCAAGATATTGCACGTTTCCATGTTCGTAGAGATAACCGTCCACAAGAAGGCTATTGGTTCAATTTCCACTATCATACAGAACAAGATGGATATGAAACACACCACACTATTGGCGAAGTATACTGGAGTAAAGATACACCACCAAAATGGATGGCATAATAAAAGTTACGCAAAAAAAAACGACTGAGCAATCAGTCGTTTTTTTGTAACATTTCTCCTACTATCTCATAAGAACGTAGTCGATCTTCCTGGTGATAAATTTGTGAGCTAATAATGACTTCATCAGCATTTGTTTCAGCTAAAAAGGCTGCTAGTTTCTCTTGAACTTGTTTTGCATTTCCAACGATAGTTGAACGCGAATCAAGTGTTTTTTCAACAGCTGCTTTTTCTTGTGCTGACCAGAAAGTATTAATGTCATCAATCGGTGGTTGTAATTTTGTAGGCTTACCACGAATAATGCTTAAAAATTGTTGTTGCTGTGAAGTAGCTAGCCACTCTGCTCTTTTCGTTGTATCAGCAGCAACAATGTTAACGCCAACCATGGCATATGGTTTTGTTAACGTATGAGAAGGTTTGAAATGATCCCGATAAATGTTTAATGCTGGTATTGTATAATCTGGTGAGAAATGACTCGCAAATGCAAAAGGTAACCCCTTTTCGGCGGCTAGTTGTGCGCTAAATCCGCTAGATCCCAATAACCAAGTAGGAATAGCTAAACCTTGTCCTGGTACTGCACGAACGCCTCTGTTACCCTCTTCAGTAAAATAAGCTTGTAACTCTGCTAATTGTTCTGGGAATTCTTCAGCTGAGCTGTTCAACGTTCGTCTTAAAGCATAAGCTGTACCTTGATCACTACCTGGAGCGCGGCCAAGACCGAGATCGATACGACCTGGATATAGAGACTCTAAAGTTCCGAACTGTTCCGCAATTACTAGTGGTGCGTGATTAGGAAGCATAACTCCTCCAGAACCGACACGAATCGTTTTGGTGGCTCCAGCAATGTGTCCAATAACGACGGATGTGGCTGAGCTTGCTATTCCTGGCATGTTGTGATGTTCAGCAAACCAATAACGATGAAAACCCAATTTCTCAGCGTCTTTTGCTAATGCAACGCTATGTTTAAATGATGCAGCGGGATTGCTTCCTTCATTTACAGGCGCAAGATCTAAAACAGATAGTGGCACGCCGTTGAAATATTTATGTGTAGTCAATTTAAAAGCTCCTCTATATTAAAGTAATCTTAGAATACGCCGTTTTTTATTTTTTCTCCAATTATCTGTTTCAAGTAAATTTCCTTTTAGTTACAACAGCTTTTGACTAAACAAGTAGTAACATCTCATGATATAGTAAATAAGAAGACGGACAAGTCAAAGGGGTCGAAAATTTAATGCAACGAACTGATATTCTTAATCAATTTGAATCTGAAATGAAACTTCCGCATTTCTTAGATGCTATTAATTCAATGGGTGTAGGTTTAACTGTTGTTGATGCTACAAAAAGGGAACTACCACTTATTTATGTTAATCAAGGATTTGTTGAAATGACTGGCTATAATAAGGAAGAAGTTTTAAATAAAAATTGTCGATTCTTACAAGGAAATAGTACAGACCAAAAAGAAGTAGATAAAGTAAGAGATGCTATTAAGGAAGCAGAAGCAACTGGTGTAGTTTTAAAAAACTATCGCAAGGATGGCAGCTATTTCTGGAATCAATTTATTATCAGTCCTGTCCATGATACGGAAGGTAAATTAACTTATTTTATTGGATTACAGTTTGATGTTACTGAAGAGATTGAAGAAAAGAATTACTCCAATAAGAAAATGAAAGAGTTGTCTAACTTTGATCGTGTAACAGGATTAATGAACTTAGATTTTTTTAAGAAGCGTATTCAACAAATTATTAATCAAGATAAAAAAGGTAGCCTGTTACGTATCAATTTACATCGTTTTCGTAATGTAAATAATACATACGGAGAAGCCTTGAGTGATAACATTTTATTGCAAGTAGCAGAGCGGTTACGTCAAGTATGTACATTAACGCCGATATGTCGTAGTTTTGCTGATGATTTTGTTATTTTGTATTCGAATGAGCTATCCTTAGAAGATATATTGACGGAATTGGAGCAAAAACTAAGTCGTCCTTATTTATTACAAGGAGAAGAGATTCAACTAGATTATAGTATTGGAATAAGCCAATTCCCAGAGAATGGACAGGATGTAGAAAGTTTGCTTACATTTGCTTCTCTTGCAATGAAACAAGCTAAACAGTTCACAACGCGTAGTTATGCTTATTTTAATCTGCAATTATCAGAACAGTTAGCAGAACGGATGAGGTTGGAAAAAAGATTTCAACACGCATTAGAAGAGAATGAATTTTCACTTCATTATCAGCCAAAGTATACGGTGGAATCGGAATTAAGAGGAATGGAAGCTTTAATTAGGTGGAGTGATCCAAAATTTGGCATGATTAGCCCTGCGAACTTCATTCCGATTGCAGAAGAAACAGGCTTTATTATTGAGCTTGGAGAATGGGTAATGTATACAGCTTGTGTTCAAAATAAAAAGTGGCAAGAAGAGGGGTTCGAAGCTATACCTGTATCAGTTAACGTTTCTGCCGTACAGTTTGTTCATCCGAAATTTGTTAATAAAGTGGAACAAACCTTAAATGAAACAGGCTTGTCGCCAGCTTCATTAGAATTAGAAATTACAGAAAGTCTATTAATTGACCCAGAGCATATCATTAGCAAACTGCATAAATTAAAAGCTTTAGGTATCTCGATCTCTATTGATGATTTTGGGACAGGGTATTCATCGATAAATTATTTAAAAGATTTTCCAGTTGATACTTTAAAGATCGATCGTTCTTTTATTATTAATGTTCCGGAGAACAAACGGGATGCCGCATTGTTACATTCCATTATGCAACTAGGTAAATCATTAGGACTAACTGTTTTAATTGAAGGTGTAGAAACCAAGGAACAATTGCAATTTTTTAAAGAACATGACGGTGACCTGATTCAAGGATATTATTTTAGTAAACCATTGCCAGTAGATGCTATGACCAAAAAGTTAATCGGTAAATAAACAGAAATACTAGTCACATAACTTTTTAGCCAAAATAAGTACTAATCCGTCGCTTTTTAAGTTTAGCGTGTGAAACATCCATAGACTCTGACAAAACGTTCCATGCATCAGAATAATCATCAACTGAGACATAAACCGCCATGTTGATTTTCGCTTCGGACAGTCGCTTTCCGCGGGCAAGTCTTTTCGATGGGTCGAGTAATCGCAGACCCAACGCTTCAACTTCCTCGGAAGCAAAAAGCACTTCCTGCGGGATTTTCAGCTGTTGCTTTTCCCGCAGGAGTCGACTGTCCTACGCTACAATCAATTAGCATAACGTGAACAGCTATTGTCATAAGCACAATTAAAATTCCTGAACAGTAGACGATGTATCAGTTTTATCGCCTATCCAGCGGAGCAATTGAAATGGGTGAGACTCCAGTGGGAACAGCGCGGGCTGAAGATCCACTCGGAAAGCGAATTATGCTTATCCGAGTTAGTTGAAGCCGTGCCTACGGAAAGCGATCCCATTTTAATTGTGGAGCGAGTATGGAATCTACGTCGCAGTTTCTATCAAGTTAGCAAGATGAAACGTAATGATGCTAACGAAAGTAGTTTGAAGTCAACTTCACCTTTAGATTGCGAAATTTCGCGTGTTTATCAAGACTTAAATGCCTTCACTCGCTAAAGTTAAGTTAGTTATAAAGGGTTAATGTCATCTGTTTGAATAATAGCGTTATTATTAGTGAGATTTTGATCTGGATTTGGTACAAGTCTTAATATAATCATACCTACAATGAATAATAAGATAAGACTAAACACACCCAAGTTTGAACGTCCTGTTATTTGCGTTGTTATACCGACTAGCAATGGACCAGTAATGGATGCGAATTTACCAAAGATATTATAAAAACCAAAGAATTCATTAGCTTGATGCTTTGGTACGAGTTTTGCGAAATATGCACGACTTATAGCCTGAATACCACCTTGTGATGTTGCAACAAGCATTGCTAAAATCCAAAAGTCAACAATTGTTTCTAAAAAGAACGCATAGATGCAAACTACCATATATACGCCGATTCCAGCATACAACATCTTTTTTCCTTTAAAGATTTCAGATAGTCTTCCATATAAAATGGAAAACGGTGCCGCAACTACTTGGGTAACAAATAATACAATTAAGAGACTTGTGGTATTCAATCCTAGGTCGGTTCCATATGCAGTAGACATGGAAATGATCGTACCAACCCCATCAATATAAAAGAAATAAGCAAGTAAGAATAAAAATACGGCTCGGTATTTCTTAACCTCTTTAAAGGTGCCACTAAGTCGTTTAAAACTATTTCTAATAATGTGTGGTTCAGGTTTGATCGCATAGCGTTGCTTTACATTTCTTAATAAGGGGATTGAGAATAGACCCCACCAAGCTGCAGTTATTAAAAACGCTATTCGACTTGCTGTAATACTAGATATGGGTAAAACTTCTTGCTGTGCCAATAGAATAATGACGATACTTAATAAAAATGGTATGGCACTACCTATGTAGCCTAAACCATAACCGCGTGCAGAAACTCGATTCATGCGCTTGTCTGTTGTAACATCAACTAAAAATGCGTCATAAAAAATGTTTGCACCCGTTGATCCAATCGAAGCTACTAAATAACAAATTAAGAGCAATAGCCAATTATCACTAGGGATAAAAGCAAGTGTTGCGGTGGCTGTAATACCTAAGCTGAAAAAGAAGGTGAAAAACCGTTTTTTATATCCTTGGTAATCCGCAATTGTCCCTAAAATTGGGGCAATCATAGCTAGAATAAATGTGAAAATAGAAATGGTATAGCCAAGATAAGCAGTTGAATTTGGCCCTGAAACACCAGCTTCCGTCGCAGCTGCTTTATAAAAGATAGGAAAAACAGCTGTTGTAATAACAATAGAATAAGCAGAATTAGCCCAATCATAAAATACCCAGCTTGATTCCCTTTTAGAGAACTTCCTCATTTATACCTCCACCTTTTATCATTAATAACTAAATCTCATGTTACGCAATAAAATACATGCTGTCTCAATTATTTTGAAAAGTTTGGACTAAATTTACAATTATAGAGGTTTAGTTTCATTGTGTAAGTGAAATAGAAAAAATAGGTGATAATAAATGACAATAAAAGTAAAACGCGTATATGAAACTATCAGAAAAGATGATGGGAAAAGAATATTAGTTGATCGTGTTTGGCCTAGAGGTATCTCCAAGGAAAATTTACAGTTGGATAATTGGTTGAAAGAACTAGCGCCGTCAACGTCATTAAGGAAATGGTTCCAACATGATCCTGATAAGTATCAAACGTTTAAACAAAAATATCAAACAGAGTTAAAAGAAGACTCAGAGAAACAAGAAGCATTAAAGGAACTAAAAGACGTTATTCGTTCAAATGATAATGTGACACTTTTGTATGCAGCCAAGGATGAACAGCATAACCAAGCGTTAGTATTAAAGGAAGAATTAGAGAATATTAATTAGTAATTGTTTATTTTGTGAGTAGTAGGGTAACGGATGGTATAGATTATAAATAGAAACTCAAACAAAATTAGAAAGGATGATCAAAATGTTTAAATCCTTACAAGCTTATTTTAAGACTGAAAATGATGCAGAAAGCGTTCATGCAAAGTTAAACAATAAAGTTAATGTGCGCAATGTAATGATCGATGAGGTTTCCGATGGTTTGAAAAATAAAGTAGTTGTACCATTGGTAGCTGCAAGTGGGGGACAATCTTCTACAACTCCTAGTAGTTCTCCTTATCCAATTCCTGCACTTGGTGATGGTCTTTTAAAACCAGGTCAGACAGAACATAAAACAGTGTTAGAGTGTGAGGTTGCAGAAGAAGATTTTGGAGAAGCGTTAATAATATTACAAGAAAATGAAGCTCATGTAGATAAAAATGCATTTGAATAATACTAGTAATGAACTTTACTTATAAGTGATTTATCTCACAACCTCCTAAACAAAAGTGCGTTATGTTCTTTATATACACTTTATTAGGAGGTTATTTTATGCAAGCATTTCAAATAAATGACACACCTGCAGAAATCGTTAAGACTTTCCCGCAAGCAAGTGATATTTTTAAAAAAGAGCAAATTAATTTTTGTTGTGAGGGAGATATGCCACTTAAAGAAGTATTAGTAGATAAAGAAGTGGATGTTGAGAACCTTCTTCAATCTATAAATCAAGCGTATAATAGTTGGAAAGAAGCGGGGAACGTAGTGACAGATTGGAATCAAGTATCAAGCACAGCCTTAGTTGAACATATTCTAGAACATCACCACGATTATTTGCACAAGGAATTAGAGCCACTTAGTCAATTTGTAACCAAAATATATCGGGTGCATGGTAAAAGTCATACACATCTTAAAGAGCTACATATTTTATATCACACATTTATGTCAGACATAGAGTCACATCTATTTGAAGAAGAAACGACGTTATTTCCACTCATACTTCAATACGAAGAAACCAAAGATTCAGAAACGGCAATTCTCATTCAAGAACTGTCGGATAAGATGCAAAATGAACATCAACTAATCGGTGATTTATTAAAGGAAATGTATGCTGTTACTAATGGATTTGTTCTACCAGAAGGTTCGTGTAATTCATATCGAATGACATATGCTCGCTTAGCGGAGTTAGAGGCAAATACATTTGAGCATATTCATCTAGAAAATAATATATTATTTAAAAGATAAACCAAGGACATCAACAAAAATTGTTGATGTCCTTTTAATTTTTTATTGACTAACATGTATATACAAGATATAATGAAAGCGTAATCAGATAACATGTATATACAAGTTATCTTGTCCTTATTGTATAAGTCATTTATTTAGATATAAACTAAAATTAATCTTCGTAAAAGAAGAAAGGGGTCAACACAATGGGTAAATACACTGATTCAGCCAAAGCTTTACTAGAGTACGTTGGTGGTAGTGATAATATTTCAGTTGTCACACACTGTGCAACACGTATGCGTTTTGTTTTAAATGATAACGAGAAGGCGGATACAGATAAAATTGAAGAAATAGATCTAGTTAAAGGTACGTTTACGAACGCAGGTCAATTCCAAGTCATTATTGGAAATGAAGTATCCACTTTTTATCAAGAATTCTCTAAAATTGCTGGTGTAGGTGATACATCAAAAGATGATGCGAAAGTTGCGGCAAAACAAAATATGAATTTCATCCAACGAATGATTTCGCATCTTGCAGATATTTTCACGCCATTAATTCCGGCTTTGGTAGTTGGTGGTTTAATATTAGGTTTTCGTAATGTAATTGGTGATATTCCGAACTTTGGACCAAATGGTGATCAAGCACTAATCGAACTATCACAATTTTGGGCAGGGACACATTCTTTTTTATGGTTAATAGGTGAAGCGATATTTCATTTCTTACCAGTTGGTATAGTTTGGGCGGTTACACGCAAAATGGGTACAACACAAATTCTAGGTATTGTGCTTGGGCTTACGCTTGTATCGCCACAGTTATTAAATGCTTATGGTGTAGCGGGAGCGGGATCAACAGATATCCCATTTTGGGATTTTGGTTTCGCCACAGTTAATATGATTGGATACCAAGCACAAGTTATTCCTGCGATTTTAGCTGGTTTTGTGTTAGCTTATCTTGAAATTGGCTTAAGGAAGGTTATTCCAAATGTTATTTCGATGATATTTGTTCCGTTTTTCGCATTATTACCAGCAGTTCTAATTGCGCATGTCGTACTTGGACCTATTGGATGGGAAATCGGTGCATGGATTTCTGATATCGTTTATAGTGGGTTAACTTCAGCATTTGGTTGGTTATTTGCAGCAGTGTTTGGTTTTGCCTATGCACCACTGGTTATAACAGGTTTACACCATATGACAAATGCAATAGACTTACAACTAATGAGTGAGTTTAATGGAACGAATTTATGGCCGATGATCGCGTTATCTAATATTGCGCAAGGTTCAGCAGTAGTTGCAATGATTATCATTAACCGTAATGATGAAAAAGAAAAGCAGGTTTCAATTCCTGCGGCTATCTCCTGTTACTTAGGAGTTACAGAGCCTGCGATGTTCGGTATTAATCTAAAATATGGATTCCCGTTTTTGGCAGCGATGATTGGTTCTGCGATTGCAGCAATTATTTCAGTTGGTAGTGGTGTCATGGCAAACTCGATTGGTGTTGGTGGTATACCAGGTTTTCTATCAATCCAAGCTGCACATTGGCTAATGTTTTTTGTAGCAATGGCAGTAGCAATTGTAGTCCCATTATTCTTAACAATGCTTTTCTCAAAAATGAAAATGGGTCAAAATGCATTTCAACGCTTAGGGAAAAAATAATAAATAGACAGCATAGCGACTATGAACGTATAGTTGCTATGCTGTCCTATCTATAAATCAAAGAAGGTGAGCACAAAATGACGCAATGGTGGAAAAAAGCGGTGGTTTATCAAATTTATCCGAAGAGTTTTAATGACACAACAGCTAATGGTAAAGGTGATTTACAAGGGATTATTGAGAAGCTAGATTACTTATATAAATTAGGGGTCGATGTACTGTGGCTCACTCCAATTTATGACTCCCCACAGAATGATAATGGCTACGATATAAGTGATTACTATACTATCTATAAAGAATATGGCACAATGCAAGACTTTGATCAGTTATTAGAAGAAGCACATAAGCGGGATATGAAGATTATTATGGATATTGTGGTCAACCATACTTCTACAGAACATCAATGGTTTAAACAAGCAGCTTCCTCAAAAAATAATCCATATCGAGACTTTTATATTTGGAAAGATGGAATAAATAGTAAAGAGCCAACAAACTGGCAATCTAAATTTGGTGGGCCGGCATGGGAATATGATACAACAACGGGTCAATATTTTTTGCACTTATTCGATAAAACACAAGCTGATCTGAATTGGGAAAATGAAATAGTCCGCGATACAATCTATCAAATGATGGATTTTTGGTTAGAAAAAGGTGTGGACGGCTTCCGGTTAGATGTTATTAATTTAATTTCAAAGAATCAAGCATTTCCTAATGATGACGGCTCGGTTGCGCCTGGTGATGGTAGAAAGTTTTATACGGATGGACCTAAGATTCATGACTATTTACAGGAAATGAATGCACAAGTTTTTTCGGAATATAACATAATGACAGTTGGAGAAATGTCATCAACTTCGATAGATAATTGTATTAAATATACCAACCCTGAACGTCAAGAACTAGATATGACTTTTAACTTTCATCATCTAAAAGTGGATTATCCTAATGGTAAGAAATGGACAAATGCACGATTTGATTTTCAGAAACTGAAACAAATTCTTTCTGAGTGGCAGACAAAGATGCATCAAGGTGGTGGATGGAATGCGCTGTTTTGGTGTAATCATGACCAGCCACGAGTTGTCTCGCGTTTTGGAGATGATGTAATGTATCACAAAGAATCAGCCAAAATGCTAGCTACAACAATCCATATGATGCAAGGTACACCTTATATATATCAAGGTGAGGAATTTGGTATGACGAATCCGGCGTTTGACCGAATAGAAGATTATCGAGATGTCGAATCGCTAAACATGTATAAAATGAAGAAAGAAGAAGGTTTTAAAGACTCAGAGATTATTGCTATTCTCAAACAAAAGTCACGTGATAATTCAAGGACGCCTGTACAATGGAATGATAAGCCGTATGCTGGCTTTACTGCAGATGTTCCTTGGATTAATGTAGCGGATAACTATTCCACCATCAATGCAGAAGCGGCACTTGAGGATCAAGATTCTATCTTTTATCATTACCAAAAGCTCATTCAGCTTCGAAAAGAATATGATATCATTGTTGAAGGTGATTATCAGTTGATTTTAGATGACCATCATGCTATTTTTGCTTATATACGTAATAATGGAAATGAAAAATTATTAGTGCTTAATAATTTTTATGGAGAAGAATCTGACTTCGAATTAACGGGTAATTTAGAACTGGATATAATGGAGTCTACCATTTTGCTTTCAAATTATCGCGATTCTTCAACGGATTTTCGATCTGGAAAACTTCGTCCATATGAGTCCATTGTATATTATTTAAATATGTAGGCAGATAAGGACGTAGGTAGTATGACGAATAAATATTTAGTGATTTATAATGAAATTGTAACGCAGATCGATAATGGTACATGGCAAGATGACCAGTTGTTACCATCGGAGCATGAATTAAAAGAACAATATGAAACATCCCGAGAAACAATTCGAAAAGCGCTCAATCTATTATCACAAAACGGCTACATTCAAAAAGTAAGAGGAAAAGGCTCCTTAGTAATTCCGAGGAATAAATATGATTTTCCTGTCTCTGGATTAGTTAGTTTTAAAGAGTTGACTAACAAGATGGATAATAAAGTGAAAACAATCGTTCATGATGTATCACTATCAACGCCTAATGAATATTTAAAAAAACAGCTACACGTATCAAATAAAGATCAGGCTTGGCAAGTGATACGAGTTAGAGACCTTGCTGGTGATAAGGTGATTTTAGATAAGGATTATTTTAATGAAAAGTATGTTCCGCACTTATCAAAGGAAATATGTGAGGATTCCATCTATTCTTATCTAGAAGGGGAAGTGGGTTTGACGATTAGTTTTGCTAAAAAGGAAATAACAGTTGATGAGCCGACTGGAGAAGATCGTGAATTGCTTGATTTGGATGGTTTTCATAATATTGTTGTGATTAAAAATTATGTTTATTTAGATGATGCAAGTTTATTTCAATATACAGAATCACGTCATCGACCAGATCGCTTTCGTTTTGTTGATTTTGCGAGAAGGAACCATTGACGTTAATAATTGTACTCGTTAAAAGAACCGATATCAATTGATATCGGTTCTTTTAACGAGAGATTATTGATGCCATTTTTCATAAATGGTTGAATCAACTGAACGTAAGTGTAAATCTCGTTGTGGAAACGGGATTTCGATTTGGTGTGCTTTTAGTATATGATGGATCCGAAAATTAACATTTGTTTTGACCCGGACAATGTCATTTGGATTAGAAATCCAAATGAATAATTCAAAATCTAATGATGAGTCACCAAATCCAGTAAAATAAACAAAAGGTAAAGGATCTAATAAGACAGATTCTGTTGAAGATGATTCATCATTTGCCACTTGGATGAGTAAATCACGGACTAGTTCTGGATCAGATCCATAAGCAACACCAATTGGAATCACAAGACGCATCGTTGGATCGCTATAAGAGCGATTAATAACATGTTCTTCTAAGAAATAAGAGTTAGGAACAATAATATGCTCGTTATCAATTGATTTAATAATGGTAGCACGCATGTTGATTTGTTCAATATCACCAATAATGTCATTTACAATGACACGATCCCCAACTTTAATTGGACGTTCAAATAATAAAATAATACCTGAAATGAAATTAGATGTAATATTTTGAAGTCCAAAACCAATACCAACACCTAAAACACTTGCGAAAACAGTTAATGCACTAAGGTTGATGCCAACTGTAGAAATGCTGATCATAACAGCAATAATCATAATCATGTAGTGAGAAACACGATTAAAAGTAAATTGAATACCTCGGTCAAGTTGATAACGATCGTAAATACGTGGCATGAATAAACTAGTTAACACTTTTGAAATCTGGTAAGCAAACGATAAAATTAAGAATATTATTAAGAATAAAGATAACGTAATGTTAGTTGATCCTAATTGATAGAATGATTTTAACATCCAACTGGTTTCACCGAAATAAAAGAATAGAAACAAAAGAATACAATAAAAAGTAATCCAGTTTAAAAAATAGCGAATCGCTTGGTTACGCTCTGGATAGTCTGTCCCTTTTTTTGTTGCTATCCACAAGATAAGTAGACGTGTGAATAATATTAATGCCAATACGGAAGCAACGATAACCAGTTGACCAACGATAAAATAGTTCTGTAAAAAATCAATAATATTTTGCATATGCATCACCTAACCATTTTGAAGAATAGATACATTTTATCATAAATCTAGAAATGCCACCTATATTATAAACAAAAGTGGTATAATAAGCGTATATAGAAATGTGTGTAAACGCTTATTATAGAGAGGGTTTTTAATATGCGCAATGTCATGAAAATAATGAAGCCGTTCGATGTTATTATCATCGTTATTTTAATAGCAATATCATTTATTCCATTGACTGTTTTTTCAATGTCAAAGACAGTAAATGAAGGAGATCAAGTTGTCGCAGCAATCATTCAAGATGGTGAAGTAATACAAGAAATAACATTGACTGGTCATGAAGGTAATGACCAATTTATCATAGAAGGAAAAGGAAATCAGTATAATTTAATAGAAGTTAATGGTGAAGAGATTCGTATTAAAGAAGATAATAGTCCTGATCAAGTTGGAGTAAAGATGGGTTGGAAGAGTGAACCAGGAGAAACGATTATTTGTCTTCCACACAAGTTACTGATAGAAATCAGGTCAGAAGGTTCAGATACAGAAAGTGAAGAAATTATTTCTTATTAACGCAACTTTCAAAGTGTGAAACAGGTATTAAAGTCAACTTCGCGCTTCTTTCATAAGCACCATTACGTTTCATCATACGAACTTGAGAGAAACTACGACGTAACATTCTTATCACAAACAAAAATCTATTACTGTAGATACGCTACGCAAGCAAATGGTCTCCCTTTCCAAGTTAGCTGAAGCCGTGCCTGCGGAAAGGGAGTCAATTTTACTTGAGAAGCGGGTCAGGTAATTCTGTTACGTCGCAGTTGATGGTGTTTCGTACTAAACGAAAACTTTTAAATAGTAGGCTTTTAAAAAACTTTCAAGCGATATAATAGCTGTACGAAAAATTAGAATAGTCAACAATTAGTGCTTATTTTTTGGTGAGAAAGTTTAGTTATTAAATAGTTGAATTTATAAAAACCAAGTGAATTCTCTTGGTTTTTATAATACATAGAAATAAACACTTAGAAAATGGGCTAATGTTCCAAGTAAAATAAAAATATGGAATATCTCGTGAAAACCCATGTATTTAGATGCTAAAAATTTAGGTTCTGTTGCATAAATAATGCCACCGACAGTATAAATAATACCACCAAAAATTAATAAAAACATACCGGTAGGATCGATAGAAGAGGATAGTGGCGTAGCAACGAAAATGATCATCCATCCCATCACTATATAAAGACTGGTAGAGAGCCACCTTGGACAATCAAACCAAACCATCTTAAAGATAACCCCACTTACTGCAATCACTGTAATAATGCCAAATAATAACCAACCTATTGTTCCTTGTAAAGCGATTAAGCAAAATGGTGTATATGTTCCTGCAATTAAAATGAATATCATCGAATGATCAAGTTTTCTTAACCAAGCTATTACATTATCTTTAGCGATAACCATATGATAAGTTGCTGAAGTCGCATATAACAAAATCATACTAATCCCAAAAATAATTACTGCTGTGATAGCTATAGGGGATCCGGTTGTTGCAGTGGCTTTAATAACCATGGCCAGTAAAGCTATAAAGGAAAGAATAGCACCTGCTAAATGAGTGAATCCATTTATTGGTTCGCGAATATATTGTTTCAAAATAAACACTCCTATTACAACATATAGTTTTAAATACTACATACTATAATAATCATATATTGTAATCTCGTCAAGATTTACGTAGCGGGTATACTAAGCTATAATGGAACGAAATACCACCGCTAAAAGTTGAGGTTTTGATATGGAAAACATAGATAAAATTATCGAAGAACTCGAATTAAATAATAAAATAAACCGAGAAGACATTCCATCGATTGACTTGTATATGGATCAAGTTACGCAGTTGTTTGAGAATACCTTTTCTAAAAGTAAGCGTAATGAGGAGGAAAAAGTATTAACCAAAACAATGATTAATAACTATGCAAAGGCCAAGTTACTATTCCCAATTAAAAATAAAAAGTATAGTAAAGAACATATTATGCTTATTCATTTAATATACCAGTTAAAAGGAACACTCTCGATCAATGATATTAAAGTCGTCTTATCAGATTTAAATGATAAAGTAGACTTAGATCAAACTGACTTGGAATTGATATATGATCACTATATTAACTTATATGATAAAAATGTTGATGACTTTAAAGTAGACGCTAACAAACTTTCAACTGACGTGAAGAAAGAAGCGGATGACTTTGATAAAGAAGATCAAGCTTATATTGAACAAGTATTATTAATTGTAGCGCTTGTTAACAGAAGTAATATGTATCGAAAACTAGCTGAGAAATTAGTTGATCAAATTCCTGAATTATTTAATGAAGAAGAAAAAGATGAATAAAAATGTTAGCGCAGACTTCTTGTCTGTGCTTTTTTAAATCTAATGATTGGAAGGAGTATTTTGGAATGATATCGAATTAAGTATGACAAGACGGACTGCTGTACAACAATTAAGCTAGCAGTTTATCAAAGTTAGTTAAATAAGCTAAAATACATTTTCCATATTAGATAGAATAACTAGTGACAAAAGATTGGAAAAGTATTAGTATAACGTTAAGTTAAAAAACATAACAATTAATGTTAGATAATATAACGTAACGAAATCCATTAGCTATAAAAGGAACGCCTTTATATAATGGCGTTTTTTCATAGCCTTTTATCATCTTTAATTTTCTGAATAATATAATAAAAACAACTACTGCAGGAAGGAGAGTGCTACTATGCGTGATATACATGATGTTTTAGATGTGATCACTTTAAAGCAAGAACAAGTCTCAGTGTTAGCTACGATCATTGATGTTAAAGGCTCGGCATATAAGAAGGAAGGTGCAATGATGCTCTTTACTGAAGATGGAAGTCAGGTAGGTATGCTTAGCGCTGGATGTTTGGAAGAAGACTTAGCAGCTAGAATAGAGTTGCAAAACTATCAAGTCAAAACTGAAGTTATCACGTATGATATGCGCAATGCTGATGAATGGAGTTGGGGTGAGGGGTCTGGATGTAACGGTGTTATTACCATTCTAATTGAACCAGTAACTCCAAACATGAGATATCATTTTTTGGAATTAAACAGCGTGTTGCAAGAAGGTTCCGCTGTCACTATGTTTAAATCTATTCCTAGTGATGCAAATTTTCATGATGCTGTAATTTTTCAAGGGGAAACTGGTCATGTGTTCGGAGATTCTTCTGAAGAATTAAAAAATGAATTTGCTCAGTATATAAAGCAGTCTAATCAAAAAGGGAATGGGATAAAAAAATCTGGTTATTATGTTCATCATTTCCAACCAAAACCGCGTTTAATTATTTATGGTGCTGGTAGAGATGCTGAACCCTTGGTTGAATTTGCTAGTAAAACTGGTTTTGCTGTCACTGTTGCTGATTGGCGTCCAGCTCGCTGTAAAAAACAAGTCTTCCCAACTGCGGAACGAATAATATTGGGGTTTCCGGAAGAGGTAATGGAAGCAATTGATATTAATGAAAATGACTTTGTTATTTTGATGTCGCATAGCTTTAGAAAAGATAAAGAAATCATTCAACAACTTTTTGAAAAAAGGCTTCGTTATTTCGGGATATTAGGTTCAGTTAAACGTACAAAAAGGCTATTTGCAGGAAAAGAAATCCCTTCAACCATTACAAGTCCGATTGGGTTATCAATTGAAGCTGAAGGCCCAGAGGAAATTGCGATTAGTGTGGTTGCTGAATTAGTAAAGTTAGTAAAGAAGCCGTTGGATAAGAAGGTGAGAGCTTCATGACGGGTGAAATATTTGGCGTTTTACTAGCTGCTGGAAAAAGTAGAAGAATGGGACAAAATAAATTAAACCTTCTGTTTCAGGAAGATACGATTGGTAGTCATGCCTTAGATACAGCGATTCATTCAAATCTAGATCACGTGTTGGTTATGACAAAACCTGGCGATTCCCTCGAATGGATCGATGATCGTTTCTTCAGAGGTTATGAACAAACAAGGTGGTCGCGAATTACAACAGATCAAGCTTCAAAAGGGCAGGCGTTCACGGTCCGAGCTGGAATACAAACTTGTCGGAAATATGGTGCTCGTGCGGCGATGATTTTATTGGGAGATCAGCCACTCGTATCGGTAGATATACTCAATCAATTAATTCGAAGTTATGAGGAGAAGAATATGCCGATTGTCGCTGCTTCTTATCAAGAACGACCGCAACCTCCGATTCTTTTTGATGCTTCACAATACGAGTTATTAATGGATCTAAAAGGTGATCAAGGTGCGAGGGCGATTCTTCGCGGTAAGGAAAATCCACAAATGAAAGTGATTAATTTTCAAGATAGATATTGTTTTCATGATATAGATACAGAAGGTGATTATGCATGGTTAATGCGAACGCAAATATAAATGGGAAGCAATCAGATGGACTTGGCCCAAGTAGTCGAATTTGGCAACCAGATACGATAAAAGAGGCATGGGAAATCAAACAAACTTATCAAGAAAAAGCACAATATATTGCTGCTGGTACGTTAATTCAATTACAACGGGAGCAAGGGACACCATTAAAGTCTAATCTAATTCGTTTGGATCACTTTGGAAGTTTACAAGGATGTAAGTGGATTACTGAGAATAACGCAGTGAAATTAGAAATTGGTGCGCTTACAACTCTAAAACAATTGCAAATGAATAATGATACACTAGATTACTTTGAAATTTTAGTAGAGTCTGCTGGAGAAGTGGCTTCACCTGCAGTAAGAAATAGAGCAACGATTGGAGGGAATGTCGCTTATCGAGTCGGTGATACAATACCAGCCCTTTTAGCTTTAGGTGCACAAGTGCGGTGGTTTGATGATGGAGAAGTTTATGTAGACGATCTTTCTGTTTATTTAGATTTACAAAGTGAGCAAGATACTGCTTTGCTAATGGCCATTTTATTGCCACAGTCACAAGTGTCAGCTCAATCGTATACATTTTACCAAAAAGTAGGAAGAAGAGAATCGTTTATTCCTTCTCTAGTAACGGTTGCCTTATCTATCGGATTAAGTTTAGAGGGTAGAGTGGAATATATATATATAGCAGCCGGTGGTGGTGCCACAAAACCAATAAGATTAACCGCTGTCGAAGCAATAGTCACGCAGAATATGCTAGATACCCAGTTGCTAGGCACTGTTCATCAAAAGATACAAGATGTATTTAAACCTGTCTCAGACCCGTTTGTTTCACCAGAATATCGAAAGATCGTTGTTGCAAATTTGATTGTTTCGGAACTGGAGAAGTTAATCGATCTGCAAAGGGAGGATAACGAATGATTGAGAAGGAATCTTATAAAAGTAAAAAAAGAATTCGACCAGATGGAAAAGGGAAAGTCACTGGAAAATTGCAATACTTAACAGATTTGTCGTTCCCAGGTATGTTATATGGAAAAATACTACGTAGCAAATATCCACATGCAAGAATACTAGCTATTGATACAAAACGTGCGGAACAACTTTCTGGGGTAAAAGCGGTTGTGACGCATAAAGATATTCAAGGATTAAATGGATATGGTATTGTGACGCCTGATCAACCGGTTCTATGTTCAGAGTTCGTTCGTTATGTTGGAGATGCGATTGCAACTGTAGCTGCTACATCTCTTGAAATTGCAGAATATGCTTTGACGTTGATTGAAGTAACGTATGAAGAACTTCCCATACTTGATGATCCCGAAAAAGCATTGTCTAAAGAATCACCAAAACTGCATCCGGATGGCAATCTACTGCATCGTGCGGGATATAAAAAAGGTGATGTAACAGAAGGATTCGAAACATGTGAATTTATTGTTGAAGAGACTTATAATGTACCGCGCCAAATGCATGCCTATATGGAAACGGAGGGTGGCGTTGTAGTCCCAGAAGATGATGGAAAACTTAGCATTTATATGGGGACGCAACATGGTTATAAAGACCGTTTTCAATTAGCACGTATTTTAGCAATGAAAGAGGAGGATATACGAGTTGTATCCAGTCCGATGGGCGGTTCCTTTGGTGGAAAAGATGAATTGAATGTACAACCGTATGGTGCATTATTAGCGATCGCTACTGGTTGTCCTGTGAAGATACATCAAACAAGACAAGAATCTGTTATTTCTGGAATAAAAAGACACCCAATGCGAATAAAGATGAAGACGGGTGTCGACAAAACTGGAAAACTAGTAGCCCATCAAGTAGATATTTTAGCGGATACTGGTGCTTATTCAACTCTAGGCCCCGCTATTTTAGACTTTGCTGTTGAACATGCAGCAGGACCGTATATGATAGATCACATAGAAACAAACGGATTATCAGTTTTCACAAATAACGGAGTGGCTGGTGAATTTAGAGGGTTTGGTGGTAATCAAATTACCTTTGCGTTGGAGGGCCAACTTGACCGATTAGCAGACAAAGTCGGCCTTGAGCCATTAGAGATTCGACAACTTAATATTAGAAATAAGACAGACCTCGGACCGATGGGTCATCGTATAGTGGCAACTAACGGTATGGCAGATACCCTGCAATCGATAAAAAAACATTTGGAGAAAAAAAGGGCTGTAGCTAATTTCCCGGAAAATAAGTGGAAAGTAAGAGGAATGGGAACTGCCATCGTGATGCATGGAGGCGGCTTAGGTTATGGTCGATTAGATCCAGCTGGTGGGAGAATACGATTAAATAAAGAAGGTAAAATTGAAATAGCATTTGGTTTTGAAGAGGCTGGACAAGGGATTTTGAGTGTTATTGAAACAGTTGTAACAGAAGAACTAGGTTGTAAAGTTGATGATTTAAAGATCGTAATTGGGGATACAAACTTAGTTCCCTCTTCAGGGTCAACTACAGCATCACGTGGAACGAGTATGGTATGGACGGCTATCCGCAAAATGAAACCAGCTTTTCAAGAAAAGATCCTGCGTTTAGTTAGTGAAATAAAGAATGTTCCTGTTGAGCAATTGTGCTTAGGTCATGGAGGTGTTTTTGATACGAGTGGAAATTGCATCATGACGTATCAAGAAGCTGTTTTACAAGCGCCAACAGAAGAGTTTGTTGTTACGACTAATTTTGACTTTCCCACAACGCCTGATCCAGTAGATGGTGGACATTACCTATATACGTTTGGAGCAACTTTTGCTCAAGTTGAAATTGATCTTTTAACCGGAAAGGTCAAAATGATTGATCTAGACCAATCAATTGCGGCAGGTCCTGTTGTTAGTCAAATGGGATATGTCGGACAAATTGAGGGTGGAGGAGTAATGGCATTAGGTTATTCATTAATGGAAGATGCGATTATAGATAAAGGGCATTATGTAACGAAAAACTTAGATAGCTACTTAATTCCGAGTATTGAAGATGTTCCTTTTTCTATGGAAACGACAGCTATTGAAAATTTAGAAAAAGGGGATGCTTACGGTCCTCGTGGAGTTGGAGAAATAGGTACGGTGGCAGTTGCGCCAGCCATTGCACAGGCAATTCATAATGCAATAGGCTACAGGGTTAATCGCTTACCAGTCTCTTCTGAAGAAATTTTATTTGCAGCACATAAAAGGAGTGAAACCGAATGGGAACAAGTGAACGTATAAGAGAAAAAGAGAATCGTGCTGTTTCTATTTCTGTGACAGTAAATGGTGAACATAAGCAGGTTGACGTGGATCCAACCATTCGGTTAGTTGATATACTTCGTGATGAATGGAATTTAACTGGAACGAAAATTTCTTGTGGGATAGGACGTTGTGGTGCTTGTTCGGTTATGATAAATGGCGCCTTAGTCAATTCGTGTTTAGTGATGGCTTATCAAGTCGATGAAGCTATTATTACGACAGTTGAAGGCTTAAGTACCCAAGAGGATATCGATCCAGTTCAACAGGCATTTTTAGAAGAGGGTGGTTACCAATGTGGTTATTGCACACCTGGTATGGTAATGGCTGTAAAGGCATTGCTCCAGGAGACACCTAATCCAACCGAAACACAAATTAAAACAGCGTTATCCGGTAACTTATGTCGTTGTACAGGTTATGGCGGGATTATTCGTGCAGTACAAAGAGTGGTTGCTCAAACGTAAGTAACTACAAGGTGGAAGGTGAGTTGATACCGATGAAAGATTTACATCAAGCATACGTAAAAAGTAACCTTGAGTTAAAACCGAGCGGGAATGGTAATTTAGATGATTTAACTTTTTCCGTAAAAGACGTTTTTGCAATTAAAAAATATTTAAATACAGCTGGGAATCCTGATTGGTATCGGACGCATAAGCCTGCTGAGGAACATGCTGAAGTCATAGAAAGATTACTTTTAGAAGGCGCGACGTTAAAAGGTACAACACATACAGATGAGATTATGTATAGTCTGAATGGCGAAAATCATCATTATGGTACACCTGTTAATCCTAAAGCTCCTAATCGCATACCTGGGGGATCTTCTAGTGGTTCAGCGGTTGCGGTGGCTGCCAATCTAGTCGATTTTGCATTAGGAACAGATACAGGTGGTTCTGTTCGGATCCCATCATCCTATTGTGGAATATTTGGATTTCGACCGACACATGGATCAGTTTCCTTAAAAGGTGTGATACCACTAGCAAAAAGCTTTGATACGGTTGGTTGGATGACACGTGATCCAATTCTGTTACAGACGATTGGTAAAGCGATCTTGCCTTTTACTAATGACGAGGATAATACGTCACCATTTAAAAAACTGATTTTTGGTGGTGAACCATGGAATTTGGTAGATGATACTATTAAGGAATCATTATCAGAAGGTTTAGAAATTCTAGATCAGTCGGTGTCTAAGCTAGTTGAAGAAGAAATTTCTGTAGAGGGATTGGAGATATGGGCAGATATTTTTAAAACACTACAAGGAAAAGAAATTTGGACAGAGCACGGTCCTTGGATTGAAAAAGAAGATCCGTATTTTGGGCCAGGAATTAAAGAGCGTTTTGCTATGGCAAGTAAAATCTCGCAGAGCACTTTTGATAGAGCGCTAGAACGTCAATTGCAGATTCAAAAGCAAATGAATGTCTTGTTGGGAAAAGATGGAATACTAGCTATTCCAACCGCACCGGGTCCAGCCCCTTTGAAAGATATGCCGAGTGAAGCATTAAATGATTATCGAGGAAGGGCAATGCAGTTGACTTGTATTGCAGGTTTGTCTGGACTGCCTCAAGTTACGATTCCGGTTGCTCAAATAGAAGGTAATCCGATCGGGTTATCACTAATTGCTAATCGCGGACAAGATCGACGGTTATTAGAATTTGTTGCAAACTATTTTTACGCAAGCAAGTAAAGCAGAAAATTTGGAGGTGTAATGATGAAGCTAGTTACCTTGGAGTATAACGGAAAAGAAGAAGCGGCAATTGCCGAAGATGAAAACTATTATTTAATTAAAACAATTAGTGAAGCTATTAATGAGAATTGGGAACATACAGTGGATGCTATTTTAAAAGCTGATCAGTTCAAAGATATAAAACAATGGTATCAATCATATGGCAAAGAACAGATTCATGAGCATGTCTTTAAAAGTGTAAGTGGAGCTAAACGAGCAACATTATATCGTTCGCCAGGTAAAATTTTAGGTATTGGTATGAATTATGTTGCAAAAGCAATGGAATTGTCGGGTGGTGCGCCTAAATTAAATCCTGTATTTTTCATGAAGCCTACGAGTAGTCTCATCGGTCCAAATGAAGGGATTGAATTACCGTCTGTATCTAACCATGTTACTGCAGAAGCTGAACTAGCAATTGTTATTGGTGAAACATGTAAGGATGTTAGTTATATAGATGCTTCCTCTTATGTAGCTGGTTTCACTTCTACATTAGACATGACGGCCCAAGATATCCGTGCCGAGGATCCGCTTTACTTGCAACGCGCAAAAAGCTTTGATACTTTTTTCAGTTTGGGAAGTGAGTTGATCACAGGAGATGAATTTGCTGATATTGATAAGATCGAAGTGCAAACGTTATTGAATGATCATGTTGTTCATAAAAATACAATTGCTAATATGATGTATTCTCCATGGTTTATTGTATCTTTCTTCTCGAAAATTATGACACTTAACCCAGGAGACGTTATCATGACAGGAACACCTGGATCAGTAACGATTCGCAAAGGGGATGTACCTGGCTGTAAAGTGACAGGTTTTGATTTACTGGAAAACACTGTATGCAATGTAGATAAAAAAGCTGCTTTAGTCTAGTGGTGTTAGCTATATTACCAAAAGGCTATTTTTATTAAAAACTTTGTTTCATCGAAACCATTTGCTTCCTCGACTAGATTAATTAATTGATTAGCTTCTGTTAATAAAATTGAATTAACTTCAATACACATCATAGTGTAGTATTTTTAATTTAAACTAGTGTATCAAATGAAATTGACGACACTCCTGCGGAAAGGGAGTGTCGTCAATTTCATTTGATAAGCGAGTAAGAAATTTTCACTGCGTCGCAATTTCTATCATATAGGATGTTTTCAAATCAAAAAAATTACAAGGAATCTATCAAACTTATTCTGTTAAATCAGTTGAATAAACAGAATTGCCGCGGCTAAATGTCTCGATAACTTTGCATGGGAAAACACGATCCATGTAAAGTGTTTCTTTATGTTTAGCCAGGAAGTTATCGGGCTTTACAATGGTCTCTTTGTTCAAATCAACAATAGCTATATCTGCGTCATACCCAACTTCGATTGCTCCTTTACGGTGTTGTTTAAAGCGTTTTGCAGGATTAAAGGCACACCAGTTCCCTACTTCTTCAAAAGGTATGCGATACAGCTGAGCGAGCTCTATCATCGCCATAAGTGAAAACTGTCCGCCGCTAATACCGCCCCAAGCATGTAATAAATCATACTGAGAAGGATCTTTTAAATCGAAAGGAGCTGGAGAATGATCGGAACTAATCATATCAATTTTCCCTTCGCGTAGTTTTTCTATTAAACGTAGTCGCTCGTTTTCCTCTCGAAGTGGTGGAGCGCATTTGGCGACTGCACCTTTGTTTACTAAGTCATCTTGGTTATATAATAAATAATGTGGACAAGTCTCGACCGTGACATCTAATCCATTGAGCTGTGCTTGTTCGATTCTATCGATTGCAGCAGCGCTACTTATGTGTACAAAATGCAGCGCACAACTTGTCACTTTTGCGTACGCAAGCGCACGCTCCACTGCTTCAACTTCGGCAATGATAGGCCTTGTTGTACTATAGTCTATGGCTGTTGTGGCGTTTTTTTGTTTCATTTCTTTTGTTAAAAAGTCAGTAATTGTTCTACTTTCTGCATGAAGTGCTAATACTTTATTCTGGGCAGCAATCTCTCGCATGCCTTCTAATAATGTCCAATCGTCTGCTGCTTCAAATTCATCATTTCCAGATGCGGATAAAAAGGCTTTGAAACCTACTACGCCTGCTTCTGAAAGGGCAGCTAGCTGATCTAAATTCCCTGGCACAAGGCCCCCCCATAGTTTAAAGTCAATCCGGGCTTTCTTATTTGCGATTGCATTTTTCTCTTTAAAAGCCTCTAGAGTAATTGTTGATGGTATACCATTTAAAGGCATATCAAAAAAAGTTGTAATTCCTCCCGCGGCAAGCATGTTGGAACCAGTCTCAAAACCTTCCCAATCTGTTCGGCCTGGTTCGTTAAAGTGAACATGAACATCAATCATTCCAGGGAAAACGTATAAGTCATTAGCATCAATGACTTTTATTGCTTCTTTATCAATTTTCTTTTCAATTTGAACAATCTTTCCATCTTTTACACCGATGGAAAGATTTTCAACGCGATCAGCTAAAACAACATTGCCGTTTCTAATTAATAAATCAAGTATCTCCATATTTAATTTTCCTCCAATGTTAAGATGTTACGATGCTTTCTGCTTGATAGACATCAAGCGCGGCCTGTAAACCTTTTCCGACTTTTATTGGAGCACTGTGACGAACTAAAACAGCTTCTAATGCACTCAGTACAGCTAAGATGTTTTCTTTTCGACAGCTATAGCCCATTGTACCAATACGCCAGATCTTGCCTTCTAGTGGACCGAATGATTTCGCGATTTCAATACCGAAATGGTCAAGTAACATTTTCCGCACGGATTCAGGATCGATACCATTTGGTACAGTAATACAAGTAACGGTAGGTAATTTACAAGAAGGATCACCATATAATTCTAATCCCATTGCTTTAATACCTGCAATAAGTGCTTTTTCATGTTCTTTGTGACGTGCAAATCGCGTTTCTAATCCTTCTTCTAAAACAATTCTTAGGCCTTCATGAAGTGCGTAAACCATCGAAGTGGCTTCTGTATGATGATTTAAACGACGCGGACCCCAATAATCTTGTAACATGCTTACATCTAAGTAATTACTTTTAATAAAGCTGCTTGTGTTGTTAGCTTCTTGAAGTCGGTCTTCTTCTGTTGCTATGCCACTTTCAACTTTCTTTCGTTTGTTAAGAACAGCTTCTATCCTATTATTATATGTTATCGGTGCCATGCCTGAGGGGATAGATAGACACTTTTGTGTTCCGCCTATTAATCCGTCAATATACCATTCATCCACTTTTATCTCGACACCGCCAATTGAGGCGACTGCATCAACTAGTAATAAAGCGTCTAATTCTCGGCATGCTTTTCCAATTTGATCAAGCGGTTGCATACACCCAGTTGATGTTTCTCCATGTACAATCGCAACAATTTTCGGATTAATATTCTTGATAAATTCAATGATATCAGTTTGGTTGAAAACTTCTCCCCAGGGGCATGTCATCGTATGAACTTCTGCACCGTAGCGTTCACAAATCTCAGTAAGTAAGTGGCCAAATCTACCGAAAATCGGAACTAATACTTTATCACCAGGCTCGATAACGCTACATAGAAGAGCTTCGATGCCACTTCTTGATGTGCCATCAACAGGAAAAGCCCATTGGTTTTCAGTCTGGAAAACTTCCCGTAACATACCCATTACCTCATTCATAGCAGATGTGAAGGAAGGATCAAACTGACCAACAATTGGTGTTGCCATTGCGCGAAGCACACGTGGATCAACTTCAACTGGTCCAGGAGTCATAATGGTACGGAGTGGCATATTTAATTCGTGATAAGTCATTTGTTTTTCCTCCTATTAATAAGCTAGTCGATATAAAAGTTCAGTTAATATATCAACACCATTCTCTAAATCTTTTTTACTTGTAAACTCTTTTGGTGAATGACTAATACCATCTTTACTTGGGACAAAAATTAAGGCAGTAGGATAAAATTTGCCGAACATTTGTGCATCGTGTCCAGCCCCACTAATCATTGATTTATACGGAATTGATTGTTCCGTGGCGATTTCCTCCACCAATTTCGTCATTTCCTTGTCCATTGCAACAGGTTTTGCGTTTAACCATTGAGAACAGTTTATCTCCATTTTATGAAGGTTTGCTAGTTCTTCGATAAATAAAGTGAGTTTCTGATAAAATTGATCTAAGATGGTCTCATCAAAGTGTCTTATATCAAGACTGAAATCTACTTCACCTGCAATAACGTTTGAGGTATTCGGCTTTGTGTTTAATTGTCCAACTGTAGCAACCAGATCGGGATCAAATAATTTTGCTTCAACGGTAATAAAATGAATGATTTCAGCGGTTATGGCCATTGCATCTCTACGGAGTGGCATTGGGGTTGTACCCGCATGATTACTTTCTCCAATAACGTTGATAGCGAAGCGGCGTTGTCCGACAATATGGCTAACTGCACCAATTGATTTATTCGTACTTTCGAGAACCTTTCCTTGTTCAATGTGTAATTCGATAAAGCAAGCAATATCGTTACGATAAGCTGATTTTTGATTTTTGTTTGCAACGCCTGCATTGTTCATTGCTTCTAACAAAATGGTGTTCTCGTTATCCTTAATGCGCTCGCCATCTTCTATCTGATATTTTCCAGTAATATTACCGGATCCCCAAAAAGTAATAGGGAAACGACTTCCTTCTTCTTCACATAAGGAAAGGACTTCAATCGTTTTCTTAGGTGATCCATAGCGTTGATACAAACGTTGCGTCGCTAGTAAACTTGCTATAATACCGTAAACGCCATCATAGACACCACCGTTTGTAACGGTATCAATATGGGAGCCTGTTATAATTGCTTTTTCTTCTGTGTTGGTACCAGCTAATTTTCCGAATAAATTTCCGACCGCATCGAAATGTGTTGCTAATCCGAAACCTTGCATTGTTTGCTCTAATTCTTGTTGTGCCTCGATCCATGCTTCATTATATAATAAACGATTAGTACCACCCTCAGCTGATTGCCCGAAAGAAGCTAACCACTTAACCATCTGTTCCACATCTGTAACTTTTACTTCGTGGCTTGATTTGATAACCAATTATATGGCCTCCTATTCTATATATCGTATGACCTCCACAAAGGAAACGAGCGTATAAGCACGCTATTACACTGGAGGGTTCAACTAGCAATTAAGCCTTTAATATGTAGTTTACCAATATGTCTCCTTTTGTTCATTAGCAATAATGTGCTAATAAGGCTAATTTGTTATGCAGAATAAACAAAAGTTCAAACTATTGTGATAGAATAGATAATTATACCTATACGGTTACGTTTTATATTTAAGGAGATGTTGATATGAATATAGCTGAAGCTTTGAAAATTCCGGCCTTAGCTGGTTGTAGTATCATTGCGGGATTAGATGGGGAAGAAAATGAGATCTTACATGTTAATATGATGGATGCTCCTGATATAAGTAATTATTTGAAGCCAAATGAGTTATTGGTAACTACAGCTTATCATGTAAAAGATGACCCACAACTTCTGTTAGATTTAATTGTTGCAATGGATAAAAAAGGCTGTGCTGCTTTAGGGATTAAAACACAGCGATTTTTAATGGAAATCCCAAATGAAGTGAAAGCGCTTGCTAACGAGTTGAAGTTTCCTATTATTGAATTACCAATAGATACATCACTTGGGGATATTGTTAATCAAACATTAAGTAGTATTTTGGATAAAAGAACAGATGAGCTAAGGTTTGCATTGGATACGCATAAGCAATTTTCTGATCATATTATGAGTGGAAAAGGCATTCAAAAATTATTGCTGCATGTAACAGAATTAATTCGTTCTCCCGTGGTTCTTGTGGATCCTTACGGAAAAACAATTGCTAGCTCAGAGAAAAGTGATGTAATAAGTGAAGTGATAGACAATTTTTATTCAAATAATTTAAGTGCATATTTTCCAAAAACTTCTTTGTTTACCTTTTCAACTATGGAAAAGAAACAAACGTATACGGTTTCTGCTGTTTATACGTATGAAAAAATAGCTGGCTATTTGATTATATTTGGACATGTTCGTCCAGATCATCATGCAGAAATGTTGACATTAGAACAAGCTGCTAATGTTATTTCGTTCGAATTGATGAAGGAAAATGCATTGAAGCATTATGAACGTAGAATCCGAAATGAATTTTTCTTTCACTTTACAGAAAATCGCTTTACTTCAGATCAAGAGGCATTGAATCGTGCAAAGGAATTTGCACTACAAAGTGATAGTTATTATCTATGTACTATAGGAAAAGTTGATAAATTAGGCTCTACAAAAAGTTTTACAAGTAATCAACGTAAAATGGACACCATCTATGAATTTATCGAAGAAGAATTAGACGGTTTACCATTATCGATACATCTTTTTACAAGAGGTGATTTGGTAGTCTTGTTATTTGAAGCAGATGCTGTGCATATGGAAATAAATACAGTTATTACAGAAGCGTTAACTACCATTCAAACAAAGATATTAGATCGATTTGATCATTTACTTTCTTTTGGTATTAGCAATTTAGCACGTGGTTTCATTCAAGTGAAAGCAAGTTTCACAGAAGCACAAGATGCGCTGAAAGCTGGACAATTAGCGGGAAAAAAAGGATTTATGCAATATTATCAAACAAAGGATGTACTGGAGCTTTTACGCATGCTACCTGAAAATGATTTAGTAGACTTTTATCATAATACATTAAAAGACCTAGCTAAACCGACACAACATGATCGCCAAACGTTGTTACAAACATTGTTTGTTTATTTGGAATCTCATTGCCAAATCTCTGAGACTGCGAAACAATTATATGTACATCGTAATACAGTTGTTTATCGATTAGAAAAGTGCGAGGAAATTATCGGGCATCCTCTCACAGACCCGGATTTTTCCTTGCGTGTACGTTTAGCATTGCGGATGCAAACCATTTTAGAGTTATAAGCAAACCTTTTTGAGGGTCGATTGTATAATACGATCAATAAAAAGATTGTCTATTGTATGTAATAGACAATGACTATTTTCAGAATTGTCTATAAGATAGTAGTAATAGTATAAACTAAGAGAGATTATCCGTATCTGGTGGGGGAGATGAGCAAATGCTGCAAATAGAGGAAGTCAATCAATTATCAAATGAGGATTTTATTGAATTGTTAGGTGGCATCTTTGAAAAATCACCGTGGGTTGCAAAGAAAGTGGAGGTATTTCGTCCGTTTGCGTCTTTTGACCAATTATTTGAGAGAATGTCGGAAGTGGTAGGAAATGTCCCAAAACAAGAAAAGCTGGAATTAATGCGCGCGCACCCAAATTTAGGAAATAAAATAAAGATGAGTGATGCATCGACTAAGGAACAGCAGGGTGCAGGCTTGCAAGATTTAACGGAGAATGAATTAGCTTCCTTTTTAAAATTAAACAAAGCCTATATGGATAAATTCGGATTTCCATTTATTATTGCTGTTAAGGGTATGGATAAGTCAATTATTTATCAAACGATGGAAAAACGATTCCTACAACCCAAAGAGGAAGAGTTTGAAATAGCATTAACAGAAATAAATAAAATTGCCTTCTTACGGTTAAAAGAGAAAATCAAGCAATCATAGTAAAGGAGATTACCAATGGCGGGATTAACTACGCATATATTAGATTTAACACATGGAAAGCCAGCAAATAATGTTAAAATAGAATTATATGAAATTGTAGCTAATAATATAAAGGCAATACGCAAAAGTGTTGTTACAAATGCTGATGGCCGTTTAGATAGTCCATTATTAACTACAGCAGAATTACAGCAAGCACAATATGAATTAGTCTTTTATATTGGTTCCTATTTTAGAAGGAAAGGAATGGATTTAGAAGAACCACATTTTCTTGAAGAGATTCCGGTTCGCTTTGTCGTTACGAATAAGGAAGAGCATTACCATATACCGTTATTGGTATCACCGTGGGGTTATCAAATTTATCGCGGTAGTTGAGACGTAACAAAAACGAGGCGGGACAAACAGTCCTACCTCGTTATACATAAAGGGTATATTACCAGAAGAATAATGGTAGTACTGCTAACGTTGCGATTGAACCAAGGGCAACGCCCCATCCAAATCCAGCACCTGGACCCCAAAATCCATAACCATATCCACCAAGGTTATTAGAAGGCATAGGTTGTAAATAAACGTGTGTAGCATTAACGCGATGAATAACACCGCGGTGCTCTCTACCGTCTATCGTGCGAATACATACAGGACGACCAATGTTTTTATTACAAAGATTGTGATAATGAGACATAAGCAAACTCCTTTCCTGCCGAGTTAGTATACTATATGACAGGAGTATAGAATTTGTATAGGATAGGTGACGGGTGGCTAGCGCACATTTTTGTCGAACGCAGATTTTTCAATGATAGTATCTGTGGGCATCTGTAATAGCTCTAACAAAGATATGTTGTTGTTCTCCATATAATTTTTAACAAGATGAAACCCTACGTTATAACCAGCCCATTTAGGTATGTCTTCTCCACCGTACATTAATTGATCATGTTGAAGGTTTGTTTTAACAAGATGTTGATTAGGTTTTATCCATTCATTCCAATAGAATTGCGCTTCTTCTTTTGTATAAAGGCCAGTAGCCTTTGATAAATAGGTATTGCCAACTAATTGTTGCACAGCAATTTCTGCAATACCTTCTAACACAATGGCATCAGATAAGTTAAGTGTTTTATCTTTTAATGGCTTATATTGCAATCTATAAACATGGCTATATTCATGTGTCAATAAAGCTTCTAGTTTTTTGGGAGAGGTATCATCTTTAATAAATAAAAAAACTTTATCTGGATAGCTTAATCCAGAAAGGCCGCTAAACTCTTCTTGTAGACGATTGTTGGTAAAGTCCGATGGGAAAAGAAATACCGGAACTTCAGGTCCTTTCCATCTTTGTTTTAGTGAATTAAATTGTTCTTCAACTATTCCCCAGTAATCATTTTTAAACATCGCAAGGATAGTATGTTTATCATGGGGATCAGGATAGAATAGGCCGTGTTGAAGAAGGTGCCATTGAATTGTTTGGGCATCTGTATCTATAAAGTAAGCAACTAACGGATCACATAGTGTGTCCATATGAACAACAAAGTTCTCGGGAAATTTACCTGTTTTAGTTGCTAAATAATTTTGTAACCATTTATTAGTTTGAATCACCCCAATGGTATATTACCTCCTTTTCAATTATAGGATTATTTTCGACAGTAATATAAGCGTGCGCTTAAATCATCTTTATACTTTTCTGTTAAGTTGTAATGATTAGCCATTAAATCAAAATATGCAGGGTCAATCGATTGGTTTAGATCAAAATCAATCACTGCTTCTAAAGAATCAGGGATTTTTTCAACTTCAATAGATTTAAAACCTGTTTCCTTTAACGCATTGATCCAACCTTCTTCAGTCATTAATGCGGTAACACCATAAAATTGTTTGATCTCATCTTGTATAGCAGGAGTTAACTGGCGATTGGACGTCATTTCAAGTAACGTTAGAATTCCGTTATGTTTCAGTACACGTTGGTATTCTTTTAATGCAACTTTAATTTTGGTGAAAGCTGTAACTGATTCGGAAATGATATGATCAATTGATTGTGTAGGAAAAGGTAAGTCCTCTGCGTTTGCCTGTATGATGTTAACATGAGGATGCTGTTTTAATCGTTGAGAGGATTTTTCTAGCATCAATACATTTTGGTCAATTCCAACGATCTGACTTGCTGTATTCTCGGCGAGATAAAGTAAACTTTGTCCAGTACCACACCCAATATCTAAGATTCTTTGATGAGGATTTGGATTTACCCTTTTTACCCATTGCTTTATAATCCCCAGACCTCCAGGGTGGGCACCGCCAATACCAAACATTGCAACCATATCAGTATAGGATAGTTTCATTAAGTTTGCTCCTCCTGAGTAATTATTCACTGTTAGAATATGCAAGAACATAGTAAAATGGAATCGTAGTTAATTGGTTATTTACCTAATCGTACTTTTGTAGTACGATTAGCTATAATTATCAAAATAATCTTAATATTGAAAAGCATAGAAAAGTAGGTGGACAGCATGGAAGAGAAGGAAATAGAATTATTAAAACTTTTAGAGAAAAATGGCCGTTTAGAAGTAGAAACTATTGCAAGTATGCTTGATTTGGATGTTGATAAAACGAAAGAAATGATGGAAAAACTCGAAAAAGAAAGTGCTATTTTAGGATACTCAACTTTAGTTAATTGGGCAAAAGTATTGGAGTATGATGGTGTTACAGCGATGATAGATGTTAAGGTGACCCCAACAAGAGGAACTGGTTTTGATAAAGTGGCCGAACGCATTTATCGATTTCCTGAAGTAAAAGCCCTCTATTTGATGTCTGGTGCTTATGATTTATCGATTTCAGTAGAAGGTAAAACAATGATGGAAATTAGTCGATTTGTATCAGATAAATTATCAACATTAGATAGCGTTGTTTCAACAACTACGCATTTCGTATTGAAGAAATACAAGCATGATGGCATTATTTTTGAAGAAGATGATGATCAAGATAGAAGGATGATGGTATCGCCATGAAAACACAAGAGAAATCATATGTTGCACACCATGTCGATCAATTAAAGCCTTCTGGAATCCGACGTTTTTTTGATTTGGCTTCAAAAATGGAGAATGTTATTTCATTAGGTGTAGGAGAACCTGATTTTGTCACACCATGGAATGTAATTGAAGCTAGTTACCATTCACTTGAACGCGGGTTTACTTCTTATACTGCAAATGCGGGTCTTTTCGAGTTAAGACAAGAAATTAGCAAATTTTTAAAAACAGAATATGAGTTGGAATACAATCCGGAAAATCAAGTCCTCGTTACGGTAGGTGCTAGCCAGGCGATTGATGTGGCATTGCGAGCGATATTAAATCCTGGTGATGAAGTAATTGTTGTGGAGCCGAGCTTTGTTTCTTATGTCCCTGCTGTACGTTTAGCTGGTGGAGTTCCGATCACAGTAAATGCAACAGAGGAATATGCATTTAAAATCCAAGCAAGTCAAATGGAAGCGGCGATTACACCACGTACAAAAGCGTTAATGATTTGTAGTCCTAATAATCCAACAGGAGCTGTTTTAAGCAAACAAGAGATGGAGGAAATTGCAAGGCTTGCAAAGAAGCATGATTTTATTGTTATTTCCGATGAAATTTATGCAGATTTAACGTATGACGAAACATTTACAAGTTTTGCCGCTATAAAAGAAATGGCACAACGAACCATTTTAATCTCTGGTTTTTCAAAAGCGTTTGCAATGACTGGGTGGCGTTTAGGTTATGCAACTGGCCCGAAACAAATTATAGAAGCAATGACAAAGATTCATCAATATACGATTATGTGTGCACCTACTATGGCGCAGCATGGTGCATTAGAAGCATTGCGAAATGGTAGAAGTAGTGTGCTGGAAATGAAAACAAGTTACAGGCAACGACGAAACTTTGTAGTTAAAGCACTAAAAGACATGGGACTCTCTTGTCATTTACCTGGTGGAGCTTTTTATGTATTTCCATCTGTAACGTCAACCGGGATGAGCTCGGAAGATTTTGCGGAGGAATTATTACAGAAGCAACAAGTTGCTGTTGTTCCAGGCGGTGTATTTGGTGAGAGTGGAGAAGGTTATGTACGCTGTTCTTATGCAACTTCGATGAAACAATTGGATACTGCAATGAAGCGGATGCGTAAATTTGTTGAAGAGAAACAAATACAATAAAAGTATAAGAAGTCCTCTAATGCACTGTTAAAAGTAGTTAGAGGCTATTTTTTGTTTAAGTATAGTATATGCACATAAACGATTAGATTTGGTATAATCATAATTAATTCGTTCATAATTTCACATAGTGATTACTATGAAATATAGGAGTTGAGTTGATGAAAAAGAAGATAGATGTGCCAACAGATGTGCCAACAGATATTGAGATAGCTAGCCAAGCAAAGATTAAATCAATTACAGAGATTGCTACAAATCTTGGGTTACAGGATGAGGAATGGGAGCCCTATGGTAAATATAAAGCAAAACTTTCACTTTCTGTATTGGATCGACTCAAAGATACAAAAGACGGTAAATTAATATTGGTAACTTCTATTAATCCGACACCAGCTGGTGAAGGCAAGTCAACTGTTACCGTTGGATTAGGTCAAGCGCTTAATCGATCTGGGCATAAAGCTATTGTTGCATTACGTGAACCTTCATTAGGACCGACAATGGGTCTTAAAGGTGGAGCAAGTGGTGGTGGATATTCTCAAGTAATCCCTATGGAGGATATTAACTTGCACTTTACTGGTGATATTCATGCTATAACTGCTACTAATAATGCTTTATCTGCCTTTATTGATAACCATATTTTTCAAGGGAATACATGTGAAATAGACACACGTCGTATTGTTTGGAAACGTGTTGTTGATTTAAATGATCGCGCATTACGTAATGTTGTTGTTGGTTTAGGTGGTCCAAAACAAGGTATACCAAGAGAAGATGGATTTAATATTACGGTAGCATCAGAGATAATGGCAATTTTTTGTTTAGCAAAAGATCGAGCAGATATGCGACGTCGATTGGCTAAAATTGTTGTGGGTTATCGATCAGATAGTACTCCTGTAACCGTTGAGGACTTAGGTATGGCAGGTGCATTAACTTTGCTATTAAAAGAAGCAATTATGCCGAACCTCGTACAAACGCTTGAGAATACACCTGCGATTATCCACGGCGGTCCTTTTGCCAATATTGCGCATGGTTGTAATAGTTTACTTGCTACAAGGATGGCAAGTAAACTTGGTGACTTTGTTGTCACGGAGGCTGGCTTTGGTGCTGATCTTGGTGCGGAGAAATTTTTAAACATTAAAGCCCGAATTGGGGAGCTCGATCCTAATGCTGTGGTAATTGTTGCGACTATTCGCGCGCTGAAAATGCATGGAGGCGTTAATAAAGAAGAATTAAAGAAAGAAGATATTGTAGGATTACGAGCTGGAATGAAAAATCTAAAAAAACATATGGAAACGATCGAAGCGTTTGGTCTACCATTTGTCGTAGCGATTAATCGTTTTATTACGGATTCAGAGGCAGAGGTTGCCTATGTTAAGGAATGGTGTGAAGAACAAGGTGTCGCTGTTGCATTAACTGAGGTTTGGGAACATGGCGGGGCAGGTGGATTAGAACTTGCTGAAAAGGTTGTTAAGATCATTGAACAAAAACAGAGCAACTTTCATTATCTCTATAAATTAGAAGATTCAATTGAGAGTAAAGTTGAGAAGATCGCAAAAACAGTTTACGGTGCTGAAGGTGTACAATTTACTGTGCAAGCGAAGCAACAGATCACAGAAATGATTGCTAATAACTGGGATAAACTGCCGATATGTATGGCGAAAACACAATACTCTTTATCAGATGATCCAAACTTACTAGGTCGGCCAGAAGGTTTTATTATAACAGTAAGAGAATTCCGTCCATCTATTGGAGCAGGTTTCCTTGTTGCGCTAACTGGCGATGTACTAACAATGCCTGGTTTGCCTAAGGAACCAGCGGCACTGAAAATGGACGTAGATGAAAGCGGGAATGCAGTCGGTTTATTCTAAGTCTAAGGGTCTCCAAAAGAGGCCTTTTTCTTTTTTACTCAACGTCCATGGTTACTCGTCTCGTAGCCACCAACTATTATGAAAATAAAAAGTATTCGAGTAGCCTCAACCTAGTGCTTCCTCCGCTAGTTTGAAGAAAAACTGTAATTGTAATGTAGAATATAAACAATTGATAAGCTTATCTTTCACTAAAGTGTCATTATTCCATACGCAATCATCATGTAGAATCTGAACTAGCTTTGGAAATTTACGTAGACTCCTGTGGGAACAGCACGGGCTGAAGATCCACTTAGTAAAGCGTTTTTTGCTTTACTAAGTTAGCTGAAGCCGTGCCCACGGAAAGCGGAGGATATTTCCAAAGCGGTATGTTATGTCGCTGTTTCTATCAAGTTCGTAAGATGAAAACGAAAAGACTACGAGGTTAATTTTAACTTTTAATTGCAAGACTTCTTAAGTTCACCAAGGCTTAATTTTTCAGTTCATGATGTGGATTTACCTATTTAATATATTTATAATGCATTTAAACAAACATACGTACATGTAAAAAATATTTAGGTAATTTTAGTTACTTATAAGTACGTTTTTGTTATAATAGAATCAGATTATGTGAGAGGATGATAATAAATGCAAATAAAAACAATACCTACTAGTAAAGAAACGATTGCATTAGGGCAATCACCGACATTACCTAAGCATGTTGAAGTTGAGTTAGAGAATGGAATTAAAGCAGATTTTCCGGTTGATTGGGAAAATGTAAACGCTGTCGATCTAAAAAGTCCTGGTTCATTTACTGTTGAGGGCACTCTTAAAGTAAAAACATTTCCTAAACCACTAATTGAAAAACGTGCAGATCCGTATTTATATAAACATACAGATGGCTATTATTACTTTACAGGCTCTTATCCATTATATGATCGAATTGTATTGCGTCGTGCTAAAACAATTGAGGAGTTACCTGAAGCAGAAGAGGTAACTGTCTGGGAAAGACATGAGAGTGGAATAATGTCTGAACATATCTGGGCGCCAGAATTACATTTTATTGACGGTAAATGGTATCTTTATTTCGCGGCTGGTGAAAAAGATGATGTTTGGGAGATTCGACCATATGTTTTAGAAGCTGACGGAGCTAATCCATTAGAGGCTAATTGGATAGAGAAAGGACAAATAAATACTGAATTTCAAAGTTTTTCATTAGATGCAACCACTTTCGAGCATCATAATAAGCGGTACTTAGTTTGGGCACAAAAAGTCGATAATGATACAATCTCGAATATGTACATTGCAGAGATGGAAAACCCTTGGACAATTAAGAAACAAGTATTGTTATCCACTCCAGAATATGATTGGGAACAGGCAGGCTTTTATGTGAATGAAGGCCCAGCAATGATTCATCGTAATGGTAAAGTGTTTATTGCATATTCTGGTGCTGCAACAGATGATCGCTATGCAATGGGATTATTGACTGCTGATGAAAATAGTAATCTATTAGATCCTGCATCATGGACTAAAACACCAGAACCTGTTTTTGTATCAAGTGATGAAACAAGTGAGTATGGACCTGGTCATAACAGCTTTAGTGTAGATGAAGACGGATTTGATGTATTGGTTTATCATGCCCGTCCATATAAAGAGGTAGAAGGCAATCCATTGTATGACCATAATCGTCATGGTAGAATTCAAAGGCTGTTTTGGAATCAAGATGGCACGCCATACTTTGGGATACCGGGTGATACAGTTGAACCGACTAATCAAAAAGTAGTAGCTCAGATAACAGTAAAATAAATGGAGTCTTAAAAAGCACATGTCCTTCTTAATAGGCATGTGCTTTTTCTTTTGAACGGAAGTTGGCTATACTAGAAAAAGATGAAAAAATTCCGGAGGTGCAGCATTGGATATAAAAACATACCAAGATAATGATGCGATTGGTTTAGCGCAACTAGTTAAAAGTAAACAAGTCTCGCAGAAAGAATTACTAGACGTGGCATTCCGTCGATTAGAAGAAGTAAATCCAGACCTAAATGCGGTAATTCGGACACGAAAAGATAAGGTTTATCGGGAAGCTCGTAACGAAGATAGAATAGATCAGCCATTCTTTGGTGTCCCTATGTTATTAAAGGATATTTCCCAATCAATAAAAGGAGAGGTGCTGAGTTCTGGTTCAAAATTATTGCAAAACAATGTAGCCAAAGCTGATTCAAACCTCGTAGCAAAATTACGAGAAGCTGGTTTTTTATTTTTGGGACAAACAAACACACCTGAATTCGGTTTAAAAAATATTACGGAACCTAAAACATATGGTATGACACGTAATCCATGGAAACTTAATCACTCTTCAGGTGGATCAAGTGGCGGTTCTGCCGCAGCAGTTGCATCAGGAATTGTACCTGTTGCTGGTGCGAGTGATGGTGGTGGTTCAATTCGTATCCCAGCTTCGTTTACTGGGCTATTTGGGCTCAAACCTACGAGAGGAAGAACGCCAGTAGGACCAGGTGTAGGAAGACAATGGCAAGGAGCGTCGATTGATTTTGCATTAACACGTTCCGTTCGGGATAGTGCTGCACTCCTAGATCTCTTGCAAACGATCCAGCCTGAGGCAGCCTTTCAAACACCTCTATATGATGGGAGTTATTCAGAACTTGTTCGTAAACCAACGGATCAAACGTATCGAATTGCTTTTACCACTGCTTCGCCAGTAGGGACCCCAGTTAGTGAAGATGCTAAAAAAGCGGTTCAAAAAGTTGTCAAGTGGTTAGAAGGTCAGGGCCACCATGTAGAAGAACTTGAAAATCCAGTCGAGGGAACAGCACTAATGAAAAATTATTATTTGATGAACAGTGGGGAAATGAATCATGTTATTATCAATTTGGAGAAAATGTTAGGTAGAGAGTTAACGTTAGCGGATATGGAGATCGTTACATGGGTATTACATAAGGCTGGAGAAAAGGTGTCTGCAGCAGCTTATAGCCAAAGTCTTGCAGGTTGGGATAGTGCTGCGCTACAAATGGCACAATTTCATCAGAAATATGACTTTTATGTAACACCAACAAATGCACATCCAGCACCTAAAAATGGAGAATTAACGCATACTAAAGCACAAATAGAAAAGTTAAAAGTAATCGATCAATTAACAATGACAGAACAACAAAAGCTGGTATATGAAATGTTTTTACCTAGTTTAACCTATACGCCATATACACAATTAGCTAATTTAACAGGCCAACCAGCGATGAGTGTTCCGACCTATCTAACCAATGAGGGTCTACCAATGGGCGTACAATTTATCGCAGCAAAAGGTAAAGAAGACATGCTCTTTACTATCGCAAGTCAACTAGAAAAATCCGATCTATGGATAAATAGAAAGCAATACTCATTTGCTTAATCATGAAATAAGCGGCCGTTTTTATGAAACGAGCCGCTCAACATACTACTCTATTAAAAAATCAACTTCATCAAGTTTACGTGAATATTTAATATGAAAATTCATATTGTCGAAATACCAAGCATCTGATTTTTCAACAAAGAAAGTAATTCCCTGTTCTTCAATTTGCATAATTGGATTATTCGCTTCAGCATTAGTAGATATTCCTAGTGAAAATCCTTTGTGTATTCCCCCATGCCCGCCATAACGAGCGAAAAAGCGAATCGTATCTCCTGTTTCTAATTCCATTTCATTTATAAACCATTTTACCGCTGGTTGCGTAATAGATATTTCCATTTGAGTGACGCCTCCTTCCCTTACACTATACCAAAATCAGTAAGACAGTACGAGTCTAATTACATGCTATTAGTGATATAGCGGAGGTACCTCTAAATCAGTGCAATTCATCGTGACATAAAGTGAAAGGTTTTCTGTTAAGGAAGCAAAGAAAGCATCTTCAATCTGATTTATACCTTGTCTTTCTAGCTTTTCAATTAACCAAGCTTCATCAACTTGTAAACTAGTTAGAACAGACTTATACAACTTGCCGTCAATTATAATAGGAAGTGAAATACTATCGGTTTGTTTTAAAATACCGAAATCTTCACGGTTTGGTGTGTCCTTTTCAGCTTTTCTAAAAACACTCAGTTTACCGTTTGCTTCAATGATTCCAAGTTCAACATCTTCTGTATAGAAAACATCATTTTGTCGTAACATTAGAAGAATATTATCAATAGAATAGCGTATTTTTTTCATATTCTTTCTTAAAAATTGTCCATCTTTAATGACAATGGTTGGCTCAAAGGTCAATGCTCGGCCTATCTTTCGATTAGTTAATTTAATATGCGCTACAAATCTTTCAAGCAGACCGATGCCCATAATAGCTACAGCGGTTGGGAAATGCTTTACACTCGGATCTGCAATATCTGCGCCAACCACTGATCCAAGTGTTAGCACAATTAAAAAGTCAAACACAGGTAACTCTCCAATAGCCCGTTTCCCCATGAAAATAGTAACACCAAGTAATAAAGGCAAAATTGTAATAATCCGTCCCAATACTAAAAATACATCTTTCAAAGTCTCCATCGTATGAGCTCCTTTTTTATACTTTTTATAATGTGATTTATGTCAAAAAATATACAATGGTGGTCTTACTATAGATGATTTCTCTGATTGGAAGTTTATTTTACCTGTTGTTTGTTAGATAATATGACATAACTATATAGATAACCGATTAAACTGTGTATAATAGAAGAAATAACTAAAATACAAACACAAAAGAAGTTTGGCGGTGAAAATTATGATTGACAATCCTTCATATAAGGAGAGGAAAGTAATCACGATTGGCGTCGTAAGTGAACTAACCGGCTTAACCGAACGACAAATTCGGTATTATGAAGAAAGGAAATTGATTTTTCCTGATCGTTCTCCGAAAGGTAATCGTAAATATTCATTTGCGGATGTTGAACAACTAATCGATATTGCTAATAAAAGAGAAGAAGGCGTACAAACTTACGAAATTAGACAAGAGATGCTGAAAAAGAAACGTAAAGATGAACGTAAAGGCCGAAAAGAATTGCTAAGAGGGGAAATCAATGCTCGCTTTGGAATTCAAAAAGATTAAAATTAACGGATAAATTTAATTTTAATTATCTGAATATTTGGTAAAATGAAGGGGTGTTAAAATAACAGTAACTAAGATGATTAAGATGCGATAGAATAGCGTCTGATCATCTTATTCCTTTTTGTGGGGTGAAGTTAATGGGGTTATTGGCACAAGAAATATTGGAACTTTCAATCTTTGAATCTTCAACAATAAAAGCAGGAGAAACTAATCTCGTAACAAATAATATTGAGTGGGTATCTGTCATAGAGTCGCCAGTTGAGAATTTTGTACGTAAAAATGAATTTGTACTAACGACAGGTATTGGGTGCAAAAATGATCCGGAAGCTTTAGAAACATTTGTTAAAGACATTATTCAATCTGGTGCTTCCGTTTTAGCCTTTGCCACGGGTAGATATGTATTTGATATACCTAGTAATCTATTGCAAATAGCAAATCAGTCACATTTAATTTTAATTGATATACCCTGGGAAGTTCGGTTTGGTGATATTGTAGCAAATATTATGCAGAAAATTACTGCGGATAAACAAGACGAAAGAGAAGAGGCGGAAATCGTTCGTCAGCAATTGGTCAATTGTGTATTGAATGACAAGGGATTACAGGATATAGCGCAGGTTTTATATAAATATGTACACTTACCACTTGCTATTAGTGATAACCAGTTTTCTATCCGAGCAAACAGGAGTTTTTCTAATGAGTGGTTAACACCTTTTCAAACAGAATTAAAGTATAAAGAAAAAACTAGTAAAAGTGATTTATCAGTGGGAGAACATCCATTATATTATTTATTAGAAGCGTATCAGGTTAAGGAACAAACAATTTATTATCTCCCTGTCATTAATAATCATAAGATACAAGGGTATTTATTGGTGCAATCAACACAAAAAAAACAACTTTCGTGGTTTGTAATGAATGTATTAGAACATGCATTAACGGCATGCGCTTTATACTTTGTTAAAGAAAATGCAATTGAATTAACTGAAGTACGACTCAAAGATAATTTTGTTTTACAATTAGCGCAACAGAAAGTAGCCAAAGACAATCACTTAATTGCTAAAGCAGATTTACTTGGATATGACCTAACGTACTATTATATTTGTCTAGTCGGAGATTTATATTATCGTGAAGCTATTAAACAATATGATAATGATCGATCAGAGAATTCTTCTTTACAAAGTCAAAACTATGCCATTCAAAAGGAGATTACTTACGCTGGAGAATTATTTTCAGTGAAAACGATGACGACATTTGATGCTGGAAAAGTAATCATCTTTTTAGAAGCAACACCAGAAGCTTATATGGAGATAGCTAATCAATTTTTAGATAAAGTAGAACGTCGTGTAAGCGAGTTGTTGAAAGGTATTGTAATATCATGGGGTATTGCAGCTCCAGAAATTGATGATTATTCCTTCTCAGATGCGTATCGGAAAGCCAAAATTGCGCTTGAAATTGGTATTGAACAGGGTGGTTACGGAAATCGAACGATGTATGAGGATACGAAGGTGGATCGATTGTTAATGGCTTTATCTGATCAACCAGAAGTTAAGGATATTGTGAAACAGACTTTAAATAATTTATTAATTTATGATCAAAAACGTCAGACAGATCTTGTCCACACTTTTTCAACATATAATCAATATAAAGGAAACGTCAGTCAAACGGCCCGAGCCCTAAATTTACATCGGCAATCATTATTACATCGTCTACGTAATATTGAAACATTAACAAAATTATCTTTAGTTGATTCAGACGATGCATTTTTACTGGAACTAAGTGTTCGTATTTGGAAACTGCAACAAGTGAAAAATGATAATCAATAAAGAGACAAAAGTAAAATAAGTCAATCAAATAACCGAACTATAGTAGATCTCAACTGTAGTTCGGTTATTTGGTTTGGTCAAGAGAAGTGATTTAACAGCTGATATATTGCTTGATGGGGTCTTTAAAAGAAGCTACTTTCTAAAGGACTGTAATATAACTAAACATGCACAGACTCTGACTAACGTTACTTGCATCTGAATTACCATCAACAGCGACCTAACAGAATCCCCTGACCCGCTTCTCAAGCAAATGGATGAACTCCTAGATGCATTCCTTGTCCTGTAGGTGCAGCACATGCGTTCGATTGGGTTAGTAATCGCAATCCCACAGGACTCTCAACCACTTACTTCTTTCACTAGTTTTTGAGGTTCACATTATAATTTAAAACAAAACAATTGATAAGCTTGTTTATTGCTAAAGTGTACGTTATTAAACTAACAATAAAGGGATTGTCTTTCCTTCATAATTGTAATTTTTAACTCACGAAAGAACATATATCTAGCTTTGGAAATATACGTAGACTCCTGTGGGAACAGCGCGGGCTGAAGATCCACTTAGTAAAGCGTTTTTTGCTTTACTAAGTTAGCTGAAGCCGTGCCCACGGAAAGCGAAGTATATTTCCAAAGCGGCATGTTATGTCGCAGTTTCTATCAAGTTCTTAAGGTGAAACGGAAGGGAAGTCAACTTAAATTTTGTATTGTGTGATTTTCTAGTTAGACCAAGTCTTATCTGCTCTTTTCAGTCTTCGAAAGTTGAATTAAATTATTATTGCTTGTGCTCACACCTAGCAAATGTGTAGGAAAGAAAAAAATCACTTCATACATTTTGGACATTACATAAAATGTGATCAAACCTTACAATAGAAAGAAATATATAAATATTCTGATAATAATACTTGAATTAGTAGATATTCTATTAATTCAGGAAGGGGAATGCACATGCTAGCTTTTGATTTGATCGAGTATCAAAATCGGATAAGAGAAACAAAACAAAAAATGTCTGAAAGCGGAATTGATGTCCTATTAATTTCTGATCCAGCTAATATGTACTATTTAACGGGGTATGATGCATGGTCTTTTTATGTGCATCAAATGCTAATTATTATTATTGATGAAGCACAGCCAATTTGGATTGGACGATATATGGATGCAAATGGAGTGAAAGCTACAACATGGCTTTATGATGAAAATGTGATGGCATATCCTGATTATTATGTAAATTCGACTAACTATCACCCAATGGATTATATTGCAGAAGTATTGACGCAAATCGGGCAAGGTAATCGCAATATTGGTGTAGAGATGGATCATTATTATTTCTCAGCAAAGGCATATGATAGTTTGAAACGCGGTTTACCCAATGCAATATTTAAAGATGGTGATTTGATTGTCAACTATGTTCGAATGGTTAAATCGGATCAGGAGATTCACTATATGAAAAGAGCAGCAAAGATTGCTGAACAAGCGATGTTCAGGGGTACAGAAATGATTCGTACGGGTGTTAGAGAATGTGATGCAGCCGCCACGATGTACTACAACATGATTAGTGGTACAGAGGAATATGGTGGTGACTATCCTTCGATTGTTCCTTTACTTCCTTCAGGAGAGAATACAGGTAATCCTCATTTGACATGGTCAGATCGTAAATATATTGAGGGAGAAGCTGTAATTGTTGAATTAGCTGGTTGTTATAAACGATATCATTCTCCATTAGCACGCACTGTATCTATAGGGAAACCAACTAGTAAATTACAAAACTTAGAATCCGTTGTCTTGGAAGGAATGGATAAAGTTCTTCAGGCGATGAAACCAGGAATGACTTGTGGTGAAGTAGAAGAAGTTTGGCGAAAGTCGATTAAAAAATACGGCTTTAAAAAAGAAGCGAGAATTGGCTATTCAGTTGGACTAAATTATCCGCCTGATTGGGGAGAACACACCGCTAGTCTTCGAAAAGGAGATACTACGATTTTGCAGCCAAATATGACTTTTCACTTTATTCCAGCTTTATGGTTTGATCAACACGGTATTGAAATAAGTGAATCCGTACGTATCACGGAAAATGGATGTGAAACATTAGCAAATTATCCAAGAGAATTAATTGTTCAAGATCCATTTCCACGAACACAGCAATCAGGAATAATTAGTTAATCAGCTTTTATTGGAGGGAATAATAATGAAACAGGCAAAAATAGGAACGCGTGCAATATGGGCAGGAGAAAAAGATTCATTAGCTTTTGGAGCAACACAAGTACCAGTAGTTCATAGTGTATCTTTCGGTTATGATGATATGGATGAATGGTATGATGTAGCAATCGGGAAGAAAGAAGGTCATATATATGGTCGTAATACGAATCCAACTGTGCAAGCATTTGAAGCAAAAATAAAAGACCTTGAGGGAGCAAAAGCTGCTACTAGTTTTTCAACTGGAATGGCAGCAATTAGTAACACATTAGGTACATTACTTTCACCAGGTGATCGGATTATATCAATTAAGGACACGTATGGTGGAACAAATAAAATATTTACAGAATTCTTACCTAAATTGAATATTGACGTTGTTCTTTGTGATACAGGCGACCATGAGGCTATTGAGCAAGAAGTTGCCAAAGGATGCAACGTACTATATTTAGAAACACCTACGAATCCGACAGTGAAAATAACAGATATAAAACGGATGGCGAAGGTTGGAAAAGCGGCAGGAGCTGTTGTAATTGTTGATAATACCTTCGCAACACCGATTAATCAGAACCCATTAGCATTAGGTGCTGACTTGGTAATTCATAGTGCAACAAAATATTTAGGAGGACACGCGGATGCACTAGGAGGCTCTGTTTGTGGATCTGAGGAATTAGTTGAAGCGATTTATCATTATCGAGAAATTAATGGAGCAACATTGGATCCAATGGCTGCATACTTGTTACTCCGAGGAATGAAAACACTGAAGCTTCGTGTCGATAAACAATGTAAAAACGCGTTAGCGGTGGCTAAATATTTACAAACAGTAAATATTGTTGAAGCGGTATATTACCCAGGATTAGAGAGTCATCCTGGTCATTCCATTGCAACAGAACAAATGAAACAATATGGTGGTATGTTAAGTTTTGCTGTAAAAGGTGGTGTGGATACAGTTCGTCACTTGTTACCCAAGTTGAAATATGCGAATCGAGCTGCGAACTTAGGAGCTGTTGAAACAGTGGTAGGTCCTTCAAGAACGACCAGTCATGTTGAATGTACTCCAGAGGAAAGAGCGGCCATGGGAATACCAGAAGGATTGATTCGTTATTCAGCTGGTATAGAGGATATTGAAGATTTGCTAGATGATTTAGAGCAAGCTTTTCACTTGTTGCCAGAAAAGCTTTTTGCAACTACGTGATAGGAGGTGTCGTGCATATGAGACAACAATTGGATCTAATTAAGGACCAGGCTTATGCACTAGAAGAACAGTTAATTAAATGGAGACGTCACTTTCATCAATATCCAGAATTGAGTTTTCAAGAATCACAAACGAGTGATTATATTGTAGAAGTGTTAGAGTCATTGAACGTATTTACCATTGAAAGAGGAATTGCTAAACATGGCATTATAGCAACTATTACGAAGGGAAGTGGTCCAGTAATTGGTATTCGGGCTGATATGGATGCACTTCCAATCACAGAGCAAAATGATCTCCCATATACTTCTGCATACCCAGGTGTCATGCATGCCTGTGGTCATGATGCCCATATGGCAATTCTATTAGGTGTAGCAGTATTAGTTGCTTCTGATTATCAAACAGAAAACTTTCGAGGAACGGTAAAGCTCATATTTCAACCGGCGGAAGAGGATACTGATATAGATGGTAAAACGGGCGCACCTTACTTTATAGAAGCTGGTCTAACGAAGCAAGTAGATGCATTTTTAGCTTTACACATGTGTCCTTGGCAACGTACTGGATCAATTCAAGTTAATAAGGGTGCAAGTATGGCGAATGTTGATAATTTTTGTCTGACTATTATGGGAAAGGGAGGACATGGTGGCTATCCACATGAAAGTAAAGATCCAATCTGGATGCTAGGATTTGTCCTCCAGGGCCTTTATGGCGTAATTAGTAGGAAAATAGATCCATTAGAAGTGGGAACAATAAGCGTAGGGAAAGTAAGTGGGGGTCAAAATCCAAATATTATTCCAGATACGGTGAAAATTATCGGAACTATTCGATCTTATTCAGATAAAGTAAGAAAGCAACTTATTAAAGAAATTGACCAAGTAGCTCAGTTGGTCTACTCTTTTGAAGGGGATTATCAATTTGAAATAGAAAGTGGCGAACCAGTATTAGATAATAATGATCAATTAATAGATATGATTGAAAATGCAGGATTGTCGCTGTTTCCTGGTATGGAAATAAGCCATGCGCCATACGGTATGGGTGGAGAAGACTTCGGACATTTCACGAAAGAAATCCCCGGTGCAATGTTTTTTCTTGGATGTGCTCAATCAGAAGAGACGAAGCATTCACTTCATGCATCAGATTTTATGTTGGATGAAGCTGCACTTTCGATAGGGACTGGAATAATAAAAGCTACAATAGACAGTTATTTTAGAGAATACTATACTACTGAAAGGCTTCTTAACGAAAATTGTTAGGAAGCTTTTTAATTTGTTTCTAATTCATTGGAGATAAAAGGAAGCACATCTTTACTTTTTTAAAAATAAAGATGATACAATAAATAGATTCAAGTAGGAACAGCAAAGGAGTTAAATTGATGAGAAAACAGCAAGATTTCACAGAAGGAAATATTATAAAGCAACTTCTCGTATTTTCAACACCAATTATGGTGACAAATCTACTACAAGTTTCTTATCAATTTACGGATAGTTTATGGGTGGGGAATTTACTTGGAGGTAATGCGCTGGGTGCTATTGCTGTATCTAGTACAATTATTTTCGTACTACTTTCCTTCATTATAGGTATAAACAATACAACATTAACGGTTCTTTCTCAACAAAAAGCTAAAGAGAACGAAGAGGGTTTAAAAGTTTATCTTAATGCATTTGTCGTTACGTTAAGTATTTTAGGGATTTTATTAGGTTCTATTGGTTTTTTAGCATCCGAAGGGATTGTAAATTTACTAGGAACTCCTACATCGATGCACAACGATGCAGTTACCTATCTCCGTATTAATTCATTAGGTATTTTCTTTCTAGTAGGATATAACTTTATTGGGACAGTGCTTCGTGCGCTTGGTGATAGTCGGACCCCTTTGAGATTTGTTATCATAGCCGTAATTTTAAATGTTATTTTGGATCCCCTTTTCATTTCAGGATTAGATTGGGGTGTAACAGGTGCTGCATATGCTACGATTTTATCACAAGGTGTGGCATTTTTGTATGGGATTATTTTTGTCTTTAGACGTAATCTTGCACCATTTGTGTTCCCATTCCTACCAAAAGCAACAGAAGTGAAATTAATTTTGAAATTAGGAATTCCTTCAGGTTTACAGATGGCAGTTATTTCTGCGGGATCAGCTGCTATTATTAGCGTAGTCACATCGCATGGTGAATCTGTCGTCGCTGGATTTAGTGCAGCTCAACGTCTGGATAGCTTATTTATTCTCCCTGCTCAAGCTTTAGGGACTGCCATGAATAGTATGGCAGGTCAAAATATTGGTGTGCAGAAATGGGAGAGAGTGCGACAAATCGCAAAATATGGGCTGATCTATAACTTTATAATCATGGGAGTCATCATGTCAGTTATTTTACTGACAGCTAGTATAGTCATTCAATTATTTATTCAAGAGCCAGAAGCAGTCCGATTTGGTTCTGAATTCCTGATGATTGTGGCATTCTTTTATCCTTTTCTTGGTGTTAATTTTGTGTTAAATGGGATTGTTCGAGCTGCTGGTGCAATGTATCAAGTACTAATTCTAAATGTAATATCTTTTTGGTTATTTCGTTATCCATTAACATATTTATTATCTGAAACGATAGGAGAAAAGGGTATTGCAATTGGAATGGGACTAAGTTTTGTATTAAGCAGTATATTTGCATTTATGTATTATCGTTTTGGGAAGTGGAAAGAGAAGAAATTATTCCAAGATTGACAAAGTGGACCTTTGTAAGAATTCTCTGGATTTAAAAATTCACGTAAGAAAATCTAACAACATTCTAGGTTAATGATTGCTTCCATGCTATAGTGAATTTACTAAATAGATACAAAGTGCATGTCATGGGGAAGTCATGGTTATGAGTTTTTGAGGTACACATAGTGTTATGTGGAAAAACTAGTGATTTTTAGTGATTACTAGAATCCGTAAAGACTTGTAATGAATTGGCAAAATAAAAGCACTAACTATTCAACTCTTGAGTAGTTAGTGCTTTTGTTTGTAGTTTTTTATGTACTAAACCAACATAGTATAATTAGACTAGCGATATACCTTCTGATTTATATACCCCTGTAACAACACCATGGATTTGAATGCCTTCTGTACTGGAATTAGCACTTTCTTTTGTCTGGTCAAATGCTATTAATTGAATCATTTGTTGGTTTTTCTTAATAGTATACAGATTAACGGCCCCATCAGTAGTCGTAGCCATTACTAGTTGTCCGTTTTGAACCTTGTATTTTTTCTTGATAATAATGATATCTCCAGTTTGAATCCCTTGTTTAATACCCTTAGTTTCAGGAGCAATTATTAGAAAATCACCTTCATTTGCGAGTTGTTTTGGTATCGGTATATACTTAAGCAAATTATCATTAGCATATAATAAAGATCCTGTTAGTTTGTTTTTAAGTAATGGAAGCTCTTGATAAAATTCTGTTGTTATCCCTTGTTCGCGGTTTTTATAATTGCTGTAAAAACTAACAAAGGCTTGGATAAAGTGTTGATCTTCTGAAGCTAAACTAGAAAAATGTGAATGCAATTCATTTTTTTTAGATATAAAAAGCGAAGGCTCGATAAAATTTGTTTCCTCACCTATTTTTCCTTTTAATAACCAATCAGCTGTAATTTTAAAATATTCACTTAAAGCTATAATGAATTTTCCTCCGGGTATTCGTTTATCATTTTCCCAATTACTTATATTGGCTGAGTCTGTACCAATTGCCTTTCCTAATGTTGTCATTGAATCGCCTTTTTCGGTTCGTAAGTGTTTTATGCGTAACCCTATTGTATGCATCTTCGTAGAGCCCTCCGTTCAATTTCGTTACTTTAATACTAATACAAAGATAGGGAATTTGTATCAATCATAAACAATTATTAGTAAAATTAGTGATTTTTATCAAAATAAAGTTGACTATATTGATTTAAATCATTACTATTGATTTAGGTAAAATAATACTGAAAGCAAGATTATATACAAGAACGTAATAAAAATGGTTTTAAACTTTTAGGGGGTGACAAAAGGTATAGTACATATATACCACAATTTACTGATTTTAATCATCATTAAAAATTATAAAATATACTTTTATATTTAGTACGGATTAATTTTTAGTTAAATAAAGAAAATACGACAGATTAAGCAAGTTTTCTCTTCCTTTTTTAACTTACTATAACAACTTGTAAGCAAATACATAAATGAATTAAATTTACTTAAAGGTGATAAAAATGAAAATATTATTTGTTAAAAAACCCTCGTTATTAAGAGAGGGTATTGTTCAATTGCTTAATCGGAGATTTCAAGAATCAGTAATACGTGTCAGTGATGGCTCGAGTTACTCTGATGATTTAATTACAAATGAACTTAGCGATATGATCATTTTAGACTTAGAGATAGACCTCTCTCATAAAGAGATAATTGAAATTTATAAGCAAGCTAATAAAAAGGTGATTATTTGGGTTGCTGATAAAGAGTGTAAGAAATTAAATGAATTGTTCACAAAAAATTTGGACGGTTATTTCTATAATGGAATGGAAGAAAGAGAATTAATAGAAGCAATTGAACTTGTTCAAAAAGATAAGAAGTATGTCCATCCTGCGCTTTCTCGTCTTTTGTTGGCAGATTACGTACGAATTCAAACAAAAGTACCAAGCCAACCAATTGGGTTACTTTCTAATAGAGAATGGGAAGTACTACAATTATTATCTAAAGGTTATAATAATATAGATATTGCAACACACTTATATTTATCTGATAAAACAGTCAAAAATTATGTTAGTTCTATCCTGAGAAAACTCGAGGTGCCGGACCGAACAAACGCTGTGTTAAAAGCACTAAAACAAAAGTGGATATATGTATAAGGATATAAAAATAAGAGGGGAATATCCCCCTCTTATTTGTTTGCTTCTAATAGAGCTCTTACTTCTTCCAATCCATTTGCATAGGCAACAAATTCTCCATTTTTAACTTGAATCATTGTTGGTGTACCAGTAATCTCGATATCATCGGCTGTCGCAGGTTCTGTGCTAGCGTATGGGGTGTTGTGTGTGATAATAATTTCATCATCTTCATTCACCTTGATTTCCCAGAGAATATCTGTATCTTCTGTATAGTCTTCAAGCAAAACATCTTCACTAAGTTGCTCTTCCCCATTTTCTTTTACTTCCCCGATTTTAATATCATATTCTTCATGGTGACTTTCCCAATCATACCAAGAGCTCTGGTTATTTGCATCTTGCATATCAACAAGAAGTAAAGCGGTTTCTTTATTTTGGATAAAGTCTATTACTTCGGGTTCTACCTCTTCACAATAAACACAACTATTTTGCCAAAAATACACAAGATAATCATCAGTTTCTTGTGAGAAGGTATCTTGATAGTTAATTCGTTCTAACTCCTCAATTGCTAATTTAGGTGTTCGGATTTGATCTAGTATCACAATTCCAACAATAGCTAATATAAATATGATCGCAAGTGTAATTATCGTGTTCTTCTTCAACTTATAAAGTCATCCCTTCACTATCCTATAGTAAAATCATACCATTAAATTATAGTCAAAGAAGCAAAATAAGTAAATTACTTTATTTCGGTGAGACCGTCCGTAAGACTGCCGTTTTAAGATTAGGAACGTTAATGCTCTGAATATATCGAAGGGCAAGAGCGAAAAATGCCATGGTATCAAGTATTACTATATAAAAAACACAGAAAATACCTATTAATGTGTAGGTATTTTCTGTGTTTGTAGTTTAACAGTCTTTTTGACCTTTATCATATTTGCATTTTTTTCAGCAATTCTACTTTTGAAGTAGCTAATAATAAAAGAAGTCATTGCAATCGAAATGATTGATGCAAGCACTCGAATGAAACCAACTGTATATATACCGGTCATTACGACAATAAGATCAAATAAAAAATTAGTTGTACCTGGATTAAAGTTATAACGCTTGTGTAAAAATAGTGCTAAAATATTTGCGCCTCCTAGAGACGATCCGTTAGCAAATAAAAGAGATAAACCTAAACCTATAAAAGTTCCTCCAAGTACTGCTCCAAACCAAATAGGTAACGTAATCGTTGGCAATAGTAGATCGAAACTTGTTAAGATGGAGAGGAAACTCACGGAGAGAATGGTAGTCAGAGTGAATCGCCACCCCATTCGAATAAAGGAAAAGAGATAAAATGGAATATTTACTAAAAAGAAGATTAAAGAGAATGGATGTAATATGAGATAAGAGAGATTTAAGGCTAATCCTGCAGTGCCACCTGTAATAATAGTTGCATGCTTCAGTGTGAGTACACCAACACTAACAATAATAATACCAAAAATAATGTTCATTATTCTTTTCATATTTTAACCCCTTCGTTAATAATAAATACCTTCTATATTTTATGTTAGAATAATATTAAAGAAATAAATATACAAAAATGAAGATAAAATTATAAATATAATATGAATTAGTAGTTATATTGCTTGTATAATATGCATTTTGTAAAGGGGTGGTGCTAATGGATAAGCTTGATCTACAAATATTAGATTTTTTACAGGAAGATGGAAGGTTATCGATTAGTGATTTATCAAAAAAATTGGCATTAAGTCGACCAAGTGTGACAGAAAGATTACATCGTTTGCAGGAGAAAGATATAATAGAAGGATTTAGTGCGAGAGTTTCTTTGCCTGGAGTAGGAAGAGAAATATTACTGATTATTCAGGTTAGTGCGTTAAAAGTTTCTCCAAGTGAATTTGAATCTCTCGTTCAACAAAAACATGATATTATTGAATGTCATCGTGTAACAGGAGATGTCAGTTACTTTTTAAAGGCTGCAGTTTCTAATATGGAACGGATGCGCTTACTAATAGATAGTTTAATGCCCTACGGAACGATTAACACGTCAACCGTTTTGGCTTCTCCAGTTTCTTACCGAAAGGTTTCGCCACAATAGTAGAAGAAAGGTAACCTTTTTCTTTGAATTTATTGTTTCTTTTATTTTATAATCATAAAAAGGGGGTTTTTGATGTGAATTGGTTAAAAGGTCTATTTGCACCAAAACGTTGTTATATTTGTGGTCAAAAAGCGTCCCAACCTCAAACATATCTTGATGACCAAGGTAAAAAGGTACAAGTTTGTTATAAATGTGTTCCTTATGCAGAAAGAAGAGCACTTCGTAAGCCATAAGTAAAATTATGAAGTGGAGACCTAAGAATAGTTTTGCTCCGATTGTGCAAATTAATTATAGAAAAGAATGAATCAAACTTCGCATTGTTTATTGCGAAGTTTTTCTTTATCTATAGAGGTGATTAAATGGGCAACGCAGTATTTTGGGGAACTCTTGCCGCTTCTGCTACTTTACTAGGTGCTTGTATGTCATTATATTTTTCTATTCCAAGGCGATTGATTGGATTTATTATGGCACTTGGGACAGGAGCACTTATTGGAGCAACAAGCTATGAATTATTAGAAGACGCACTTGAAATAAGTGGCTTTACCGAAATAGCAATTGGCTTCTTGGGTGGTGCACTTATCTTTACAATACTAGACATCTTAGTTTCCCATCGCGGTGGTCAAAGACGCAAAGAAACAAAACCGGATCAACAGCCGGAAGCATTCGGTACAGATCAATCAAGTTCGGGTTTGGGTATGTTCATTGGTACAATTATGGATACATTACCAGAATCAGCAATGATTGGCATGAGTATTGCAAATGGGGATAAGGTTAGTGCCGCATTAGTTGTTTCGATTTTTATAAGTAACATTCCAGAGGGATTATCAAGTACAGTAAGCCTGCAGAAAAGTGGGTATAGTAAAAAGAGAATTTTCATTCTCTGGCTTTTCGTTGTTGGGTTTTCTGCTATTAGTTCTGGTGCAGGGGTCTTGCTTTTAGCTGCTTCAGATAGTGTTAAAGCGATCACGAGTGCTTTCGCTGGAGGAGCGATAATTGCAATGGTAGCTTCGACAATGATGCCAGAAGCTTATAAAGAAGGAGGACCAATTGTTGGATTTATTACAACTCTAGGTATGTTTCTAGCGTTATTTTTACATCATCTTGGTTAAAGTACTTTTGACTGAATAAGAAGGTGATATTCAGCAAATAGTATGACCAGGAGGGATGAAAGTGAAAAACAAGCTAAATTATATGATAGGTAGTACATTAATTTGTTTTGTGATTTTGGCTGGTTGTGGAAATCAACAGGCAGAACAGATTGAGCGCAATCCAGCAGAAAATACGGATATGACAACAGATCAAATCAGCTTTGGTGGCGGAGATGAAACGTCTAGAGATAGTGATCGTCACTCTACACGTACACCTAAGTTTCCTATTCCAGGAAAAGAGCAAAATATCTTTACAACAGAACCAGAACAGGCAACAGACGAAGGAATACGAACTACTCCGGAAGAAACGGAACAAGATGAAGCAACCAATCAATCCTCTAGCCAATTTCAAACAGAAGTGACTAATTTAACGAACAAAGAACGTGAAAAAAATGGATTAGCAAAATTAGAAATTGATAATGCAGTGGAAAATGTGGCTCAAAAGAAATCAGAAGATATGGCAACAAATAATTATTTTTCACATACTTCACCAACTTATGGTTCGCCATTTGAAATGTTGCAACAATTTGAAGTCGATTATACAACAGCTGCTGAAAATATTGCTTCAGGTCAGAAGTCACCAGAGGAAGTTGTTACAGGTTGGATGAATAGTCCTGGCCATCGTAAGAATATATTAAATGAAAAGGTTACCCATATTGGAGTAGGATACGCAGAAAACGGATCGTATTGGACACAGTTATTTATAGGTAAATAAAGATTTTTAACAGGACCGGCAAATGCTAATCCTGTTTTTTATTTGCTAGAAGTTCAAACCGTTGGAAATTCAGCTCGCGTTTTTCCTACAAGGGTCTCGTCAATTTCATTTGATACGCTAGTTTTTGTCTATAAATATATATAGGATTATCGTACGTTTTACATTTATTTATGTTATAATACTTCGTATGCGAAATATTAGAATACGAATATTAATTTATTTAATGAGGCTGGTAAACAGATGGTAACTGAACAACATGGTACAGAGATCGCTACACTAATTCGTGAAATTAATGCAGGTTTAAATCACCGCTTGCGTAAGGTATTTAAAGATCAACCTATTACACCACCACAAATGATGATTATCTTTATGCTAGCAGAAGAAAAGCGGTTGAAAGTCAGCGAAATTAGTAAAAGAATGAGTTTAGCGAATAGCACGGTATCAAGCATTTTAGATAGATTAGAAAAAAGAGACTATATCAGTCGAAATCGAAGCAAAACTGATAAGCGCGTTGTATATGTAAAAGCAACAGAACAGATGACAGAAATATTTGATGAGCATCATAAAGCTATGACAGGCTTTTTTGCGCATTTAGTAGATGATGTCACGGACGAAGATTTTGCAACGATACTAGCAGGTCTTAATATACTTAAAAAACTGATGGAGACGAGTGAATCAAACGAGAAAGGGTGATTGAATAGTGGGTAATATTGTTGAAGTTAAAGGATTGAAAAAGCGATACAAAGATTTTGAAGCAGTTAAAGGCCTCGATTTACAAGTAGCTGAAGGTGAAATATTTGGTTTTCTTGGGCCAAATGGTGCTGGTAAAAGTACGACAATTAATATGCTATCTACTATTACTAAGCCGTCAGAAGGTGTAGCAAAAATTAATGGATTTGATAATGTAAAGGAAAAAAATAAGGTGCGAGAAAGTATTGGCCTCATTTTTCAGGAGTCAACTTTAGATGAAAAATTAACTGCAAATGAAAATTTAATGTTGCATTGTAAATTTTATAATGTACCGAAGAAATTACGAGAAGAACGTATTAAAGAAGTAGTGAAAATTGTAGACTTAGAGGACAAACGTCCTAATATTGTTGAAACTTTTTCTGGTGGAATGAAACGTCGATTAGAGATTGCTAGAGGGCTACTGCATTACCCACGCGTCTTATTTCTTGATGAGCCAACAGTTGGACTTGACCCACAGACACGGAATCATATTTGGGAATACATTTTAAAACTGAAAGAAATACAAGGGATTACCATTTTCTTAACAACGCATTACATGGATGAAGCTGAAATTTGTGATCGTGTGGCAGTCATGGATGGCGGACAATTAATAGCACTTGATACGCCAGAACAACTCAAAACTAACGTTGGTGGGGATATTATCGAAGTATCTACTGCTGATAATGGGAAAGCTAAAAGGTTAATTACAGAAACCTATCAAACTGACGTAACAGAAAGTGGTGAAGGGAAATTAAGTTTTCAAGTCGAAGATGTGAGTGCTTTTTTAGTAGAGTTTGTTAGAAATTTTTCTATTCCGATTACTACAGTAAATCTGAGACGTCCAACATTAAATGATGTGTTTTTAAATTTAACTGGCAGAGAAATAAGAGAAGAATCTGTTTCACAAAAAGAATTAATGAAAAAGAATATGAGGGGGCCACGTTAGAATGGAAGGTATCTTAGCAATCTGGCAAAGGGATGTTATTAAATTCTTTAGAGATAAAGCACAATTGATCGGTTCATTTGCAATGCCTTTCATGTTTTTAATATTATTTGGTAGCGGGATGAGTGGAGCGTTGTCATCGATGCTGGAAGGAAATGCATCTGGTCCACTAGCAGACTTTGATTTCGTTGAATTCATGTTTCCTGGTATCATCGAGATGACTGTGTTTAATACTGCAATTTTTTCTTCCTTATCTGTTGTTCAAGATAAGGAGTTCGGCTATATGCGTGAAATACTTGTTTCACCAATGTCACGTGTTACGATTGCAATAGGCAAGGTGCTTGGCGGGAGTACGGTAGCTGTATTTCAAGGACTAATGATGCTGCTTTTTGTTCCGTTTATTGGTGTATCTATAACCTTATCCATGGTATTGCAACTTATACCGGTTATGTTTTTAGTGGCATTTGCAATTTCGTCAATTGGCCTATTAATTGCTAGTTCTTTAAAGACATCACAAGGATTTCAAATGGTTGTTCAAATTTTAATCTTCCCCATGCTCTTTTTATCAGGTGCATTGTTCCCTTTGAGTGGGATGCCGGGGTGGATGGATTTCATTGTTAAAATTAATCCATTAACCTATTCTGTAGATATGTTCAAAAAAATTATACTTGAACCAGAAAAAATGGAACCGGCACTTAGAGAGGCAATGGGTTTAGATTTAACAGTCTTTAACCATGTCATAACGTTCTCACAAGAAATTATTGTAGTGTCCATAATAAGTATTGTGTTTATTGTATTGGCAACCTTTAAGTTTTCAAAATCAGAGGGATAACAAAAAGGTGCAAATTTTAAAAATGTCCAGAAGTGAGAAGTCATTCATTTGAATGGCTTCTTCTTAATGTTTTCATTTACCTTTCCATCTAAAGTATTTACTCGTATAATAGTAAACTAGGGTAGAGAATAAAGAGTAGTAGATCCAAAATGGGAACTAATTCGATAGGGAGTGAGGTTTATGGCTAAAGAGGATTCACTTGTACCATTAAAGATGTTATTGTTTAGCTTTCATGGTGCAAATACAATGATCATTAGTTTTTTACCTTTATTACTTCAATATAAAGGATTAGATGGTAGACAAATTGGTTGGGTGTTAGCTGTTGGTCCGACCGTTTCTATTTTTTCCCAACCATTTTGGGGTTATATGAGTGACAAATATCAAACCGTAAAACGAATGTTATTAATCTGTTTAGTTGGTCTATTAATAAGTAGTTCTATTTTCTTTCAAATGACCACACTGCCATTATTATTAGTATTAGCGGGCGTTTTTTATTTTTTTACTGCACCAGTTGGGGCTTTAGCTGATAGTCTCTCCCAAAGACGAGCAGATGCACTTAGAATTTCATTTGGTTCAATTCGAACATGGGGTTCCATTGGGTTTGCAACATCGTCTTTATTAGTTGGAGAATTGCTGGAAGTGATCGGAATTAAATACCTTCTAGCTCCGTATTTATTTATGGGCGGATTGGCACTTTTAGTTTGTTTCAAATTAAAAGATGTTAGGGTGAAAGTTCCTCCAATTCAATTTCGGGATTTAAAAAGACTTATACAAAATTATCCATTCATTATTTTTTTAGGACTTGTTCTCTTGATTACAATTACACACCGTGCAAATGATAGTTATATTGGTATATTCATTGCACAGTTGGGTGGAAGTGAGAGCTTGATTGGTATTTCCTGGTTCGTTGGAGTAGCTAGTGAAGCGTTAGTTTTTGCTTTTGCTGCTCGTTGGTTTCGAAAATACCATCCGCTTATTTTTATTATTGGGGCTGGATTACTCTATACACTTCGTTGGTTTTTATTTGCGATAGTCGATAGCCCAGTTCTTGTAGTAGCGTTGCAATTTATGCACGGCTTGTCATTTGGTGTTTTTTACTTAGCGGCTTTTCAGTATGTAACAAGACTCATTCCACAAGCATTACAATCGACAGGACACTTATTTTTTATGGCTGTGTTTTTTGGGTTTTCTGGTATTGTTGGTTCACTTGGTGGTGGTACATTAATCGAGTCAGCAGGTGGGAATACAATGTACTTTTACATGGGTTGGATGGCTTTATTAGGAACAATCCTCATCACGATTTATCATATCCTACCTTATGGTAAAGAATAATAATAAATGGATGAAAAGTGGAGCGAAGATAAAATGCATAATAAAGAAATAACAAAGGTATGTTTGCTGGCGGGGAAATTAATGCTACAAGGTGGTGCCGAAACCTATCGTGTAGAAGATACAATGATGCGGATAGCAGTTGCTTTTGGCATCGATAATTCCCAGAGTCATGTAACACCTACAGGTATAATGTTTTCAATAAGTGAAACAGAACCGACAAATTTTGTCCGTATTGTAGAAAGATCAACAGATTTGAATAAAGTTACACTAGTTAATAGTATTTCACGAAATATCTCAAATGGTGCGCTTTCCTTAGAAGAGGCTGGTGCAGCGTTAAAAGTGATTGAGAAACAGACACACGCCTATCCAATTTACCTGCAAATAGTAGCGGCTGCTCTCGCTAGTGGTTGCTTTACGATTATGTTTAATGGACAATGGATTGATTTTATACCGGCACTTATTGTAGGAGGAACTGGTTTTTCAGCAATGATTTATTTTCATCGTGTTGTTGAGATTCGCTTTTTTGCGGAGTTTTTAGCATCCTTATTAATCGGATTCTTCTCCTACTTCTTTATCTATATGGAGTTCGGAATAGAATTAGACAAAATTATTATTGGATCTGTGATGCCAATGGTACCTGGTTTATTAATTACAAATGCGGTTCGTGATTTAATGGCAGGTCACTTGGTTTCTGGTTTATCGAAAAGTGCAGAGGCATTTTTAACGGCCTTTGCAATAGGTGCTGGTGTCGCTGTTGTCTTCTTAATCGTTTAAGAATGAAAAGAAAGAAGGGATCGCTATGATTATTGAGCAGTTAGTAACTAGTTTTATAGCGGCCGCAGCTTTTTCTGTCATTTTTAATGCACCGAAAAACAGGTTAATACAATGTGGGTTAGTGGGTATGTTAGGTTGGTTTGTTTATACAATATGTACAGTTAATGGTATTGATGCAGTCGTAGCAACTGTTGCAGCTTCTATCTTAGTTGCTGTGTTAAGTCAATTATGTGCAAAGTTTTATAAGACTCCAATCATTATATTTACAGTATCTGGAATAATACCATTGGTACCTGGTGGTTTAGCTTATGATGCCATGCGAAATTTTGTGGTGAATGATTACAATATGGCAATACAACTAGCAGCAAAGGCATTTTTAATATCTGGTGCTATTGCCATTGGTCTAGTTTTTTCGGAAATTATTAATCAAATGATTCGCAAAGCAAAATGGAAAAAAATACAGTAGGTTTGGTGATTTAGATGGGATTTTTCAGCGTTTTACTTCCTATTTTCGGTGTTTTTGGACTTGGATTTATTGGAATGAAGTTATTAAAAATGGAAGTAAAGTCCATCTCAACGATGGCAATATATATTTTATCTCCCTTTTTAGCATTTCAGACTTTTTATCAAAATCCGATCAACATCGATTATTTATATTTAAGTATATACTTGCTTGTACTTTGTGTAGCGTGTATTTCAATATGTTATCTTATTGGTTATTTTAAAAAGTGGGATAAACAAAATACTAGTGGTTTTATTTTAGCTAGTTCATTTATGAATAATGGTAATTATGGTACGCCGTTAGTATTACTGGTCTTTGGCCAGGAAGGCTTTCATTATGCTGTTATTTTAATGGTACTACAACAGTTAATTATGTGTACGATCGGTATTTATGTTGCGGCACAAGGAAGTCAAGGGGAGCGAGAATTATCTCCTTTAAAAGAAGTCATTAAAGTGCCGATTGTATATGGATCTTTATTAGGTATGGCTTTAAATACATTACATCTGACAATCCCAGCTCAAGTTGAAACTGTAGTTGATATGGTTGCAGCTGCAGCAATTCCAATTATCATGATTGTCTTGGGAATGCAACTGGCTACCATTTCATTAAAAAAATTAGAAGTAGGGAAATTGTCAGTCGCGTTAGTCATTCGATTAGCTATTGCACCACTAATTGCATATGTTATTACACTATTTATGCCTGTAGATGATGTTGTGAAGCAAATAATGATATTGATGGCTGCAATGCCAACTGCAGCGAATACGACAATGTACGCGGTACAATTCAATGCAAAACCAGACTTTGTTTCCAGCGCTACTTTAATTAGCACCTTACTTAGTATTGTTACATTACCAATTATATTAGCTATTATATTATGAAAAAGCACGCTCAGAGGAGGTGCTTTTTTTGCTATTTACTCAATCTTCACATAGTGAAATTGGCAAATAAACTAAGAAGTCTCACAATCTAAAGCTGAAGTTGACTTCGTACTCCTATCGATTCATCCTACGAACTTTAGAGAAACTGCGACGTAACATTCTTTATATAAATTGCAATACAATAGAATTTATGCCCCGCTCCTCAAGCGAAATGGACTCCCTTTCCGCAGGCACGGCTTCAGCTAACTCGGAAGAAAGTACGCTTCCGAGTGGATCTTCAGCCCGTGGGATTGCGATTACTCATCCCATCAAAAACATTCGCTGTTCCTGCAGGAGTGTCGCCCATTTCACTTGATCCGCTAGTTTTGTCTTTACACATTTTATGAACTACAAATAAACACATTAATCATTAGTCTCTTGAAAATGTTTCGATTGATTTTGTGTCTTACGCTTAAAATTAGATCCACTAGCAAAGGAAGCAAATGCTTGACACTCCTACGGGAATAGCGCGAGCCGAAGATCCACTTAGTAAAGCGTTCTTTGCTTTACTAAGTTAGCTGAGGCCGTGCCCGTGGAAAGGGAAAGCATTTGCTGACGTAGCGAGTAAGACTAGAACTTTACGGCAGTTGATGGTAATTCCGACTTAAGGAAATGTTGTGTTGGAGCAGTAATATTAACCATTTCCGTTTTGATGCGGAAAAACAATATGTGGTGATGAAAGCGCTTGTAAAATATAATAAGTTTAAGAACAAAATAACTTACCTTTTAAAGGAGGACATAAAGATGAAAAGAATACTACTAGCATGTTCAGCAGGTATGTCTACTAGCCTCTTGGTTACAAAGATGGAGGAAGAAGCAAAAACAAGAGGAATTGAAACTGAGATTTGGGCAGTAGCACAAGATAAAGCACCAAGTGAAATGAAACGTGCGGATGTCCTTTTGATTGGACCACAAATGCGTTTTATGAAGAAGAAATTTGCAGTTACAGCTGAAGAAGTTGGAATACCGCTAGATGTTATCGATCCAATGGCATATGGCCGTGTTGATGGCAAAGCAGTTTTAGATAAAGCGTTAGAGTTAATTGGCGAGTAAGAATCAAAAATTTGTTTAAAGGTCATAAAAAAATCGAAAAATAAATTGATCTTTGAACAGAAAATTAAATAAAGGAGGAAAAATTTATGAACAGATTTATGGAGGTATTAGAAAATGTTCTTATGCCAGTTGCGGATAAACTGAATAACAACCGTTATTTAACCGCACTACGTAATGGTTTTATGGTAGCTTTACCATTAATCATTTTCGGTTCAATCTTTGTTGTAATCGCTAACTTTCCGTTTTTAGATCAGTGGATAAGTGAAGATGCATACGCAACCTATCAAGATACCTTAGGTCCCGCATCAGCAGCAACTTTAAGTATTATGGGTCTCTTTGTTATCATAGGTATAGGGTATAAGATGGTAGAGCAAAGAGGTGGAGAGTCAATTTATGGTGGAGTAGTTGCCTTAGCTGCATTCTTAATTTTGACACCACAAGTTTTAGATGAGGTTTCTGGTGTAATACCAACCTCAATTTTGGGAGCAGAAGGAATGTTCTTAGGTATTTTTACTGCGTTTTTTGCTGCAGAAATCTATCAAGCTATTGTTAAGAGAGATTGGACAATAAAAATGCCAGATGGTGTTCCTGCCGCTGTAGCTCGTTCGTTTAGTGCACTTATTCCAATAGCATTGACACTAACTGTATTTTTAGTAGTCCGAATTATTTTCAGTTATACACCATTTGAAACAGTACAAAATTTTATCTACACACTAATTCAAGAACCATTGACTGTATTAGGTAGTGGGTTACCAGCAACAATTATTGCAGTCTTATTGATTCAAGTATTTTGGTTCTTTGGTTTACATGGTCAAATTATCGTCAACTCCGTATTTGATCCAATTTGGTATGCATTGAATGACCAAAATTTACAAGCATTTCAAGCAGGTGAGGAACTTCCGAATATCGTAACAAAACAGTTTATTGATACCTTTATTGTAGGTATTGGTGGTTCTGGTATGACGCTTGCGGTAATTATAGGGATATTTATAATTGGGAAAAGTCGCCAAATGAGAGAATTAGGTAAGTTAGGTGCGCCAGCTGGTATCTTTAATGTGAATGAACCAATTATCTTTGGTTTACCAATTATTATGAATCCACTAGTTATTATTCCGTGGTTATTAGCGCCAGTAATTGTAGCGTTAGTAACATACTTTTCAATGGCAACAGGTATTGTACCAAAACCAGCCGGGGTCATTGTTCCGTGGACAACACCAGCTGTATTAAGTGGTTTCCTGGCAACTGGTAATCATATCATGGGTGCGGTACTACAACTAGTTAACATTGCAATTGTATTCGTAATTTGGTTCCCTTTCTTGAAAATAATGGATAAACAATATTACCAAAATGAAAAAGATGAAGCAGCATAAAACAAACAGATAAGTAAAAAGGATAATGCGTATTTCTTTCGTATTTATAGAGAAGGAATGCGTATTTCCTTTTCATTAGAAAATTAAAATAGGGGTGACAGTGACAATGGATAATACGATTACTGAAATTGCTTTTCAAATAATTCTTTATGCAGGAAACGGAAAGTCAAGTGCGATGGAAGGTATTCATGAAGCAAAGGATGGAAATTTTGAGGCTGCTGATAAAAAAATAGAAGAAGCAGGTGAAGAATTAGGAAAAGCACATGAGTTTCAAACGAAATTATTACAAGCAGAAGCTAGTGGAGAAGGACAATCTGTCAATGTTATCTTAGTTCATTCACAAGACCATTTAATGACAGCTATGACAGTAAGAGATCTTGCTATTGAAATTATTGAAATATATCGAAGTAAATAAGAAAGGGGGTAAGCAACCATGGCAGTAGAATATAAGTTTCCAGAAGGTTTTTGGTGGGGGAGTGCCGCATCCGCTACCCAAACAGAAGGCGCTGATAAAGAAGGTGGAAAAGGAAAAAACATTTGGGATCATTGGTATGAAATAGAACCAAATCGTTTTTTTGAAGGTGTAGGACCAGAAACAACATCTGATTTTTATCATCGATATAAAGAAGACATTCAAAATATGAAAGAGATTGGTCATAATACTTTCCGTATGTCTATTTCATGGGCACGCTTAATCCCAGGTGGTGAAGGTCACGTCAATCAAGAAGCGGTAAACTTTTATAATAACGTCATTGATGAATTTCTTGCTAATGATATCGAACCTTTTGTTAATTTATTTCATTTTGACATGCCACTTGAGTTACAGGAAAAAGGTGGATGGGAAAACCGTGAAGTTGTTGATGCATTTGTAGAATATGCACGCCAAAGTTTTGCTCTGTTTGGAGATCGTGTGAAAAAATGGTTTACATTCAATGAACCAATTGTTCCTGTTGAAGGTGGCTATTTATATGACTTTCATTATCCGAATATTGTAGATGCAAAAAAAGCTGTACAAGTTGCCTACAATACGATGATTGCACATGCAAAAGCAGTAAAGGTTTATCATGCATCACATGATGGGAAAATTGGAATTATTTTAAATTTAACACCATCATACCCACGTAGCCAGAACCCTGCAGATTTAAAAGCTTCGCATGTTTGTGATTTGTTTTTTAATCGTAGTTTTTTAGATCCAGCTGTTAAAGGTGAGTTTCCAGCTGATTTAATTTCATTATTAGAAGAGCATGGACAATTGCCTAATACACAAGCTGGCGATAAAACATTATTAAAAGAGAATATTGTTGATATTCTTGGTGTGAATTATTACCAACCGCGTCGTGTGAAAGCGAAGGAAACTTTGCCGAATCCATATAGTCCATTTATGCCTGATTGGTTTTTTGATAATTATGAAATGCCTGGTCGTAAAATGAACCCATATCGTGGATGGGAAATTTACGAAAAAGGTGTTTATGATATTATGGTTAATTTAAAAGATAATTACGGAAATATTGAGTCATTTATATCTGAAAATGGTATGGGTGTTCAAAATGAAGAACGTTTTTTAAAAAATGGCAGAATCGAAGATGATTATCGTATTGATTTTATTAAAGGACATCTTAAATGGGTTCATAAAGCTATTGAAGAAGGTTGTAATCCAAAAGGATACCATTTGTGGACATTCATGGACAACTGGTCTTGGATGAACGCATATAAAAATCGTTACGGCTTTTTCTCAGTTGATATAGAAACAAAAGAACGAACAGCGAAGAAAAGTGCTACATGGTTTGCTGAAGCTTCCAAAAATAACGGTTTTAATGGATAAATAAAAGCGTAGCAAGTGTTATTTGCTACGCTTTTCTAACTAACTATCAATTATAATAGATAGAGTTAGGTAAAGGGATAGGAAGTATAAAGGGGATGATAGATTGCACTCCCGGATTATTCAAATTTTGCGTGAATTAATGGCTTCAGAAGAAGCAGTTACGAGTGAGTATCTTGCTAATATTATTAATGTTACTTCTCGTACAGTACGTGATGATATAAAAGCACTTGGTCGCTTGTTGGAGTCTAATGGTGCGAAAATTCATTCGATTCGTGGAACGGGATATCAGTTGGATATAGAAGACGATCAACGTTTTCGGTCATACTTACAGCAATTCTTAGATGAAGAAAAAGGTGAAGATGCTGTTGTACCGGATTCACCTGATGAAAGGATAAAGTATTTAATCAGACGTTTTTTATTAGCGGAAGGTTATTTAAAACTAGATGAACTCTGTGATGAAATGCATATTAGTAAATCAACGATTCAAAATGATGTGCGCCAAGTCAAAAAGGTACTAGAAAATTATTCGATACATTTAGATAAACGACCGAATTATGGTATGAAGGTGATTGGTAGTGAGGTAAAGTTACGTTTTGCGATGTCAGAGTATGTATTTGATAGAAGTGCAAGCGTTGCGAAATCCATATGGCAAGATCAGTTGTCTTCCATCACAAATCAAGAAAATCTTGATGCTATTTGGTCCATTATTATAAATCAAATTAAAGAAAATGGTATTACATTATCTGACATTGCAATAAACAATTTATTTATTCATATTGCAATAGCATATAAGCGTATTAAGAGTGGACATCATGTCTCACTATTTAAGAAAGAGCTAAATGAAATTATTGATCAAAAAGAGTACGAAGTTGCTAAAAAAATTGTTTTGAAAACGGAAGGAATTTTGAGTGTTACTTTTCCACAAGAAGAAATCGCCTATATTGCCATTCATTTATTAGGTACTAAGATGGTCAGTCAAACAAACATGAGTGAGCAAGAGATAGGTCTAGTGATGGAAGATAATATTTACCGAATGACAATGCTTGCTTTAAATTCAATTGAATCCAAACTTCACTTAGGTATTCGGCATGATCGAGAATTGATCATTGGTCTTGGTTTACATTTGAAGCCTGCAATTAATCGTTATAAGTATGGAATGAATGTCCGAAATCCAATGATTGATGATATTAAGACAAACTATCCGTTAGCATTTGAAGCAGGAATTGTTGCAGGCATGGTATTAGAAGAAGAAATGGCAGTTACCATTGATGAGAACGAAATTGGTTACATTGCCTTGCATATCGGGGCGGCCATAGAGCGAAGTAAATTACAAACTGGACCGAAACGCTGTATAATCGTTTGCGCTTCTGGTTTAGGCAGCGCACAGTTACTGAAATACAAATTAAAATCAAAGTTTGGTTCCAAGTTAGATGTTATTGGAACTACCGAGTTTTACAAATTACAACAGATACCATTTGAAGAAATCGATTTTATTGTAAGTTCCGTACCGATTACAGAGAAAGTCTCAGTGCCAGTAATAGAAGTAAACACAATATTAAGTGATAAAGATTTAGACAAAATAGAGACCTTTGTAATTGATAATACAAGTAGTGTGTTTGAGTATATTAAACAAGATTTATTATTCTTACACCAGTCGTTTCAGACGAAAGATGAGGTACTTCATTTTTTAGTAGATAAATTAGAAGAAAAGAAATTAATACCTGCTAATTATCTTAATCTTGTCTATGAACGTGAAAAAGTCGCTCCAACAGCATATGGAAATTTAGTAGCAATTCCGCATCCTGTCACGGCTCAAACGAATAGTACATTTCTTACTATCTGTACATTAGAAAAGCCAATTGATTGGGCGGAAAAACGCGTACAATTTATCTGCTTATTAAATGTAGAAAAGGACAGCCAAAAGGATTTGCAGAACATGTATGAAATGCTTGGGAAAATGGTAGACAATTCACATTTAATTCAACAGTTAATTAAGTGTGAAAACTATCAAGAATTTATAAGAACGCTAATTAAATAACTTACGTTTGGATAGGCAGTCATAAAAAACTGCCTATCTTTTTTATTTTCGGTGTGAAAATTCAATAGTTGATTGAAAGAAGTGTTAATCATTAGGTACACACTAAAATTTAAAGTAATGATACAATAAGTAAAAATGTATAGGAGGGAATTGAACGATGAAATTTGTAACGTATCAAGTAAAAAATACACTAGCACCTTTTAGAACTGGATTTGTCCAAGGAGATTATATTATTGATTTGCAGCGGGCTTACTTAAAAATGTTGGTACATACGGAACAAATAGATAAAGCTTATATAGCTGAAACGTTATTACCTTCTGATCCATCTGAATTTTTTAAACTAGGAAAATTAGCGTTTGATCGTGCCAAGGATGCTGTTACTTTTGTTATAGACCAAAAAATAGCTGTTGAGAATTTTTCAAAAGAACAAGTTGTAATAGGTTCTCCTGTTCAAACTCCATCTAAAATCATTTGTATTGGAACAAATTATAGAGATCATGTCGTCGAAATGAAAAGTAATATACCAGACTATCCAGTTTTATTTGCCAAGTTTGCCAATGCGTTAATTGGACCTGAAGATGCAATTGAAAAATCACCCGCAACAGAACAGCTTGACTATGAAGTAGAGTTGGCTGTGGTGATAGGAAAAGAAGCAAAAGAAGTTGAAGAGAGTAATGCGCTCGACTATGTCGCCGGTTATACGATTGGTAACGATATTTCTGCGCGTGACTTGCAAAAGCGCACACCTCAATGGCTACAAGGAAAATCATTAGACCGAAGCACACCAATTGGACCGTGGCTTGTCACAACGGATGAATTGATAGATCCGTCTTGCCTTTCCATCACATCCCGAGTTAACGGAGAGGTTCGTCAAGCCTCCAACACGAAGGAGCTTATCTTTAGTGTTCCATATCTCATTTCGTTTATTTCAAAATTAATTACATTGTCGCCAGGAGATATTATTTTAACAGGCACACCAGATGGTGTTGGTTTTGCCCAAAATCCACCACAATTTCTACAACCGAATGATGTGGTTACATTAGAAATTGAAGGAATAGGTATACTCGAAAACAAAGTTATTAATAAGATGTAGTATAAAGTGCTAGGCAATGAACACCTAAAATACAAACGACATACACTATAAGTGGTATGAACCGTACAACACCCCAAAAGTTAGAGTAAAAGCCTGACTTTCGGGGTGTTTTTTTGTGACTAATTATAATCAATAAATCAAATTTACATTGATGAAAGAATATAAACAAAGAAAGAGAAATCACCCTAACCTATACCGTAATTTTCATCAACTGCGATATAAACCGCCATGTTGATTTTCGCTTCGGTCAGTCGCTTTCCGCGGGCAAGTCTTTTCGATGGGTCGAGTAATCGCAGACCCAACGCTTCAACTTCCTCGGAAGCAAAAAGCACTTCCTGGGGGATTTTCAGCTGTTGCTTTTCCCGCAGGAGTCGACTGTCCTACGCTACAATCAATTAGCATAACGTGAACAACTATTGTCATAAGCACAATTAAAAATCCTGAACAGTAGACGATGTATCAGTTATTGCCTATCCAGCGGAGCAAGTGAAATGGGCGAGACTCCTGTGGGAACAGCAAATGTTTTCGATGGGATGAGTAATCGCAATCCCACGGGCTGAAGATCCACTCGGAAAGCGGTCTTTGCTTATCCGAATTAGCTGAAGCCGTGTCCACGGAAAGCGAGCCCATTTTACTTGTGGAGCGTAGCGGGTAATCAAGTCTAACTCCGTCACAGTTGCTATCTATTACTCCGTCTAAATTTTACGAGAAGAGTTTTCTTTTAGACAGTAACATAATTCAAAACATGCATAAAAAGCGTATATTTATTCAAAAATACATGTATATTTCAAAAATAACGAAATAACTATTGTATAAACATACATTTTAAAGTATAATAATTAATCACAATCAAGTTCGGATTAGGAGTGAAAAATGACGTGAAAGTAGCAATTATCGGTGGGACTGGATATGGTGCAATCGAGCTAGCTCGTTTTCTTAAAATGCATCCATATGCAGAGTTAACTACCATTATCTCGCATTCAAAAAATGGCACATCTTTTTCAGAAGTATACCCGCATATGACAGACATTCTAGAACTACCCATGACAGCTCTAGACATTCCAGCTTTAAGTGAAACTATTGATCTAGTATTCTTTGCGACACCATCCAATATTAGTAAAGAACTTGTACCTGAATTCTTACATCACAATGTGACTTGTATTGATCTATCTGGAGATTTTCGTTTGAAATCATCTGAAGATTATGAAAAGTGGTATGAAGCACCAGCAGCGAACGCAAAATACTTAGCACAAGCGACTTACGGTCTTAGTGAAATATATAAAGAAGAAATAAAAAAAGCAAAGCTAATTGCAAATCCGGGTTGTTATCCAACAGCAACACTTTTAGGCTTAATTCCAGCCATTCAAAAAGGGTGGATAGAGCCAAACAGTATTATAATCGACGGTAAAACAGGTGTATCTGGTGCAGGTAGGGGCCTGTCGTTAAATGTTCATTTTTCAGAAATGAATGAAAATATTAAAGCATATAAATTAGGAGCACATAAGCATATTCCAGAAATGGAGCAAGTATTAGGACTGGAAGCAAATGAGGCAGTGCAAGTTACATTTACACCACATATCGTACCAATGACGAGAGGGATCATGACAACGATTTATGCAAATCTATCAGGGTCAATTGACCAAGAGAACGTGCAACAATTATATGAAACCTTTTATAAAGATCATCCTTTTGTACGAGTACGAGCTGAAGGGGTACTTCCAACAACGAAGGAAGTCTATGGAAGTAACTATTGTGATATTGGCTTACACGTAGATAAACGAACAGGAAAGCTAACGATAGTCTCGGTAATTGATAATTTAGTTAAAGGTGCAGCAGGGCAAGCAATTCAAAACATGAACATCATCAATGGCTGGAAAGAAATATCGGGATTAGATTATCCCCCTATTTATCCATAAGGAGGGAACGGAAAATGCATCAGATTAGTACAATAGAAAAGTTTAATTTACTTACAAACGGTAATATTGCATCACCGATAGGATTTACTGCTGGTGGCTTACACTGTGGTATTCGTAAGAAGAAACTCGATCTTGGTTGGGTGTACTCAGAGAAGGCTGCACAAACAGCAGGCGTGTATACAACGAATCTTTTTCAAGCTGCGCCATTAAAAGTTACCCAAGAAAGTATCGCTACGGACCACATGTTACAAGGAATAATTGTTAACTCTGGTATTGCCAACGCTTGTACAGGGAAGCAAGGCTTAGCTGATGCTTATGAGATGAGAAAACTATTCGCTGAAAAAGTAAAAATTCCTGTTCAACACGCTGCTGTTGCTTCGACAGGTCTTATTGGCGATTTCCTACCAATGGATGCAATTCGGAATGGAATCAAACAAATAGATGAGGAAAAAAACTTAGACAGTAACCGTTTTGAAAATGCCATTCTGACTACAGATACAAAAGAAAAAGGAATCGCGATTCAATTTGATATAAACGGAAAAAAGGTGACAATTGGCGGAGCTGCTAAAGGATCGGGAATGATTCACCCAAATATGGCGACGATGTTAAGTTTTATTACTACAGATGCAGACGTTGAATATGAGGCATTACAAGACGGATTAAGACAGTTGACGAATCAGTCATTTAATATGATTACGGTTGATGGTGATACAAGTACGAATGATATGGTGCTAGTGTTAGCCAATGGAATGGCAGATAATCAAACATTGAATCCAGAACATCCAGAGTGGAATGTCTTTCTTGAGGGGCTTCATTTTGTTTGTCAGTCACTTGCAAAAGAGATTGCTAGAGACGGAGAAGGCGCTAGCAAATTAATTGAGGTACAAGTCACAGGTGCCAATACTGAGAAGGCTGCGCAAGCAATTAGTAAAACGATAATCTCATCTAATCTAGTTAAAACTGCTATTCATGGTGCTGATGCGAATTGGGGACGTGTGATTACTGCAATTGGGTATAGTGGAGAAATGTTAGATCCCGATGATGTTTGTGTTGCACTAGGTAAGATTGAAGTGGTTAAAAACGGAATGCCCTTACCGTTTGATGAAACAGAAGCAAAGCAGTATTTAATGCAGGACACTGTAACAATTCATGCTAGTGTTGGTGATGGGAAAGGTAATGCCACTGCTTGGGGTTGTGACCTTTCTTATGAATATGTCAGAATTAATGCTTCCTATCGCACATAAGGGGATGGAAAAATGGAGTATATCATAATTAAATGTGGTGGAAGTATTGTTGATCAGCTTCCACAAGCTTTTTATCAAAATATTGCTAGCATTCAAGCAGATGAAAAGGTGCAACCAATTATTGTTCATGGTGGTGGCGCGCTAATTTCCTCTCGTCTGAAGCAAATGGACGTTGCTACAACGTTTGTGAATGGTTTACGTGTAACAACTACTGAAGTGTTAGATGTGGTTGAGATGGTCTTAAGCGGCTCTGTGAATAAACAAATTGTTCGTAATTTGATACAAGAGGATGCTTTGGCGTTTGGGATGAGTGGTGTCGATGGTAATCTCTTGCACGCTGTAGAAGTAAAACAAGATAAGGGTCTTGGCTACGTTGGTGAAGTTGATCATGTCAATGTTGATTTATTACACAGCGTTATTGCGCAAGGTTATATTCCAGTTGTTTCGCCAATTGCTATTGGAGAAGCGGGACAACGTTATAATATCAATGCAGACACGGCAGCAGCTGCAATAGCACAAGCATTAAAAGCTAAACTATGTTTTATTAGCGATATTCCTGGAATTTATATCGAAGAGAATGATAAGAAAGTTACATTGCACCATACGGATAAGATCCAAATTGAATCGTTAATAGCTACAAATGTCATTCAAGGCGGAATGATTCCTAAAGTGAAAGCGGCATTAGCAGCACTTGCAGAAAATGTGCCAGAAGTTGCTATTGTTAATGGCATGGATGCACAAGCTTTACTTGATTTTATCGATGGCAAAGACGTAGGTACAAGAATTCGATTGGAGGAGATTAGTCATGTCTGAAACAAGTTCTACAACCCAAATGTCAGCAATAATGCCAACATATAATCGTTTTCCAATCACATTAACCAAAGGAAAGGGAAGTTATGTCTGGGATGATAAGGATAAAATATACTTGGATTATACGGCAGGACTTGCTACTTGTAATTTAGGGCATGTCCCAGATGCAGTTAAAGAGGCAGTAGAAAATCAGTTGGGGAATCTATGGCACTGCTCCAATTTATATCAGATACCATCACAAGAAGCGCTAGCAAGAAAATTAGTGGAAAATAGTTCTGGTGATCAAGTTTTCTTTTGCAATAGTGGAGCGGAAGCAAACGAAGCAGCGATAAAAATTGCTAGACGTTATGCACAAAAAGTAAAGCAAAACAAAGCCTTTGAGGTTGTTACATTTAATCAATCCTTTCATGGCCGTACATTAGCGACACTATCCGCAACTGGACAAGAAAAAATTCAGGAAGGCTTTCAACCATTGATGCCAGGTTTTCGTTATTTGCCTTATAATGATATGGCTGCATTAGAAGACCTAATCCATCCTGAGACATGTGCAGTTATGCTAGAACTAATTCAAGGCGAGGGTGGCGTTATCCCCGCTGATCAAGCTTGGGTTGATAAAATCGTTCAATTATGTAAAGAAAATGATGTTCTTATTATGATTGATGAAATTCAAACAGGCATGGGACGTACGGGAACACTGTTTGCCTATCAACAATATGGGTTTGAACCAGATGTAATTAGTGTCGCAAAAGGATTAGGATCTGGATTTCCGATTGGTGCTTTAATTGCGAAAGGACATGTGGCAAAAGCATTTGAAGCAGGCTCCCATGGTAGTACATTTGGTGGGAATCCACTAGCAACTACAGCTGGTTTAGCAACGATAACAGAATTATCAGGTACGAGTTTACTTGAGAAATCTAATGTGCAAATTGAATATCTTTGGTTGAAATTAGAAGAATTAAGCGCCAAGTATGATAATATAAGCAATATAAGAGGAAAAGGATTTTTAATTGGAATTGAAGTTACTGGAAAAGCAATTGATTATGTTACGAAGGCTCGTGAAGAGCATCAATTACTTATTGTCATAGCTGGAGAAAGGGTTATTCGAATCCTTCCACCAATCACTACAAACAAAGAAGAAATAGATCAAGCAATTGTTATTCTAGATAAATTATTTGAAGAAATGGCTTAGTATCTATATGAAAGTCAAAACGTTGACATCTTGCTCCACGCTCTATATAATAGTCCGAGTAAATGGATACGATTCCGTTCTATAATGGGAGAGGTTCTTAGCAACAAACCCTCTATAAAAAACTAAGGACATATGACTACAAAAGCCATATCCTTATCGGGATGGGCTTTTTTTAATGTATATGTAAAAAGGGAGGTTAGCCAGATGGCTGGAAGAAGAGATGAAGACTTACAAGATCTTTCGTTATTAGGGAATCAAGAGACGAAATATGCATTTGACTATACACCTGATGTATTAGAAACATTTGATAATAAACATCCAAATCGTGACTACTTTGTTAAATTCAATTGTCCTGAATTTACAACGTTGTGTCCAAAAACGCATCAACCTGATTTTGGTGTCGTATATATTAGTTATATTCCAGGTGAGAAAATGGTTGAAAGTAAATCATTGAAATTATATTTATTTAGTTTTCGTAACCATGGTGATTTTCATGAAGACAGTATGAACATTATTATGAATGACTTGATAGATTTAATGGATCCGAGATATATAGAAGTATGGGGTAAATTTACCCCAAGAGGTGGTATCTCGATTGATCCATATTGTAATTATGGCAAAAAAGGGACAAAGTTTGAAGAAATAGCAGATCACCGTTTAATGAATCACGATATGTATCCAGAAAAAGTTGATAATCGCTAATGAGGGTTAGCTAAGAATCTCCTTAAATAAGTTAGGAGAGAAGATATGTTTGTCTATTTGAATGCATTATTTGTTGGACTATTAATTTTATCAAATATTATTTCTGTTAAATTATTTAGCATTGGTGAGTTTATCTTACCTGCAGCTGCAATTGTATACGTTGTTACTTATCTTATCACCGATGTTATTGGTGAAGTTTATGGAAAAGAAGCGGCGATGAAAACAGTACGAGCAGGTTTTTTTACACAGGTCGTGGCACTGGTTTTCGTGTTTATAGCAATACACTTACCAGCTGCGTCTGCCTTTGGAATGCAAGCTGAATTTGAAGCAATATTAGGCGGAAGTTTTCGCGTTATGATTGCCAGTCTATTAGGGTATGTCGTTAGTCAACATATCGATGTGTCTATTTTTCATCGTCTAAAAAAACAACATGGTGAGAAAAAATTATGGTTACGTAATAACTTATCAACCATTTCAAGTCAATTGTTAGATACCATTATTTTTATCGTTGTTGCATTTGCAGGAACAGTACCGATGAATGTCTTGATTGGGATGATTCTTACACAATATGTTTTTAAATTTATAGTTGCAATTGCGGATACGCCTATTGCATATTTACTTGTTCGTTTAGCGAAAAAAGAGCAATCAAAACAACAACCAACATCAGAAATGAAAGTTGGTTAATAGAGAAACCAGTACCCCTAATTAGGAGTACTGGTTTTTTTATAGCAAGAAAATCCCCGGAATGATTTCACACAATGTTCTTAATTTAGTAAAATGATATAACTAGGTAAATCCAATTACTCTGATTCTGTGTATTTTTTTGATAGAGTAAGGATAGGAGGGAAGCAAGAGTATACATGATGTTCTCAAAAAAAATAGTATATGAAATTTTCATGGTAATCTTGGCGACGCTATCCATTGCTACATTATGGACTAATCTCCCATATACCAGTTATATTGTCTGGATCACGTGGGGAATATTCTTTGCTGACTTCGTATATCGTTTATATAAAAGTCAAAATAAGTTTGATTTTTTAAAAAGTAATCCATTTTTACTAGTAGCGGTGATTCCGTTAGATGCTGTATTTCAAGTAGCGCGTTTTGCGCGTATTTTACATCTGCTGCGATTAAAAACGATTACAAAGTACTACACGATGCCTTTTGTAGCATTTCTGAAGAAGCAACACTATGGCTTAACTTCAGCTATTATTTCTGTGATCTTAATTTGTATGATGATAATTCTAGTAGTGATAGAACCAGGAATTATTACTATAAAAGATGCAGGTGTTAGTGTAATAACTGCAGTTACCTTTTTTGGTGAAGCGACATTTTCTCCAACAACAATGGTTGGACATACTATTGTTGTTTTAACTACCATTATAGGTGTCATGATCCATGGTTTTGTAATTAGTTTAGTTTTCGATTATGTAGCAAATACAACATGGTTAAAGAAACTGAAGGAAAAAACATTCAAAAAAAAGAATGCATCATAATAGAAGGAGTGTTAAAAGCAAATGACAAAAACATTTAAAGCATATCAACTAACAAAAGAAAATGAGACAGTTACAGGAAGAGTAACCACACTAACAACAAATGATTTACCAGAAGGAGAGGTACTTATTAAAGTACATTATTCTAGCATCAATTACAAAGATGCGATGGCCAACACGAATAATAGTGTTATTGTAAAAAACTACCCTCAGATTCCTGGAATTGATTTAGTTGGTGAAGTTGTCGAGTCTGCTGATGATCAATTTGAAGAAGGTGATCATGTTATTGCTACGAGTTATGGGATAGGTGTCACACATGATGGTGGCTATAGTGAATATGCGCGTGTAGGATCAGAATGGGTACTTCCGTTACCAAATGGACTTTCAATGAAGGACGCAATGTTATTTGGTACAGCTGGTTTTACCGCAGCACTATCAATTGATCGTCTAGAGAAGAATGGATTAACCCCAGATAAAGGACAAGTACTCGTAACAGGTGCTACTGGAGGTGTAGGAAGCATAGCAGTTGCTATGTTAGCTCACAAAGGTTATAACGTCGCTGCAAGCACTGGTAAATCCGAGGCAACTGACTTTTTGAAGAAGCTTGGTGCCGAGGAAGTAATTACTCGCGAAGCCGTTTTCGATGGAGAAGTTCACGCCGTAGCGAAACCCCAATGGGCAGCAGCAGTTGATCCTGTTGGTGGAAAGACATTAGCTTCTATTTTAAGTAAACTGCACTATGATGGTGGGGTAGCTGTTAGTGGATTAACGGGTGGTGTAGAAGTTCCAACATTCGTTTATCCATTTATCTTACGCGGTATAAGCCTAATTGGTATCGACTCTGTTAATTTTCCGATGAACGGAAGAAAAGAGATTTGGGATCGAGTTGCAACCGACTTAAAACCAAACAAAGATATATTAGAAATTATTTTGAATAAAGAAATAGGTTTGGACCAATTAGCAGATGAGTTACCAACTTTGATTGCAGGAAAAGCTTTAGGTAGAACGATAGTTAAAGTCGCAACAAAATAATTGCTACAAATAAAAGTATACTTTCTTAATTATTGATAACACTAAGTTTGATAGTAAATTAAGAAAGGAATGACTGAATATGAAAATACGTAAAGGTTTGCTTCTATTAGTTTTTTCGATGATTATGCTTGGGTTTGGTGCTACGATAGTCGAAGCAGAGAAAGATCATCCAAAACCAAAATTCGAAGATGTTGAATTAAATGAACAACAAACCAAAGAATTAAAAACAATGTATGAAGATTTGGTTAACCAAAGAAAAGGAATTGTTGCAAAGTATGAAGAATTTGGTGTCTTATCAGAAGAAGATGCTACTAAAATGGAAGAACACTTAGATATGTATATGAAAAAGATGCAGGAAGATGGGTTTGTTCCAAATTGGCAAGGACCAAAGAAGACACATAAAAAGAATAACTAAATAACAGAAAATCCAACTCTAATAGAGTTGGATTTTCTGTTATTTTAATCTTTAAAGTTGTTTATAAAAATAATAAATTTAATACATAACTTGTATGGACTTTATATATATTTATTATAAGCAATATATAATAGATAAAAAAGGCTAATTAATTTTAAGTCGCTAATCCCTTTTGTTATGCGGTTTTTTTAATTTAAACTGACCTTTTTAAAATTAATTTATAAAAATAACACAATATATATTGATTGTACGTACAAATTATATTACTATAAGATTAAATGATTGAAATCTACGTATAAAACTAATTTCATAATGAAAGGTGTTGACTAAATTATGTTAGAAGCATTAAAGGAACAAGTGCTTGAAGCAAACTTAGCATTACCCAAACATCAATTAGTCACTTTTACTTGGGGGAATGTAAGCGGTTACGATAAAAAAGAAAAATTAGTGGTCATTAAACCTAGTGGTGTGCCTTACGAAGAATTAACGGCAGATGACATGGTTGTTGTCGATTTAGATGGAAATATTGTAGAAGGAAATAAAAAGCCGTCTTCTGATACAGCTACACATCTTGTTTTATACAAGAATTTCCCTGGGATTGGTGGAGTTGTCCATACCCATTCACCATGGGCGACAAGTTGGGCACAGGCTGGTACAGGTATTCCTGCTTTAGGCACGACTCAGGCTGATTACTTTTATGGGTCAATTCCATGCACAAGACGTATGACAGAAGATGAAATTAAAGGCGAGTATGAATTAGAAACTGGAAATGTAATTGTTGAGACATTTAGACATGTGGACCCACTTGCAGTGCCGAGTGTACTAGTTCATAGTCATGCACCTTTTAATTGGGGTAAAGACCCAGCAGAAGCAGTGCATAATGCAGTGGTGTTAGAGGAAGTAGCCAAAATGGCATTACACACCTATCAAATTAATCCCAATACGCCAAATATGCAACAAGTTTTATTGGATAGACACTATCTAAGAAAACATGGTAAAGACGCCTATTATGGCCAATAAAGGAGGTGATCCAACTTCCATATGACAGAGAAATATGCAATAGGTGTTGACTATGGCACGGAATCAGGCCGAGCGGTGTTAGTGTCACTTGCTACGGGTAGGGAAATTAATGACCATATCACACATTATAGACATGGGGTTATTAACGATACATTACCAACTTCTGGTGAAAAATTAGGCTATGAATGGGCGCTACAACATCCACAAGATTATTTAGAAGTTTTAGAAACATCAATTCCCACAGTATTAAGAGAGTCGAGTGTAGATCCACAAAATGTTATAGGTATCGGTATTGATTTTACCGCTTGTACAATGTTGCCTGTGGATGTTAATAATCAACCTTTATCTTTTAATCCAAAATGGGAAAATAATCCTCATAGCTGGGTGAAACTGTGGAAACATCATGCAGCTCAAGATAAAGCTAATAAATTAAATGAAATAGCAAAGCAAAGAGGCGAAACATTTTTAGCGCGCTATGGTGGCAAAACATCATCCGAGTGGATGATTGCTAAGATATGGCAAATACTTGATGAAGCACCAGAGGTATATGAAGAAGCAGATAAATTCGTTGAAGCTACAGATTGGATTGTCTCACAATTATCAGGAAATTTAATTCGGAATAGTTGTGCCGCAGGTTATAAATCTATATGGAATAAAAAAGATGGTTACCCAAGCAATGATTTTTTCAAAGCATTGGATCCACGTCTAGAATATCTCGCAGAAACGAAATTACGCGGTGAGGTAGTTCCACTTGGTACAAAAGCAGGTGGATTAACAGGTGAAATGGCTAAGAAAACTGGTTTAAAAGAAGGGATAGCGATAGCAGTAGGAAACGTAGATGCACACGTCTCCGTACCTGCAATGGGTGTTACTTCACCAGGGGAAATGGTCATGACAATGGGTACTTCTATTTGTACATTGGTGTTAGGTGAAGAAGAAATAGAAGTAGAAGGTATATGTGGAGTTGTAGAGGATGGTATTATACCGAATTACTTTGGTTATGAAGCGGGACAAACAGCGGTAGGTGATATTTTTGCATGGTTTGTGGCTAATGCGGTTCCTGCTTACGTGCAAGAGGAAGCTAATCGGGTTGGTCTGACTGTTCATCAATATTTAGAGCAAAAGGCTCATGCATACAGACCGGGAGAAACAGGCTTGTTAGCACTTGATTGGTTGAATGGTAACCGATCCGTATTGGTAGATGCCGAGCTAAGTGGTTTAATTGTTGGTTTGACACTTCAAACTAAACCAGAAGAAATATATCGAACTTTATTGGAAGCAACAGCATTTGGTACAAGAGAGATCATAGACAACTTCCATAACAATGGTGTTCCAGTCGATGAGTTGTATGTATGTGGAGGTTTACCGCAAAAGAATCAATTGCTGATGCAAATATATGCAGATGTAACAAATCGAACAATAAAGGTTGCAGATTCTATACAAACACCTGCTTTAGGTGCAGCGATGTTTGGTGCTGTTGCTGCTGGAGTGGAAAATGGCGGTTATAAATCTGCGGTAGAAGCTGCTGAAAAAATGGCCCGTATTAAAGAAGATGTGATTGTTCCTATACCAGAGAATGTAGTAATTTACGATAAGTTGTATCAAGAATATGTAAAGCTTCATGACTACTTTGGCCGTGGAGAGAATAACGTAATGAAACGATTGAAAGCTATCCGTTAGGCGTTTTTTAAAAAACAAAAAGATCAATTGGAGGAGAGAGAATATGTTAAAAACTAAACCGTACGAATTTTGGTTTGTTACAGGAAGTCAGCCGTTATATGGGGAAGAAACGCTAAAAGAAGTAGAGGACAATTCGAAAAAAGTTGTAGAAGGTCTAAATAACGCAGGTACATTGCCCTTTAATATTGCATTTAAAGAAGTATTAACAACATCAGATAATATTCATAAACTTGCTATGCAAGCAAATGCAGATGAGAATTGTGCAGGTATTATCACATGGATGCATACTTTCTCGCCTGCGAAATCATGGATTGCAGGATTGCAGGCTTTACAGACGCCATTATTACATCTTCATACACAATACAATCGTGATATTCCATGGGAAACAATCGACATGGACTTTATGAACACAAACCAAGCGGCACATGGTGATCGTGAATATGGTTATATTGGAACAAGACTTGATATCGCTCGTAAAGTGGTTGTCGGTCATTGGGAAAACAAGCAAGTAGTAGAGAAAATTGCAGGATGGATGCAAACGGCTATTGCAGTTGCAGATGGATCCAATATTCGTGTAGCACGTTTTGGTGACAACATGCGTAATGTTGCCGTAACTGATGGAGATAAAATAGAAGCGCAAATTAAGTTCGGTTGGGTAGTAGACTATTATGGTGTAGGTGATCTAGTAGAAGAAATGAATCAGGTTACAGATGCCGATCTTGATAAACTATATAAGGAATATCAAGAACTTTATGACTTGCCTGCAGAAGCCGCAGAACCAGGTGCTGTTCGTGATTCTATTTTATATCAAGGACGTATTGAATTAGGTTTGAAATCATTCTTAGCAAAAGGAAATTATAACGCATTTACAACGAATTTTGAAGATCTTCATGGTATGAAACAGTTGCCTGGACTTGCAGCACAACGTTTGATGGCGGAAGGTTACGGATTTGCTGGAGAAGGTGATTGGAGAACAGCTGCATTATTACGTTTTATGAAGATTATAGCTGGTAACAAAAACACGTCCTTTATGGAGGACTACACGTATCACTTAGAACCTGGTAATGAAATGGTTCTTGGTTCACACATGTTAGAAGTTTGTCCTACTATTGCTGCGACAAAACCAAAAATGGTTGTTAGTCCGCTAGGTATTGGTGGTAAAGAAGATCCAGCTCGTCTTGTATTCGATGGGAAAGGTGGAGATGCTGTCAATGCATCATTAATAGAATTAGGTGGACGTTACCGCTTAGTAATTAATGAAGTGAAGGCAGAACAACCTGAAAAGGAAACGCCAAATTTACCGGTAGCGAAAGTGCTATGGAAACCACAACCATCATTAAGCGAAGCAACAGAGGCATGGATTTATGCCGGTGGAGCACATCATACTGTTCTATCATTTGAGGTCACAACAGAACAACTGTGTGATTTTGCTGAAATGGCAAAAATAGAATGTGTTGTCATCGATGAAGATACAAAATTACGTCAATTTAAAAATGAATTAAAATGGAATGAAATAGCGTTCCGTAGATAAATGAATGGATGGGCAGAGATTTACTTAGGTGAATCTCTGCTACATTTTATTCTCAAAGAAGAAATTTTGATTTGATAGAATAGCATGGAATAATGAGCTGTACTATTCCATGAGATCAAAAAAGTTATTTAGGTATTTCAATAATTAGTCCTAATCTATTAATCAATGTTATAATTGTTAAGATTGGCATATACGAATAAGTTCATTAGATGTATGAGGTGTAATTATGCAAACAAAGTACAATATAGTTAAGCAAGCAATTAAGTCGAAAATACTGGATGGAACATTTCAGCCGCACCAAAAGATTAACTCGGAAAGTGAATTGATGAAACAGTTTAACGTTAGTCGTCATACTGTTCGATTAGCTATTGGTGAGTTGGTTAGCCAGGGATGGCTCTATCGCGAGCAAGGCGCAGGTACATTTTGTGCTGATCGATCGAAGGAAGAAACCGTGAGTGCGGTAAAAAATCAAAAAAATATTGCAATCATTACAACGTATATTTCTGACTACATTTTCCCTTCAATAATCCGAGGAGCGGAATCTTATTTAAGCGAACATGGTTATCATGTTAGTCTTTTTAGTACGAATAATGATCATGAAAATGAAAGACGATTCTTAGAAAAAATATTAACACAGCATTTTGAAGGAGTCATAATTGAACCGACAAGAAGTGCAATTTCGAATCCGAATATTAATTATTATTTAAATTTAGAACGTCAAAATATACCTTATATTATGATTAATGCCTATTATGATGAATTAGAGCCTCTTAGCATTACCTTGGATGATGAAAAGGGTGGTCAGATTCAGACAGAACACCTGATTAATTTAGGGCATAATAATATTGTAGGTTTTTTCAAAAATGATGATATTCAGGGAACGAAAAGAATGAAAGGTTACTTAAAAGCACATCGCGCAAATCAATTGCCCATAAACCCAAATAACATTGTGACCTATAAAACAGAAGAGAAGGCAACTAAACCATTTGAAGAATTGGAAAAATTATTGTCCCTATCAAATGGGGATCGTCCAACAGCAATTGTTTGTTATAACGATCAACTAGCAATCGCTCTATTGGACGTGTTACGTCAAAAGAATCTACGAGTACCAGAAGATATATCGCTTGTAGGTTTTGATAATTCATTCCTAGCTGAAGTTTCTGAAGTGAAATTGACTACAGTAAAACATCCGTTAACTAAAATGGGCGAAAAGGCAGCAGAAGTCATCTTAGAACTTGTTAAAGAGGTTAAGGGAAATCCAAATAAGTCAAAAGATTCAATAGAATCAATTGTTTTTGAACCTGAGTTAATTATTAGGAATTCAACGAAAAAAAATGAATAAATTATTTAATTAAAAGCAGCGATAATGCAAAATATGCATATATCGCTGCTTTTTTATGTTCAATTGAAATAGGAAAGGGTCTTAATCATTTTTATAAACTTTGTTTGTAATTTTAGGTTTTCCAAAAAAAACTGTATAAAATTTTAAAATGAAAATGTAATAAAGACAATAACATATACGTATAATCTTATAAGTACTTTTATAAGTAAGTTGTTGGAGGTAATGAATACCCAAATTTTGAAACCGCTACCATATACTCAATATGATTGTTCTAATTCTATTATCATACAGGATACTAGTTTAGCGGATAACCCTTCTGAATAGGGTCGTAAATGCATTGCAAAAAAACAGTTTAATATTAGGAGGAAATGTCTATGAAAATTTCTAAAGTCTTATTAATTAGTTTGTCATTATTACTTTTCATTATTTTAGTTGCCTGTAACGGCGATGACGAAACAAAAGAGGCCGAAACAACGGAAGACGGAAAAGTTAAACTGACTGCTCTAATTACAAAGCACCCGCTGACGAAAGATTTAGAGGACATAGAGTGGTTGCAAGAGGCAGAAGAACGAGCAGGAGTGGAAATAGAGTGGGAAGAGGTAACAGCTGATTGGGATCAGAAAAAAGGTGCAATGTTAGCTGGTGGTGATATCCCAGATCTATTAATTGGTCCTAATGTAATTACAGATGCGGATTTCGCAAAATTCACTGGTCTCTTTGAGGATTTATCTCCATTAATTGCAGAAGGTGGTCCTAATGTTCAAGCTATGTTTGATGAACAACCGCTTACAGAAGCATTATCGCTTCAAAAAGACGGAGAGATATTTGGTCTTCCGAAGTATCAACAGTTTTGGCCCGAGACAGCAACAATGCAATTTATAAATCAGCAATGGTTGGATAACTTAGGGTTAGAAACACCTACGAACTGGGATGAATTATATGATGTATTATTAGCTTTTGATCAAGAAGATGCTAATGGAAATGGCGACCCTAATGATGAGATTGCAATGGATTTTGCACCAGTAGCTACAGCTGGATTTGGTTTCTTTCATCCAACTGTATTATTGGGTAGTACAGGAATGACCATTACTGGTGGCGGTGGTCAAGGTTATTTCTTAGAAGATGGAGAAGTGAAAAACTTCTTTACTGATGAGCGTTATAAAGAAGTCGTTATGTTTTTGCATAAGTTATATGATAGCGGTCTGATAAATGAAGAAGTATTTACACAGGATTATACAAAATATCAGTCATTGGCACGTGGAGAAGGGGATGTAGCGAAGCTTGGCTACACGTTTGGTTGGGAACGGACGGATAGATTTGGATTAGAAATTGCTGATCAATATGAAACATTTGCACCAATGAAAATGTCAGAAGATTATGATGGGGAAGTTAGTTGGACGTATGATTATAATGAATTAAATTATGGTATTAACTTTCTAGCTATGTCATCACAGACAGCTAATAAAGAAGCTGCTATGAGATTCATTAATGAGATATATGATCCTGAGGTAAGTCTTCAAGTGTTGTTTGGTTCTATGGGAACAAATATTGAAGAGGTCAGTGAAGGTTCATATAAAGTACTTCCTCCTGCAGACGAAACAATGGATCCAGGTACATGGAAATGGACATCAACATGGGCAGATAATGGGCCAATGTTTGTTTCGGATACTCTAGAGGTAGAATTAGGGACTGATATGAAAGCTGTAGGTGAACAACAAGGACCATTTATTGAAACATTTGAATCGTTAGACGTAGATAATAATGTATTGCCAGGAATGTTCTTGAAGTATAGTGATGAAGATAATAATCAGATGGCTTTAGTCAATACGGATTTGATGAATCTGGGAATTACTAAATTCGGCGAATGGATTACAACTGGCGGGATTGAGAATCAGTGGGATGACTATGTAAATGAAATGAATAAAATTGGTCTTCCGAATAATAATGAAATTATTCAAAGTTATTATGATGATTATAAATCTAATTAAATAATAATATAACGAGAATTTCATTTGATGTTTTGTAATAATAACAAAGGGATGTCGCTAGTACGACATCCCTTTAAAGTAAAGGAGAATTGGTATGGCCTTTATGAGTGAAAGTGCGAAAGAAGTCAGTCAACCAACTAGTATTAGTCCTAAGAAGAAAAAGAATTTCTTTAAAACGATAGTAGAAGATTATCAATTATGGTTGCTTATCTTACCTGCAATAATAGTAGTGATTATATTCAATTATATTCCCATGTATGGTATTCAATTGGCTTTCAGAGAGTATGATTTCACTGCTGGATTAACTGGTGGAGAGTGGGTAGGATTAAAGTATTTTGAACAATTCATTAATAGTCATATGTTTTGGGACCTATTACGAAATACATTATTAATCAGTTTAACTACAATTATAATCGGTTTTCCAGCTCCGATAATTTTAGCGTTAATAATCAATCAAATTACTTGGAAAAAAGGCAAAAAGATTTTACAAACAACAGTATATTTACCACACTTCATTTCAATTGTTGTATTAGTAGGTTTACTAAATGTTTTGTTATCTCCTAATAATGGATTAATAGGTCTTGCAGTAAGTGCGTTTGGTTTTGAAGATACAAATTTATTAGCTTCTGTTAAAGCTTTTGTACCTGTTTATGTCTTATCTGATGTTTGGCAACATGTAGGGTGGAACAGTATTATCTATTTAGCAGCTTTATCTAGTGTTGATCCACAACTTTATGATTCGGCTAAAGTAGATGGAGCAAGTAGATGGCAAATAATTAAGAATGTTGAACTCCCTGCAATTGTCCCGACGATAATCATTTTGTTGATTTTAAATATGGGTACAGCTATAAGTACTGGTTTTGAGAAAATATTTTTAATGCAGAATTCACTAAACTTACCAGTATCTGAGGTTATTGAAACCTATGTGTATAAGATTGGTATCATTTCTAATCAGTTTAGTTATGCGGCAGCTATTGGTTTATTTAATACCCTAATAAACTTCTCATTACTATTGCTTATGAACTATATTGCTAAGAGGTTCTTCAAAATCAGTTTATGGTAGGACTTACCCTTACATGGCAAGGAGGAAAATACAATGAAACTTCTGGAAAAAATAAAAAAAAGAAAAAAATCAGATATAATTTTTGATGTTGTTGTTTATATACTGGCAATTTTAATGTTTTTAGTGGTTGCGTATCCACTATATTTCATTGTTATAGCATCAGTAAGTGATTCAACGCTTGTATCAACAGGTCAAGTGTTACTATTTCCTAAAGGTTTTAGTTTATTTGGATATCAAGAGATTTTTCAGGACTCTCGAATATGGATAGGTTATAGAAACACACTAATATATGCTGTGGGTGGTACTTTTGTTAATCTATTATTAACATTGCCAGCAGCGTATGTTCTTTCAAGACAAGAATTCCGAGCTAGACGACCGTTAATGTTTTTCTTTATATTTACAATGTTTTTTAATGGTGGTTTAATCCCTACTTATCTATTAATGAAGGATATAGGTATTATTGATACAATGTGGGTTTTTATATTTAATCCATTAACAGTTAATATCTTTAACCTTATAATAACGAGGACATTTTTTGAAAGTACAATACCTAAAGAAATGTTTGAGGCAGCTTCCATTGATGGATGTTCACACTTTAAATTCTTTTGGAAAATAGTATTACCTCTTTCTAAAGCGGTTATATCTGTAATAGGTTTGTATTACTTAGTTTGGCATTGGAATGACTTCTTTACAGGGTTAATCTATATTAGAGATTATAATTTGCAACCACTACAGATTGTTTTAAGGGATATACTACTTTCTAACCAAGTATTCCAGGAAGGAGCTGGTAGTGGTGGTACTGGCGGAGGTTATGCACAAAGGTATGCTGACCAAATTAAATATGGTGTAATTATCGTTTCATCTCTCCCAATCTTAATATTATACCCGCTTATTCAAAAGTACTTTGAGAAAGGTGTTATGATCGGTTCTGTAAAAGGTTAATAAGGCTGAAAAGATATAGCTATCTATAAAATTAGATAGCTATTATTAATTATAAGAACACAATTAGATGAGAGACTAATAATAATGTGTATCGCTTTAGAGTAAGATGAAGGTCATATAATAGGCAATGGGCTGAATTTTCCGTTAATTGTAAATCCATTTAGCCTCAGCTCGTTGACTCTAAGTTCTACTGATGATATCTTGTGCGTATAGGATAATCGTGTAAGAAGTTTTTGTGGGTGGTAGCTTATAAGAATACTATTTTTTAAAAGAAATAATTAAAAGCATTATATAAAATGAGGGGTATATCACTTTTCATTAGACTTGTATATTTTGTTTGTAACTTATGTTTTAATTAGTCAAACAACATGTTTTCCATTACAGGCAGGAGGGTTATATATGGGCGGTTTTGAATGGTATATTCGTATTGGTGAATTAGGATTAAAATTATTTTACCTTAACTTACTTTGGTTTTTCTTTTCTTTACTCGGTTTAATTATTGTAGGGGTTTTTCCAGCTACTGCTGCTATGTTTAATGTATTAAGAAAGCTAATAATAGAATCTGAAGATACACCAATATTCAAAACTTTTTGGGAAGGCTATAAAACTTCTCTTATAAAATCAAACATTATAGGCTATATCTCTTTAGTGATTGGTTTTGTCTTAATTATTGATATAAGGGTTATACAACAATTAGACAGCTCGATACTCAATCAAATAATAACTATTTCTTTGTATGTTATTTTAGTAATATATGCTTTAATAAATTTCTATCTATTCCCCATCTTTTCACATTATGAATTAAAAATATTAGAGTACTTTAAGTATTCAATTATTTTAGTTTTAGCTAAACCTCTTCAAACTGTCTTTTTATTGTTAGGTTTTATTGTATTAGCATATATGTATCAAAAAATATCTGGATTAATTCCTGTTTTCGGTATTAGTATTTTTGGCTTTTTTGCAATGAAAATTGCTTCGAAATCATTTTCTCAAAAAACTCCTATTAGCGATGGTAATTAATTTAATAGTAGTTTATGGTTACCAGAGTTTATCGTAAACCTCATTTTGGGGAATGGGATAAACTTTTGTTATATCTACTGTGTTATTTTTAGTTCATAGTTTTAACCCTTACATAATAGGATGCCAATCAATTTATGTACACCAATGTTTTTGTGTGACGAGCTCTTTTAAAAGGACTTTTTAACTCGTCAACTCTCCCAAGAACGTTATAAACTATCGCGAAATTTTATTAAATTAAAGTAAAACTGTTGATAAAACATTGATAACTATATATAATGAAAATGTTGAAACATATACGTACGTTTTAATAAAATGTGTGTTACCTATTATGAAAAGTGTAACGTAGATATAGACAGCTTATAACTGTTTGTAACTCAAAAAAGTAATTTTACTTATTTGTAAGCGTATACAGTTGGGTTTGATTTCATTTATAAAGTAATTGTATTCTCAATTTTATTAAAAGGAGCTAGGTTACCATGAGTAAGAATAAAGCGAAAATGATACTAGATAAGAATTATCAAATTGCAAAAGTAGATGAAAGAATTTATGGTTCTTTTATTGAACATTTAGGACGCGCGGTTTATGGAGGTATATATGAACCTGGGCATCCCGAAGCAGATGAGCAAGGCTTTAGAAAAGATGTAATAGAACTAGTAAAAGAGCTACAAGTTCCAATTGTACGTTATCCAGGCGGGAATATGGTTTCTGCTTATAACTGGGAGGATGGAGTAGGCCCTAAAAAGGATCGTCCACGACGTTTAGAGCTTGCGTGGAGAACAACAGAAACAAATGAAATGGGAACCAACGAATTTGTGGATTGGGCTAAGAAAGCTAATTCAGATGTGATGATGGCAGTCAACCTTGGAACAAGAGGAATTGATGCTGCGCGTAATTTATTAGAATATACAAATCACCCTAGTGGAACCTATTATAGTGATCTAAGAAGATCGCATGGTTACGAGCAACCCCATAACATTAAAACATGGTGTTTAGGTAATGAAATGGATGGACCATGGCAGGTTGGACATAAAACAGCATATGAATATGGTCGTATTGCTCAAGAAACAGGAAAGGCAATGAAACTAGTAGATCCTTCTATTGAGCTGGTTGCTTGTGGTAGCTCGAATACAGGAATGCCAACATTTCCTGAATATGAAGCAACGACATTAGATATTGCTTACAATGAAATTGATTATATTTCATTACATCAATACTACGGAAATCGTTCAAACGATACAGCAAATTACTTAGCTAAAAACATGGATATGGATCATTTTATTAAAACGGTTATTTCAACATGTGATTATATTAAAGCAAAACATCGTAGCAAAAAATCTATTAATCTAAGCTTTGACGAGTGGAACGTTTGGTATCATTCAAATGATGCAGATAAAAAAATTGAACCGTGGTCAATCGCTCCGCCACAATTAGAGGATCATTATAATTTTGAAGATGCTTTACTAGTGGGAAGTATGTTGATTACGTTTTTACAACATGCTGATCGTGTAAAAATGGCATGTTTAGCACAGTTAGTTAATGTAATCGCTCCAATTATGACAGAAAATAATGGTCGATCTTGGAAGCAGACTATCTTTTATCCGTACATGCATGCTTCTATCTATGGAAGAGGTTTCTCGTTAAAACCAATCTTAACCTCACCTAAATATGACAGTAAGGACTTTACAGACGTACCTTATATTGATAGTGCAGCTGTTTACAATGAAGAGAAGGAAGAAGTAACTATTTTCATAGTTAATAAACATCTAGAATCATCTATTCCAATAGATATAGATGTTAGAAGTTTTGAAGATTATCAATTAGTTGAGCATATTGTTTTGGAGAATGATGATATGAAAGCAGTTAATACGGCATCACATCAAGCTGTTTCTCCTAATTTTAATAAGGAATCTAAACTGAGCGATGGTTCACTATCGGCATTACTAGGTAAGGCGTCATGGAATGTTATTCGTTTGAAAAAATAAATAATAAAAGGTGATCTGCTTATGAAACATCATCAATATGCAATGACTCCACCGATGGGTTGGAACAGTTGGGATTGTTATGGTGCAACTGTTACAGAAGAAGAAGTAAAAGGTAATGCCGATTATATGGCTACGTACTTAAAAGATTTTGGATGGGAATATGTTGTTGTAGATATTCAGTGGTCAGAATCAGGTGCAGTATCCTCTGCTTATCGTCCGTTTATTCCGCTTAAAATGGATCAGTATTCACGTTTAATTCCAGCTGAGAACCGCTTTCCGTCTTCAGCAGCTGGAAGGGGATTCAAGCCACTTGCGGATTATATACACGATCTCGGTTTGAAATTCGGAATTCACATTATGCGTGGTATTCCGCGGCAAGCTGTTCATCAAGATACTAATCTGTTAGGTACGAATGTAACGGCTAGAGAAATCGCAAAGCCGAATTCCATTTGCCCGTGGAACACAGATATGTATGGGATAGATCATACTAAAGAAGGTGCGCAAGCCTATTATGATTCGCTGTTCCAGTTATATGCAGAATGGAATGTGGACTTTGTTAAAGTGGATGATATCGCCGATTCGAAAATATATGGAGCACACGTCGATGAGATTAAAATGATTCGAAAAGCCATTGATCGATGTGGACGTCCGATGGTATTGAGTCTATCACCAGGTCCTGCATCATTAGAAAATGCTAGTTTATTAGAAGAGAATGCAAATATGTGGCGTATGACGGATGATTTTTGGGATATGTGGCCACCGCTTTATGACATGTTTGATCGTTGCTATAAGTGGAGTAAGAATGCAGGGCCAGGTCATTGGCCTGATGCTGATATGCTACCATTAGGACATATTGGGATTCGATCTGTAGATGGTGGTGCTAGTGATCGCTATACTAGGTTTACGAAAGATGAACAGATCACGATGATGACATTGTGGATGATTTTTCGTTCTCCACTAATGTTTGGTGGCGAATTAAGGGATAATGATACATTTACTAATTCCTTGTTAACAAACAAAAAAGTGCTACACATGTATCAAACTAGCTATAATGCGCGTCAGGTCTACAGGGAAGATGAAAAGGTAACTTGGACTACTAGAGGTTCAGACGGTTTGATCTATGTTGCGCTTTTTAATATAGGTGAAATAAAAACAGATATAGCTGTAACATGGAACGAATTAGAAATCAACGGAAAAGATGTTCTGCAAATAGAAGACTTATGGGAAGAAAATAAGGTGAACGTAGCTCATGATAAAATATCTTTTGAACTTCGTCCGCATGCAGCGATACTGCTTAAAGTAACAGTAGCTTAACATTTTAATAAATAATAATGAGGTGCTTAAATGGAAACGAAAGTTGTTGTCAATGCAGATGTATCAAGAGGAATTATAAATAAAAATATTTATGGTCAATTTTCAGAGCACTTAGGTAGATGTATTTATGAAGGTTTATGGGTAGGGGAAGACTCGCCGATTCCAAATACAAATGGAATTCGTAATGATGTACTTCATGCATTAAAAGAATTGAATATCCCTATTCTTCGGTGGCCTGGTGGTTGTTTTGCTGATGAGTATCATTGGAAAGACGGAATTGGCCCACGTGAAGGAAGAAAACGTATGGTTAATACGCACTGGGGTGGTCTTGTAGAGAATAACCATTTTGGGACACATGAATTTATGATGTTATGTGATCTACTTGAAACAGAACCATATATTAACGGAAATGTAGGAAGTGGAACAGTTCAAGAAATGTCAGAGTGGGTTGAATACATGACATTTGATGGAGAGTCGCCAATGGCTAATTGGCGTAAAGAAAATGGAAAAGAAGAAGCGTGGAAACTAACGTACTTTGGTGTAGGGAATGAAAACTGGGGCTGTGGTGGTAACATGCGTCCGCAATACTACGCAGATTTGTATCGACGTTTTCAAACGTACGTACGTAACTATGGCGATAATAAAATCTTTAAAATTGCTGGTGGACCGAACGTTGATGACTATAATTGGACTGAAGTGTTAATGCGTGATGCGACACATTTAATGGATGGTTTAAGCTTACACTATTATGTACATCCAGGCGGATTTGAAAATAAGGGATCAGCTACAAATTTCTCTGAAACCGAATGGGAAGTGTCCATGCAGAAAACTGTCTATATGGAAGAGTTAATTGAAAAACATAGTACAATTATGGATAAGTATGACCCTGAAAAACGTGTGCATTTAATTGTAGACGAATGGGGTGGCTGGTATGATGTAGAACCTGGAACTAACCCTGGTTTCTTGTACCAACAAAATACAGTACGTGATGCATTGATTGCTGGTGTAACATTAAATATATTTAATAATCATAATGAGCGTGTTCAAATGGCTAACATTGCACAGATGGTAAACGTTATTCAAGCAATGGTTTTAACAGAAGAAGATAAAATGCTGTTAACACCAACGTATCATATATTTAATATGTATAAAGTTCACCAAGATGCTGAGCGAATCGCATTGGATATTGACACGAAAATGCTTGAGATTGATGGAAAAGAATATCCACAAGTAAGTGCCTCTGCTTCGAAGGCAAATGGTGTTGTTAATATTAGTTTGTGTAATTTAGATAAAGGTGAAAAGGTAACGTTAGATTTAGACTTACGCGGCGTAGACTTTTCGGATGTAACAGGCGAAGTGGTTACTTCGGAAAAAATGAATGATTATAATTCGTTTGAAAACCCAGATAAAATTAAACCTGTTGACTTCAAGGCTATAAAAGTTAACGAAGATAAAGTAACAATTGAATTACCAGCAATGTCTGTAGTTGTATTGCATGTAAAATAGAAACTTAAGTCGATAGGGATATTCCTTATCGACTTCTTGTCTTATAGAGGAGGAAATAAGTATGGAAATCCCAGTACAGATGCATCAGTTAATGAAGGAAGTTGGCGTGGAAGATATTGTACTTCCCGAACTAATGGTTGAAAAAAAAGCTTTATTAAAAATTGCACCGTTTCTAAAAGCGAATAACTTATTACAAGTCGTTCTGGTTGTTGATCAGCTGACTTATAAGGCTGCCGGTCAACAATTGGAGAAACTTTTGGAAAATGAAAAGATTAGCTATAAAACAGTTTTGTTAAAAGAAAATCAACATGGGCAGGTGCTTGCTAACGAGGAAGCACTTGTACAATTATTAGTTGAAACACCATCTAAAGCACAAGCATTTTTAGCTGTTGGATCCGGAACAATACATGACACGGTACGTTTTGTGAGTAATAAAATGGAAAAACCTTTTATTTCAATTCCAACAGCTGCTTCAGTTGATGGGTTTACTTCTAAAGGAGCACCACTAATATTACGTGGTGTAAAAACAACCATTCAAACAGCATCACCGCTTGCGGTATTCGCTGACTTAGATGTGTTAGTTGCAGCGCCAAAAGAACTGACAGCTGCAGGTTTTGGAGATATTCTTGGAAAGTACACATCTCTATTAGATTGGAAAATATCTGATCTAATTGGTAAGGAGCCTTATTATCCAATTGCCGCCGAAATGACAAGACAATCATTAGAAACATGTGTGCAACAAGTAGAAAAAATAGCTACTCATGATGAAGAAGGAATTAAATTATTAATACAGGCGCTAATTGAATCAGGACTAGTTATGCTTATTTTAGATTTTTCAAGACCAGCATCTGGCGGAGAACATCATTTATCACATTATTGGGAAATGATCTTAATTCGAAAGGATGCAAAACAACTTTTGCATGGTGCAAAGGTTGGTGTAGCGACAGCGATTATTTCAGACTTATATAAACAAATGGCAAATCAGTTGGAATTAAATGATTTGAATCCCAATAAAAAGTATACAAAAGAATTAATAGAGTCCTGGTCTGAAATCAAGTTAATGATTGACGAATTACCATCAGCTAAAGAATTAAGAAACATGCTTGATTGCATTGGAGGTCCCTCAACAACAGATGCATTAGGCTTGTCGGATCAGCTGATACAATCGAGTTTAAACGAAGCACAGCACATTCGTGATCGCTGTACGGGATTACTACTAGTAAACAACCTAAAACAGGATACTATTAAATACCCGATCGAGAAACTAAACATCAAGCGATAGAAGTGTAGTTATTTTGGTATCTTCACAGTAATTACGTGTTATACATTCATCAGACTAGCTTATAACAATATGATATATATCAAAACAATTAAGATTACTGGCACATAGATTAACTTGAACCAAGAATATTTTTGTGAAAGTCGTTCGCATAAACTAATATGTCGAGCGATTTTTTTGTATTCTGGTAAACACAGATTAGATCCGTTATAAAATATGATAAATTTAATAAGTAATTTTTAATTTTAAAGAAATATTAATAAGTAGTAGCGTTTAATAAAATTTTGTTGACATGTACGAATAAGTGTAATATATTAGTGACATGAAGTATGCGCTTTCAATGATATCAAAAGGCGCTCACTGATCTGCTTTTTGTAAGTAATATAATGTTTACTAAGAAAGGGTTTGCGACACTTATTAAGTTAAAAATAAATGATAAGGAGTGAAATTACTATTTAAATATAATAACTCGTTAATTAAATTCTAAAGCAATAAATGATGCTGATATTGTTATTTCTATTTTATAACTAAATCACATTATCAACTTAAATTCATATACGTATATGTTAATAAAATTATTGGAAGATTATTGACAACCATTAATAAAAATGCTATTATCTAACTAATGACAACATGATTATTTAGTAAATGTTAGTGCTTGCAATTACTATTTAAATCATACAGAAATGAAGTATTTCTTAGTCTTTGTGTGTAAATATTGAATGTTTTTCTCATATACGTATATGAGAAAAACATATAACGATAAATCATTGACAAGTTTTCATGTAGATGTTAATCTTTTTATGGAGATAAAGTCTTTATTTAACATTTAAAATTGAAAATGCTTACAATTAGTTGGATAGTATCTATTCTATGTTGGAGGTGAATAGAACAAAGAACTTGTATTTTATTCATTGTTTGAAAGCGCTTTATAAAATAAGGGGGTAAAATTTATGAAGAAAAGTTTACTGTTTTTGCTGTTTGGTCTTATGGCTATCGTATTGATGGCATGTGGAGGCGGAGATGATGACGCTTCTGGTGATGCAGAAGAAACTGCAGTTGTTGGAGACGACATTGAAGACGCTACTGAAATAACTTTATGGACGTTTGTTGGTCAGCACATGGATTTATATAGTGATGCTGCTGAAAGATGGAATGAAGAAAATCCAGATAAACCAATTAAATTGAATGCGGAAACATATCCGTTTGAACAAATGCATAACAACTTGTTACTTGCAGTTCAATCAGGACAAGGTGGTCCGGACATAGCTGATATTGAAATTGGCCAGTTTTCTAACTTCTTACAAGGTGATGTACAGTTAGAGCCAATGAATGAATATGTGGAACCGGTTTTAGAAAATGCTGTATCATCTCGTTTTGAAAACTATGCGCAAGATGGTAACTACTATGGTTTACCTACACATGTTGGTGCAACTGTAATGTACTATAATACAGAAATTATGGATGAAGCTGGAGTTGATATCGATTCAATCACAACTTGGGATGATTTCGTTGCAGCTGGTGAACAAGTTGTAGCCAATACTGATTCGGTAATGTGGAACGTAGGTACAGAAGATTGGTTAATGGATATGTGGCCAATGATTTCACAACAAGGATCGGACGCTTTTGATGAGAATGGTGAAGTAATATTAGATAATGAAACGAATGTTGCTACACTACAATTCTTGCAAGATGCAATTTATGAGAATGAAATTGCTGAATTAACGCCAGGTGGTATGAATCAATCTGAAGAGTTTTATGGTTATTTCTCTGAAGGTGGATCAGCTTCTATTTTAGCTCCATTATGGTATATGGGAAGATTCTTGGACAACATGCCTGATCTTGAAGGTAAAATAGCTATTAGACCATTACCGACATGGGAAGAAGGTGGCGATCGTTCAGCAGGTATGGGTGGTACTGGTACCGTTGTAACGAAGCAATCTGAAAATACAGAACTTGCAAAAGAGTTCTTAGCATATGCGAAACTTTCTGAAGAAGGAAACATAGCGCTTTGGACTGAACTTGGTTTTGATCCACCCCGTTGGGATACATGGGAAAGTGAAGAAGTAAGAGCAGATAACAAGTATTATCAATATTTCGGTGATGGGATCTTTGATATGTTGCTAGAGGTTAGAGAAGAAATTAACCCATTGAATTTCACGGCAAATACGCCTGATATTATTAGTGAGTACCATACAAATGTGACGCAGAATGTTTTACGTACAGATTCACAGACACCAGAAGAAGCGCTTAAAGCAGCCGCTGATGTAGTAAGAGATCAGCAAGCTGAGTAATATTTAAAAACAAATAGTGGGGGACAAAAGGTATATCTTTTGTTTCCCACTATTATATAAAATGTAAAAAGTGATCTCTCAACCCTTCTCGGAAAACTACGGAAAAGGAATTGACACCTCATAGGACTGTTGTATTAATTAAAGATACTAGCATGTTGTAAAATTAACTATTACTAAGTTATAGAGTGAAGTTGAGATACTGCTCTAATTTTAAAAAAGGAGGTTTTTAAATGTCTTCTAATTTGTCCGAAAGTAAAGTTTCAACTGATTTGAACAAGAAGCCCTTTAAAGAACCTAACAAGTTTTTTAAATTTTTAAACTCAAAAAAAGTGGTGCCATACATTTTTGTTTTTCCTTTTATTATATCTTTCTTGATCCTCACTTTATACCCTGCTGTTCGAGGTATAATAATGAGTTTCCAAAGTATTTTACCTGGACAAGTACAGTTTATAGGGTTAGATAATTACTCCAGAGTCGCTAATGCAAACTTTTTTAAAGCGTTATCGAATACTTCAATTTACGTTCTACTAACGGTATTAATTTTAACAATTGTACCGATGCTTTTAGCAATTTTACTAGATTCAAAGTATTTGAAGTTTAAAACGTTTTTCAGGGCATCATTATTTATTCCAGCATTAACTTCAACTATTGTTGGTGGTATGATATTCCGTTTGATGTTTAGTGAAACAGACTCTTCTGTTGCTAATCAGATTGTTAGTTTATTAGGAGCAGATTCAGTAGATTGGCGTTATCAAGCTTGGTCAGCAATGTTTTTAATGGTTATACTTGGCTCTTGGCGCTGGATAGGTGTTAATTTACTGTATTTTCTTGCACAGTTACAAAGCATACCTGCAGAACTATATGAAGCTGCAGATATAGATGGTGCAAGTGGATTTCAAAAAATGAGATTCATTACTATCCCACACTTGAAACCTATTATTATTTTTGTTAGTACAATAACGATAATAAATGGTTTTAGGATGTTTGAAGAAAGTTTTGTATTCTGGGAGACAAGTTCACCAGGTAATATTGGTTTGACTGTTGTTGGTTATATTTATCAACAAGGTATTGGTCAAAACGATATGGGCTTTGGTTCAGCAATTGGTGTAGTTTTAATGTTAATTATATTTGTAATTAGTATCATATACTTGATACTTACAGGAACTTTCAAGAGAGGTGATGAATAAATGAACTCGAAAAGTAAAGGTAACGGAATAAAGTGGCTTGCGACGATAGGTTTTGCTTTTGTTTCTTTAATTGCTTTATTTCCAATTATCGGACTATTGATTTCGTCATTTAGACCATCATCTGATCTAATGAGAGATGGTATCTCCTTCAGTATCGATTTAACTAAATTAAATTTTGATAACTATGCGTACATCTTTCAAGAAGCATCTCAATACTGGTCTTGGTATGGTAATAGTTTAATTATTTCAGGAATGACAATTATTTTATCATTGTTCTTCTCCTCAATGGTTGGATATGCATTGGCGGTATACGAGTTTAAAGGAAGAAATCTATTCTTTGTTCTTGTATTGTTAATCCTTATGATACCATTTGAAATTTTGATGCTTCCATTATACCAATTGATGGTAAGTGCACAAATTGTAGATACTTATTTTGCTGTAGTGCTTCCGTTAATCGTTGCGCCAGTGGCAGTATTCTTTTTCAGACAATTTGCTTTAGGTTTACCGAAGGAACTGATGGATGCAGCGAGAATTGATGGCAGTACTGAATATGGCATATTTTTCAGAATTATGCTACCATTAATGGGTCCTTCATTGGCTGCGATGGCAATATTACAAGGTCTTGCTAGTTGGAACAACTTCTTGTGGCCATTATTAGTATTGCGCTCAAATAGCATGTTTACATTACCAATTGGTTTGGCAACATTATTAACACCGTATGGTAATAATTATGATATATTAATTGCAGGTTCTGTATTAACTATCATTCCGATTATTATATTGTTCATATTCTTCCAACGATATTTCGTTGCAGGACTGACTTCAGGTGGAGTAAAAGGATAATGATTATAAATTATTAAAAGAGATCGTAGTTTTCTGCTTCGTTTTATGCGAAAACTATGGTCTTTTTTTCAACACTAAACTAATTTTCAAATTAAGGATAAAGGGATGAATCTCGTTATGAATGCAAAAGATCTTGTCACAACTTTAGATAGAGTGATGTATTGGGTAATGCAATTGGCACTTTTAAATTTTCTTTTTATACTGTTTTCAGTTTCTGGCTTGATTATAGTCGGAATTTTTCCTGCTACAGTTGCAACGTTAGGTGTTACTAGAAAGTGGATAATGGGACAGTATGAAATAAAGGTATGGACAACATTTAAGCGAATATTTCGCGAAGAATTTATTTCTTCTAACATTATAGGTTGGATATTAACTTTAATTGGCGGGATTTTTTATTTAAATTATCGGATTATCGCAGAATCACAAGGTGATATGTTCTTTATCGTTCCTTTTGCATTCTATTTAGTTATTTTTCTGTACCTTGTTGTTGTGGTCTGGGTTTTCCCATTAAATGTACATAACTATGCTAGTGTTCTCCAACAATTTAAAAATGCATTTATTGTAGGAATAACAAAGTTACCTATCACGATTACAATGATGCTATTATTATTTTCTTTTATGTTTTTCTCGTTAGAATATCCAGTGTTACTAATTTTCTTTACATTTAGTTTAAGTGCAACAGTGTGGATGTGGTTATCCATGCGAGTTTTTTCTAAGGTATTAGCTGATAAAGAAGAGTAGGATTTAGTTGAGAAAAGATTCCGCCTGCTAGACGGAACTTTTCTATTTAACCTTGGATTACTTTTGCGTGAAATTTTCTATTACGTGGTCCATCAAATTCACAGAAATATACGCCTTGCCAAGTTCCGAGTACGAGTTTACTGTTAGAAATGACCAATGTTTGTGCATGTCCCACTGTACTTGTTTTTAAGTGAGCTGCAGTATTTCCTTCCATATGCAAATCTTTTAGATGTTCCCAAGGATACACTTCTTCCAATCTCCTAAGAAAGTCTGTTTTAACGTCTGGATCCGCGTTCTCATTAATAGTAATCCCAGCTGTGGTATGCAAGGAGGAAATAATAATTATTCCATCTTTAATTTGCTGATTAGCAATCCAATCTTCAATACTTGACGTGACCTCAATCATTTCATCGTGATTCTTCGTATTTAAATAAAAAGTGTGTTCCATCATAAAATTCATCCTTTCAATTTTCAATCTAACTTAATTGTACTAAAAAAATCATAATATGTTAAAATTCTTAATAGGTATATCAAAAATATCCCGAATTAGAAGTAGGAGGAAATCTTATGACACTAAAAAAAATCCAAACTGACCAAGCGCCACAAGCGATTGGACCGTACTCTCAAGCAATGGACTTAGGTGATCTTGTCTTTGTATCAGGACAGATACCTCTAGATCCAGAATCGATGGAAGTGGTGACAGGAGATATTACGGTGCAAACGGAACAGGTTATGAGAAATTTACAAGCGATTTTAACAGAAGCAGGACTTACGTTTGCAAACGTAGCGAAGTTTACTATTTATATAACAAATATGGATGATTTTTCGGCAATTAATACTGCCTATGCTAAGTTTTTAACAGAACCATATCCTGCAAGAGCAACGGTAGAAGTTAGTAAGTTACCTAAAGGTGTTAACGTTGAAATGGATGTTATTGCAAAACGATAGTAAGACAAGTTTGAGTAATGAAAATATTTTAACGCACAGTAACATAAAGTATAATTAGAAGTCAGATCTGAATAAAATAACAGAACAGTGATATGTATTTCTAAAGGAGATTAATCAAAAATGAAGCGTTTTAAAACACTTTTAATCGTTTTTATCATCGCAATGTTAAGTGCTACTTCTGTAATGGCTAGTACAGATGATTCAACTAGTATTGATGAAAAGAATGGATTGCCTCGAGTTGTTTATGGGGATGCCTTATCTGATGAACAAGTTAGAGAAGTGCAGAACTTGTTGAATGTTAATGATCCTGCAATGGTAGAAGAGTACACTGTTACAGGAGAAGATCTAGCGAATTATATTGGTGGAGATGCAAGTTCAAATATGTATTCATCAGCTAAAATAACGAAAAAAAATGAAGGTCATGGTTTAGTCATTAATATTGTTAATCCAGACAACATTACCGAAGTTACTAATGAAATGTATGCAAATGCTTTATTAACTGCAGGTGTTGAAGATGCAGAAGTAGACGTAGCTTCACCGGTGAAAGTGAGTGGTCATTCAGCTTTAACTGGTATTTATAAGGCGTTTAATGTTGATGGGGAATCTTTGGACAAGGACCGTATGGAAGTAGCAAATGAAGAATTAGAAATAGCCACTGATTTAGCGGATGAATCAGGTATGGATCAGGAAAAGGTTAGCGAGTTATTAACCGAGATAAAACAACAAATTTCTGAACAGAATCCGGCTACAAGAGAAGAAGTTGAACAAATTGTCCAAGAACAATTAGATAACTTGAATATTGAGTTAAGTGATGAAGATCGCCAAATGCTAACTGATCTGTTTGAAAAAATGCGTTCAATTAATATCGATTTTGGAAATGTCTCTAGTCAATTAGAAGATATAGCAAGTGATATTAAGAATAAGATTCAAGATGTAACGAGTAATCCTGGTTTTTGGGAAGGCGTTAAAAACTTCTTCGTAAGTATGATGGACAGTTTAAGAGATATATTTGCAGCTGAATAAAAAGTCGTGTTTTAATTGAAATAGCATACCATTATTTGGTATGCTATTTGTATAATTATATTTAATGATTATGTAGGTAGAGGTGATATATTGAAAATTTTCGGATGGACAATTTCTATATTAATCGTGCTTTTAATTGGTGTGGTTGGTTACTTTGGTTTTATTGTATACCAAGACTTTGCTAATGAAGATGATGAGACAGTGGAGGAAGTTGCTGATAGTGAAGAGACACAAGAAGTAACAGAACTCTCGGAGGAAAAATTTGAAAATAACGAAGGATCTGAATTGAATCCGTTTGGTGATAGCGTTACACAAGAACAACTTGATGACGAAGATTATCAAGAATATATTCATCAGATGTCCCATCAAAAAGTTATAGCAGATGAAAAATGGGGATTTTACTTAATAACAGATGAACGAATTAATTGGTTAATAGAAGGGCTTGACCAAGTAGAATTGGGCGAAACAGAATCAATTTATGGGGCAATTCTAAAACGCTGGGCAAACGCAGATTTTTCGCAAGTAGATCAAGACCATAATACAATTTGGAGATTACAAGGTGGTACGATTGGTAAGGCTACCGGGGTAATGAGTGAATCAGAGGAAGAAGCTTTTATAAATAATGAACAATAGCTAAAACGCTTGGATTTAAACCGCCAAGCGTTTATAAACTATTATATGTTTGCATAGTTTTTATTGTATAAGATTATATATGATCACCTGTAAGTGCTGGATAACGTCGCTTCGCTAACCATAAAGCAACGCTACACGTCAATAGTAATAGACTCGTAACAATAAATACGGCAGCGTAACCGAAACCACTAGCAAGTGTTCCGCCTAGAATGGGGCCGATAATATTACCGAAAAAACGAATACTTGTATTATAACCCAGTACTTCTCCTTGCATTGCAAGAGGTGCTTCTTGACGTATATAAGCAATTCGGACAGGTATAATCCCGCCAATAGCTATTCCTAATAAAAAACGTAACACTACTAATTGCCAAAGATTAGTCACAAAGGCTCCAGGAAAATAAAAAATACCGGCAAAAAATAATAAGACAATTAAAATTTTTATATACCCGACGTGATCAGCAATAGATCCCCATTTTCTTGCCATTAATAAATTACCTAGACCAGCAGCAGAAAAGGCAATTCCAGAGAACAAAGCGATATTTTCTGGGCCATGTAAATCATTCACATATAACGAGAGAATCGGTTGGATGCTGAAATGAGCAATTTGAATAAACATGGATACGAGCATTACAATTAGAAGCATCGGGTGCCTTATAATGTGCAATAATACCTCTTTGCTTGAGAACTGGGTGCGTTGACCATCAATAGGCTTAATTTTCCTTTCTGTCACTCCAAATAGAACGAGTAACCCCGAAATGAACAAAATAATAGATAAGCCTTTAAATGTTGATGAATAGCCTATTGCATCAGCTAGTAGGCCACCTATGAGAGGGCCCATCAGTATCCCCGTTATACTTCCGGTTTGTAAGGTTCCGAGAACTCTTCCGGCTATGTGTTTCGGTGTTTGTGTTGAAATTAGAGCCTGTGACATGGATATGAAACCCGTAAATACACCCATGAATAGCCGTAGAAGAAATAATTGCCAAACTGAACCAACGAAGCCCATTAGTAAGACAGATAGACCTAATCCAAAACCAGAAACCACTAAGATATGTTTTCTTCCATAACGATCACCAATCTTCCCCCATAAAGGCGAAAAGATAAATGCTGTCACAAATGTTATGCCGAATATTATTCCAGACCATTTTTGTACATAAGATTCAGAAAAATCACCGAGTGTTGCAATATATAAAGATAGAAATGGTAAAACCATTGTAATGCTTCCGGCGATGAAGAAGTTGGCAAACCACATAATAGCTAAATTCTGTTTGATGTTTTTTTCTTCATTAATAACAGATCACTTCTTTCGCTACGCGTATATTTCGCAAACCTAAATATATATGATAGCGTAAATTTGTGTAAGATGAAAGTGATTCACCTGAAAAAATCAACGTTCGTTTTAATTAACTAAATAAAAAAGGCATCCTTTTTGAAGGATGCCTTTTTTCATAATTATACAAGACGTTTACGAATGTAACCGGAGATTTGGTCAATTATTGTTACGACAACAATAATTGCAAGTAAAATCATACCCACTTCTTCCCAGTTACGATTTAAATATGCAAAGGTAATTAACGTACCGATACCACCTGCACCAACAACACCAAGTACAGAAGAGGCACGTACATCAATTTCAAAGCGATAAATTGCATAGGATAAGAATTCAGGTAATACCTGAGGGAAAATGCCGTAAAAAAGAATCTGTAATTTATTTGCCCCACTAGACTCTAGTGATTCTATTATGTTCATGTCGATTGACTCAATTACTTCTGAGTATAGCTTTCCTAACATTCCGGTAGAACCAATGGATATTGCTAATACACCCGCAAAAGGATTCGGTCCAACAGCTGCTACAAAGATTATAGCCAGTATAATCTCGGGAAAAGCACGAACAGCACCAAGTATCCACATACCAATAGTGTTTAAGAATTTGTTTTTAACAATATTAGAAGCACATAAAAATGAAAGTGGTATAGCAATTATTGCTGCTGTAAATGATCCAGTATATGCAATAAAAACTGTCTCTAACATCATTTCTAGTATAGTTGGTGTTTCCTCAAAAGCAGGGTTAAAGAACTTAGGGATAATCCGATCAAAGTTCTCAATCGTACGCATACTAAAGATAGTATCCCATTTGATGTTAACACTAGTGAAAGTCCAAATATAAATTGCTGCTATAACGATGATGCTAATGACGCGTTTCGTTATTTTCTTTCGATCAATTGGTTTAGAGGGTATATTCGCTTTCATTATACAAGTCCCTCCCTTAATTTACCGCTAATGTAATCAATAATAACTACCACAGCAAAGATGATAAGAACGATAGTTGAAACTGCTGGATAGTTTAAGAAATTTATTTGTGAGTTAATTAATTGACCAACACCACCGGCGCCAACTAACCCAAGTACAACAGAAGCACGGATGTTTATTTCAAATACATATAGACTGAATGAAATAAACTGTGGTAATACTTGTGGCATTACTGCAAACCAAATCGTTTGTAATGCATTACCGCCGGAAGCTTTGATAGCTTCTGAAGGATTCATATCAATTGATTCAATCGTTTCACTTAATAATTTAACTAATATACCGATAGCGAAAACGATTAATGCAATTATTCCTGGGAATACACCAATACCGAATAAACCAACAAAAACAACTGCTAAAACAATATCAGGGATCGTTCGGATGATATTTAGTATAAATCGCATACTATTGTATAAATATTTATTTGTTGTAATATTTGATGCTGTTAATAAGCAAAAAGGGATACTAATTAAAGTAGCCACGGTTGTTGAGATTATTGCCATATGAATGGTCTCAAATAACTTTTCCCAAACCGCCCCAGCGAAACTCCAATCAACTGGGAAGAAACGTCCAATTAAGTCTGTAATATTACCGATTTTCATAAAGAAATTTATGATAAAAGATTCGGTTGTAATAGAGCTAATTAAATAGAAACCGAGTACGGCAACCAAAGAGAGTGTGATAATTCTTTTTGTTTTTAATGGATAAAGACTCTTTGGAATGAACTTTTCTTTGTTATTCGGCATCTTCCGTGCCCCCTCGCATATCCTCTTCACGAATGGTGCGCCCGTATATTTCTTCAAATGTTTGTTCCGTAACCTCCGATACAGGACCATCATAGACTACTTCACCAGCACGCATTCCGATGATTCGATCTGCATATTCCATTGCCATATCAATAAAGTGAAGATTAACTACTGTTGTAATATTATCTTCCCTATTAATTTGCTTTAAATAGGTCATTACTTGGTGTGAAGTAGGAGGGTCTAAACTGGCCACGGGTTCATCTGCTAAAATAACATTTGGCTTCTGTGTTAACACACGTGCAATACTGACACGTTGTTGTTGTCCACCACTAAGTTCATCTGCACGGCTATATAATTTATTATCAATGTTAACGCGTTTTAAATTCTCGTATGCTAGTTCCATATCTTCTTTAGAAAACATATTAAAGATACTTTTTAATGTACCTGTATAACCAAGACGCCCTGCGATAACATTTTTAATTACAGTAGAGCGATTGACAAGATTGTAGCTTTGAAATATCATGCCGATTTTTTTGCGTAACTGACGTAAATCGTTTCCTTTATATTGTAGAATGTCTTCGTCACCAACATGTAATTCTCCGCTAGTTGGTGTCACAAGCCTATTAATACTTCTAATAAAAGTAGATTTACCTGCACCAGATAAACCAACTATTACAACAAATTCGCCTTCATTGATTTTTATATTAATATTTTTAAGTCCTTGTGTACCATTTGGGTAGGTAAGGGACAGATTTTTAAATTCAATCACTCTTCATAAACCTCCAATATTTTTTCTGATTATTTACTAGTAGTATATATTACTAGATTAAAAGAATAAAGAAAATTTCATATGTAATGAAAAGCAGGAGAGAAGCACGCATCTCTCCTGCACTATTAACTAACATTATGGGGAATTTTGACTGTTAACTATTTTTTAAAGATCATCAATTGTGATAGAATCACTGAACATTTCATATGTGTCACGAACAACGTCATACTCACTATCATCAGCTTCTATAATAGCATCCCAGTTATATACTTCATTCATAATAGTAATCATTTCTTCATCATCATTGAAACTTAAAAATACATCTTTAATGTTTTGAACTAATTCATCATCTAACTCAGAAGTAACGGAGATTGTATCATTTGGAATCTCATCCGTATATTCAATAACTGTTAAAGCATCCATGATGTCTGGATATTCTTCTTCTAATTCTGTTCTTACATCATCAAATGTCGTTGCAACATCAGCGTCACCATTATATACGGCAATGGCTGAGTTATCATGACCACCAGTTTGAACAGAGTCACCAAAGAATTCAGTTTCTGGGTTTTCTACATCAAATTCCGTAGCAATTTGTGCAGCTGGGAATAAATAACCACTTGTTGAAGTTGGGTCACCATAAGCCCATGTTGTTCCTTCTAAATCTTCTAAAGTTTCGAGTCCAGAATCAGAACGAACTAAGTATTGAGCAACATAAGAACCACTGCCATAACGTTCAGACTTTAAGATAACTTCTACATCATGTTCTTGATTTGCTAGGACATAACCAAATGCCGGTACAAATCCGATGTGTACTTCATTCGTACCCATTGCCTCGACCAATGCAGTGTAGTTGGTCATTACGCGTCCTTCTACTTCTATATCTTCACCAAGTTCTTCAGAAAGTTTTTCTGCTAAAGGTGCAATAGTATCTGCGATTGTATCAGATTCTTGTGAAGGTACGAACCCCATAATAATTGTTTCAGGATTTGACTCACTTCCTGCGCTAGAACCACAACCAGCCATCAAAAGTACAGTTACAAGTGCTAAAAACATACCAGCAAAAATCTTCTTCATTTGTTTATATCCCCCTAATACTTTTTTAAGTTACTCTTTTATTATGCATCATTTTCACGAAGGATGCTAGTCCATTTACAAAATTTTAATAAAAAATTTACATTTTTTCTGTATATTTGTAAGGTTATATAACAACAACGTTCGTGTTTAGGTTTAAAAAAACCAGTTTAAGGAATTTTTTGTTCGTACTATAATCTTAATTCTTAAATAGGGAAGTATAAACAGGCATATACTATTAAATGCCATATTCGTGTTCACTATTTGTGCAAGTGTAATTTTTTGTATTAACTCTTATAATCGAACAAAGAATTAGTATTTTAAGTAAACATATGGCAAAATATTATAGGTGAATCTGTATGATTAAATATAATAGATGTTAAAATGGATTAAAAGAAGTATTTGTAGTTAGGAGTGAAAACCATGGATGAGCAAGAGAAAGATTGGCCTGAAGAAAAAGCAAGGGTTGATCACGTGGTGAAACGAGTTAAACAAAAGATGGATAAATTAAGTACACATGTAAAAACATTAAAAGATCGTGTAATAGATATCCGCAAGAATTTCTGGGACGATGTAACGGTAAATCTAGAAGAAATAGATGATGTAGTTGAAACACAGGCAAGCTTGAAACAACAAGCTGAATTTCTTTCTGAAAGAGAAAGGAGCCATGGGCAATTATCCAAAGAGCTTAACACATTAGATCGTTTAAAAGATTCTCCCTATTTTGGTCGAATTGATTTCGTTGAAAATGGAGAAAAGTCAAAGCCAGATTCTATCTATGTCGGTCTTGCTTCATTAATGGATGAAAAGGAAGAAGATTTTCTTATATATGATTGGCGTGCACCAATTTCTAGTCTATATTATGATTATCCACCAGGTGAGGCTTCTTACCATGCTGTTGATCAAGTCATAGATGGTGAAATTACCTTGAAACGACAATATATAATTAAACAAGGACAATTAAAAGGCATGTTTAATACAGGTTTAACAATTGGCGATCGTTTGTTGCAATCGGTATTAGGTACGAATGCAGATACAAAAATGAAAAGTATTGTTGCGACGATACAACAAGAACAAAATCAAATAATCAGAAATGAACGCAGTAAAATTCTTGTCGTTCAAGGAGTTGCTGGTAGTGGGAAAACTTCGGCTGCGCTTCAACGGGTTGCTTATTTGCTTTATCGTTACCGTGAACATTTAAAATCAGAAAATATTGTATTGTTTTCTCCGAATCCGTTATTCAATAGTTATATCGCTACGGTGTTACCTGAATTAGGAGAAGACAACATGAAACAAACGACATTTTATCGATATATTGATACACAATTAGGTAATCAATTTACAATTGAATCTCCCTTTGATCAAATGGAATACTATCTTCAAACGAACAATCACAGTATTGATCCTAGAATTACAGCAATGCGCTATAAAGCAAGCATAGAGTTTAAAGATCATATTGACAGTTTTATTGAAACACTTTCAAAAGAAGGTATGGTATTTAGAAATGTTCGTTTTCGTGGGGAATTAGTTATTTCAAGAAAGAAGATCCGCAACTATTTTTACGCATTTCCTTCTAATATAAGTATTTCTATTCGTCTAGAGAAGGTGATGAAGTGGTTACTTAAACAATTAGATGAATTAGAGATAAATGAACGAGAGAAAGATTGGGTGCTTGAAGAAATTGAGTTATTAGATAAAGCTGACTATCTAGATGTACACCAACAATTACAAGAAGAAGCGCCATTTTCAGAAGATACCTTTATGGATGCAACAAGAGAGGAAGCGTTACTAAGAAAAAAAGTAACTAAAGACAAAATTCATCCATTAAGGCAAAAGATAAAGCGTTTATACTTTATTGATGTTAAAAGTACGTACCAACAACTATTTGAAAATCCTGAACTTCAAGATAATAAAGAAGTAGTCCTCCCAGAAAACTGGCACGCTATTTGTGCAGTCACATATGAAAATTTACGTTCTAACTTTTTATCATGGGAAGATGCAACGCCATATTTATATTTTCAAAATAGGTTAAAAGGTTTTCAAGCAAATCGGTCTATTCAACATGTATTTATCGATGAAGCGCAAGACTATTCACCGTTTCAGTTTGCTTATTTAAGAGAGATATTCCCTATTAGCCGGATGACATTACTCGGTGATATTAATCAAGCGATTTATGTCCATGCATTAGAAGAGCATAACGTTTTAACAGACCCAACAGAAGAAAAACATGAGAAAATAACGCTAACAAGAAGTTATCGTTCAACGAAGCCAATTGTTGAATTTACGAAAGCTTGGATGCCTCAAGGAGACCAAATTGAAGCTTTTAATCGAGATGGTAAACTTCCTGTTTTAATGGAAGTTGATAATATAGCAATCGCTTCAGATAAGTTAAGTGAAGCTATTAATACGTATCAATCAAAAGGGCATCAAACGATTGCGATCATATGTAAAACCATGCAAGAAAGTGAAAGAGTATACCAGACATTAAAACAACATTTTGATGTGTTATTAATGGATCAAAGTACGCATACATTTCAAAAAGGTATATTAGTGATACCGGCCTATTTAGCAAAAGGCATAGAATTTGATGCTGTTATTATTTATAATGCTTCAAAAGCACGTTATCAGAACGAATTAGAAAGAAATCTCTTATATACAGCGTGTACAAGAGCGATGCATGAATTATTTGTGTTATCACTTGGTGAGGTTAGCGAATTTGTTCAACAAGTTCCGAAAGATCGCTTTATACATTATAAGATTCATTCAATTGAAAAAAACAAGTAGAAAAAAGGCATTCCGTTTGATATAGGGATGCCCCTTTTCTTAATAGGACGCTAATGAAAGCGTAGTTATATGATCAAATTTTTTCACATTACTACAAAATTGTGAGATAATGCATAAGATAGATAGTTATAAGGAGGAATACAGTATGCTTAAAAATTTACAAGCAACAACAACTCTACATAATGGTGTGAAAATGCCATGGCTAGGATTGGGCGTATTTCAAGTAGAAGATGGTGATGAGGTAATTCATTCTGTTACATCTGCCTTAGAACACGGGTATAAAAGTATTGACACTGCTGCTGCATATAAAAATGAAGAAGGAGTGGGGAAGGCGCTAGCAAAATCAGGCGTACCTCGTGAAGAATTATTTATTACTTCAAAGTTGTGGAATGGTGATCAAGGTTATGAATCTACATTAAATGCTTTTGAATCAAGTTTACAGAAACTAGGATTGGATTATTTAGATTTATATTTAATCCATTGGCCAGTCCCTGCAGAAGGTAAGTTCAAGGATTCATGGAGAGCAATGGAGAAATTATATAAACAAGGTAAAATTCGGGCTATCGGTGTTAGTAACTTTAAAGAACATCATTTAGATGAGTTAATTAAAGATGCTGAAGTAGTGCCAATGGTTAATCAAGTAGAATTTCACCCTCATTTAGATCAGAAATCATTACGTGATTATTGCAAGAAGCACAGTATTCAAATTGAAGCATGGTCTCCATTAAAACAAGGAGAACTATTAGATGACCCTACACTTAAGAAGATCGCTGATAAGTATGAAAAGACAACTGCACAAGTCATTATTCGTTGGGATCTTCAAAGTGAAGTAATTACAATTCCGAAATCAGTAAAAGAACACCGAATTGTTGCAAATGCAGATGTGTTTGATTTTGAATTATCACAAGCTGATATGAATACTATTAACGGTTTGAATAAAGATGAACGTGTGGGACCAGATCCAGATACGTTTAACAAAGTATAAAAAAAGTGGCGCTCTACAAAGCGCCATTTTTTTGTATCTTTTAAACACAATTTTCATAGAGTGAAACAGGCATTTAAGTCATAGTAAACTTGAGAAGTCTCGAAATCCAAAGTTGTAGTCGACGTTGTGCCTCTTTCGTAAGCATCATTGTTTCATCTGATGAATTTGAAGGAAAATGCGACGTGACATATCGCTCTGGAAATACACTTCGCTATCCGTGCCTGTGGAAAGGGAGCACGTTTCGCTTGAGAAGCGGGTCAGTAAATTCTGATACGTCAAAGTTTATCGTTGTTTTTTGTTGAAAGTTAAATCAAAGAAATGTTCGAAAGGAGTGGTTACGATGGATTATATTAGTTATGTTCGATCAATGGTAGGAAATCAGCCAATTATTATGGTGGTTTGTGGTGCAATTATCTTTGATGATCAAAAGCGTGTTTTGCTCCATTTACGTGCTGATAATCAAACATGGGGGTTCCCTGGTGGTTATATGGAATTAGGTGAATCAGTAAAGGAAACTGCAAGAAGAGAGGTTTTTGAAGAGACGGGTTTAAAGATAGGGGCACTTGAGTTATTTTCTGTTTACTCTGGAGAAGGTAATCAAAAAACATTAGCTAATGGTGACCAAGTTTCGCTTGTACAGCATTGGTTTACTTGCGAAGACTTCACAGGAGAATTGATCAAACAAAACGAAGAAACATTAGACACGGCATTTTTCTCATTAGATAATTTACCTGAGAATATGTTTCTAAGTCAAATGAAGGTAATTCGTGATTTACAATCAACTGCAACCAAACCAATAGTTAGAGATTAGTGTTAAAGGGTTTCTGCTGGCTAAGGAAACCCTTTAACACTATTTAGTGAAAACTAAGATTGCACATTATTTGGTACGAGTGTGTGTCCTTTTAATCTGGATAAAACAAATACCCCAAGTATTGCTCCTGTACAACTACTAACGATAAAACCTGGTACAAATGCTAATGCTCCCGCAGATTGTCCTAATAAAATGTTAGCAATAGGAACAGATAGTAATGATCCAATTATGCCAGTACCAATCATTTCACCAGTAGCTGCAAACACTTTTTTGTTAGTCCAATGATAGAAATAACCAGCCAATAACGCTCCAATCATTCCACCTGGAAAGGCTAATAACGTACCTAAACCTAATAAATTTCGTATTAAACCAATCACAAAAGCAATAATGACAGCCGGAATGGGTCCTAGTGTGACTGCTGCCATAACATTGACGGCATGTTGCACGGGATAAGCTTTGGCAATTCCAGTAGGGAAGCCAAATAGTTGTGCCCCCAAGGTTCCAATTGCTACAAACAGTGCCATCGTGGTTAATAATTTTGTTCTATTCATACTGTTTTCCTCCTTTTAAAAAAAATATATATTGCAAAACAAAAAGCCAGCTCCTCAAAAAAGGACCTGACAGTATCATCGAATGTAATCGATTCGGCTACTTCCCTCCGCTAGTACGAACTAGATCAGGTCCAAAAGGGTTAAAAAGCTTGATTACTTTTCTCTCAGCCTATCCAGATAGGCACCCCTAGTAGTGAATTATGAAGTTATTAGTTAAAGAATAGCATAAGTGAAATGTATTATAAAGGTAAATAAGTAAAAATAATTAAAATCGTTTATCTTGAATTCGAGATAAATAGTGTATATAATCGTAATATATTCAAATAGTAACCTATCGATAATTTTAGAAAGATGATGTTAAGGAGTGAAATAGATGGAATTAAAAGGGATTCACCATGTTTCCGCAATTACAGCAATTGCTAAAAGAAATTATGATTTTTATACCAATGTACTAGGAATGAGACTTGTTAAAAAGTCTGTTAATCAAGATGACACAAGTATGTATCATTTGTTTTATGCAGATGAGGTTGGACACCCAGGAACAGACTTAACTTTTTTTGAAATTATACGTGCTGGGCACACGTATGAGGGTAATAATAGTATTTCGCTAACGTCCTTACGCGTTCCTACTGATAGAGCGTTAGTTTATTGGGAAGAGCGTTTCAAAGAAAAAGCCGTGGCATTTCAGCCGATTGTTGAGCAATTTGGACGTAAAGTATTATTTTTCCAAGACCATGAAGGACAAAGGTTAGTCTTGGTTTCTGATGAAGGTAATAAAGGAGTCGCACCTGGCGTCCCTTGGGATAAAAGTCCCGTACCAAAAGAATTTGGAATTACTGGTTTGGGGCCAGTTAAATTAACTGTACCTGAGCTAGGGCCTACTACACGTGTGTTAACTGAAATACTGAACTTTCGATATAAAGGGAGTTATCAAGCCTATGTCGACGGTCAACCTGATATAGAGGTCTATGAAACAGGTGAAGGTGGAACAGGTGCAGAAGTCCATATTGAGACGCGCACTGATTTATCACGTGAAAGACCTGGTCGAGGTAGTGTGCATCATGTTGCCTTTCGTGTTGAGGACGAGAAAGAACTTGCCGCCTGGCACAAAGTTATTCAGGAAGCACGTATGCCGAATTCTGGATTGGTAGATCGCTATTATTTCCAATCGCTCTATTTTAGAGAACCAAATGGTATTCTTTATGAATTAGCCACAGATGGACCAGGCTTTGAAACAGATGAGGACATAGAGCATTTAGGTGAGCGTGTTGCATTGCCACCATTCTTGGAAGAAAAAAGAGAGTCAATTGAAGCGCGTTTAAAACCTTTAGATACAATTAATTAGTTAAAGAAGGAAAGGGATGACGATTAAAAACGTTATCCTTTTCCTTTTTAATTAGGAGAGATTAAGGTCAAAATGCTATACTAGCCTAAGAGAAATTATACGAAACAAATTTCAGGGGGAAAATAAATGAACAAACATGCCGAGCCAAAAGCAATTTTCTTAGACATGGATGGAACTATATTAGACCATCATAATAAAGTTAGTCAAAATACAAAAGTAGTCATTGATAAATTACGAGCAAAAGGAATTCCGGTTTTTATTGCAACAGGTCGTTCACGTGAAGAAATCTTCCCGATCGTTCCAGAAGGATTTACAGTTGATGGAATCATTAGCTCAAATGGGATGACAGTATACTTAGGTGATGAGAAAATTAAAGAGCATACGTTATCTTTTGAATTAGTAACAGAAATAATTGAAAAAGCACGCGAGAATCATGTGTATTATGAATTATTTCCTGCAGTTGGAGAGCGGTTGGTATTAAAAGAGGACAAATCGATTTTGGATAAAGAAATGGAAGATCCTCAACCAGAAAGTGTTGGTATTAACGAGTGGCTATCAAGAAAAGAGTCAATGGATGGTCAGATTAAATGGGTTGATTCTATCGATGAACAAGCTTTCTCCAAATTTTATTGTTTTAGTAAAAGTAAGGTGCATATTAACAAGTGGATAGACGTATTAGATAAACTAAAAGAAAAAACTGATTTTACTACTTCCTCTTCTTCAGAACATAATGTAGAAATTATGGTTGCGAATGTTAACAAAGGAACGAGTATTCAACTCATACTAGATCATCTAGATATTACTGCAAAGGAAATTTTAGTTATGGGTGATAGTCACAATGATTTACCAATGTTTGCGTTAGCAGGGCAGAAAGTAGCAATGAAAAATGCAGCAGCTGATATTAAAGAAATAGTTGATGAGGTCACCGAACATACTTGTGATGAAGATGGAGTCTATCATTATCTGATGGACCGATTTTTCACGAATTGATCAGCTTATCTAATTGACTAAAGTTGCTTGTTGTGATAAAAAGAATAAATATAATTTAATACGATTATTGTTTTTGAAGGCTGCTTTCTAAAAGGTTGTTGTTTATTACTGAATATTCATAGACTCTGTGTTAACTGTCATGTTGACTTCCGCTACAGGCAGTCGCTTTCTGAAGTGGATCTTCAGATCTTGCTTTTCCCGCAGGACTTTGAATTTACTTCCTGAACAAGCACCGCACGAAACGTCCACGGCTACGCTTCTCGTAGCCACCAACTATCACGAAAATGGATTTCTAATCAAATAAGAGGTATCACATAGGACTTAGACGTCAATATTCTTAATAACAATACAACCAGGCCTAAATTTCTTTGGTGGATCGTAAAATTAGATACCCTGAGCACGAAACTGGTTTTGACAGTGTAAAAGTACCAACTAATGTGTGAAAGAACACGTATACAAATATTTTGCTATAGAAATCAACTGTCATTTGTATTGATTAACTAAGGAATTGGTGGTTCGAAATGGAAGCAATGATTGAAAGATGTGCTGGATTGGATGTACATCAAAAAGTGATAGTGGGTTGTGTGTTACATGGTTCTTTAGACAAAAGGCCGAAAAGGGAAATCAAGTCATTTTCAACAACTACGGAGGGGTTATTGGAATTGAGTGATTGGCTACTATCAATGGAAGTAACTGATGCAGTTATGGAAAGTACCGGGGTGTATTGGAAACCGATATGGAATATCCTTGAAGATAAGTGTCACCTTATACTTGCGAATGCAAGACATGTAAAAAATGTTCCTGGTCGAAAAACGGACGTAAAGGATGCCGAGTGGCTTGCCAAACTATTAAGAAGTGGGTTAATTGAAGGCAACTTTGTTCCAGAAGAAAGTATTCGTGATTTACGGGATCTTACGCGATACCGGACCAAACTGATTTACAATCGTACTACTGAGCGAAATCGTATTCACAAGATACTACAAGATGCAAACATAAAACTTACTTCCGTTTTTTCAGATATCTTTGGAAAATCTGGACGCCGTATACTTGAAAAAATCATGAATGGAGAAAAAATTGAATTAAATGATCTTGAGAAATTAGTACACCCAAGAACGAAAGCTAAGCTTACAGATATCGCTAGTGCTATTAATGGCCGAATTCGTCTGCATCATCGCTATATGTTCCGTCAACATTGGGAACATATGATATATCTTGAAGGGAAAATCGAGGAAATTGAAAAACAAATTGACCATTGTTTGAAGCCGTATCAAGAAGAGGTAGAATTATTAGATACCATCCCTGGAATAGATAAAAATGGAGCAGCAACTTTAGTCGCGGAGATGGGCGTTGATATGTCAGTATTTAAATCAGGTAAACATTTTGCATCTTGGGCTGGGGTGAGCCCAGGTAATAACGAAAGTGCTGGTAAAAAGAAGCGAACGAAAAGCAAAAAGGGCAATAAAATATTAAAGACCATGGCAGTACAATGTGCCCTATCGACACGACCACAAAATAACAGAATATCCTCCTTTTTCAAAAGGATACACAAAAGACAAGGTGCAAAAAAAGCACAGATGGCAACAGCTCACTTACTATTAAAAATTGCTTACACTATTTTACTAACAAAAGAACCATACAAAGAATTAGGTCCAGATTACATGAAACAAAAACAGAAAAATAAAGAATTGAAAATGGTTGAATACTTAAAGAAAAAGGGATATGAGATATCAAGTACAGATCCTGAAGTAGCATAATTTAAAACAAATATAAATAAATGTATGTATTGGCTCTTCAAAAAAAATTATTGCAGGGTCTAATTTCTTATTGTCTTTTTACTAAAGGTTTTTCATACAAAGAATTGAAAATGGTTGAATACTTAAAGAAAAAGGGATATGAGATATCAAGTACAGATCCTGAAGTAGCATAATTTAAAACAAATATAAATAAATGTATGTATTGGCTCTTCAAAAAAAATTATTGCAGGGTCTAATTTCTTATTGTCTTTTTACTAAAGGTTTTTCATACAAAGAAAATCGAACTATATTTTCGAGGATCGACTGCCTTACGCTACAATCAATCAGCCCAGCATAATGTGAGCACCTGTTGTCATAAGAGTAATAAAGCCTTCTGACCAGTAGCTAATAGATTAATTTTAACCTCTTTCCAGCGTATCAAATGAAATTGGCGACACTCCTGTAGGAACAGCTGAAGCCGTGCCTACGGAAAGGGAGTCAATTTCATTTGAGAAGCGCGTAAGAACTTTATGCCTCTTACCGCAAAGTTTCTCTCAACTACAAATATCTACTAAGATAAAATATACATGTATAAGCTTAGGAATTGGCCTAAGCGTTTCTACCAACTGACCTTAAATCATTGGACTACATGTGAGGAATATCGATTGATTGAAAACAACTATTGCTTATCACATCATCGCTCCTGCATGCCATAGCCTAGGTTATATAAGTTTACCTTAGGCTATTTTTGTATACTTTTATACTGTAATAAAATTAAAGGAGGCATTTCAGTATGAAAAATAAGTTATATCAAGTCAATCATTTATTAGCGAAAGTCGCTTTGGGAGAAGAAAAAGCAGATACAGTAATCCAAAATGGTACAGTTGTAAACGTTATAACAGGTGAATTAATTGGAGGGTTAGATGTAGCAGTATCAAATGGGCGCATTGCTTATGTTGGTAACGCGGATCACACAATTGGCGTTGATACAAAAGTTATTGATGCTACTGGTCAATATATCACTCCTGGTTTAATGGATGGACATATGCATGTGGAAAGTACGATGTTGTCTGTCACACAGTTTGCGAAAATCGCATTAACGAAAGGAACAACAAGTATTTTTATGGATCCACATGAAATTGCCAATGTGTTCGGTGCAGAAGGTGTTCGTTTAATGCATGAAGAAGGACAACAACTACCATTAAATGTGTTCACTACTTTCCCATCATGTGTCCCTGCAACAGAAGGCTTAGAAGATGCAGGTGCAACATTGACCGTTGAAGATATTGAACAAGGTTTAACATGGGATAACGTGGTTGGACTTGGTGAAGTAATGAATTTTCCAGGCGTTGTTTATGGAGATCCAAAAATGTTAGGTGAAATCAATGCAACGATAAAGGCCGGTAAAACGGTAACTGGTCATTTCCCAGATGGTACGAATCAAATGTTACAGGCGTATATTACATCTGGTGTTACTTCAGATCATGAGACGGTTACACGTGAACAAGGATTGGAGAAATTACGTTTAGGTATGTATGTGATGATTCGTGAAGGCTCTGCGTGGCATGATGTTAAAGAAGTGATTAAAATTGTAACAGAAGATAATGTGAATACCGATTATATTTTATTGGTAACAGATGATGTATATCCACAGACACTTGTCGAACAAGGGCACGTAAATCATGTTGTACGACGTGCGATTGAAGAAGGTGTCGATCCTGTCGATGCCATAAAAATGGCAACACTTAATGTCGCACGTTATTTTAAAATGGAAGACGACTATGGAAGTATTACTCCAGGTAAGTGTGCCGATATCCTATTGCTTGATAATTTAGAAGAAATGAACCCAAGTACGGTTTTGATTGATGGAAAAATAGTGGTAAAACAACAGGGATTGACGCTTGAACTGCCTTCCTTTACGTATCCAGATCATATTAAACATTCAATTCATGTGAAAGCTCCTTTGAAAAAAAGTGACTTAGCTATAAGCGCAAAAGATAGTGAAAGTAATGCAACGGTTAATGTGATAAAGGCGATTGAAAATAGTGCGCGTACTGAGCTAACGGAAGCGATTTTGCCAGTGATAGAAGGAGAAGTCCAAGCAGATATTGCACAAGACGTTATTAAACTAGCTTGTATTGATCGACATCATCGGTCTGGAGATATCTCTGTTGCTTTCACCCAAGGCTTTCAACTGAAAAGTGGTGCGGTTGCATCCACTGTTGCACATGACAGTCACAATTTGCTTGTAATGGGTGCAAATGAGGATGATATGGTTATAGCGGCAAACCAACTTATTGCTTCAGGTGGCGGTATGGTAGTTGTCAAAGATAGCCATATTTTAGCAGAAGTGTCGATGCCAATTGCTGGTCTGATGTCTGATCAACCTGCTGAACTAGTTGTAGAACAAGTGAAAGAATTACAGAACGCGTGGAAAAAGCTCGGATGCCCTATTCACGCACCATTTATGACATTTTCCCTAATTGCATTACCAGTTATCCCTGCAGTGCGTATTTCTAATCGTGGCTTGGTTGACGTGACGAAGTTTGAATTAATAGATGTTGTAAAATGATAAGGCTAGTTCATCGATATCACTTTCCATTGATTGCTAAGTAATTAAAGGTCTAATCTTTCATTCAATCAAATTACTTCTTTCGGCTAACGATATATAGTAAACTGGTAGTGAAAACGCAACCAAAATAAAAGGGAGTGACTAGTATGCGCTATAATCAACTTGGAAAGACCGATTTAAAAGTTAGCGAATTAAGTTTTGGTACATGGGCTATTGGCGGTGCATGGGGCAAAACTAATGATAAAGAAGCATTAAAAGCTCTCGAATACGCGATGGGTGCGGGGGTTAACTTTTTTGATACAGCCGATGTATATGGAGATGGACATAGTGAAGAACTATTAGCAAAAGCGACTAAAGGAAAAGAATCTGAGATTCACATCGCATCAAAGTTTTGTCGAGCTGGTGATGTGCATGATCTAAAAACATATTCAGAGAAATCAGTGACAGCATACTTAGAAAATACACTTAAAAGGTTAAATCGTGATCAACTTGATTTATATCAAATTCATTGTCCTCCACTAGAGATATTAAAAGATGGCAACGTATTTGGTGTATTAGACAAACTGAAACAGCAAGGCAAAATCCGGAACTATGGTGTTAGTGTGGAAACCGTTGAAGAGGGGCTCTTATGTTTAGAACAAGAGAATGTCAGTACGCTCCAAGTGATTTTTAATATGCTACGGCAAAAACCATTAGCAGAACTATTTCCAAAAGCTAAACAAAGTGGTGTTGGAATAATAGCCCGTGTGCCACTTGCAAGTGGCTTATTAACAGGTAAATTCACTTCCAATCATCAATTTGAAGAAGATGATCATCGCAAGTTCAACCAAAATGGAGATGCATTCAATGTTGGCGAAACATTTGGTGGTTTACCTTTTGAAAAAGGAGTTGCACTTAGTAATCAACTTAATTGGGTCAAAGAGGATCGAGGTAATATGACTCGAGCTGCATTAAAGTGGATTATGCAACAAGAGGAGATTTCAACAGTTATTCCTGGCTTTAAAAACGTTCAACAAGTAGAAGATAATCTTCAAGCAGTAAATGTGCCTGCATTTTCTTCTGCTGAATTAGAAAAGATCAAAACATTTTACGATAAAGAAGTACACGAACATATTCGTGGTGGCTATTAAAAGATAGAGAATCAAGCTTACTCTTAACAGGGTAAGCTTTCTTTCTGTTTAATTTCTTGTTTAATTAAATTAATTAATGTGCTAATATCAATAGTTAAGATACCAAGAGAGGCGGAAGTATAGTGGTACAAACAGGAAGCTTTCAATGGATGAAGTCATTAAATAAGTCAGTTATTTTAAATAAAATTGTAAACGATGGTCCTATATCGAGAGCGCAAATTGCAAAGGACACAAAATTAACACCACCGACAGTCGGAAGCATTGTCAAGGAATTGATAGAACAGGATATTGTGAAAGAAAGTGTGCAAGGTACCTCACAAGGAGGACGAAAACCAACGATGCTTGTCATAAATCATCTAGGATTTTATATTATTGGTGTAGATGCCGGGCCAACAGAAATTGAATGTATTCTTACTGATCTTTCTGGGAGAATTACTGCCAACAATACTACTGAGATAACTACTCCTATTTCTAAAGAATCATTTCTTGTGACTTTAAAAAATAGTATTCATAATCTATTACAAATGAATGCTTCTATAGAAGATAAAATAATTGGTATCGGTGTCGCGATGCATGGTGTAGTCGATGTTGCTGAAGGAATTGCATTATTTGCCCCTAACTTAGATTTACGTGATATTCCGATAAAGGCAGAGCTAGAAGAGACATTTAACTATACAGTAAAAGTTGAAAATGATGCACGTGCTTTAGCAATCGGTGAGGTGTGGTTCGGAAAAGGAAAAGGCTTCGCTAGCATGATAGCCGTTAATATTGGTAATGGTGTTGGTGCGGGGATAACAATTAATGGGAAGCTATATCATGGAGAGTTTAGCATTGCTGGAGAAATCGGACATATGACAGTAGATCTTAATGGAAAACAGTGCGAATGTGGTAATAGAGGATGTTTGCAAACTGTGATTTCAGGCCCAGCCATTGCAGAAAGAACAACAGAAGCCTTAAAACAAGGAGAAAAAAGCACACTACAAAGCCTTTATGAAGGAAAACTAGATAAGATAACAGGGATTTCTGTATTTCAAGCAGCGCAACAAGGGGATAGCTTTGCACAACGGTTATTATATGAAACTGGTGAATATATCGGTATTGGTTTAATTAATCTTATTCATACGATTAATCCTTCCAAGATTATTATAGGTGGTGGTGTATCGAGATCAGGTGACTTTATTTTAGCAGCGATACAAAAAACGATCAGAGCCAGAGCACTAACTCCTCAAGCAAAACAAACAGAGGTCGTACTGACGGATTTAGGTGATCAAGCAACAGCATTAGGTGCTGTCGCATTATTACTAGTAGAATTGTTTGAACGTAACGGTGAGGTAAACGTATAGCGTGTTGGGTGAAGTGCGTTATCTTATTTATAGTTAATGAGGAAAAATATCAAAGTGTCCTATTAATCTAGAAAAGGGTGATAAAACACTTTTTACCTTTTCTGCTACTGAGAAAGCGTTACCTTTATATTTAGATAGTGTTTATTGGTTAATCTACAAGAACTCAACTTTGAAAGTCCTGAAGGCTATTCTTGTATTAAATTTAGAACGAGGTAACTCTCATCTATTCTATCAACCCATTATAATTTACACGAATTTAATTCCTTCTCCATACCCCCTCTATATTCGTATGCTAGATTGTAAGTGTTCAAAGAAGTTTTCAAAATGGAGGAGGAATGTGCGTTGAAGAAGATGATAATTAGTTTAGTGTTGGTAGCAAGTTTATTTGGATTTGGGATTCCGAGTGTTTTAGCTGAGGGTCCAACAGATCCAGCACCTGAGATTAACCCGTCTGGAAATGCTAACGGAATGTCTGTGTTATTTGATAACGTCCACGGTCAAACAGCTGGAGCAGCTGACTGGGTAATTGATGGTGCATTTTCTGATTTTGCCGAAGCAATTGCAAATGAAGGCTACTATGTAAAAGAATTAAGAAAAGAAGGAAGAATTACCTTAAGTGATTTGAGGAATTATGAGGTATTTGTTATTCCAGAAGCCAATATACCTTTTTCTACTCAAGAACAACAAGCATTACTAGATTATGTGGATCAAGGCGGTAGTATTTTTTTTATCACAGATCATTATAACGCAGATAGAAATAAAAACAGGTGGGACGCTTCAGAAGTTTTTAATGGATATCGCAGAGGGGCGTGGAATGATCCAACGCTTGGCATGAGCCAAGAAGAAGCGAATTCCTTTTATATGACGAATGTGAATAGCTCTGACTGGATGTCTGATAATTTTGGAATCCGTATTCGTTACAATTCACTTGGTAATATTGCTGGTGATATTATCGTTTCCCCACAGCAAAGTTTTGATATTACCGAAGATGTAACAGAAATGACTATGCACGCAGGTTCTACACTTGCGATAACTGATCCAAATAAAGCGAAAGGTATTGTATATGTCGAAGAGACAACACAAGCATGGGCGCACGCAGTCGATCAAGGTGTCTACAATGGCGGTGGTGTAGAAGAAGGTCCATATGTAGCAATTTCAAAACCAAGTCTAGGAAAAGTTGCAGTGATTGGAGATTCTTCACCTGTTGAGGATATTACACCAAAATATAAACGAGAAGAAAATGGTCAAACAAAAACAACGTACGATGGTTTCTATGATCAGGATAATCATGTATTATTAACGAATTTGATTAATTGGTTAGCAGAACAAGAAAGCTATACTTCATTTGATCAGGTTTCTGGTCTGCAACTAGATCAGCCGACTGATTTATTAACAATTGAAAATCCAGAGACATCTACAGAGCCTGAGCAAGAGCCATGGGCAAGCCCAGCTCCAGGATATGATTGGTGGGATAGGTCTACTTTTAGTGCGGGCTCCTATGGATATGAAGATGGAGATGGAGGCGGTGAAGAACCACCGACTGAAACAGACGGCACTGAGAATTTCGAAAGTGGCAGTAAAGGTGCATATGCTGCTGGAAATGTTTCTTTAGATTCAGGAGAATGGCATTTTGACAACGCACTCCTTGGTACGTTAGCATCTGATAAAAAGGACGGCACACAATCTGCACGTATTCGTTCCAATGGCAGTATTAAGATGAATTTTGATGTAGAAATTGCTGAATCAGTTACCGTATCACATGCGAATTTCGGAAGTGACACCGGTGCCACGTGGTCACTTCAGAAATCGACCAATGGTGGTAGTAGTTGGACAAATGTTGCTGGGCCTTTTACAAGTAGCAGTTTCCTTGAAGAAAAAACTATCTCTGTGGGCGAAACAGGATCCGTTCGCTTTCAAATCGTTGTCAATGGGACTTCGAGTAAACGGATCAATATTGATAATTTTATTATAAATCCATAAGTATAGTTTGAAGTTAATAAAATGATTGATGGTGGTAGCTAAATTTTAACTAACCCATCGATCATTTTTTTATTGCTACTCTTTTTCATTCAATAAAGTACACGAAACATTTAACTTTAGATTAATATATTAAGTTAATCTTACAATAAATTAACAATGTTTAACATGTTATTCATATCTACTAAACAATTGATGGATAGTATAAGTAAGTAGTAGTTCAATTGAATACGAGAGAGGGGATCAACAATGTTAAAGAAATTTATGGTTGGATTAGGTATATTACTATTGGTTTTATTTTTAGCCTCTTGCGGAAATTCTGAAGAGGGTGAAGAAGAAGCAACTGAAAATGAAGCAGAAACGACAGAAACAGAAGAAGCTTCAGCAGAGGTAGTGGAAGAAAATAAATCTTTAGATAAGCTTTCTATTGGCTTTGTACCTTCAAGAGATCCAGAAGAAATTATCACGGCTACTGAGCCACTTAAAAATTTATTAATAGAAGAAATGTCTTCTCTTGGTTATGATATCGGAGAAGTAGATATTACCGTTGGAACAAATTATGAGGCTGTAGGAGAAGCACTTTCGGCTGGAACTACAGATGTTGGGTTGATACCAGGTGGAACTTATGTTTTATATGACGATGGAGCAGAAGTAATTTTAACTGCCACTCGTGCAGGGTTGAATAATGATTCTGACAAAGCTATAGATTGGAATAATAATAAACCAACAGATGCATCAGATGAGCAAGTTACTTACTATCGCGCATTAATGATTGCAGGACCTTCAGAAAAGGGACAAGAATTAGCGGAAAAAGTAAATAATGGAGAAGAATTAAGCTTTGAAGATATAAATAGTGCATCGTGGTCAGTGATGTCATCTTCATCACCTGCAGGTTATATTTATCCAGCACTTTGGTTAGATGATAAGTTTGATAAAACTATTACAGATTTAGATAATGTAGTGCAAGCGGATTCCTACGGTAGTGCATTTGCACGACTTGCAGCAGAGCAAATTGATGTAATGGTTACCTATGCAGACGCTCGTCGTGATAATGCGGAGGCTTGGGAAAGTGATTTTGAGCGTGAAGAATCGATTTGGGACGAAACAAATGTTATTGGTGTAACATCAGGAATTTATAACGACACAGTTAGTGTGAGTAAGAATTCTGAAAACATGGACGATGACTTAAAAGCAGCACTTCAGCAGGCATTTATAAATATTGCTGAAACAGAAGAAGGGAAAGAAGTTATTTCGATCTATAATCATGAGGGATATCAGGAGGCTACTTCTGAAGATTATGATGCAGAACGTGAAGCGCAAGAATTAGTTCAATCACTAAATTAATAAGGAAAAGATAGTGAAATAAGTATGAAAAAGTAAAAAAAAGAGAGCATCGTATACGGTGTTCTCTTTTCACCTAAACTTAAAAGTTTGTAATGAAGATTGGGGATTTTAACATGATAGAATTTATAAATGTTGAAAAAAGGTATGGAAAAGATGTATTGGCACTGCGGGATATAAACTTATCAATAGAACAAGGCGAATTTGTCGCCATAATTGGTTTATCTGGGGCTGGTAAATCAACTTTATTACGATGTATTAATCGGATGCATGATATCACAGAGGGAAGACTCCTGGTGGATGATATTGAAGTAGGACAGTTAAAAGGAAAAGGTGTCCGAAAGCTAAGAAGGAAAATTGGAATGATTTTTCAATCTTTTAATCTAGTTACCCGTACAACAGTGTTAAAAAATGTCCTAGTTTCCTTTATACCGGACTTACCTGTTTGGCGTAAAATAACGGGAATATTTTCAAAGGAACATAAGATAAAGGCACTTACTGCCTTGGATCAAGTTGGAATTTTGGACAAGGCTTATGCGCGTGTAGATCAATTATCTGGTGGTCAACAACAACGGGTGGCTTTAGCAAGAACATTGGCACAAAACCCTTTCATTATTTTAGCGGATGAACCCATTGCCTCCTTGGATCCTGTTACTTCAAAACAAGTAATGAAAGATTTTAAAAAAATAAATCAAGATATGCAAATATCCGTAATTATGAATATTCACCATGTCGAAGTGGCTTTAGAATATGCTGATCGCATTATTGGTATTCGGACTGGAGAGATTGTCTATGATGGTCATGCGAACGAAGTTACTCCTGAAATTCTTGACTATATATACAAGGGAAAACTAGATGAAATAAAGGAAGAAATCGAGGAGAAGGGGAAAGAAGTATATGTATGATAAAATATTTCCTCCTAAAAAAATAATATTACCAAACGGAAAATCCATTCTGGAGAAACGTTCACGTACACCTATTATTTTATTAGTTATAGTGATTGCGATATGGCTATCAGTATATTTCACTAATTTCCAATTGGAAATTTTAATACGAAGATGGCAACAGTTTTTCGTTATTATTGGAGATATGATACCCCCTAAATGGGAGTACCTTCCATATTTGTGGCAGCCATTAATGGATACGATAAAAATGTCTTTACTTGGTTCTATTTTTGGTTCCGTTATAGCGATTCCAGTTGCCTTTTTAGCTGCTTCTAATATGGTGAAACAAAAAGCAATTGTCTTACTTGCAAAAGTATTTCTAAGTATCTTAAGGACACTGCCCACATTAGTTTCAGCCCTTATTGCAACTTTTATTTTTGGTCTTGGGACGCTTGCCGGAACTGTAGCGATCTTCTTATTTACACTTGCATATGTTGGAAAACTTCTATATGAACAAATAGAGAATGTTGATATGGGAGCTTTTGAAGCAATGGAATCAATTGGAATGACGCGGATTCATGCTTTTCGTCATGCAATATTCCCTCAAGTATTGCCTAATTTTTTATCGACTTCTTTATTTTGCTTTGAAGGAAATGTACGCTATGCAGCCATATTAGGATATGTTGGTGCAGGTGGGATAGGACTTTTACTTAACGAAGGTCTCGGTTGGCGAGATTATGCGAGCGTCGGGATGATCTTATTCATGCTTGCTATCACAGTATTTTTAATTGAAACCGTTAGTGAGCACTTCAGGAAAAAGCTGATGTAAAAGGGGGAAAAATAAATGGAAATGATAGAAAAGCAATTAATGAATGTACCTCGTAATAATCGTTATATTTTAATCGTGACAGCCCTCGTTGCTTCCTTATTTATATGGTCCTTTTCAGCAGTGAATCTTGAAAATGTTGAGGAAAGTGGCTGGGTAATTGCGACAAATATTTTACAAGGTATTGTCACTCCAGATTTAGATTTATTATTAAATGTGACATCACAAGGGGTATTGTATTTACTGGTTGAGACGATAGCGATTGCTTTTTTAGGCACGATTATTGGAGCTTTATTAGCTATTCCATTAGCCTTTTTATCGGCGTCAAACGTGGTGCCTAAGCCTGTAGCATTTGTTACAAGACTATTACTGATTTTTATCAGAACAGTTCCTGCTTTGGTTTATGGATTAATGTTTATTCGGGTGACAGGACCAGGACCTTTTGCAGGTGTGCTCACCATTGCGCTTATTTCGATTGGAATGCTAGCGAAGCTTTATGTGGACGCAATTGAAGATTTAGATACAAGCATTCTGGAGTCCATGACATCGATTGGCTGTAACACGTTTGAAAAGATCCGATATGGGATCGTACCTCAATTATTTGCGATTTTTCTATCTATTATGATATATCGCTTCGACATGAATTTAAGAGAAGCTTCTATTCTAGGCTTGGTAGGCGCTGGGGGTATAGGTGCACCTCTAATTTTTGCGATGAATGCCTACAGATGGACAGAAGTAGGGTCTATCTTAATTGGTTTAATGATCCTTATTTTACTAGTGGAATTATTCTCTAACCATATTCGAACAAAATTAATCAAAGGATAAGAGAAGCAAGTTCACTTACAGCTGTTTCCTTCGAGTCTACAGGGTTCTATCATTCCATAATCATTTTTATAGAATATCTATTCATATTCAATTTTCTAATGAAGAGAAGGAGATACAGATAGATTAGTAGATGAAGACTAGGTGGAACCTATATAACTAGCGACATACGGAGTGAAATTTTTAATAAGAAGCTAAAGTGAATAGGTATAAAGAAACTAGGACATGCAAACGTGTCCTAGTTTTTCTTTAGTGATTTAAATAACTTAAATGAGTCTCTTGCACATAACGAACCTTCCGCAGCATTAAATATACTTTCTATCCGTGAACCTCAGCTATCTATGGAGAATTTTCAGTTTGTGGGACTGCATTACTCGCCTCATCGAATACATTTGCTGTTCACACAGTAGTCTCGCATATTTCAACTTCTAAATTACCTTTTAACTCAATCAAATAATCGAACTATAGTTGAATAAACATATATAATATTCCGATTGTTTGATTTAGTTAATTTAGTATCCTATTCTTTTGCTATTAGTTCGTACTAAAAATAAAGTTAGTAGTTGTTTTATAAGGTGCATCCTTTTCTAGTAAAATACTAGGGAAACCTTCATGTTCAAGTGAGGCAGGTGTTGATTGTGTTTCTAAACAAACACCTAAATATTTAGCCGACTTGCCCTCTCTAAGTTTAATTGTGTCGTCCAGACCATTTGAAGTATACATAACGATACCTGGTTGATCTGTTTGGACAGTCAATTTTCTACCACTTGTTTGTTCTGTAACTACTACATTTTCTTTTTTGTTATGATCAAAAAGGAAATAATGATCATACCCGTTTGACGCGACTAGGTTTTGCTGATCAACTGAATGTATACCATCTATAATCTTATGACCATGTTGAAAATCAAACACGGTACCTTCAACAGGAAGAATATTTCCGGTAGGTATTAATTCATGATCTAATTCAACAAATTGACTAGCCTCCATTTTCACATCATGCTGTAAAATATCTGTTTTTAAATTTCCACTCAAATTAAAATAGGAGTGATTTGTAGTGGTTAGGATAGTTTTTTGATCTACAACAGCTTCATAAGTGATGTTAAAAGCGTTCTCATTTGTTAGCGTATAAGTCACTTTCATAACAAGATTTCCTGGATAACCTCCATCTCCATCTTGACTTCTATGTGTTAGCGTAACCCCAACAGCATCAGATTCTTCAAATGGAGCGGCTTGCCAAAGTACTTTATGGAAACCTGCAGCGCCTCCGTGTAAATGGTGTTTTCCTTCATTAGATGGCAGATTATAAGTCTTACCTTCTAATTGAAAAGAGGATGCTTCAATTCTACCAGCTACACGACCAATTAAAGCACCGAAAAAATTAGGATTATCGAGATAATCTTCATAATCTGCATAACTTAAGATAACGTTTTCAAATTCGTTATTTTTATTGGGTGTCATTATTTTTGTGATAATTCCACCATAATTAAGGCAGCTAACTTCCATTCCTTGCTTGTTAGAAAGTGTGAACTCTTTCCAACTGTGTCCTGCAATTTCTAAATTTTCTACGTTTACTTGCATATATTGCCCTCCTATATTTACCGATTTAAGGTTTCAAGGAAACGTTTAAACGCTTCTCTACCTTCATTATTCGACTTAAAGACACCAGAATCCTCTAAAACTCGGGTGAATTTTTTACCTAAAGCGTCATAAACGATTTCTTCCACGTTAGATTCACTCAAGTTAGGATGAGCATGCTTGATTTCCTCCGCCCATGCTTGATGATAAGAATCCACTTTGGTTTTACCATCAATTAAAAAGCTTTTAATTAAATCAATTTCAGATTTTAAACGAGGAGGTAGTACGGCTAACCCCATTACTTCAATTAATCCGATGTTTTCTTTTTTTATATGATGGACATCTTCATGTGGATGAAAAATACCAAAAGGATGTAGCTCAGATGTCCGATTATTACGTAAGACAAGATCTAATTCAAAGTGATCATCTCGTATCCGTGCAATTGGTGTAATTGTATTATGTGGTGTGGATTTAGTAAATGCTTTAATAGCAACGCTAGAATCACTATATTGCTTCCAAGTTTTCAAAATATGATCTGCAGCGTCAAGCAGATCTTCCTTTTGTTGACTACGTAAACGAATAACAGACATAGGCCATTTTACAACGGCAGCATGAACATGTGGAAATCTCTCTAATTCGAATAGGAATTCTTCTTGTGCTTTTGTCATTGCAAAAGTATATCTTCCGCCTTGGTAATGGTCGTGATTCAGAATACTGCCACCAACAATTGGTATGTCCGCATTGGATCCCATAAAGTAATGAGGAAACTGTTCAACAAAAGCTGTTAAACGTTCAAAACTTGCACGATTTATTTTCATGGGCCTATGCTCGCCTGCAAACAAAATACTATGCTCATTATAATAAACATAAGGAGAGTATTGTAAAAACCACTGTTCTCCTTCTAATGTAACGTCGATAATTCTGTGATTGGACCTAGCTGGATGTCCGGTTCGTCCAACGTATCCTTCATTTTCCGCGCAAAGTACACAATTTGGGTAGCTTACAACTTGCTTCATCGCACGTTCCCGTTTAAGTTGTTCAGGATCTTTCTCAGGTTTGGATAAATTAATAGTAATGTCTAAATCGCCATAGGGTGTTTGTGTCTTATAGTGAATATTCTTGGCGATTCGCTTCATTTGAATATAGTTACTATCTTTACTTAGTTGATAAAAGTAGTCTGTAGCAGCGCTTGGTGATTCCTTATATTTCTGATGAAAAATTGCGTTAATTTCCGACGGTTTCGATAAAAAGCAATCCATAATCTTTGCGCTAAGCATTTCCTTTTCATCTAAAATATCTGCTATTACTTTCGTCTCTATGGCAAAGGATAGCAGGGTATCGAGTAAGTCAGGAATGCTTCTATCTTCTGTTCCTTTATCTGGCTCTTCATACTTTTCCAATTGTAGCAATCCAAGTATTTGATTCCGTACGTAAATTTCATCACGTTCAGTGATCAACGCTTGCTTTATTCCTTTTTCAATTAATTGCGCTATATGTTTAAAGATGTGTTGATTCATGATCTACATTTCCTTTCGATAGCCATTTGGATGTTTTTGGTGCCAGCGCCAAGCATCTTGAATGATACGGTTTATCTCCGTTTTTTTAGGTTCCCATTTCAAGATAGTCTTCGCTTTTTCAGATGAAGCGATTAGTGTGCTAGGATCGCCAGCTCGTCGTTCACCAATTTTTGCAGGAATAGCATGGTTGGTCACTTCTCTAGCTGCTTGAATCATTTCTTTTACAGAAAAACCTTGGCTGCTGCCTAAATTAAAGATGTCACTAGCACTGCCACTTTGTAAATATTCAAGAGAAAGAATATGTGCATCTATTAAATCTTCGACATGAATGTAATCACGAATACATGTGCCATCTTCCGTTGGATAGTCTTCACCAAACACAGTAATATGTGGACGTTGCTCTAAGGCTACCTGTAAGATAATAGGAATGAGATGAGTCTCTGGTTGATGGTCTTCACCAATTACAGCTGTTGATCGCGCTCCAGCAACATTAAAATATCGTAATGATACATAACGTATACCATATGCAACTTCACACCACTTCATTAATTTTTCCATTGTTAGTTTTGTTTCCCCATAGGTGCTTGTTGGTAAAGTAGGCATTGTTTCTGTTATTGGAACAGACTCGGGTTCCCCGTAAGTAGCAGCCGAGGAAGAGAAGACAATTTTATCAATAGAAAACTCGTGCATTGCCTGCAATAATACTTGTGTACCATAAACATTATTATCGAAATACTTGAGTGGGTTCTCCATGGATTCACCAACTAAAGAATTAGCAGCGAAATGTAGGACTGCCTCAATATTTTCATTTGAAAAAACTTCACGTAAAAAGTCAATATCACGAATATCACCAGGGTAAAATGTTACGTCAGGATGTAGGGCCTCGCGATGCCCAGTTTCTAAATTATCAACCACAATAACCTTATGTCCTTGATCGATTAATTGATAGACCGCATGAGAACCAATAAATCCTGCTCCACCTAAAACCAATACTTGCATTTATAACACTCCTTCTGTTGTGATTTCCTTCGCACCATCTCCAATTGTTGCGAGGTAAAACGTTGCATCATAACCTATTTTTTCTTTATATATCGCATTGACATTTTCTTTAAAAGTATCCACCTCACTACGCGGTGTAATTGCAATGGCACAACCACCAAACCCTGCTCCTGTCATACGAGCTCCGATTACACCTGCTTGTTTCCAAGCAGCTTCAACAATTGTGTCTAGTTCAACGCCAGTTACTTCATAATCATATTGAAGAGAAATATGTGATTGGTTCATTAATTCACCAAACGCAACTAAATCTTCACTCTGTAACTTTGCTAATGCTTCTTTTGTTCGTTGATTTTCATACACAGCATGTTTTGCGCGTTGTTGATTTGTTTTGCTTTCAATTAAGTGTTTATGCTTTTCAAATTTCTCAATCGATAATTCGCCTAAACTTTTAATTTTTAATTCAGTTTGCAAATCTTTTAATGCTTGTTCGCATTGCGTGCGACGCTCATTATATTTGGATCCTGCTAGTTCACGACGTTTATTTGTATTAATGATCATAATCACATAATCCTTTAAATCAACTGGCGCGTATTGGTAATCTAGTGTATTGCAATCGAGTAAGATGGCGTGATCTTTCTTGCCCATACCTATTGCAAATTGATCCATAATACCACTATTCACACCAATATAGTTATTTTCTACTTTTTGGCCTAATTGTACCATGTGAATCCGATTGATACGTAGGTCAAACAAACTTTCTAATAAGACCCCAGTAACTAATTCGATTGATGCGGAGGAAGATAATCCGGCACCATTTGGAATATTGCCAAAGTAGAGTACATCAAAACCAGTCTCAATTGAAAATCCTTCATTGATTAAGCTAGCCAGCATGCCTTTAGGGTAATTAGCCCAATCATCTTTCTGATTATAGGATAAATCACTTAATGTCGTTGTAATGATACCGCTATCATCAAAGTTCATTGAATAGAAGCGAACCTTTGAATCAGTTCGTTTTAAAGCTAAAGCATAAGTTCCAAATGAAATAGAAGCAGGGAAGACAAAGCCACCATTATAATCGGTATGTTCACCAATCAAGTTTATTCGACCTGGAGCAAAAAACAGGCGAGGTATTACATCTGTTTGAAAAACACCTTGAAATTTCGATATTAATGTTGCAGTTTCCATAAAAATGAATCCTCCTCATTTAACTTAATTAAATTAATTTATTAACTATAATTATTATATGCTACTATTTTAAAATATTCAACTAAAGATCTTAAATTCCTAAAAACTTTATATTATTTGAAACTAGTAAAGTACTAATGTAGTAAAAAAGTCTCAAATGTAAATAAAAATTGACTGAAATTTAATAATTATTTACAAAAACCGTAAGATAACCTTACAAAAGTTTAATAATGTTCGGTTTTTGTGTGTTACAATAGAAAATGTAAAATATAACAATAGGAGGAAACAGATGAAATATTTATCATTAAAGAAGTTTATTAGTTTGTTTTTAATCGCAATTCTAGTATTTTCGAATTTCTCAAGTTCGCTTATTCCTGTAGTGAGCGCAGCAGAAAATGAAACGAAAATACAGGAAGATTTAATTATTTCTGAATATATAGAAGGGAGTTCTTATAACAAAGCTATTGAACTATATAATGGTACTGGGTCTACAATAGACTTATCAAATTATAGTCTAGAAGTTTATTCTAATGGTAAAGAAGAAGTAGGAAGTAGATTAGATTTAGAAGGAAATTTACCAAATGGAGAAGTATTAGTAATAGCGCATACCAGTGCAAGCGAAGAGATTAAAAACGTAGCAGATGTTCTTAATGGTGGCGTTACAAACTTTAATGGTGATGATGCTATAGTCTTAAAGCAGACAGATAGTATTATAGACTCGATTGGTAGAGTAGGAGAAGATCCTGGTTCATCATGGGAATCAGAAGGTGTAAGCACACTCGATGAAACTCTAGTACGTAAAGAATCAGTTGTTTCTGGAGACACAGATGTTACTGATGATTATGCACCATCAACAGAGTGGAATTCTTTTGAGAAAGATACTTTTGAATTCTTGGGGAGTTATGGAGATAATCCAGTAGACGAACCAGAAGAACCAACTGTTCCTGAAGAAGTAACAGACATTGCAGATGTTCGAGAGATGGCTGATGGGCAACTTGCAATGGTAGAAGGTATTGTTCTTGCTAGTCCAAGTTCGATTGGGAATGGACAATATTCTACGTATATTCAAGATGATACAGGTGGGATTAACCTATTTGCTTATGACCAAGGTGATTTTCCTACTTTGGAAAAAGGAGATAAGGTTAAGGTTTCTGGAGAACTTGAAACGTATAATGGTTTAAAAGAAATTGTACCGACTAGCGTTGAAGTGATTGATAGTGGACAAGTGTTACCTGATCCAAAGTCAATTACGCTAGCAGATATGCAAGATAGTGCAATCGCAGAAGGATATGAAGGAGAATTAGTTCATATCAATGGTTATATTAGCAATATTCCAGACAGCCCAGCTGGTGGTGGTTATAATATTTCCTTAGTTGATGAAGACTTTAATAGTACAACCTTACGTGTGATGGAAGGTTCGCTAGATATTGCAGCAATAGAAGAAGGAAAATGGTATGATGTGACGGCAATTATGAGTCAATACACTTCTTATCAATTGATTCCGACTGAAGCGAGTGATATCAAACTTGCAGATGAACAACCAGAAGCACCAACTGCAGCAGGTGTTTATACATCAACAGTCATGTACGTATCTGATGGAGATACAATTCGACTTAACACGCCAGTACTCGGAGCAGATCGGGTTCGATTTGTAAATATTGACACACCAGAGACAAGTGTAGCAGGTGCGAACGGTGTAGATGAAGCAAATCAGAAGGAACATGGTTATGCCGCAACCGAAAACTTAAAACAGCTATTACCTGAAGGAAGTACCGTTACATTAAAAATTGGTGAAGAAGCAACAGATGCATACGGGCGTTTGCTAGCGCAAGTAATTAATGAAAAAGGCGTAAACACAAATTTAGAACAAGTTAAACAAGGTTACGCGGTTTCGTATTTTATTTGGCCAGTTGGTGATGAGAACGAATATGCAGAATATCAAGCAGCCACAAGAGAAGCATTAGATAATGAGTTAGGAATTTGGAATCCAGAAAGTCCACTAAAGGAACTTCCTTTTGAATATCGTGCAATAACAGAAGGTGGAGATTTCGGTAGATATGTTGGAAACTCTGATACCAAAGAGTATGTTGCACCATTAGAGTGGGCGGAAGTGCCAGTAGATAAACGTATTTTCTTTGCTAGTGTAGAAGAAGCAGAAGCTCAAGGATATACAGCGGTAGAAGATGAAGGATCAGAACCTGTCGATCCACCATCAGATGACATTTTAGAAATTCAATTATTAAGTATGAACGACCTTCATGGTAAAATTGATCAAGAATATGATCTTGATATTGATGGAGATGGCGAAGTAGACGGTACGTATGGTCGTATGGATTATACATCGGCTTATATTAAAGACCGAGAGCAAGATAATGAGAATACGCTTATTGTTCATGCAGGGGATATGATCGGTGGAAGCTCACCAGTATCTGGACTTTATCAAGATGAACCTACTGTTGAAATAATGGAGGAAATCGGTTTTGATTTTGGTACAGTTGGTAACCATGAATTTGATGAAGGAACTACTGAATTACTTCGAATGGTAAATGGTGGAGAACATCCTGATGGCCTGGGTACAGAAGGTTATGATGGTATAGACTTTGACAATTTGTGTGCTAACTGTGTTTATAAAGACTCAGGAGAAACAATCTTAGATGCATATGCAATTCAAGAAATTGATGGAGAAGAAATAGGTTTTATTGGTGTTAATACACAGGCATCAGCAACTATGGTTATGCCTGCAGGAATTGAAGATATTGAATTTACGGACGAAACAGCGGCTGTCAATAAAGCAGCTGCAGAATTACAAGATCAGGGTGTAGAAGCTATTGTTGTTTTAGCGCATATGCCAGCTGACCAAGATGGTGCGTCTGCTACAGGAGATGCAGCAGATTTGGCTAACAATGTAAATGATGCAGTTGATATTATATTTGCTGCTCATAATCATCAAGTGGTTGATGCAGTAGTAGATAATAAATTAATTGTTCAAGCATCTGAATATGGTAAAGCTTTTGCAGACATAGATATCGAGATTGATAGAGAAACAGGAGATATTGTTACGAAAGAAGCAGAAATTGTATTCGTTGATCAAAGCGCAATGGAACCAGATGCAGCGGTAACAGAAATATTAGAAAAGTATGATGACTTAATTGCGGATAAGATGAATGAAGTATTAGGTTATAATGCGAATACAATGACAGGTAGTTATTCGAATGATGGTGACCATGGCTTAGGTAATTTAATTGCAGATGCAATGTTATATTCCATGGATAGTGACTTTTCTCTGATGAATGGTGGCGGTATTAGAGACCAGTTATTAGCAGGTGAAGTGACATGGGGTAATTTATATAACGTCATGCCATTTGGTAATACGTTAATGAAGGTTGAAGTGACTGGTGCTGATATGTACGAGATTATAAATGAACAATTATCTCCGCAATATGGACCAGATTACAGTGTTGGTGGAATGAAATATACATGGGATACTTCAACAAACGAAGCTATTGATATTATGTTTATGGATGGCACACCAATTGATGAAGATGAAACATATACTTTAACAGTAAATAATTATATGGGAACTTCAGAAGGGCCAATTAAAGATCTTGGTATGAATGTAGAAATGGGTCCAGTAGATTTAGACTCGTTTGTTGATTACGTCAAGAGTTTAGAAAGTACCGAAGCGAATCCAATTGATTACGCGGCAGAAGGACGTATTGTTGCAGTAGATAATGGATCGGATGAAGAATTAGGTGAAGTAACAATTGCGGAAGCAAGAAATGCAGAAGCTGGTACGGTTGTAACTGTAGAAGGTATTGTTACTACAACACCAGGTGCATGGGGAAGCAATGGCTTCTATATGCAAGATGAAACTGGTGGAACATACGTATATGGTGATGACAGTGTTTCTATCGGGGATATTGTAACATTTACTGCTGAAGCTGCAAGCTATAGTGGTGAGTTCCAATTATCTAGTGTAACAAATTTAGAAATTACTGGAACTACTGATGTACCGAACCCAATTGAATTATCACCAAGTGCAATTAATGACTCAAATCAAGGGCAATTGGTATCACTTAAAGGTGTAACGATATCAGGTCTTGAAGAAGTGAACAGTTATGGAACATTTGAGTTCACAGCTTCTAAAGATGGAGAAAGTATTCTTGTTCGTGTTGATAATCGAACAGGTCTCGTATACGATGAATTTGGATTTGAAGATGGCGATATAATTGATCTTACTGGTATTTCAAGTATTTTTAATGAGACATATCAGTTGAAAATAACTAGTCCTACTGATGTAAGCGAATATGTACCAGGTGAGGAAGAACCAACAGAACCAACAGAACCAACAGAACCAGAGGAAGATCAAGCAGATGAAGCGGGTAACGTTACAACAAAACCAACTGTTACAGATGGAAAAGCAACTATTTCTGTTGATGCGGTTGAAAATGTTGAAGAAAATGGTAAAGTGATCATTGAATTAAATGAAGAAGATGAAATCGAAGTAAGTTTGACAAGTGCCCAAATTGCAATGTTAAAAGCAAAAAATGCTTCGATCACAATTCAAACGAAACAAACAACTGTAACTATTCCAGCAAGCGTATTTGGAGACGGTGACACAACAGTTGATGTAGTAGCAGTTGATAGTTTAATGGTAAATGGAGAAGCAGCAATTAGTGGGATTTTTGATTTTACTATAACATCTAATGGTGTAGTTATCTCTGAATTTGCAGAAGACGTTACATTACAATTTAATGTAGACGATGATAAAGTAAGTAATCCAGAAGATGTGAAATTGTATTATTACAACCCAGAAACCTCTGAATGGGAATTAATAGGTGGAACATATCAAGATGGTATGTTAACTGCAATAACGACTCACTTCAGTATATTTACTGTATTTGAATTAGCGGCAGTTCCTCCTACTCCTGTTGATCCACCAGAAGAAGAACCAATTAATCCAGAAGAAGAACCAACGAATCCGGAAGAAGATGGTTCAGATAATGGTGAAAACGAAGGATCTGAAAACAGTGACGATACCGACACAGGCGATACAGATGAAAATGAAGAAACAGCTACAGCTACTTCTAGTGATGATGATGAAACATCTTTACCAGAAACAGCTACTAGTATCTTCAACATGCTACTAATGGGTGCTATGTTACTATTAGCAGGCTTTGGATTTTATCTATATCAAAAGCGTAGAGTATTAGAATAGTCTTTAAACCCGTTCATCACATCATGATGAGCGGGTTTATTTTTTGTCTTTTATGTGTAATGAAAATATATAACTGTATTGAAGAGTGAAATTTGTTGGTGGAATTAGACTTTGAGTATGCTATTATTTGTAAAGATAATAGCATACTATGTCGAAATTAAATGATTTCGATAAGATTGGAAAAGTCATAAACAAGCAAGAAATTTCCTTAGTAGAGGAAAATAATTATTCCCAACACATCATGAAAACGCTTTACAATGAAATGAAAGCTAACACCTATGGAGGGATTCTAATGAATACGAGGCATCAGCAAATACTCAAAGAACTAATCAGAGAGAGTACTCCAGTGACTAGTGAACATATAGCTAGCTTAATTCAAGTTACATCAAGAACGATTCGAAATGATATTAAACAATTGAATCAAATACTACGGGATTCCGGAGCTAAGATTATCTCAGAAAGAGGTCATGGTTACCATCTAGATATTATAGAACAAGATAACTTTAAAAACTTTATACACAGAATGATGGAAATGGAGGATTCGGTACCTGTCGAACCAGAAGATCGTGTTCACTATTTAGTAAAGAAATTTTTATTAAATCCTAATTATTTAAAGATTGAGGATCTTGCTGATGATTTATTTGTCAGTCGCTCAACGCTAAAAAATGATTTGAAAGATGTGAAAGTAGTACTCAGCGAATATCACTTAAGTTTAATGAAACGTCCAAATTATGGTCTAAAACTAAGTGGTGAGGAAAAGCATGTTCGTTATTGTATTGCCGAAGTATTGTTTAGTCGAACAGCAAGTACTGCTGGTAAAACAGATAAGCAGTGGTTACTTCCAGCAGATCAAATGGATGAAATCCGCTTAACTGTTTTAAAACGGTTAAAGGAATTTCAACTTAATTTATCAGATATAGCCTTGGATAATCTAGTTGTGCATATTGCGATCGCGTGTCGTAGGATTAAGAGTGAACAGTACGTAGAACAAATAAATAATGTTAATGCTGATGATAAAGATACAGAAAGCGAGAAAGAACATCAAGTTGCAAAAATGATTATAAAAGATATTGAATCAACGGTACAGTTAACTTTTCCAAAAGTAGAGATTTCCTATGTTGCGATGCATCTGTTGGGAACCAAGATATTCCTAAATAAGAATCAATCGGAAATTGTGAGTAATTTTGATCAAAAAATCATACAGACAGTTGATCGTTTGGTTTATCAAGTAGAGGAACAAATGAAGTTGGGTATTTCCAAAGATAGTGAGCTGTATGCAGGAATTGCGATTCATCTAAAACCTGCAATTCATCGCTATAAAAATCATATGAATATACGTAATCCAATGCTTGAAGCAATAAAAGTGAATTATCCAGTAGCATTTGAAGCAGGAGTAATTGCCAGTAGAGTTATTGAACACGAACATAATATTTTGATTGATGAGAATGAGATAGGTTATATTGCTTTACATTTTGGTGCGGCCATTGAACGGACTAAATTACAAGTCAAACCCAAACGTTGTTTAATTGTTTGTACTACTGGACGAGGAAGCTCGCAGTTATTACTTTATAAAATGCGTGCTAAATTTGGTAACCAGTTAACGATAATTGGTGCAACAGAGCTACACAATTTACCAAAATATAATGAAGATGATATTGATTTTATTGTCAGTACTGTAACGCTACCAGACTCGGTTAATATTCCGTATATAGTTGTTAGTACACTTTTAGGTAGCGGGGAATTAGACAAAATCACACAAGTTATAGAGGATAGAAGCATATCCCTTATTGATAAATACTTGGATCCAAATTTAATTTATTTACATTTATCTTGTTCTACTCCAATCGATGTTATCACTTTTTTAGGAAACGAATTGGTCAAACAAGGTCGTGCTAAGGAAGGAATTATTGCTTCAATCATGGAACGAGAAAATGCTGCTTCAACAAGTTATGGTAATCTGGTAGCAATTCCGCATCCGTTGATTCCAAAATCAGATCAGACTTTTTGGACGCTAGCTACGCTTGAGAAGCCAATTGATTGGGCGGGGAGCATGGTGCAATTTGTTTGTCTCCTTCATGTTGCTGATGAGAATCAAGAAAAATTAGAGCCGATGTATAAGAATTTAATTAAGTTTGTTGATAGCCGTGAAACAATTAAACAATTAATTAACTGTGAAAACAAACAAGAAGTGCTTGATATATTAAGAAGAATGTAGCCATTAACGTTACATTCTTTTTATTTTGGTTGAGAAAGTAACAATATGGCGCAGTAATTACATATTGTTTTACTCTGGTTATTATATTCCGTTAAGTACGGAAAAAGGTTAACTTTAGATGAAAGCGTTTTACATTTAAGATGAACTTAAGAAAGAAAGTAAGAAAAACAAATAAACAAAAGATATAAGGAAAGAAAGGGAGGGCTTCCGATTGGATAATCAAGAGATAATCATGGGGATAATCGTTAACGGAGGAAATGCAAGAAGTAATGCAATGCGAGCAATTGCTGCCGCAAAACAAGAAAAATTTGAAGAGGCAAATCAATTCATGGAGCTAGCTAGTGAAGATTTAAATAAAGCACATCGAATTCAAACAGATTTAATTCAAGCAGAAGCGCGTGGTGATAAAGCAGAAATTTCATTATTAATGATCCACGCACAAGATCATCTGATGAATGCAATGACTGTTAAAGACTTGGCTACAGAGATGATCCACATGCATGAAAAAATTAATAACTTATAAAAAATATCAATTGGAGGAATAAAAAATGAAAAATATTCTATTAGTATGCGCAGCAGGTATGTCAACAAGTATGTTGGTAAGTAAAATGGAAAAGGCAGCAACCAGTAAAAATGAAGAGGTGAAAATCGAGGCCACATCAGGTGGAGATATTAAGAAACACATTAAAGAGGCGAATGTATTACTTCTTGGGCCACAAGTTTCTTATCTGAAGGATGATTATGAAAAGCAATATGGTGGTGCAGATGGAATACCTGTAGAAGTAATCAACAGTCTTGATTACGGCATGATGAATGGTGAAAAAGTCTTGGATTGGGCTCTTGAATTAATTGATTCAAAATAAATTATAATTAGAGAGGAAGAATTTCATGGCTATAGCAGGATTCCAACAAAAACTACAGTCTTTCGCAGGTAAGATAAGTTCAAATAAGTACTTGAAAGCAGTATCTGACGGATTAATGTCAGCGCTACCGGCCCTTATTATAGGCGCATTTTCAACATTATTAAGTGGTATGGCAATTGAACCATATCAAAATTTCATTACGAGTACAGGATTAAAACCGCTCTTAGAACTACCAAGTCAGTATACAATAGATATGATAGCGTTGTATGCAGTATTCTTTATTGCTTATCGATTGGCGACATCATTTGATAAAGATGGTGCACCAGCTGGTTTAATTGCACTAATGTCATTCTTTATTTTAACACCAACAGGCATTTTAGATGAAGCTGCTGTTCTGCCATTTCAATTTTTAGGTGCACAAGGCCTATTTGTTGCAATTATCGTTGGTATAATAAGTGCAAGATTGTACGTTTTAATTGTGGATAAAGGTATAACAATAAAAATGCCTGATGGCGTGCCACCGACAGTAGCAAAAACATTTGTTGGTTTAGTACCAGCGATTATAATCGTTGCATTATTTACTATTGTAAGTTTCTTATTTAGATCAACAGATTTTGGTAGCATGCATGAACTTGTCTATTCATTTATTCAAACACCATTACAAAACTTAGGTGGTGGATTCTGGTCACTTGTTGTTATGATTCTAGTTATTCATATTTTGTGGCTTTTAGGTATTCACGGTATGCTTGTTGTTTTACCAATTTATTTAACTATATGGATGCCGTTAGGGGTGGAAAACTTAGATGCCTTAGCCGCTGGTGAAGAACTCCCAAACATTGTTAACACTGGATTTGCTCAGTTATTTTTCATGCTTGGTGGATCGGGTGCAACATTAGGTCTTGCGATAATTATGTCGTTCATGGCTAAAAGTAAACGGTATAAAACATTAGGTAAATTATCTTTACCAGGATCAATTTTTGGTATTAATGAACCACTGATTTTTGGTTTACCGATTGTATTAAATCCTTATCTAGCCATTCCCTTTGTAGTAGCACCTTTAGTAGCATCAATTATTCCATATTTCATGATGTCTACAGGGATGATTACAAAGTTAGCGGGTGCACACTTACCGCTTGGAACACCAGCATTCTTCAATGCAATCGTGCAAGGTGGTTTTTCAATATTGATTTTACAGATCGCAATGGTAATTTTAACAGGATTAATTTACTATCCGTTCTTCCGTGTAATAGACAAGCAAGCAGCTAGCGAAGAAGAATCTGCAGAGTAATCAGTATTGTTCAACTGGTATGCGGTAACAGTGCATACCAGTTGTTTATAGTAAAAATTCAGTTAGATATAACGATAATTGAGGAGGATTAAACATGCCATTAAGTAAAGATTTCTTATGGGGCGGTGCAATTGCTGCTAACCAAGCAGAAGGTGCATATAAAGAAGATGGAAAAGGTATGGCTTTGGTTGATGTTTTACCAGCAGGGCAAGAAAGAAGAGAGGCTCTGTTTAATCCAGAGGTTGCATTAAAGACAGAATATAATTATTACCCGAGTCATGACTCCATTGATTTCTATCATAATTATAAAGCGGATATTAAACTTTTTGCGGAGATGGGTTTTAAAGTATTCCGGACATCAATTTCTTGGCCACGGATATTTCCTAATGGTGATGAAACAGAACCGAATCAAAAAGGTCTAGAATTCTATGATAATTTATTTGATGAATGTAAGAAATATGATATCGAACCATTAGTAACTTTAAACCACTTTGATACACCACTGTATCTTATTGAAGAGTATGGTGGGTGGAGAAATCGCAAATTGGTTGATTTCTATGAACGATACGCAAAAGTTGTCCTTAATCGGTACAAAAACAAGGTGAAGTATTGGTTGACATTTAATGAAATTAATATGCTCCTACACATCCCATTCTTTGGTGGTGGTCTTGTTATTAGAGAGGATGAAAACGCTGATCAAGTCAAGTATCAAGCGGCACATCATCAATTAGTTGCAAGTAGTTTAGCTACTAAAGCAGCGAAAGAAATTAATGGCGAAGATTTCATGATAGGGTGTATGTTAGCCGCTGCTGAAATCTATCCCTATACATGTCATCCAGATGACTTACTAAAATCAGTTAAAGAAAATCAAAAGCAATACTTTTTTATTGATGTTCAATCAAGAGGTGAATATCCTTCTTATGCAAATCGATTGTTTAGAGAATTAGATGTAGAAATTGAGATGGAACCAGAAGATAAAGTACTATTAAAAACGTATCCTGTTGATTTCATTTCTTTTTCTTACTATTCTTCTCGATTAACAAGTGCAGATCCGGAAGTGAATAAACAAGCAACATCTGGAAACGCCTTTAAATCATTAAAAAATCCATATTTAGAATCCTCTGATTGGGGATGGCAAATTGACCCAGTTGGATTAAGGGTAACGATGAATCAAATGTATGATCGATATCAAAAGCCATTGTTTATTGTGGAAAATGGCCTTGGTGCAGTCGATGAATTAACGGAAGACAATACAGTAGAAGACGATTATCGAATTGAATATATGCGTGAGCATTTGAAGGAAATGATAGAAGCTGTAGATGATGGGGTTGATTTACTTGGTTACACTTCATGGGGATGCATTGACATAGTAAGTGCTGGAACCGGTGAAATGAAGAAACGTTATGGTTTCATTTATGTTGACCTGGATAATGAAGGGAACGGGACAGGTAAACGATATAAAAAGAAATCGTTTAATTGGTATAAAAAAGTAATCGAATCAAATGGTGAAACTTTATAATAACGCTTGAAAAGTCTGTCAAAGAGGTGACAGACTCTTCTGTATTTAGTTATCTTATAAAAAGTTTATTTTATAAATTCATAGCATTAGAATATAAAATACTTAGTAGATAGAAACTGCGACGTAACATGCCGCTTCTGAAATATACTTCGCTTTCCGTGCCTGCGGAAAGGGAGTCAATTTCACTTGAAAAGCGTGTCAGGTGATTCTGTTATGTCGCAGTTGATAAATATTTTATGTCTGCATCAATCAATTGTTTTAAAAGGCAATTATTTTAACTTTTCGAAAAACAATGTGATATACTGGATGAAAACAATTCTCAATTAATAGGGGGAGAAAGCATGCAATTATCTGAATTGATCAAAGAAAGACGCTCGATCCAATTATATGAAGACCGTCCAGTGGACATTGAGCAATTAAAGGGCATGTTAGATACTGCAGTTTGGGTGCCAAATCACAAAATGACTGAACCATGGAGATTTGTAATTGTTCATGGTAATTCGATTGAAAAAGTTGCAGAATTAAATCGTAAGTTCTCTGCAACAGGAAGTTCAGAGGAAGCTAAAAAACAAAGTGGAGAGAAGGCTTATAAAAAGATAAAGGACGTACCCGTTTTGTTAATGGTGATCATGGATGAGAATCCAGATGCAAAACTTAGAGAAGAAGATTATGCTGCAACAAGTTGTCTCATTCAAAACTTTAGTCTACTAGCTTGGGAACAAGGAATAGGGATGATATGGAAAACTGGTGCATTGACTACGCAAGCTAATTTCCGTGAATTGATTGGGGTAAAACGTGGAGAGAAAGTTGTGGGAATGCTTCAAATCGGTTATCCAGCAAAAGTACCGAAAGCAAGACCTAGAACAGATGTACAAGAGAGAATTGAAGAGTTAAATTAACTTATTTAGATGGACCTACACTTGTAGATCCATCTTTTTTTACGAAAAAAAGATGTTTACTATACTAGTAAACATCAAAAAAGGGGCTATTACTTCGTGAGAAAGCTACAAGTGATAGTTATGCTTTCTTTGAACACTTTAATTATATCAAATCTATAATAATCTAGTATGAAGAACAAGTTAAAAGAATGTAAATTTTTACATGAATATAGGAACGTCATGTTTTTATTCTGAAACAAATTCCTAAATGAAAAACAAGTGCCAATCTTACCGTGTAATTCCTATTTATCAAATAAATCGTTTATTATAAAGAAAGAGTAGAATGATATAAGGAGGATAATGATGGAACATAAAAATTATAAAGCATTCCCAAACAATTTTCTTTGGGGTTCAGCTTCTGCTGCATATCAAATAGAAGGCGCTTGGGAACAGGATGGTAAAGGCCCGTCTGTTTGGGATACTTATACAAAACAAGAAGGAACAACATATAAAGGTACAAATGGTGATGTAGCGGTTGATCATTACAATCGTTATAAAGAAGATGTGAAATTAATGGCGGAGATGGGTTTGAAAGCATATCGTTTTTCTATCGCGTGGAGCCGTATTTTTCCTGAAGGAAGCGGAGAAATTAATGAAGCGGGTTTGCAATTTTACGATGATTTAGTTGATGAATTGATTAAGAATAATATTGAACCGCTTATTACAGTTTATCATTGGGACGTACCTCAAGCGTTAATGGATAAGTACGGAGCCTGGGAGTCACGAGAAATCATTGAAGATTTTGATCTATATTGTCAAACACTATTTAATCGCTATGGAGACCGTGTGAAATATTGGGTTACGCTTAATGAACAAAATATTTTTGTGGGGCTCGGCTACCGATCTGGTGTTCACCCTCCTGGCGTTAAAGATTTAAAGCGAATGTATGAGGCTAATCATATTGCAAACCTGGCAAACGCTAAAGTGATTCAATCATTTCGTAAAATAGTTAAGGATGGAAAGATTGGACCAAGCTTTGCTTATTCTCCTGTTTATCCATACAATAGTGATCCTAAAAATATTCTTGCTGCTGAGAATGCGGAGGAATTTAACAGCCATTGGTGGATGGATATTTATGTCTGGGGCAAGTATCCAGAAGCAACGTGGAATTATCTAGAGGATAATGGTTTGGCTCCTACTATTGAAGATGGGGATATGTCACTACTTGCTGATGCAAAACCTGATTTCATGGGTTTAAACTATTATCAAACAACGACTGTAGAATTTAACCCACTTGATGGTGTTGGGGAAGCTAAGATGAACACATCAGGCAAAAAGGGTTCTTCACAAGACTCTGGTGTACCAGGACTATTTAAAACGATTACGAATCCTTTCTTAGGAACAACAGATTGGGATTGGACAATTGATCCACGTGGATTACGGATAGCTTTACGTAGAATAGCGAATCGCTATCAACTTCCGGTTTTAATCACGGAGAATGGGTTAGGTGCATTTGACGATTTAGAAGCAGATGACAGTATTAATGATGATTATCGAATTGATTTCTTAGAAACACACGTAGAGGAAATTCAAGGTGCTATCAGTGATGGTGTTGATGTACTTGGATATTGTACATGGTCATTCACTGACTTACTTAGTTGGTTAAATGGTTATCAAAAACGATATGGATTTGTTTACGTTGATCGTGACGAAGAAGGGCCAAAAGATTTGCGACGATTGAAGAAAAAAAGTTACTTTTGGTATCAAGCGGTTATTAAAGCAAATGGTTTAGTGAATCGCAAATAGGTCAATAAAAAATGAAAGTCTACTAGACTTTCGTTTTTTATTTTAAATAATTATTTTTGTTTGGGACTCATCTCTTGATAGGTTGTTTTAGCTAAGCGCTCAAGTAAATAAATAACTGGAATTTGTGTTGTTAAATTTGTGTCACCTAAAAATTCTGCACTAGCGTAGTAAGCTAAATTGTAGTTTGACATTTTTGCTAAAGAGCTATCGGCTTTATTAGTAAGACTTACAATAATACTGCCTTCTTGTTTGAACTGATTGACCTGAGATAAGGTTGCTCTTGATTCTCCTGAAACTGATAATACAATCGTAATGCTATCTTCTAAATATTGTCCGTGAATTGGTAAGTACGGATCTTTAATATATAAAGAAAATTTCTTTAAACCAGAAAAATAGCGTGATCCATATTCAGCTAAAATCCCAGAGCTACCAACACCGATAAAGACAACGTGTTTTGCCTTTGCTATAACTTGAGCAATCTCTGTAATTTTTAGTTCGAAATCATGGGTGAGTGTCCGCTCTAGAAATTCTGTTAGACTACTCTCTCCATCTATTAAGGTAGGAGTATCTGCTTGTTGTTCTAAATACATTTTTAATTTTATTTTAAATTCAGAGAAACCATTACAATCAACCTTTTTGCAGAAACGTAAAATAGTTGTTGTGGATACGTGTGTTTCTATCGCTAGATCTCGAATTCGCATATAGATTACTTTATCGATGTGATTGATAACATAGTTGTATAGGTTATATTCTAAGTCGGAGAATGTGGCTATTTGTTCGCTTGTAAACATAATTCGTCTCCCTTTGTGTTCGTTAACATTATCAATAGTATTATATCATTTATTTCTCCTAATGAACTTTTTTAGGTACAATAGAGACAAAGAAAGATTTATAAGGGGGACAAACATGGAAACGAAAAAAATAACACTACTGTACACAAGTGATGTTCATGGTTATATTTTACCGACAAATTACAGTGATCACCAGGAACGAACATTAGGCCTTGCGAAACTAGCAACGCTAATTAAACAAAAAAAGAAACAGGAGAATGTTATTTTACTTGATAATGGTGATTTAATTCAAGGTAGCCCATTTACATTTTATCATGCTAAATATCATCCTAATAGACCTAATCCGATGGTAAAGGTAGCAAATGAAATGGGTTATACCTCATCGGTTTTGGGTAACCATGAATTTAATTATGGGTTGGATTATCTAAGAAGTGTTGTTGAACAAGCGGATTTCCCATGGTTATCAGCTACTGTTGTGAATAAGGATAATAATGAGCCAGCTTTTGGGACGCCCTATTTAATTAAGGAAGTTGATGGCATTAAATTTGCAATTTTAGGTATCACTACACATTACATACCTAATTGGGAAGATCCAAAAAACATTACTGATCTAGCATTTGTTGATGCAGTAGAAGCGACAAAAGAATGGATAGCATATATTAAAAAGGAAGAACAGCCTGACGTTTGTATTGTTTCTTATCATGGAGGTTTCGAACGGGATTTAGAAACTGGAGAACCAACGGAACCGTTAACAGGTGAAAACCAGGGTTATCGTATTTGTCAGGAGATTGAAGGGATTGATATCTTGCTAACGGGGCATCAACATCGATCAATTGCAGCGAAGCTTAATGGTGTGACAGTTGTCCAACCAAGTAATAATGCTCAATTATTAGGTGAAATTGGGTTAACACTAACGAAGGAATCTGAGGATTGGGTACTGAACGATGCAGAACCAAATTTGCTTGGGATAGATGAAAATATCGAAGCCGATCAAACTGTCGTTAATCTTGTCCAAGATTTAGAACAAAAAACACAAGAATGGTTAGACACTCCAATTGGTAAAATGGATGGTGATATGTCGATAACGGATCCACTTGCTGTTCGTTTAAAAGAACATCCTTTCGTGGAATTTATAAATAAAGTGCAGATGGACATTGCAGATGTGACGATTTCGAATACTGCTTTATTTAATAATGCCTCACCAGGATTCCCGACAAATGTGACGATGCGTGATATCGTGTCAAACTACGTGTATCCAAATACATTAAAAGTCGTTCGCATTACTGGAAAAGATATAAAAGATGCTCTAGAGAAATCTGCTACGTATTTTGTTATTGACGAAGATGGAGAAATTGCTGTTAATCCGGCCTTTTTCAATCCTAAACCGCAACATTATAACTATGATATGTGGGAAGGAATTGAATATGAGTTGAAGATCAGTAATCCGATTGGAGATAGAGTTACATTCTTAAATTACCAAGGTGCACCGATTAGCTATGAACAGGAATACGATGTTGTTATGAACAATTACCGTGCTGGTGGTGGTGGTAACTTTAATATGTTCCAAGGTAAGCAAGTTGTTAAAGATATCCCAACAGATATGACAGAGTTAATTGCGAATTATATTATAAATCAAAAAACGATAAAAGTTAGTAATAATAGCAATTGGAAAGTTGTAAAATAGAATCATATTCTTCATCCATAGTGTTACTTATTAAAATACAGATTTGATAGAAACTGCGACTTAGTGGAGCTTTTTAACCCGCTACGTTAGCAAATGGTTTCGCTTTCCGGTGGGCACAACTTCAGCTATCTATAGAAGCAAATGTTTTAGGTGGGCTGAGTAATCGCAGGCCCAAAGAACGCTTCTATAGAGGAACTTCGGTTTGTGGGATTGCGATTTGTGATGCACCCCAAAAGTTAGAGTAAAAATATAACTTTTGGGGGTGTTTATTATGGTCACAAAATACAGCGATAGTTTAAAGCTAAAGGTAGTAAGAGATTACCAGGAAGGGTATCTAGGATTGAGAAGTGTAGCTGATAAACATGGCATACGGTCAAAATCTCAAGTTGACAGATGGGTGAAGGTATACGAGAAGTTTGGTGCAGAAGGATTAAAAACTAGTAAGCATAAAGAAACTTACTCTGTTCAATTTAAGTTAGATGTATTAAGCTTTATAAAAAGAACAGGTTCTTCAGAAACAGAAGCCGCCCTTCATTTTGGGTTGAAACAACCCACTCGAATAGCTTCATGGAAAAAAGTATTTCGTGAGCGTGGTGCTGAAGGCCTGGATAGAGCGAAAGGACGGTCTCCTATGTCTGATACATCTAAGCGTAGAAAGAATAAACAAATAAAAGAAAAAGATAGAACAAACGAACAAAAATTAGTAAAAGAAAACGAACTTCTTCGTTTAGAGGTCGAATACTTAAAAAAGTTGCAAGCTTTTCAGATGGATCCGGAAGGTTATCTCGAAAGGCACAAGCAGCGTTATCATTCGAACTCAAAAAACAATTCCGATTAAAAGAAGTTTTATACGTAGTCGGTATTCCTGAATCCTCTTACCATTATCATATAAAAAGGATGAAGAAGGAGAACCCAGACAAGGAGCTAGAAGAGCTTATCCAAGCAATCTTTGATGAAAATGATGCAAGCTATGGCTACCGTCGTATTTATCTCGCGTTGCGAAACAAAGGGTATAAAGTGAATCATAAAAAGGTTCAACGTATCATGAGGAAATTAGGCCTAATGGTAAAGTAGTTTTGGCGAAAAATACGTAAATACAATTCTTACAAAGGTACGGTTGGAAAGGTTGCGATAAACCGCATAAACCGTCGTTTTTATACAAATGTGGTGCATCAAAAATTAACAACAGATATTACAGAATTCAAATGTGCTGGTGGCGTAAAATTATATTTAAATCCAATTATGGATATGTTTAATGGCGAAATTCTTTCGTTTGAGATGAGTAAACGAAAGAATTTAGAACTCGTGATGAAACCCTTAGAGCAAGCATTAGAAATAGTAAAAGGCTCCAGATAAAGAACAACAATTCATTCGGATCAAGGATGGCATTATCAACACAAAAAGTGGGTAAAAGCGCTTAAAGAAAATAAAGTTTTTCAAATTATGTCAAGAAAAGGAAACTGTTTAGATAATTCACCAATAGAAAACTTTTTTGGTTTACTAAAACAGGAGATGTATCATGGAGTGCTGTTCTCATTGGAGTCTCAACCATTTACTTCCTTCGCTGGTGCCTAATTACAAATGATATCAGCATGGATAGAAAAGATGAATATTAGCGTATCAAGTTAAATTGGCGACACTCCTGCAGGAACAGCACGGGCTGAAGATCCACTCGGAAAGCGTACTTTGCTTATCCGAGTTAGCTGAAGCCGTGCCTGCGGAAAGGGAGTCAATTTCACTTGAGAAGCGGGGCAAGAAATTCTGTTACGTCGCATTTGATGATAATTCAGTCATAAAATACTATCTTTTAGAAAATAGTCTTAACGAAAAAAGTAGTTTGGATAAGTTATCCAAACTACTTTTTTACATATTTATTTGTAAAAATTCAGAAAGATTACATTTCTATGTATAAAATGCTAGATTATTGCCCCACAATTACATTATGACAAATAAAAGCCCGAAACGTAAACGTTGCAATGAAGTCTTAAACGCATTGTAACCACAAACGCAATTGTCTATGTTACGATTGGGCTTGTCACAAAAATAAGGAGGGAAACAGATGAACAAAAAAGTCGTAGCATTCGCTATTGGATTAAGTATAGTGGGTACAGCTACAACAACAGCATCTGCAGAAGAGTACCAAGTGGTCAAAGGAGATAGCCTTTGGGAAATTGCCCAAGAATACGAAAGCTCAGTAGATGAGCTCAAGGAAATAAATGAACTAGAGAAAGATATGATATTTCCTGGTCAAACATTACAAATAGATAAAGAGATTGTATATATAGTTAAAAAGGGCGATTCTTTAAGTGAAATTGCGAGTGAACATAATGTTGAAGTAGACGAATTAATAGAATGGAATTCACTATCTTCTGATTTAATTTTAATAGATCAAGAGTTACGTATCCAATCTGTTAAACAGGTAGTAAATGAGCCACAAACAGCATCTGCTGAAACAACAGAAACAGTAGAGGAATCGGAAGTAGAAGAGACTCCAGTAGCTGTAGAAGCTGAGGAAGTTGAAGAAACTACTACTAGTGAAGCAAATGCATCCGAAAATCCAGCTGGTGAAACTATAACGGTTACTGCAACAGCGTATACCGCTGAATGCACGGGCTGCTCTGGTATTACAGCAACAGGTATTAATTTGAACGAGGATCGCAATAAAAAAGTGATCGCAGTTGATCCATCTGTTATTCCATTAGGTACAAGAGTATATGTGGAAGGATATGGAGAGGCAATTGCTGGCGACACTGGTGGAGCGATTAAAGGAAGTAAGATTGATATTCACGTACCAACTAAAGATGAAGCTTTTCAATGGGGCGTTCGTACAGTTGACGTTACAATTTTAGATTAAATAGAATCGGAAGTGCGTATATTAAACGCACTTCCGATTTTTTTCTGTTTATGTTTAAGAATCTTGAATTAACGTTTCTTCACTTTGTTGTTCTACTTTTACGCCATGTGTGGGAGAGTTTTGTACGATACCAACCACACTAAAACTTATAATTAAAAGAAGAAATAAGAAGACTAATAAGTTCCTCACTTTGTATCCTCCTGTTTGTCAATCTAGGTTATATTGTATATGATGAACACTATCATTGGCTATAGAAAATTTGTGAAAAAGCAAATTTTATTATAGAAAGGGAGTAATAAAATGGAAACATTAGCAATCGCTGAAGTGATAAGTGTTACATCGATCGGAATGGGGACACGAGTGTGTTTAGATGTGATTGACAAACTAGAACCTGTAGAAGGTTTACTTGTTGGAAATACAGGAAATGGCTACCTATTAATTTTATCAGAAAATCGGTCAACAAATACATATCCACCACGTCCATTTCGTATGAATGGTGGTGCGATTCATCAATATCTTTATTTAGGAGAAGGTAAAACAACCTATTTATCAGAAGTGAAACCGGGTTTAGAGGTTCCAATTTGGCTAGGTAATGAAGCTAGAAAAGTAGCGGTAGGACGAGTTAAAGTGGAGAAGCGCCCTTTCTTAAGGGTAGTGTGTCAGATAGAAGGAACGGAACAAGAAATCTCGGCAACCTTACAAGAAGCTGATAGTGTCCATGTTTTAACTGCAGATGGACATGCAAAGGCTGTCCTTGATTTAGAAAAAGGTGATCGAATAACTTGCTATCCAGACCAACCAGGCAGACATTTGGGTAATAAAATTGATGAAGAGATAAGTGAATATTAATCTATTAACAAGTTATACTAAGGTATGAAGAAAATAAGTATAAAGTGTTAGGAAAGAACGCAAGTGAGGAGGTGGCTAAAGTTGTCTAATAAAGAAGTCCTATTGCAACCAGGTGATGTTATTTATTCATCAAAAAGCCTTTCTACTTTTTTAGTCGGTCATTGTGGTATCGTAGGGCATGACAATAGAATATACCATTCTCATCCAAAGGGAGCATTTGCTGATACGGTAAAGCAGTATAAATCTCGTCATCCGCATGGTGGGCGAGTAACCTTGCTTCGTCCGTTACGCGGAGGGGAGAAAAGTGCTTCTTGGGCCCAAGATAATATTCAACATGTAACAAGTTATTCATTTCATCCACATTTAAGTAATAAACAAAAGAACTATTGTTCAAAATTTGTTTGGCAAGCATATTGGTTTAGTTTAGAAGAAGATATTACCGGGAGAGATCTCACAAATAAAAGGAGATGGTGGATTCGCACGCCCCTGATTCGCTACTCCCCTGGATTTTCTGAGATTGGTGTTTGGGAGATAGCAGACCTGTAGAGATTAATTATCTAAAATGTTTGAAAATTCAAGTATACCTGTTGACAAAATAATGGTAGCATATTATGATAAGAGACAAGATAGCAAACGGTTATAAGTGTTGACGAAGAGTAGTAGCTTATTTATTTCACTAAAGAGAGCTAGTGGTTGGTGTGAACTAGTGTGGACGATAAGTAAATGGACTTCTGAGCTTTCAAACCAAACCCCTTATTCAAAGGGTAGTAGGCTTTGACGATTTAGTCTCATCGTTATCTGAGACAACTACTCGAGTATTCTACTCGGCTAGTAAAGTGAGCTGACTTTCAGCTAACTAAGGTGGTACCACGGGTTTCCTCGTCCTTTTCGGATGTAGGAAACCCTTTTTTTATAGGTGAAATTGTTGAAGTAAGAGTAGTATGCTTGTCTTTTTCTTATCATAGAGAGCCGGGGTATAGCTGGAAACTGGTATAAGAAAGAAGCAGAATGGACTTACGAGAGCTTTTCTGAACGGTTAAAGCTTAACTAGTAGGAAAGGTCGGATTATCTCCGTTATCGGATTAACGAGTGGAAGAGTAAAGAGATATTCTTCAACATAGAGGTGGCACCGCGGTATTAAACCGTCCCCTATACATGCAATTGAATTGTGTGTATAGGGTTTTTTTTATTATCAAAAATAACGTAATAAATAAAAGGAGCGAATAAAAATGATGGAGACAAAATCGCAAAGTATATTATTTGAAAAGATACAAATTAACGGTGATACTTTAACGCCAATCTCGGTATATAATCGGATACAAGGAAAGAAAAAGTTCCTATTAGAAAGTTCTAGTGGTCATGGTGAAAAAGGTCGTTATTCCTTTATCGGTTTTGAACCTTTTAAAGAAATTGTTGGTGATAGCAGTCGAACATTTGTTTATGACAATCAAGAAGATACGAAAGAAGAAGCGTTTGGAAACCCATTGGAAGTTATTAAACGTCATATTCCACTTCAAACACTTGATTTGCCTTTTGCTTTTTATGGTGGTGCGATTGGCTATATTGGATATGATACGATTCGTCAGTATGAAGATATTGGTAGACTATTAGATGATGAAATCGAAATGCCAGATGTCCATGTCATGTTCTATCAAGACGTTGTTGTTTTTGATCATAAAAAACAAACGGTAACAATAATTGCAACCAACTTAGATGGTAAACGGACTAAAAGTCATTTAGTTAAACAGTTGGAGAGAATACAAGCAGATGTAAAGAAACATGTAGAAGAAAACGTGGAAGAGAACATCAAAGTTTCTTTCAAACCTTCTATTAATAAACAAACGTTTATGGAAATGGTCGAGACCGCAAAACAACATATTACAGATGGCGATATATTTCAAGTTGTTCTATCACAGCGAATGATAGCAAGCTTTGATGTTGATCCATTTACTTTTTATCGCAGATTGCGTTTAGCAAATCCATCACCATATATGTTTTTTATCGATTTTGAGAAGTATATTGTCTTAGGCGCTTCCCCAGAAAGTTTGATTAAAACAAAGGGTGACCAACTGATTACAAATCCAATTGCAGGGACTAGACCGCGTGGTACAACCGTTGTAAAAGATCAAGCGTTAGCTGAAGAGTTATTAGCTGATGAGAAAGAACGTGCAGAGCATAAGATGTTGGTTGATTTAAGCCGTAATGATATCGGTCGTGTTTGCCAGGTTGGCACGATTACGATACCGAAGTTTATGACGATTGAACGTTATCAGCATGTCATGCATATCGTTTCAGAAGTTCAAGGCAAACTTAATAAAGATTTTACTGGTATTGATGCGCTTGTATCCACCTTGCCAGCTGGAACAGTATCTGGTGCACCAAAGATAAGTGCGATGCAAATTATTAATCGTTTAGAAACAAAGAAACGAGGCGTTTATGCTGGTTCTGTTGGATATATCAATATGAACGGTGATGTAGATTTAGCGTTAGCAATTCGCACAATGGTCATTAAAGGAAAACAAGCATACGTGCAAGCGGGAGCAGGAATTGTTTATGATTCGGATCCAGCATCTGAATATCAAGAAACATTGAACAAAGCAAAATCATTATTGGAGGTAAATTAAAATGATCCTTTTGATTGATAACTATGACTCTTTTACCTATAACCTATTTCAATATATTTCTGAATTAGATAAAGAGGTGCAGGTCGTTCGTAATGATAAAATCACGATTGAAGAAATTAAAAAGATGAAGCCTGAAGCAATCATTCTTTCACCAGGACCTGGCACACCAGAAGAAGCAGGGATTTGTATCGATGTCGTGAAACAATTAGATAGAACTTTTCCTATTTTAGGTATCTGCCTAGGGCATCAAGCGATTGGTGTTGCTTATGGCGCGACTGTCTCTCATGCCACACATATTAAACACGGTAAGACATCAATGATCAAGCATACGGAAGATGAGGTATTTCAAGATTTGGAAGAACCGTTAGAGGTAATGCGTTATCACTCCCTAGTTGTCAAACAGGATACAGTACCAGCCACACTTGAAATTACTGCTACATCCATTGATGATGATGAGATTATGGGGTTGAAACACAATTATCTACCAGTTTACGGCTTGCAATTTCATCCAGAATCAATTGGAACAAATACAGGAAAACAAATGCTAGCGAATTTTTTTGAAACAATAAAAAAGGAGCGATCATATGAGACAATATCTTGAAAAAGTTATGAATCGTGCGGATTTAACTTTGCTAGAAATGGAAGAAGCGGCACGAATTATGTTTAAGGAAGAAACATCAGATATCGAGATTAGTGCATTTTTGACAGCTTTAAAAGTTAAAGGTGAAACATCAGATGAAATTGCTGGAATAGTCAATGTAATTCGAGAGAAATCGCTAACTGTTTCACAAGTAATGCCAGGAGTGATAGACAATTGTGGTACTGGTGGTGATGGGTCGCAAAGTTTTAATATTAGTACAACAGCAGCGTTTGTGATTGCTGGAGCTGGTATAACTGTTGCAAAGCACGGGAATCGCAGTGTCTCGAGTAAAACAGGAAGTGCGGATGTATTGGAACAATTAGGGGTATCGCTTGATATGACACCTGAACATATGAAAATATTATTAAAAGACAATGGGATAGCCTTTTTATTTGCACCACATGTCCATCCAGCTATGAAGCGAATGATGAAAGTACGCAAAACATTAGGTGTTCCAACTGTTTTCAACTTAATTGGACCTTTAACAAACCCAATAGAATTAACAACGCAACTCTTAGGGATTTACCGTCGTGATATGTTAGAACAAATGGCAAATGTTTTGCATCAACTAGGTCGAAAACGTGCACTTATTCTAAATGGTGCGGGTCATATGGATGAAGCTTCACTTGCTGGGGAGAATCATTTGGTTCTATTAGAGCGTGGTGAAATCATGCAGTTTACACTTCATGCGGAAGAGGTAGGATTACCTGTTTACCAGAACGAGGAGCTTAAGGGCGGTGACGCGAAAGAAAATGCACAAATCCTACGTGATGTACTAGAAGGAAAACCTGGTGCCGCTCGTGATACCGTTATATTTAATGCAGGTTTAGGGATATTCGCTGACGGAAAAGCAAGTACAGTACAAGAGGGTGTAGATTTGGCCCGAGAAAGTATAGATTCTGGTGCAGCCTTAGCAAAACTAGAAAATTTGATCAACTACAGTAATCAGATAAAACAAGAGGTGTGAAAAGATGACAATTCTAGATACTATATTAGAAGAAAAGGCAAAAGAAGTAGCTTTATTAAAAGAAAACTATCAAAAAAAAGACAGACAACGGAAGCTACCGATTAAATCATTGTTTGATATATTTATGGAAGCAGACTATATGAATATTATTGCGGAAATCAAACGCTCATCTCCATCAAAAGGAAGTATAAATCCAGACGTAAATCCTCCAGAGCAAGGAAAACAGTATGAAAAATATGGAGCAAGTGTTATTTCTGTTCTAACAGATTATCCTTTCTTTAAAGGAACGATGGATGACCTTGCTGCTGTTCGTGAAGCGGTAGAGATTCCAATTTTAAATAAAGATTTTATTATTGATGAGATCCAATTGGAGCGCGCAAAAGATTATGGTGCTAATGTCATTTTGTTGATCGCTGCTGCGTTACCAAAGAACCGCTTATTGGAATTATATAAATATGCAAAACAATTAGATCTAGAGGTACTGTTTGAAGTTCATAATGAAGAAGAACTAATGGTCGCACAAGAAATTGGGGCCGATATTATCGGGATTAACAACCGCAATCTAAAAACGTTTGAGGTTGATCTAGCAATAACCGAAAGATTGACCACATTAATTGATACAAGTAAAACAGTAGTAATCAGTGAAAGTGGAATCAAAACAACAACAGATGTTGAACGAGTTAAAAAAGCAGGGGTACGTGGAATTCTAGTCGGCGAGACGATGATGCGCTCTGGACAATTAGACAAAACGTTTAGCGATTTACGGATTAAGTTGTGAAATGGGGTCTAGATGATGTTAGCTAAAATATGTGGCATTACGACAATAGAAGCAGGACTGCAGGCTGCAGAAGCAGGTGCAGACTTTATTGGATTTGTTTTTGCTAAAAGTAAACGGCAAGTAACAAAGCAACAAGCACGACTAATCGCTGAAAAGTTGCCAGACAATGTGAAAAAAGTTGGTGTTTTTGTTAATGAAGAGCTCGCAACAATTCAAGATATTGCTAAAACAGTCGGATTAGACTATGTACAATTACATGGAGATGAATCAGCTGCTTTCTGTAAGGAAGTAAATTATCCGGTAATAAAAGCATTTCAAATTCGTGATCAAGCAGATGTTGAACAACTTGTTGGTTATCAATGTGCTTACTTTTTATTAGATAGTCCTGCCGGTAAATATCGCGGTGGGAATGGGGAAACGTTTAATTGGTCGTTAGTAAAAGACATACCAGCTATCGAGGGAAAAGTATTATTAGCTGGTGGCCTACATGCAGGTAATGTCGCAGAAGCTATTGAAGAGGTTAATCCTACAGGAATTGATGTTTCAAGTGGGGTTGAAACAAACGGAGCAAAAGATAACGAAAAAATAAAAGCCTTTATACATGAGGTGAAAAGGGATAGGTGAGTAATGTGGCAGAATATAATCAACCAAATGAAACAGGACATTATGGTTCTTTTGGAGGGAGATTTGTACCAGAAACATTAATGCCAGCTGTAATTGAGTTAGAGAATGCCTATAAAGAGGCAATGAAGGATCCCAACTTTTTAGAAGAAATTAATTATTATTTCGAACAGTATATTGGAAGAGAAACACCATTATATTATGCAGAACGACTTACTAAAAAATTAGGTGGACCAAAAGTTTATTTAAAGCGTGAGGATTTAAACCATACTGGAGCCCATAAGATTAATAATGCTATTGGACAGGCATTACTTACTGTTCGAATGGGAAAGAAAAAGGTTGTAGCAGAAACAGGTGCTGGACAGCATGGTGTTGCAACAGCAACTGTTTGTGCACTACTCGGTTTAGAATGTGTTGTTTTTATGGGGAAAGAAGATATTCGTAGACAAAAGTTAAATGTGTTTCGAATGGAGCTACTGGGTGCTCGTGTTGAAAGTGTTGATCAAGGAAGTGGAACATTAAAGGATGCTGTAAATGAGGCATTACGTTATTGGGTAAGTAATGTAGAAGATACGCATTATATTATTGGTTCTGTTGTTGGACCGCACCCTTTCCCGCAAATTGTTCGAGATTTCCAACGTGTAATTGGTGATGAAACAAGACGCCAAATTCAAAAAGCAGAAGGGAAACTTCCAGATGCAATTGTAGCTTGTATTGGTGGTGGTAGTAATGCAATGGGTATGTTCTATCCATTTGTTGATGATCAAGATGTTAAGCTATACGGTGTTGAAGCTGGAGGAGCTGGCTTAGAAACAGGCAAGCATGCTGCAACATTAACGGATGGTCAAGCAGGAATTTTACATGGTACTATGACATACTTATTACAAGATACGAATGGTCAAATTCAAGAGGCGCATTCTATCTCTGCTGGTTTAGACTATCCTGGCGTAGGACCAGAGCATAGCCATTTTAAAGAAATTGGTCGTGTAACATATGAGTCTATTACAGATGATGAGGCACTTGAAGGCTTACAATTACTTTCACGAACTGAGGGGATTATTCCGGCATTAGAAAGTGCACATGCTATTGCTTATACAATGAAATTAGCAAAAGAAATGCAAGCAGAAGAAACAATCGTTATTTGTTTATCAGGTCGTGGTGACAAGGATGTTGAAACGATTAGAGAATCACTTGGAGGTGAGGCTAATGCCTAAGCAAAAAATTGATCAAGCCTTTGCACGTGTTTTAAAGAATGGTGATAAAGCATTTGTTCCTTATATCATGGCGGGTGATGGCGGATTAGATAAATTGGGTGAACAGCTAGCTTTTCTTGAAGAGTGTGGTGCAACAGTGGTGGAACTAGGTATCGCCTTTTCAGATCCAGTTGCAGATGGTCCTACCATTCAAGAAGCGGGAATTCGTGCATTAGAAAATGGTGTTAGTCTTGGGGCTGTCTTGAATAAACTTGCTGAAACAAAGCAAACACGAAGTATTCCTATTGTCTTGATGACGTATATTAATCCAATTTATGCTTATGGGATTGCGAATTTTGCGAAAGCATGTGAGCAAGCAGGTGTAGACGGTTTAATCATACCAGATTTACCGTTAGAAGAAGAAACAATTGTTGTCTCAGAGCTTGCATCAAGTAATATTGCATTAATTCGGTTAGCTGCATTAACAAGTCCGAAAGAGCGAATAGAGGAAATTGTTAAACGTACAGAAGGATTCTTATATGCTGTCACCGTTACTGGTACAACTGGCGCGCGAACGGAATTTAAAGAAAACCTTGCAGCACATTTAACTTCGTTACAAGAAATGAGTAAGGTACCAGTATTGGCGGGATTTGGTGTATCAACTCCAGAACACGTGAAAGAATTGACCAAAAGTTGTGATGGTGTTGTAGTTGGTAGCCGAATTGTAGATTTATTACACAAAGGTGATCACGAAACGATTCGAACATTAATTCAATCAGCTCGTGCTTAAATAGAAGATGTTACTCTTGTGAGTAGCATCTTTTTTTAATAATAACGCAACTTTTACACAAAAAGAATAAGTACTAAGCATTGACTTTTAAGTATAGTATATCTGTATTTTTTTTGACAACCTATGTGTAAGGATTAGCTAAAGCGGGTATTGGAATGTTATTATTTTTAAAACATATACTACCTATAATAAACTGTTTATTCAGAAAACTGTTGTTTAATTTATAAAGAAGCGGGTATATAAAATTCATACAAAAAATTCAAGAATATGGGGATGATTAACAATGGAAAGCGTTCTTTTTATCTTACTGTCTTGTACATTTTTTATGGCTTTAGTAGCATTCGTTTCTTATCGATTAACAAGAGGTAGGACGAGTAGTGTAAATGAATACTTTTTAGCAGGACGAGGATTAACAGGTGTGTTCATTGCAGGATCTTTGTTATTAACTAATTTATCAGCAGAACAATTGATAGGTCTTAATGGACAATCTTTTACAGGCAACATGTCTGGTATGGCCTGGGAAGTAACGGCAGGAATCGCAGCAATCATTATGGCGATTTTTTTGTTACCGAAATTTCTTGGAATTGGCATATCAACTATACCAGAATTTTTAAATACACGTTACGATGAAGATGTTCGGCGAATGACAGTACTACTTTTTCTGTTAGGTTATATGTGTGTGACTATCCCATCTATGCTTTACTCAGGTGGTCTAGCGGTTCTAAGGTTGTTTGATGTCCCAAGTTTACTTAACCTTTCTTATACACAATCTTTATGGCTTGTGATATGGATTGTAGGAATTATTGGCGCAATATACGCTATATTTGGTGGACTTCGAGCGGTAGCTGTTTCAGATACAATTAACGGTATAGGGTTAGTATTCATTGGTTTCTTAGTACCTATACTTGGTTTTATTACCCTGGGAAACGGGGACATACTAACGGGAATGAAAGAAGTAGCGACAACTAATCCAGAGAAATTAAATGCAATTGGTGATTCGAATGATTCAGTGCCATTTTTATCTATTTTTACTGGGATTATCTTTGCTAACCTCTTTTATTGGGCACTAAATCAATACGTCATTCAACGTATATTAGGTGCGAGCAACTTAAAAGAAGGGCAGAAGGGTGTATTGTTTACCGGTTATTTAAAGTTATTAGTGCCGATATTTATGATGATACCTGGTGTTATTGCGTTTCATTTATATGGAGATAGTATTTCAAACGGTGACTTAAGCTATCCAACATTAATTAGTGAACTATTACCAGTTTGGCTAATGGGATTTTTCTTGGCAGTATGGGTGCTGTATTAAGTTCATTTAACTCATTATTAAATAGTGTGGCCACATTATTTGTTTTAGATTTTTATAAACCAAAATTTGATCCAAATGCCAGTGATGAGAAATTAATTAAGGTTAGTAAAATTTTCGGTATTTTTATTGCCCTTGTATCATTTTTTGTGGCACCATTTTTAATGTATGCACCAGATGGTCTATGGAATTTAATTCGTCAATTTACAGGATTCTTTAATATTCCAATATTAGTAATTATGATCATGGGAATTATCTCAAAAAAAATCCCAGCAATTGCAGCAAAAATTGTGATCATATTCCACATATTTGCGTATTATTTTCTTGTTTGGGGAACGAAACAGATATTGAATTTTGAATCAGGTGTGAATTATATTCATGTATACGGAATACTGTTAGTGATTGAAGTCGCGTTTATGTTAGTAATGCGAAAAGTAAAACCACTAAATAAGCCAAATCAATATCAGAGCATAGGATACACAACTGAAAAGTTAGTGCCATGGAGACACGCCATTCCTGTTTCCATATTGCTTATCATGTCAATTATAGAAGTGTATGTAATATTTTCACCAATAGGCCTAGCATATGAAGGTGGTATCATATCTGAATTGTTTTGGCCGATATCTATACTAAACCTTGCTATTACAGTCATATTGTACTGGATTTCTCTCAGGTTTTGGAATAAGAAGTATGAATATATACTGAATCGTGGACAGGCGGTTATTGATCAGAATCGAAAAATTGTTTCAAAATCAAACAATAGAAATATCCAGTAATTTATAATACAATGCAAAAAACACGCTCCCCTATTATAGGAGAGCGTGTTTTTTAAGCTTCTACTAGCGCTTCTTTATTCTTTTTTGTTTCCTGTGCCATTGCTTCTAAGGCTACTTGATTTAAGAAGTTTATCGGCTTATTATAATGTGGTTGGAAGAAAAAGTCTGTTAAAGCTAGTTGTTCTATCGTCATATCATTTGCGATCGCAATACTTATTGTATTGATTGCTTGAGTAAAGTCAGCATCTGATATAACTTGTGCACCGACAACACGGTGTGTTTCTAATTCATAAACCAGTTGTAACTTAATAACATCATTATCTGGCATGAAATCTGGGCGATACGTATCTTCAATATATGCACTACCAACAGCTAAACCAGATGCTTCACCCGCAGAAACGGTTAAACCAGTTGAAGCAATGTTGTGATTGTAAATCTTTAAGCCAGATGTTCCCTGTGTTCCTGGATGTGCTAAAGTTGGTTGAACTAAGTTGTGTGCAACTAGCGTCCCCATACGAACTGCATTAGTAGCTAAAGGAATATATGCAGGCTCTTTTGTTGGGTTATATTGAACTGCACAACAATCTCCTGCAGCATAGACATCTTTCACACTTGTTTGCATATACGCATCAACAATAATAGCTCCATTACCCAGTGTGTTGAGTTGATCTTTTACTAATCCTGTATTTGGTCGGAAACCAATACACATAACAACCAGATCAGCTTCATATTCACCTTTATCTGTAATAACCTTCTCAACTGTTTCTTTACCTTCAAATGCAGAAACGGTTTGACCTAATGCTAAATTAACGCCTTTTTCTTTAAATGAATTTTCTACAGGTGTAGTGAACTTTTCATCTAAATAACGATTTAAAATTCGATCTTCACTATCAATTAATGTGACTTCTTTCTCATTTTCTTCAAAAGCTTCAACAAGTTCAACACCGATATAACCTGCACCTACAACGACAACTTTTTTAACGGATTCAGAACGTCGAATAATCTCTTTTGCATGGTCATAATTTTTACATAGGACAACATTGTTTAAATCCCCACCAGGTATTGGTGGTGTTATTGGCCATGAACCTGTTGTGACAATAATTTTATCAAAAGTATGGTTAGTAGTTTTACCTGTTTTTAGATCTTTTGCTTCTATTTTCTTTCCGTTAATATCGCAATTGATTACCTCATGTTGCATGTGCATTTTCACACCGTTTTTTTCAAATTGATCAACGGATGCATAGAATAATCCAGCTGCATCATTTACAACACCTCCAACATACAAGGCAATACCACAAGATAGAAAGGAAACATTATCATTTTTTTCGAAAACTTCAATTTCTGCTTCTGGATATAGATTTAAAATATTTGTTATAGCTGCTGTTCCTGCATGTGTACAACCGATAACTGCTATTTTCATTTTTATCATCCTCCATTAGGTTCATTATTTCACATTAAGTTAAAAACTATGCAATGAAATGTTTGTAAACTTATTGTACAACTATGTGTAATAAATCACAATAGGTAAGTTCAACAGTTCACAAAAGGTTCACAAATAAAAAATCCCACTTTATTTAAAGTGGGATTTTAACCTTGTTATTATGCGTACATTTCACTAATTTGTTTTTGTAATTTTTTATCTAATACATACTCATCATAGCTCATTTCCTTATCAACAATGCCAGTAGGTGTAATCTCAATTAAGCGATTTGCAATACTGTTAACAAATTGTTGGTCATGAGACGTGAACAATAATGAACCTTTAAATTTGATTAAGCCGTTGTTTAAAGAAGTAATCGACTCTAAATCTAAGTGGTTTGTTGGTTCATCTAAGATAAGCACATTAGCATGTGAAAGCATCATTTTAGATAACATACAACGTACTTTCTCTCCACCAGATAAAACATTTGCTCTTTTCAATGCTTCTTCTCCAGAGAATAACATTCTTCCAAGGAAACCACGTAAGAATGTCTCCGTTTGATCTTCTGGCGGTGCATATTGACGTAACCAGTCAACAAGTGGCATGTCATTACCTTCAAAGAATTCACTATTATCTTTAGGGAAATATGATTGAGAAGTTGTGACGCCCCAAGTATAAGTTCCTTCATCAGGCTCTACTTCTCCCATAATTATTTGGAAAAGGACGGTCTTCGCTAACTCATCTCTTCCAACAAATGCAACTTTATCATCACGATTTAACGTAAAACTCACATTATCTAGTACCTTTTTACCGTCAATCGTTTTTGAGAGACCTTCCACGCGTAGAAAATCATTTCCCATCTCACGATCAGGTGTGAACATCACATAAGGATACTTTCTAGATGATGGTTTAATATCTTCTAATGAAATATTATCAAGCATCTTCTTACGAGAAGTAGCCTGTTTAGATTTAGAAGCATTTGCACTAAAACGCGCAACAAAGTTTTGTAATTCTTTTATTTTTTCTTCTTTTTTCTTATTATTATCTTGAGACATTTGTAAAGCTAATTGACTTGATTCATACCAAAAGTCATAGTTTCCGATATAAAGTTGAATTTTCCCAAAATCAACATCAGCAATATGTGTACATACTTTGTTTAAGAAGTGACGGTCATGGGAAACAACAATAACGGTATTCTCAAAGTTGATCAAGAATTCTTCTAACCAATGAATTGCAGTAATATCCAAGTGGTTGGTAGGCTCATCTAATAACAAAATGTCAGGTGAACCGAATAGTGCTTGTGCTAACAACACTTTTACTTTGTCAGAACCACTAAGTTCCTCCATTTTCTTATCATGAAGTTTTTCACTAACACCTAAACCTTTTAATAAGACTGCAGCATCAGATTCTGCTTCCCACCCATTTAATTCCGCGAATTCACCTTCTAATTCAGCAGCGCGCATGCCATCTTCTTCAGTAAAGTCAGCTTTTGCATAAACGGCGTCTTTCTCTTGCATTACTTCATATAAACGCGTATGTCCCATGACAACTGTTTGCAAAACTTCTTGTGATTCATAAGCGAAGTGATCTTGTTGTAAGACAGCTAAACGTTCATCTTTGCCAAGGGATACGTGCCCACTTTGTGCCTCTACTTCACCAGAAAGAACTTTTAGAAAAGTTGACTTTCCAGCTCCATTTGCTCCAATTAACCCATAACAATTGCCAGGTGTGAACTTGATATTAACATCTTCAAATAACTTTTTATCTCCAAAACGTAAACTAACATTCGTGGCTTGTAACATATATTTATTATTCCTCCAGAAAAAACATAATCAAAGCTAAGCTTAAGCGATTTAAGCCTGTAAGTCAACTCCGTGGCAATAATATGTAATAACCTAATTATTAATAGAAGAAATTCAACTTTTTAAACTTGAAAATTTTGCATCGACAGGCTGAACGGACTAAAATGACAGATAGAATAAAAATTTAAATGATATTGAAACGAAACGCTAGTGTAATACGTTATAATAAAGTAATGCATGTTTCATCTATAGAAATAATTAATGAAAGTGTGATGGGGGATTTTGTATAATGGCAACCGGCATAGGGAAAAAAATAAAGTACTACCGTATTAAAGCAAAAATGACACAGGAAGAATTAGCTAATGGCATTGTTTCTGTTTCTTATTTATCAAAAATTGAGCATAATACAGCCGCGCCAAATATAGAGGCAATAAAACTGATATGTGATAAATTACAAATCAAACCAGTATGTACAGATGATGAACAAATACTAATTGTTTGTAATAGATGGTTTACAGAATTATTATATGGAAACCTTGCGACTGCTCATAAAACCTATCAGCAAATAAGTGAAGAATTTGAAAAGGTAATTGACTCTGATTTGTATTGCTTAGTCGAGTTACACACGCTACAGTTTTACCTTTTAACTAACCAAATTGAAAATGCAAAAATACAGTATGAAAAATTAGCGAGGTATGAGCACTCACTTAGTGAATTAGAATTTTATTATTGGAATAAATTTTCTGGCTGTTTCCACATAGAAAATTCCGCTTACAGTTTAGGTTTAGAAAAATTCCAAAATGCTGAAAAATTAATTAAGTCAGAAATACATAATTATCAATATGAATTACATGATTTGTATTATAGAATAGCAAAAGTAACAACGGATTTGTATTTCACTTACCATGCTATGACATATGCTAATAAAGCATTAAAATATTATCGGAATAACTATTTACTAAAAAATTGTGCTAAGTGCCATATATTAACCGGGATAGGTTATCAACGAATGAGAGAGATAGAAAAATCAAAGAAAAGTTTTCAATTGGCGATCACAATAGCAGATGAACAAGATGAACAGGGTTTGCTAGCGGAATGTCAGCATTATTTAGGCGTATTGTACAAGAGAAAACTACAGCCAGTACAAGCATTGCATTGTTTTAATCAAAGTTATCAGCTTGTAAAAAATACATTAAGTCAAGAAGAATTAGTAGCCACTATCAATTTAATGAAAGAATATGTTGATCAAAATGATCTTGATCAAGCGATCATTTGGTATGAGAGAGCGGTTAATATGGCTAAGAAAATGAAGACAAACAAGTCTGTTCTAGTTTATGAAATTAAAGTTTATAAGTATTTAATTTATGGTTTTACACCGTCATTTGAAACGTTAATGCAAAAAGAAGTATTACCCTTCTTGAAGGAGCGGGAGTTATATATAGAATATGGTTTATACCTCAAAAAAATGGGTGAATATTACTACAAAGAGCGCAAATATAAAGTAGCAGCTGATTATTTTGAAGAAGCTTTTCAATCTGTTGATCAAATTAGAAGAAAAGACAGTAATTCTCTTTTACTACAGTAAAAGGGGATTTTTTTTGACCTTTAGTAAATCTATAAACGCTTTCATTGCAAATAAAATAGTGATAAGATATATCTTATTTCCTCTTCGTTCTTTTCTTCCACGCTTGAATCTGCTCATGAACTACTATAAATAATGGAGGATTAGCCGGATGACTTTTAAAAAAATAGGTAGTAATTTTTATTATGGCTGGATGATCGTTTTTATCGCAGGTTTAGGAATCTTTTTTTCTGGACCTGGTCAAACTTATTCCAATTCAGCTTTTATAGATCAATATATTAATGATTTTGGCTGGAGTAGATCCCAAGTATCGGGTGTGTATTCTGCTGCAACCTTATGTGCAGGTCTAATTATGATGTTTGTCGGTCGATTTATTGATCGATTTGGCCAACGCATTATGATGGTAACGGTTGGAACGCTTTTTGCGTTAGCTTGTTTTTTTAACAGCATGGTTTCAAGTATTTGGATGCTTGCGATTGGCTTTTTTCTGATTCGTCTTCTAGGGCAGGGAAGTATGTCACTCATACCGAATACGCTTGTTGCACAATGGTTTATAAAAAAACGAGGCTTTGCTTTTAGTATTATGACATTGGGTGGTTTTGCAAGTGCAACGCTTTTTCCAATTATCAACACATGGTTAATTCAAACATTTGACTGGCAGTTTGCTTGGCGCTTTTGGGGAGTTGCATTACTAGTTATTTTCGTACCAATCGCTTTGTTTGGAGTGCGTAATAAACCAGAAGATATAGGACTTGTTCCAGATGGGTTAGCATCCAAGAAGAAACAGCCTATATTAGGTGCAATAATTCCTACTATTGCTGAAGAGGATTGGACACTAAAAGAAGCTCGTAAAACGAGGACATTTTGGCTTATTTTAGTCTGTGTAGGTATTCCAGCGATGATTAATACAGGAATCACCTTTCATCTTTTCTCGATTTTTGCTACGAACGATTTGTCACCAGAAATTGCTGCAACTGTACTTAGTTTAATGGCCATCGTAGGTATTCCTATGTCACTTGTATCTGGTTTTATTACAGAAAGAATACAGACGAATTATTTATTAGTATGTATATTTATTATAGAAATTTTATTATTGTTATTATTATTAGTAATGACAAATGTAGCCGTGGCAATACTTTTTGGGGCGTTATGGGGTATTGCGAATGGTTTTGAACGAATCGGTTTAAATGTTATTTGGCCAAATTATTTTGGTCGCAAATATATTGGAAGTATTAATGGTATAGGTGTAACAATGGGGGTATTGGGATCAGCATTTGGTCCACTTCCATTTGGTACTGGGTATGATATCTTTCACAGCTATACGCCTGTATTATTTATGGCAATACTTTTTCCGGTAATTGGTTTTTTCTGTGCTCTAAACGCAAAAAAACCATCTAAACAAGAGCAGGCATCTTAATGTATCAATTATAAAAAAGAAATAAGGGGGAGAAAAAGTAGTAATGAAATTAGTAAAACAGTTTTATTATGGCTGGATGATCGTTTTTATCGCAGGGTTAGGAATCTTTTTTTCCGGACCTGGTCAAACGTATTCCAACTCAGCTTTTATAGATCAATATATCAATGATTTTGGCTGGAGTAGATCCCAAGTATCGGGTGTATATTCTGCTGCAACCTTATGTGCAGGTCTAATTATGATGTTTGTCGGTCGATTTATTGATCGATTTGGCCAACGCATTATGATGGTAACGGTTGGAACACTTTTTGCGTTAGCATGCTTCTTTAATAGTATAATTTCGAGTATTTGGATGCTTGCGATTGGCTTTTTTCTGATTCGCCTTCTAGGACAGGGGAGTATGACCTTAATACCAAATACACTTGTCGCACAGTGGTTCATTAAAAAGCGGGGATTTGCTTTTAGTATCATGACGCTTGGTAGTTTTATAAGTGCTGCATTATTTCCTATTATAAATACATGGTTAATACAAACGTGGGATTGGCAATTTGCTTGGCGTTTTTGGGGTGTTGCACTATTAGTAATCTTTCTACCATTCGCATTATTTGGTGTTCGCAACAAACCAGAGGATATTGGTTTAGTTCCAGATGGTAAGATTGATGCTAAGAAAAAGGAACCCATTTTGGGAGCTGCAGCAGCAGATCCTGCACAAGAAGATTGGACATTGCAGGAAGCAGCCAAAACAAAAACATTTTGGTTACTAATCACTTGTATTGGAATTCCTGCAATGGTTAATACAGGGATAACATTTCATATCTTCTCTATATTTGATAGCCAAGGCTTATCACTTGAGGTGGCAGCTACTGTACTTAGTTTAATGGCGGTTGTAGGTATTCCAATGTCATTGGTAACTGGTTATTTGACTGATAGACTTCCGACCAATTATTTGCTTATAGCAATATTTTTAATTGAGATCATTTTATTGCTATTGTTATTAGTTACTACAAATGTGGTGATTGCAATCTTATTTGGTGTAATGTGGGGAATAGCAAATGGTCTTGAACGAATTAGTTTGAAAATTATTTGGCCTAATTACTTTGGTCGTAAATACATAGGAAGTATTAATGGCGTAGGAACAACAATGATTGTACTAGGATCTGCTTTTGGTCCGTTACCATTTGGTTATGGATTTGATTTATTTCAAAGCTACACTCCGATTCTGTTAGTGACACTTATATTCCCTGCTTTAGGTGTTGTCTTTGCATTTTTGGCAAAAAAACCATCTAAATCTGAATTAAAGCAGTCTTATTAATTCTTAAGAAGACTTTACGTTTAACTGTATGATTATTCTTTTTTTGTAGAGGATAAGATTGTAAAAATACAAACGTGAAATTTGGAGGGTTGTAAGATGTCAAAAGATTTTTATACAGCTATAAAAGACAGACGTTCATTTTATCAAATCAGTAATGAATCTGTAGTATCTGAAGATCGAATAGAAGAAGTGGTAAACTATGCTGTGAAGTATTCTCCATATGCATTTAATTCGCAAAGTGGTCGTGTTGTCGTCTTATTTGGTGACCATCATCAAGCGCTATGGGATATGACAAAAGAAACATTGCGTAAAATAGTGCCAGCCGATAATTTTTCTTCAACAGAAGACAAAATCGCAAGCTTCGCAAGTGGTTATGGAACGGTTCTTTTCTTTGAAGATCAAAGCGTTGTAGAAGGTTTACAAAAAGACATGGAATTATATGCAGATAAATTCCCAGTTTGGTCTGACCAAGCATCTGGTATTTTGCAGTTTGTTGTGTGGACTTCATTAGAAATAGAGGGATTAGGGGCATCGTTACAACATTATAATCCACTAATTGATGATGAGGTAAAAGAAAAATGGAAGATACCAACCAACTGGGAACTAAAAGCGCAAATGCCCTTTGGTAAACCCGTTGCGGATGCTGGCGAAAAAGACTTTCAACCTTTAGAAGAACGGGTTAAATTCTTTAAATAAGTAAAAAAGCGAAATTCTCTATAAGAGAAGATTCGCTTTTTTGCTTTTTCTAAGACTAAGTTATGCGCTAATCCGGCGGAAGAGAGCGTTAATTCAGCGGACGAAGCGCTAATTCATTCGACGGAAGAGAGCATTAATTCGGCGGACGGAGCAACTAATCCGACGGAAGAGAGCATTAATTCAGCGGACAAAATTATCTTCTGTCGCCACCAAAAATATCAAACAATCCGCTGGCAATGCTTCCTTCTCCCTTAGATCCTCCATTTTCAGGGGCTGCAGAGAAGACACGACTTGCTAATCTACTGAATGGCAGGGATTGAATCCAGATAGTACCTGGGCCACGTAAAGTAGCAAAAAAGAGTCCTTCTCCACCAAAGAGGGCTGTTTTAATACCGCCAACAAAAGCGATGTTATAATCCACCTCACCTGTCATTGCTACAAGGCAACCTGTATCTACGCGAAGGGTTTCTCCAGGTTTAAGTTCACGCTTATACATTGTTCCACCAGCATGAACAAATGCCATGCCATCACCTTCGAGCTTTTGCATAATAAAGCCCTCTCCACCAAAAAAGCCAGTGCCTAGTTTACGTTGGAACTCTATCCCAACGGAGACCCCTTTAGCTGCTGCTAAGAACGCATCCTTTTGACAGATTAACTTACCATTCATCTCACTTAAATCCATTGGTATGATCTTTCCTGGATAAGGAGCTGCAAATGATACCCGTCTTTTTTCAGCACCCTCATTTGTGAAAGCAGTCATAAACAAACTTTCTCCACTGATCACACGTTTCCCTGCACCAAGTAATTTACCAACCAATCCGCTGGGACCATCAGAAGAACCATCACCAAAAATAGTCTCCATCTCAATTTTTTCTTCCATCATCATTAAACTGCCAGCTTCAGCAATTACTGATTCGTTTGGATCAAGTTCAACCTCAACAAATTGCATATCATCGCCATAAAGCTTGTAATCAATTTCATGGTTATTCATTTTCATCGTCCCCTTTCAAGTTATATCTATCATACGATTTAAACTAGTGAAAAGTATCATTTTTACAAAAAAATATAATAAGTAAAGGAATGACCTATTAAGATAGTTAATTCCTTTTTTGTCTATTGCTTGTTATGATAAAGTATAAGTAGTAACTAGGAAGGGTTGAAATGAATGAGTAAAACAGTTGTATTAGCAGAAAAACCTTCAGTTGGTCGTGACATTGCACGTGTATTAAATTGTACCAAAAAAGCAAATGGCTATTTTGAAGGTTCGAAATATATTGTAACTTGGGCTCTAGGTCATTTAGTAACCTTGGCAGACCCTGAAACATATGATGAGAAATTTAAAACGTGGAAGTTAGAAGATTTACCAATGCTGCCCGCTGATTTAAAGTTAGTAGTTATGAAGAAAACCGGTAAGCAGTTCCAAACAGTGAAAGCACAAATGCAACGAAAAGATGTGTCAGATATTGTGATCGCAACGGATGCAGGACGTGAAGGTGAACTTGTAGCTGGTTGGATTATAGAGAAAGCACGTGTTAACAAACCAGTAAAACGCCTGTGGATTTCTTCTGTCACAGATAAAGCAATTCGAGATGGCTTTACTAACTTAAAGCCTGGCAAGAATTATCAGAACCTATTTCAGTCAGCTGTTGCACGTTCGGAAGCGGATTGGTATGTCGGTTTAAATGCAACCCGAGCTCTAACAACAAAATTTAATGCGCAATTATCAAGTGGACGTGTCCAAACGCCAACGCTAGCGATGATTGCTAAACGTGAAGAAGAGATTAAAAAGTTTCAACCGAAAGATTTCTACGGACTTGAGGCTAAAACGAAGCAAGGCTTTACATTAACATGGCGTAATGAAAAAAATGATACACGCATTTTTGATAAAGAAAAGGCAGAAAAACTAGCGACAAACCTAAAAGCCAAGCAAGCAACAATTACAGAAATAGATAAAAAAGAGAAAAAAAGCTTTGCGCCACCTTTATATGATTTGGGAAGCTTACAGCAGGAAGCAAATAAGGCATTTGGTTTTTCTGGTAAACAGACATTATCAATCATGCAAAAACTCTATGAGCAGCATAAAGTATTGACATACCCACGAACAGATTCACGCTTTATATCAGCAGATATTGTACCTACGTTAAAAGACCGTGTCGATGCTTGTGGCGTAGATCAGTATGCGAAAGTAGCAGCAACTATTTTAAAGCAGGGTATCAATCCGAATAAATCTTTTGTTGATGATAAAAAAGTTTCTGATCACCATGCGATTATTCCAACTGAACAAGGGGTAATATTGGCAGATTTAGATGATAAAGAGCGAAAAATTTATGATCTTGTAGTGAAACGTTTCTTAGCTGTGTTATCAAAACCATATGTATATGAACAGACAACCGTTGAGGTTACATTTGGGGGAGAACGCTTTTCCGCTAAAGGAAAGAAAGTAAAAGATAATGGTTGGAAAGAAATTTATCAAAATCGTTTCCATGATGACCGTGAAACAGCGGATGAACAGACGCTACCTAATCTTACAAAAGGTGATGTCTTACAGGATGTTACCGTTCGTATGACAAACGGAAAAACACAACCTCCAGCACGTTTTACTGAAGGTACTTTATTAGAGGCAATGGAGAATCCAGTAAAGTATATGGATCAACAAAATAAACAATTGGTACAAACGATGCATCAAACAGGTGGACTAGGAACAGTAGCAACGCGAGCAGACATCATTGAAAAGCTTTTCCATACAAATTATATTGAAAGTAAGGGAAAGTCCTTATTTACAACGTCAAAAGGACGTCAATTACTTGATATTGTACCAGCAGATTTACAATCTCCAATCTTAACGGCTGAATGGGAGCAGAAGTTAACTAAGATTGCTAATGGGGATTTGAAAAAAGAAGCGTTCATTAAAGAAATGAAAACCTATGCGACAATAGTTGTACGAGAAATTAAAAATAGTAAAGAAAATTACAAGCATGATAATATTACTGGAACCAAATGTCCGACTTGCGGTAAGTTAATGTTAGAGATAAATGGCAAGAATGGCAGAATGCTTGTTTGTCAGGATCGATCTTGTGGTGAGAAAAAGAATATTGCCCGGAAAACTAACGCACGTTGTCCAAACTGTCATAAGAAATTGGAAATGCGTGGTGAAGGTGAAAGACAAACATTTACATGTAGCTGTGGTCATCGTGAAAAGCTATCTGCATTTCAAAAGCGTAAAGAACAAAACAGCCAGAAGAAAGCATCTAAACAAGATGTAAAAAAATACGTAAAACAAGAAAAAGAGGAATTCACAAACCCAGCGCTAGCAGAAGCGTTAGCGAAATGGAAAAAATAATTTCTTGTGTCGGTTTGAAAGAGTCAAGTAAGACATTCCAATTTAAGGAGTGTTACTTGACTCTTTTTATTTTAAATATGAATTGACAACCTTTACCTCTATAATATATAATCTTAATCGTAATGGTTACGATTTAATTAATGAGGGGGATTTATTTTGAATAAACATACTTATGTTATTTATTTAATATTAATATCGCTAATTATTTTTTTGACAGCCTGTTCAACTTCGTCTTCAGAGGAAACGGATGACGAAACAAAGGAAATTCACTTTTTATATAATTTCTCAACAAGCTCATTAGATCCACATGTGGATTCAAGTTATGTACCTTTGCGAGCTGGTTTAACGGAAACCTTAATGCGATTAGATGAAGAGAATTTGTCGGTAGAGCCATGGTTGGCAGAGGATTGGAATAGTGAAGATGGACAAAATTGGACAATAGAGTTAAGAGACAACATTACATTTCATAATGGGAATGTAATGGACGCAGAAGCTGTAAAAGCTTCGTTAGAACGTATGTTGAAGGAAAGTGTTGCAATGCAAAATGCCTTACATATTGAATCGATAGAAGCAGATGGGTTAACTTTGAAAGTTAAAACAGATCAGCCTTTCCCAGAATTTATATCTGAACTAGTGAATCCAAATACATCGATCATAGACGTAACGGAAACAGATTTTGTTACTAAACCTGTTGGAACTGGTCCATTTAAATTAACTTCATTTACACCAGGAAGTGGTTTGGAATTAGAGAGATTTGATGGATATTGGGACGGACCATCGAATTTAGATAAAGTGAAATTCTCGTTTAATGAAGATGCCAATGCACGGTCGCTTGCTTTAGAAGCAGGAGAAGCTGATATTGTATTTCGTCCTGAGGTTGAGAGTGTAGAATCTTTACAGGAGCTTGAAGGTATTGTTGTGGAAGCGACAGATACGTTTCGTGTACATCAGATGACGATGAATATGGAAAAAGAAAGTTTACAAGACGTAAATGTAAGAAAAGCTGTGGATGCATTAATTAATCGAGAAGAAATTGTCGATTCTATATTACTTGGTTATGGAAAGGTGGCAGTAGGACCTTTTCTTCCCTCACTCGCATTTGCACCGGAATATGAAGAAAGGCTAAGTGGTTCAGAAGTGGCCACGGAGTATCTTGAAAAGGCAGGATATGTTTTAGAAGATGGTCTGATGCAAAAAGATGGAAAACAACTAAGTTTTACTTTATTAACATATAGTGCACGGGCTGATTTACCATTAATTGCACAAGTGTTTCAATCAGATGCGCGTCAAATTGGTATAGAAATTGATATACAGCAAATTGATAATCCTGAAGAATATATGGCGACCAACCGTGATTGGGATCTAGCGACATATAGTAATTTAACTGCACCGCGTGGAGATGCTGGTTATTATTTGAATACTACCTATCATCCAACTGGAGCATTAAACTTTAGTGGAACAGAAGAACCCGAATTAACAGCTATCATAGATGAATTGAATCGAACGGTTGATACGGACGTTAGAGCAGAATTAGCTGAACGTGCAGCGATGTATGTTGACGAGGAAATGATTAATGCTTTTATTTTGCATCCAGCAACACTTGTCGCATATAACGGAGATAAAGTAGAAAACTGGGTTACTACTAGAAGTGAATATTATATGATTACAAACAAATTGGATGTGAAGTAATGTTTCGAATTATAAGTAGACGATTAATAGAGGTTCTTATTTTTGTCCTTATTATTACCTTTATTAGTTTCCTATTTATTCGATTAGCACCAGGAGACCCAATAATGACAATATTAAATGCGGATGAGCTAGCTGTTACACAGAATCAAATAGAATCATTGCGAGAAGAGATGGGTTTTAATGAACCTCTTCTCATTCAATACGTGACCTGGTTATGGAGATTTATTCAATTTGATCTTGGTGATTCTTTTGTTACTGGTCAACCTGTGATGGAACTTATTCTAGGGGCAGTTCCTGCAACGTTAGAATTAACGATAGGATCTACCATTGTTATGCTTTTGATAGCTATTCCGTTAGGATCACTAGCTGCAATATATCGAAACAGTTGGATTGATCAGTTTAGTAGAGCTCTATCTGTGGTCGGGGCTGCAATCCCGAGTTTTTGGTTAGGTCTTCTTTTAATTGATCTATTAGCTGTTGAAATGGGCTTTTTTCCTACAATGGGTCGTGATGGATTTTTATCCTTACTTCTACCATCTATAACTTTAGGGCTGGCAATCTCAAGTGTGTATGTACGTTTACTACGCTCCAGTTTACTGGAGTCATTAAACCAAGATTTTATTAAGGCTGCACGAGCAAGAGGATTATCTTCATTTCGAATTTTCTTTTTTCATGCTTTTCGTTCCGCGCTTCCTCCTGTAATAACTGTTTTTGGCGTAAGTATTGGTAGCTTAATAGGCGGGGTTGTTGTGGTTGAAGTGCTCTTTGCATATCCTGGAATTGGTAAGTTAGTAGTTGATTCAATAAAACAGCGAGATTACCCAATTATTCAAGGTTATATATTGATTATGGCGATCATTGTCTTCTCAGTTAACACATTAGTGGATTTATCGTATTATCTGTTAAATCCAGAAGCTAGACTAAGAGAAAAGGAGACAAATTGATGGCATTTTTAACTGATCATACACCTGTGAAGAAGAAAAATACTAGTAAAATATATGCTGTTATATTCGCTGTTCTGCTATTAGTAGTAGTTCTTTATACGTTCCTATATCTTCAATATGATCCTAATCTTACAGATGTTTCAAATAGATTACTAGGTACGAGCCTAGAACACCCACTAGGGACAGATCATTTAGGACGAGATGTACTTACTAGAATAATACTTGGTGGTAAGTTTACGGTTGGTTACAGTGTTTTGGCGCTTATTGTAGCGCTTATAATTGGTGTTCCATTTGGTGTTTTTGCAGGTTTTAAGGGAGGATTAATTGATCGTATTTTTATGCGTGTTGCAGATGGATTCCTAGCATTTCCTGACACTGTAGTTGCGATTGTTTTGAGTGGATTACTTGGAGCAGGAATAGGGAACTTATTGTTTGCGATTGTATTGGTTAAATGGGTTAATTATGCACGATTAGTTCGAAGTACAGTAATGACGGAACGTAAAAGAGAGTATGTAGATATAGCTAGAATAAATGGAATGAAGCCTTGGCAAATAATGATTAAACATATTTTACCGCACGTAATTGGAAACGTCTTAGTGCTAGCAAGTCTTGATTTAGGGAAAATAATTTTATTAATATCATCTTTATCTTACATAGGACTTGGTGCACAACCGCCATCACCAGAATGGGGAGCGATGTTAAACGATTCTAGACCATATTTTCAATCAAGACCAGAGTTAATGATTTATCCTGGTCTAGCAATCGTTAGTGTAGTTTTAGTATCAAATCTTTGTGGGGATTATCTAAGAGATCGTTTTGATGTGAAAAAGGAGGCTTAGTAGATGTCTTTATTAGCTATTGAACAATTATCTGTTTATAAAAACAATGAAACGATTATTGATAATATTTCTTTTGAAATTAAAAAAGGAGAGTGGTTTGCCCTTGTGGGACAGAGCGGAAGTGGGAAAAGTGTTACAGCTTCTGCGATTGGTCGACTAGCTGCACCTAACTTCAAGTTAAGTGGAAAGATACTTTTTGAAAATCATGATATTTTGACAATGTCTAAAAAAGGAATGCAAAAAATTAGGGGAAAGGAAATCTCCTATATTTTTCAGGATTATCAGGGATCATTTACCCCCTTTATAACGATAGGTAAACATTTCGAAGAATCTTTTAAGAGACATACTAACTTTTCAAAGAAGAAGAGAAGAGACGAAACAATAAAAGCACTTCATTCTGTTGAACTAGATGAAGCGCTCTATGTACGTTACCCTTTTCAACTTAGTGGGGGACAGTTACAACGGGTTTCGATTGCATTAGCACTTCTTCTAAAACCCAAACTTCTAATAGCAGATGAAGCCACAACAGCATTGGATAGTGTTACATGCTATAAAATTTTAGGATTACTAACCAAATTACAGAAAGAAACAAAATGCACCATTTTATTTATAACGCATGATTGGCGTCACGTAAGAAATTATGCTGATCATATCGCTGTGATGAAAGACGGGGAAATTACAGAAATCGGTAAAAAACAAAAGATTATTTCTAACCCACAGCATAGTTATACAAAAAAACTAATTGCTGCGGCGCCTAAGTTGAATAATCATAGTTTTGAAGAGGTGAAGTAAGTAATGGCATTACTACAAGCGCAATCTATTTTTAAGTCATATGGTAAAGATAATGTTATTCTAAACGATGTAAATGTAGAAATTGAAAAGGGGAAGTGCTTTGGTTTAGTTGGGGAGAGTGGATCAGGTAAAAGTACATTAGCCAGATGTTTATTAGGGATTGAACGAATTGATAGTGGAAGTATTGTTCTTAATGGGGTAGAATTACAAGGCTTAGACGAACGGAAGTTTAGGAAACAGCGCATTCATATGCAAGCCGTTTTTCAGAATCCTACAGCTTCACTTAATCCTAAGTTAAAAATAAAGGAATCAATGATTGATCCATATACGCAATTCTCAGAGCAACTTAATTTAACTTATTTTAAATATGTAAATAAAGAACAATATATAAAACAATTGCTTGAAGCGGTTGAATTATCTGCTAGCTTAGCTAACCGTTATCCACATGAACTTAGTGGCGGTCAAAAGCAAAGAGTAACAATAGCACGTGCTTTGAGTATAGAACCGGATCTTCTAATCCTCGATGAACCAACTGCAAGTCTTGATGTGATTTCGCAAGGAGCTATATTAAAGTTACTTACTAGTTTACGTAAACAAATAGGAATGGCCTATTTGTTTATCTCTCATGACTTAGCTGCTGTATCTGAAATGAGTCAAGATATAATGGTAATGAAAGAAGGTTCTGTTGTTGATAGTTTTTTGGAAAAGGATTTATTCTCAAAAACTAGAAATAGCTATACGAAGGAATTAATAGAATTATTTGTATGATCTAGTGTGAACAACAGAATCGTATAAAAGGAGAATCAACATCTGTGAATGAATCACCCATCAAATGTGTTACCAGTTGTATCGCATAAAAGTTATCTGCAATTAGCTCTTCCCTTAGTGCTTGCAACAATTACAACACCGCTGTTAGGGGCAGTTGACACAGCAGTAGTTGGACAACTACCCGATCCTATTTATATAGGAGGTGTCGCTGTAGGAAGTGTGATTTTCAATACACTCTATTGGAGTTTAGGATTCCTACGTGTAAGTACATCAGGTTTTACAGCACAAGCTCATGGAGCGAATGATCCTGATAATTTAGCGATGTCTTTTATACGCCCTGCAATAATTGCAGCTGTAATTGGTTGTCTATTTATCTTGTTTCAAGTTCAAATTAAAGACTTTGCCCTATTTATCATGCAACCGACGAATGAATTAAAAGAGCAAATTTTAATTTATTATAATATTCGGATTTGGGGTGCGCCATTTGCCTTAATGAATTATGTCATATTAGGGTGGTTAATGGGTTCTTCAAAAGTCCGATTAACACTGTTTTTACAAGTTGGAATGAATCTAACAAATATTGTACTAAACATTATATTTGTTACTGTTTTTAGTTTTGCTGTCACAGGTGTAGCAACAGCAACGCTGCTAGTTGAGATTGTATTCATGGTAATTGGTCTATTTTTTTTAGTTAAATTAAATATGATTAAGTTTTCTTTGCATAAATACAGAAAAATTTTTGACAAAAATAGTATAGTGAAATTAGTGAGAGTTAATCGAGATTTAATGATAAGATCGATATGCTTACTAGTTGTCTTTACGTTATTCACTTCTATAGGTACACAAATGGGCGAAGCTGTTTTAGCTGCTAACGCTATACTTTTTCAAGTCCATTATCTGATGTCTTATTGTTTAGATGGCTTTGCGAATGCGAGTAGTATATTGACAGGTCGCTCTGTTGGTTCTGATAATAAGCGTATGTATAAGCGAACCTTAAATCTTTCTGCGATTTGGGGTGGGGTGGTTGCAATTTGTTTAGCTAGTATCCTTTATCTTACTTCAGATATTATGTTTTCTCTTTTTACTTCTATAGAAGAGGTAAAAGTACTTATCTCAAACTATCAAGGTTGGCTTTTGTTATTCCCAATCGTTAGTTTCTGGGGATTGCTGTTAAATGGTGTTTTTTCTGGAGCTACGGAAGTCGTCCCAATACGAAATTCATTGATTATAGCAATGATACTATTTTTAATCATGATACATTTTTTGATTTCTCTATACGGTAATCATGGCTTGTGGTTTGGATTTATTTTATTTTCGTTTGTGCGATCAATTATATTAAATGCATATTTACCGGGACTATCCAAGACGCTATTTAAAAGTGGAAAAGTTTAAAAAATTTTTAGTTAGTTTGTTCTATTTAATTTGCTTATGTAATAGTATATGGTAGAGATAGTATAAAAAGATTACTATAAAAAACATGGAGTATGGAGGGTGAAAATCATTCGGGGATTTCGTTCCTTTCTAATAGATTTTTCGTTGGTTATTTTGGTTGGTTTAGCTGTTTATGTACTGTCTTTTGGTGATTCCTTTTCATCTATTATCCAGTTACCCAATTCTGTTTTTCATATGAATACAATTTTTTTAAGCATCTTAATTGAAGCACTCCCTTTTGTCTTAATAGGTGTTTTAATTGCTGGTATTATCCAAATATTTGTAACAGAAGATCATATAAAACGCTGGATACCAAAGAACCCCATTTTAGCAATTATTATGAGTTGTTTCGTAGGGGCTCTTTTTCCTGCTTGTGAATGTGGAATTGTTCCAATAGTTCGTAGATTACTAGCAAAGGGAGTTCCCATACATGCTGGTATAGGGTTTCTACTAACTGGTCCACTTATTAATCCACTGGTTATTCTTTCTACGTATATGGCATTTGGAAATGATTTTAAAATTGCGGCATCTAGGATGATATTAGGTTTCTTGATTGCGGTACTTATTTCTATTATTATTAGTGTAATGTTTAAGTCTAATCAATTAAAACATACAATTGAAGTACAACAAACACATACAATTAGCCATAATCATGGTTCACAATCAATTTTCAGTAAACTAGGTCATACTGTAACACATGCGGTTGATGAGTTCTTTGATATGGGGAAATATTTGATTGTAGGTGCATTATTAGCAGCATTTGTTCAAACGTATGTCTCTTCTGAAGCTTTACTTGAACTTGGAAGTGGACAAGTTTCTTCAACTGCTGTCATGATGGGATTAGCGTACCTTTTATCACTCTGTTCAGAAGCAGATGCGTTTATTGCGGCTTCATTCAGTAATGTATTTCCAACAACTGCAATATTAGGATTTCTTATTTATGGGCCAATGACAGATTTAAAGAATACGATGATGATGCTTAGTGTTTTCAAAACGAGATTTGTAATTTTATTTGTCTTAATTGTAACTATTGTCGTGTTTAGTGTGTTAACGTTACTAGACGGCTTCTATTAGGGAGGAAAAGAATATGCGTATTAATTTACAGCAGGTGAGTAGAGCGATTATTTTATTCGTTTTTGTTATTTTTATTGTACGTTTACATTATACGGGAGATATTCTTAAACTTATTAATCCTAAATATTTGATGCTGAGTAAGACAGCTGCTATTCTTTTTCTTGTTTTATTTATTGCACAAATTAAACGAATACTAGAATCTGACAAGCATGACCATGCGGATCACGAAGGGCATAACCATGATCATGGTAACGCACCATTTACTTTTAGAAAGTTTATATCGTATGCAATTGTTATTTTACCGTTGTTCACAGGATTCTTCTTTCCTATGTCTACTTTAGATGCTTCTATAGCAGCAAATAAGGGTGCAATGCTATCGTTATCTAATAATACGAGTAAAGTAGATGATGCAATAGAAGAGGAAACGACCGAACCTGACACCGAAAGTATTGAAGAAAGCACAAACAATGAAGTCCAACAGGATGATAATGTTGCAGACCCTAATCTATACTCAAATACGATAAGTAAAGAAGAACATGATAAATTAATAGATGAATTATCTGAACAAAATTCTATCGAGATGACTGATCAACTTTATACCACTTATCACCAGGAAATAAATATGAACGCGGATGATTATGTAGGAAAAGAAATAAAGGTAACAGGATTTGTTTATAAGGAAGAAAGTTTTTCGGCAAATCAATTAGTTCTCGGTAGATTTATTATCACACATTGTGTTGCTGATGCTGGAGTTATAGGATTCTTGACCGAAATGGATATAGCAGAAGAATTAGATGAAGATACTTGGGTAGAGGCAGTAGGTACGATATATTTGCAGGAATATGAAGGAGATCTATTACCAGCAATTAAAGTTACCGAGTGGAATGTTGTAGAAGAACCAGCCCAACCTTATTTGTATCCAATATCGATAAAAATCACATAAGTAAGTAAACTTAAGGATCCCATTAGAGCCGTAATAGTTATGGCTCTAATGGGATTATTGTATTGGGATTGAACATGTTAATTTACTAGTATTTATTGCTTCTTGCCATTTAGTACCTAATATTATATAGTTAAAATATTACTTAAGATATTAATCTAGATATCTCGGATGAAAATAAGCCTCTAGTCTTAAAAAAATGATACCTTTTGGCTATATTACTATGGAGAAGAATCGGTTAAGCTTTCTGATAGGTAAGTAACATTATCATGGTGCCAACTGATCGTAAGACTTTTCCTACAAAACAGATAGAGAAACGTTAGCGTACTAGGAAGCTAACAAATGGGTTGAACTGTCACTTTATAGAAAAGTTTTAGTGCGTCTAAGGGGGAAAGCGAGTGGAAACGAGAAAGGTTTATCTTGTTTTTTCAGATACAGGAACTTTGTTGACAAGGACAATCAACTTGTATACGAGGTCAATGCTAAATCATGCTTCTATTGCACTAGACAGGCAATTAGACCATGTGTATAGTTTTGGGAGAAAAAGACCGAACAATCCTTTTATTGGAGGATTTGTTAAAGAAAATTTACATTCTCCATTTTTTGATAAAACAAAATGTGCTGTCTATCGCTTAACTATATCTGAAGAAGAATATCAATTATTACAGCAACGTATTATGGTAATGGAAGCAAGTAAGCACTTATATCGATATAATTTATTAGGATTATTTGGAATTATGGTAAATAAAGAGTTAGGACGTAATAATGCATATTTTTGTTCGCAATTTGTTGCTACTTTATTACAAGATTGTGGGTCTTACCACACGGTAAAACCTACTAGTTTGATCAGACCGCAGGATTTAAGAGAATTACCTGAACTGGAATTGATCTATCAAGGTGAATTAGAACAGTACCCATATTTCTCAACTCGTTATGCAGCGACACTTACAGAAAAATGGAATAGATCAAAAGTTAAGCTTGGCTAATCATATGCCAAGTTTTTTTGTTTAATGAAGTAAATTACGCCTCAAGTCTTATGTAAAAATATAACGGCAGTCCATTATGAAGAATACAAGCAAGGGTTAAGATAGATACATGAAGGAGGGAATGGAACATGAAAATATTTTTAGTAATAGTCGGAGTGATAGCCTCTATCATTTTGCTCAGTACTATAGGACCAATGATCTTTCTAGCGATTAGTTTAGCCATTGCCTATTACGGTGTTCGAAGATTTATTTTGTCTGATTCATTTATCGGAAAAATAGGTTGGGCACTTATTGTGCTGATTGGCCTATCTCTTTCACTATCAAATACTGGTGCTTTTGTTGGACTTGTTGCTTTTGTAGTTCTTTATTATACCTATAAAAGTTGGAAAAAAACGAAGCAGGATAAATACGATGAAGATTGGATTTTAGATTAAAATAGAAGAGGAGACGATAAAAATGACAAATGTTTTTACTCGAATAAAAGATACAATAGTAGCAGACTTTCATGAATTATTGGATCAAAAAGAACAAAAAAACCCAATGACGCACTTGAATCAATACATTCGCAACTGTGAAGAAGAGGTTAGAAGTTTAAAGAAATTAATTGAAAAGCAATATGCGATAAAACAAGAATATAACCGTGAATTACAATTGGCTAAAACAATGATGACGAAAAGGAAACGTCAAGTAACGTTAGCTGAAGAAATGAATGAAGTAGCACTTCTAGATGAAGCGTCAGCAGAACTACAAAGATATGAGGCACGTGTGGAACAATTAACAGAAATGAATAATCAAAATTTTGAACAATTAGAGTTAATAGAAGCAAAATACATTGAAATGAAGCACAAACTCAAAGATTTATACGTAAAACGTTTAGAATTAAAAGGTAGAGAAAATGTCGCGCGTGTCCATAAAGGGATGAATAAGGTACTTCATACGGAATTAATAGAGCGTAGTGAATCAAAATTTCAGGAAGTAGAAGCGTATATTGAACGATTAGAACAACAAGTTACAACAGATGGACGATTACACACGCTAGATGCGAGGTTTCAAGAATTAGAAAAGCAGGTTTCTACTGCTAAATAAGTTAGTGATATCCTAGTTATAGAATGGAAGACGCGGTATGTGTTACGCTGCGTCTTCATCAAATTGAAGAGGGGGGATCTCATGCTAAATCACAATAAAATGAGAAAAATTCATTATGTACTATTAGCTATTATAATTTTCTTTATATATGAAGTCATTTTTATTCATACGGAATCATTTATCTGGATCGGAATATGGTTAGGTATGATTTATCTTGCACGCCAATACTACTATCGACCTGCAGGTAGGACCTTTTTTTGGATCGGATTAATCGGTTTTATTATAACTTTAATCAACACAACAACATTCCAATTTATCTTGTTTGTTTTGCTAGTTTTTCTTTTGCTTAATTGGTATCAATCAAAACAAACTTCCACGTATCACCAACCACAATTTCCATCTACGAAAGAAGGGACGAATAAAAAGGTTCTTTTTAGTAATAAATGGTTTGGAAAACAACAAACAGCAGGACATTCTTATCAGTGGGAGGATATCAATATTCAATCAGCTTTTGGTGAGACAGTAATTGATTTGACCTATACGGTTTTACCAAAAGGTGAGCCATTGATCATTGTTAGACAACTGATAGGTACCATTCAAATTGTCATCCCATTTGATGTGGAAGTGAGTGTTCACCATTCCGTACTGATGGGAGCTGTTGACATATTGGACCACCGTGATGATAATATGACGAATCGCGTCGTGCATCTACAAACGGAGAATTACCACGCTGCAAATCAAAAAGTGAAAATTGTCACCTCGATGATTGCAGGCAAAATTGAGGTGATACGTGGATGAGAAAAATAATAAGTAGGTCCATTCTCGTTGGCATAATTCAAACGCTACTATTAAGTGTGATCTTACTTTCTGTATTCTTAGTTAATTTCCCTTTACAAAATTGGCTCGAGATATGGTATCGTCCTGTGCTTGGTATGCCGTTTATCATTTTAATTTTCTTGATTAGTTTATTATTTGGGATAGTAAGTGGCTTAATGAACGGATTTTTTTGGAAAAACCAGTCAGAAATAGTTGAAAGGGCATTAAGTAAGTTAGAACAAGCAACACCAGAGACTACCATCGTCTATGAAGGGCCATTAACAGAGATTGCTATGGTCATGGATAGAATAAAGCAGCTTCAAGTTACTTTACAGGACCAAACGAAAAGAAGTCAGAAACTTATTAGTGAACGCGTTGAAAATCAAGCAGAGAAAATAGAGGAAGTAATTACACAAGAACGAAATCGCTTAGCAAGAGAACTCCATGATTCAGTTAGTCAAGAACTTTTCGCTGCTTCTATGCTTGTTTCTGCAATGAATGAATTACCTGTGGCACAAGACGAACAAATGCAGAAGCCAATTCAACAAGTTGAAACAATGATACAACAAGCACAACTGGAAATGCGCGCATTACTTCTTCACTTACGTCCGATTGCATTAAAAGATAATTCATTGAAGCAAGGAATGGATCAGTTACTACAAGAGTTAGATCAAAAGGTTCCTTTGGAAATTATATGGGATGTAACAGATGTAGATCTAAGTAGAGGGATAGAAGACCATCTCTTTCGTATTTTACAAGAATCAGTCTCGAATACATTACGGCACGCAAAAGCAGAAATACTAGATATTCTTTTAATAGAACGAGATGGCTTTGTCATTTTACGTGTAATGGATGATGGCGTTGGATTTGATTTAGAAAAGAAATCTAGTTCATATGGATTAGCAAATATGGAAGAAAGAGCCGCAGAAATTGGAGCGAAGTTACGTCTTGTTAGCGTACCTAATAAAGGAACAAGAATTGAAGTACGTGTACCTATTATGGATGTAAAGGGTGATGAAAATGATTAAAGTTTTATTTGTTGATGATCATGAGATGGTGCGAATTGGTGTTAGTGCTTATTTGGCTACTCAATCTGATATTGAAGTTGTTGCGGAAGCTGATAACGGTAAAAAGGCGATAGAACTTGCTTTAGAATTACGACCAGATGTTATTTTAATGGATGTTGTGATGGATGAAATGGATGGAATTGAAGCAACACGACAAATCATTTTGGCCTGGCCAGAAGCAAAAATCTTAATGGTTACTAGTTTCATTGATGATGACAAAGTTTACCCGGCATTAGAAGCGGGAGCAACAAGTTATGTATTGAAAACATCAAAAGCAAGTGAAATCGCTAGAGCCATACGGAATACGTATCAAGGTGAATCGGTTTTTGAAGCAGAAGTAGCTAATAAAGTACTGACAAGAATGAGAAAGAAACATGAAATAGCACTTCATGAAACATTAACGACAAGAGAAAATGAAATACTATTGTTAATTGCACAAGGGAAAACAAATCAAGAAATTGCAGATCAACTATTTATTGCGCTTAAAACAACGAAAGTACATGTTAGTAATATTCTAAGTAAATTAGAAGTACAAGATCGAACACAAGCTGCAATTTACGCCCATCAACAAAAACTTGTTTAGCGTAAAGGAGAGAGACAAATGGATAAACGTGGATTCATGAGGGAATTGGATTATCATTTAAGAGATTTATCTATTTCTGAAAGGAAAGATATTTTAGAAGACTATACTGATCATTTTAAGATTGGTGAAATCGATGGGAAAACAGAACAGGATGTAGTTCTCGAACTAGGAAGTCCATTTGCTATAGCGCAAAGCAGATTAGCAACTAGTCAACACATGCAAATGGGTGATGAAGAGACGACTACAACTTATGAGCGTAAATCACCAACGCATTTGACTCGGTCGTTTATTATTGGCATCATATTATTTTTGATAAACTTAATAGTTGTGGCGGGGCCGGCGGTAGCTTTGTTTTCAATTTGGCTTAGTGGATGGGCTGTGGCTATCTCCTTTACACTAGCACCTGTGGCATGGATAGTTTCCCTTTTCATTCAGTCAGATCGAGGTGACTTGGCAACGTTCTTCATTGTCTTAACATTGACAAGTATAGGAGTACTAATTGGCATTGCTATGATTCCAATTACAAAGCTGTTTTATAGGCTTACTATGAAATATATATTATGGAATGTTCGAATGATAAGGGGGTAAAAATATGTTGAAAAAAGTAGCTCTAGTTGCTTGTTTAACACTGGTCATTGGTTTAATAGGAATGTTCACCTACCGTGATCAGATTTTTTCATTCGTTTTAAATGAAACGAGAACAGGTTCTGCGGAATCGATAGAAGAAAGCGTAGTGAATGCCGCCAATATTAAACAAATAGATATTGAAGTTGACGTTGTTGATATAGAGATAGAGGAAAGCCCTGATTCAAATATTCATATTTCATTAAATGGAATGGGTAGTGATAACAATAAAGAATTAGACTTACATGTAGAAGAAGATCATGATGAGTTGCAAATTGATGTAAAAAGAGATAATCCTATATCAAAATTTTTCACAGTGTTTAAAGATTTAGAATATGTAGAACTGATTATACTGGTGCCAGGTGAACAATTTAATCAACTCGATATAACTTCTAATGTTGGGGAGATTACGGTTAATTATGGCAAGTTTGATACAGTTGAAGTGGAAGCAGATGTTGGAGATATTAAACTGGATAGCATTAGTAGTAAAGTTGCTTCGGTAAAGTCAAATGTAGGAGATATTAAAATTTCACAAGCAGTAGGAGAATGGGATATTAAAAGTGATCTTGGTGAAGTTGAACTCTCGATGAAAGATTGGAAAGATGACATTGAGATAGAGTCTGATATGGGTGATGTACAAGTACAACTATCTGACAAACCAACTAATTACACACTAGATATTAAGAGTAGTGTTGGTGAAGTTAATGTAGAAGGATTTGATGTAACCAACCGTGCAGGAGGAGAAGATATAGAGTTGGAAAAAGGCACAGGTGAACCAACACTAGAAGTCTCAAGTGACCTTGGCGATATATCAATAAAAGCACCCTGACTAATAAAAATAAGCGAACTATGGTCAGAGTAACTTTCTACCATAGTTCGCTTATTTTTTATTTATAATCCTAATGTTGCGGTTGGAACTTTAATTCGGAATGATATTTGGTCATTTTCTAGATCTATTTGTTGTGCTCTCACTTTAAAGTTACTTTTTATATCCATTTGTGTAATCGCAATATAGATTTCTTCATTATCAGGGTCAATAATAACCCATTCTGGTGCATCTATTGCTTTAGCCACATATTCTAAAATTTTATTTTTGGGCAAATTCAACAAACCCAATGACATTTCAGTTTGTTTTAAAATGATATCACCGTTTTCTTGCACGACTGGCTCCATCTCAATAGAGATAGGAATGTCTTTTTCAAAAGCCTCAACAGAACCGAAAATTTGTACATTTTCGTTCAGTTGAATAGAATACTTTCCATCTTCATCATTTAAAGCTTTATCGATATATTGATTGACCAGCTCAGTTAAATTTTGTTTGCTAGATCGAACAGTGAACTCTGCTCCTGCTTCATCTTCAATATATTCCTTTTCCGGTAGTGCATTACTGCCGGGTGTAGGGGAAAAAATTAAAATGAATAAAGTTATAATAATGAATACATTTAAACTGAGTAAACTTATAAATAAAAATCGCCAATTTCTTTGTTGCATAGTATCGTTTCACCTTTCTGCCCTCTTATGGTGCGTCACTTGCCTCTTCCTCATTTTCGCTTTCTTCGTGTGCTGCTTCAATGGTAGGGCGAATATAGGTTAGAACTCGTTCAGCAATAAGTGTGTATCCTGTAGCGTTTGGATGAAAATTATCATCAGCTAAGAGATCAACATCATCTATTTGAAATAAATCATTTGTAGGAATAAAGTGCGTTTGTTGATTCTCTGTCGTTAGTTCCTGTCCAGTATTATTAAAATCACTTAGAATTCCGTCGAGTTCTTCAATGTCATCAAAATAGCCTTCAAAAGGATTAAAAAAACCAATTAAATAGATCTCAGCATCTGGGCTTAAGTCTAGCATAATATCAAAAGTTTCTTGTAAACGTTGTTCATAAGCTAATCGTTCAGCAATAAAGGGTTCTTCATTAAGATTCATAAAGTTACTTTTAACAACTTTCATGATATCATTTGCTCCGATTGTTAGTAGTACCATATCAGCTTCTTCTAATGATGCTCTTATTTCCTTATCTTCCAAACGTTTTAGTAATTGATCGGATCGATTCCCACGCTTACCATAATTATCGAAAGAAACACGTTGTTCTTCATTAGAAAATGCATCTTCTATTCTGCCAACATAACCATCATTATCAGCTGCGTCTCCTACGCCTTGTGTTAAGGAATCACCTATTGCCACGACTTTGTAATCGTTACGTAGGAATAAGCCGATTGTATTTTCAACAGCATCCTTTAAATTATTAGAAATGCTACTATTTTCTTCATTTTCAACTTCTTCATCTTTTTCCTGTACTTGATCAATGACTTCTTCTATATTTTCCTCTTCCGGTTCGATTTCAGCGGTTTGATTGGAAGTGGAGTTGGAGTTTTGTGACATGAAAACAAATCCAATTATAAGTAATAAGAGAAATACTACACCAAGCAATAGCCAAATCTTTTTTCTATTCATTATCCCACACCTGCTATATTATAGTTTTGCAACTAACATTCTTCTTTCAAGCATAACATCAAACAAAAAAAGAAGACAAAATAAATCACTTATAAATAAATGAAATTTTATTAGTCTATCCTTCATTATATGTTACACAAACAATAATTAGCAATAGTAATTCCAAGTAAATATCACATCAAGATACTCAAAGTAAATAAAGCCAGTTAGCAATCAAACTGTTAAATGAATATAGTGAAATGTAAAAATGAATAGTATTGCCTATAACATGTGAATGGGCTTTGCATATACTAAAAGGAGAAGATATGGTTAGGGAGGTTTATGATTTATGGAAAATAAGCCAGATAATAAGAAATCAGAGTTTTTTGAAGCAGGGCAAGAATTTATTCGGAAGATGGACGGTATATTTGCTGATCGACCCAAAAACGGTATGTTGGATTCAATTGATGCTTTTTTTCAAAAAAGTGGTTCACTACCATCAACACGTTTATCTGTAGATGTTTATGAAAATGAAAAAGAATGGATAGTGCAAGTTGATTTACCAGGGTTACGTAAAGAAGATATTCATATTGATGTAATAGGAGACCGTTTGAAAATTAAAGTGAATCAGGAAGCAACGACGCATACAAAAGATGAAAAGAAAGCCTATTACAGTAGGGAACGTCGTTTCAGACAGGCAGAACGAACCGTACAATTACCATATGTGGTAGATAAACGGACAACAAGTGCAAGTTATAAAAATGGAGTCTTAGAAGTTCGTGGACCGAAAAAAGCGAAAACAGATCATTATATTGATATTGATTAAAAGCGAGGGGCAGGCCCTTCGCTTTTGTAGAGAATTTAAAGAGTGGCTTTTCTACGATTATTACGAAAGGATCTTATTTTAGACAGTGTATAAATAGCGAGTGCTGTCCAAATACATACAAACGCGATTAGATGTGCGGACGTGAATGCCTCTTTGTAGACAAATACGCCAATGATTAACATCAGTGTCGGCGCAATGTATTGTAAAAACCCAATCATTGATAAAGGGATCCGTTTTGCCCCGCTAGCAAATAGTAATAAAGGAACAGCTGTTACAACTCCAGCCCCCATCAACAATCCTGCTGTGAGAGGTGAATACCACATATTTATTAGCGAGCCAGAATCTGCTGGATGCATGGCTAAATAAAGTAAAGCTAATGGGAATACAATAAAGGTTTCCAAAGTTAAACCGTATAAAGATGGAATATCAACGACCTTTTTCACTAAACCATAGATAGCAAACGACAAGGCTAAAAGTAAAGAGATCCAAGGGAATACACCATAATGAACTGTTAAGTATAATACTCCAATTCCAGCTAATGCAACAGAGAAAACCTCCCATTTATTGAGTGTTTCTTTTAAGACGACAATGCCTAATAAAATGCTTAATAATGGATTAATGTAATAGCCCAGACTAGCTTGAATTACGTGATCACTGTTGACTGCCCAAATGAATATTAACCAATTACCACTGATAACGAAAGAAGCTAAGATTAGTCCTGAAAGTTTCTTTTTGTTATGTATAATGGTGTAGCATTCTCGAATGAAGCTATGCCATTTTCTAGTTATAAGAAGTAAAAGAATCATAAATATAAAAGACCAGATAATTCGATGGGAGAGGATTACACCAGCAGATATATCGCCAACAGCTTTCCAATAAATCGGTAAAAAACCCCATAGAATATAAGCGAATGTTGCAAAAAAGATTCCGATTTTTAATTCCTTATTTGTCATAATGTCCCCTCGGCTTTTCTAAAGAATAAGCATAAGTCTACGACGGAAAGGACAAAAAAGCAATGAAAAGGACAGGCTTCATATTGCAAAGCTAAACAGCAAAGTAAGTATGTGAATTGAATTTATGCTATATTATGAAGAGAAAGTTTTGTGTAGGGGGGATGAATTATAATGAGCATCACACCAATTGTATTAGGGTTTATTCTAGTTTTTAATATATTTTTAGCACTTGCAATTGTCTTTTTAGAGCGTAAAAGTGCAACATCAACATGGGCATGGCTAATGGTTCTTTTATTTATACCAGTTGCTGGTTTTATTTTATATCTTATTTTTGGTCGCAAACTAAGTAACAAGAAGCTGTTTATCTGGGATAATAAAAGTCGATTAGGTGTAAAACATGCGGCTGAAAATCAAATGCAATTAATAGAAGAGGGTAGTTTCCCTATTCCAGAAAGTATCAAAGAATACAAGGACTTATTTTATTTACATTTACGTAATGATGATGCGATTTTAACCCAAGATAATGATGTTGGAATTTTTACAGATGGTAGAGAAAAGTTTGATGCACTTATAAAAGATTTAGAGACAGCAACAGACCATATACATTTAGTTTATTATATTGTGCGAAGTGATCATCTCGGACAAAGGATTGCTGATGTATTAATGAAAAAGGCGAGAGCAGGCGTACAAGTTCGGTTTCTTTATGATGACATGGGTTCTCGAAAGTTAGCGCGTAATTATAAACAGAAGTTGCGTGACGCAGGTGTCGAAGTTGAATCTTTCTTTCCGTCACTCATTCCTAAAATAAATTTTAAAATAAATCACAGAAATCATCGTAAATTAGCAATAATTGATGGTAAAATCAGTTATATAGGTGGTTTTAATATTGGAGATGAGTATCTTGGTGAAGATAAGCGGTTTGGCTATTGGCGAGATACCCATTTAAGAGTTATCGGTGAATCTGTTCGAAATATGCAAACACGGTTTATCTTAGATTGGAATCAAGCATCAAGACATGATATTCTTTATGAAGATCGCTATTATGAGGCGACTCCAAAAGGTAATGTTGGGATGCAAATTGTTTCGAGTGGTCCAGATTCAGAATGGGAACAAATAAAAAATGGCTACATGAAGATGATTATGAAAGCAAAATCTTATATTTATATACAAACACCGTACTTTATTCCAGACGAAAGCTTAGCAGATGCGCTTCGAATTGCTGTACTTTCAGGTGTAGATGTCCGTATTATGATTCCCAATAAACCTGACCATCCCTTTGTTTATTGGGCAACGTATTCTAATATAGGCGATTTACTTAGGGCTGGAGCAACAGTCTATGTTTATCAAAAAGGTTTTTTGCACGCCAAAACGATTGTTGTTGATGGTAAAATAGCTTCAGTTGGAACCGCGAATATAGATGTACGTAGTTTCCGTTTGAATTTTGAAGTGAATGCTTTTTTATATAGCGAAGATATTGCACAACAGTTAGTAAGTGAATTTCAAAAAGATATGATGCATTCATCCCAATTGACAACGGATGTTTACAACAACCGATCGTTATGGATTCGATTCAAAGAGTCGATTGCACGTTTAATAGCTCCTATTTTATAAGAAAAGAGGGAATACCATGAACAACAAACCTTGTGTGGCATCTTTAACTGTAAAAACAACGCATGTACTTCCATCTGATACGAACGGACATGGGACGTTGTTCGGTGGACAATTAATGGCACATATCGATGACGTTGCTGCTATTAGCGCGACAAGGCATGCTAGAAAGTTAGTTGTTACAGCCTCAATTGATTCAGTTGATTTTTTATACCCAGTAAAAGAGGGTGACACAATCTGTCTTGAGGCAATTGTAACATGGGCGCACAAAACGTCGATGGAGGTTTTTGTCAAGGCTGTTACAGAGAATTTAATGAGTGGAGAACGAAAAGTATGTGCAACGGCATATGTAACAATGGTTGCAATTGATGAAAATAATCAGCCTACTGCAGTGCCAGGTGTCTATCCAGAATCAAGTGAAGAGAAATGGCTACATGCTGAAGCGGCAGAACGAGCTAACCAACGAAAAGAGAGAAGAAAAAAATCCAAGGAATTGGCTAGAACATTTGGCACAGCCTTCCCTTGGAATGAAAAAAGTCGCTTCGGAGAGAATCCCTCAAATTAGGGGTTCTATTTCTTTGCTTCTTTTTACTAGTATTAGTTGGTTGATAAATCCTCTTTAACAGTGGCTACTTCAGCTTCTGTTACCCATGCTTCTGCCCAATTTTGAATGTCATTAATTACAGGCTTTAATGCCTTACCTTTTTCAGTGAGAATGTACTCAATCCGGACAGGGAATTCAGAGTATACCCTTCTCTCGATAATATTCTCTTGTTCTAACATTTTAAGTCGTTCAGAGAGTAAACGGCCACTAATTGGTAGCTCTGTTTCCATTTGAGAAAAGCGTTTTGGACCTTCTAATAATTCAAACAAAACAAGGCCAACCCACCTTTTTCCGAAAAGCTGCATCGCTTTTTCAAACCTTGGACATAATTCTTTCATTTATATTCACACTCCTGATTACATAGTATAATCAATTTTACAAAAAGGGGAAAATATTGACTGATGTTTATCACTACTATAAACTTACTTACTAAAAGTAACTATTAAAGTATAGCATAGGAAAGGGTTGACGTAAACATGGCTACCTTCTCAATCGAGAAGTTCAAAATTGAGACAGTGTTTTTAACGATCAAGAATTTAAAGCGTTCTATTGATTTTTATACACAAGTATTAGGGTTAAGTCTTATTGAACAAACAACTAAAATTGCTAAGCTTGGAACAGAAGATGGTGTCATACTTGTCCAACTAGAAGAAAATACCAACGCATTGCAGGCCAATGAGCGATCTGCTGGATTGTATCATTTTGCAATTTTGGTACCAGAGCGAAAAGATTTAGCTGCATTTTTAAAGCATATATTACAAAAGGAATATCCGCTTATCGGAGCATCCGATCATGACTTTAGTGAAGCCATTTACCTACAAGATCCAGATGATATTGGAATAGAAGTTTATGCTGATCGACATAAAGAGAATTGGAAATATCAAACGGATGGTAAAATTCATGCGCCAACAAAATCACTGGATGTTCAAAATTTATTTCGTGACTATACAGCAACATGGGCAGGATTTCCAAATAGAACAGTAATCGGACACTTGCATTTTCATGTATCAGATATCGCAAAAGCCCGAGCCTTTTACGTGGATATACTCGGGTTGAATCCGACTATTGCAATGGGGGATCAAGTATTATTCGTAGCGGGAGAAGGCTATCATCATCACATTGGGCTAAACACGTGGAATGGAGTAGGTATACCATCGCAAGAAAAGGGAACAATCGGTCTGAAAAAAGCGTCGCTGAAAATGAATAAAACGGATTATCAACGATTAGTGCAACAAGGATTAGTAAGTCATGCAAACGAAATGGTCGATCCATTTCATATTCACTATCAAATCGTAATTTCTTAAAATTAATGATAAACGCATTGTATCTGTTTGTGCTCCTAACATCTCTGTACTATACTTAGTAGTAGAGATGTTTTTAATTGAAAGGTGAATATAATGGAAATAATAGCAGTTGAGAATGTAACGAAATCATATGGAGATAAAGTGTTGTTTGAGTCAATTGCCTTTTCTATTAGTAGGCAAGAACGAATTGGATTGATTGGTGTTAATGGCACTGGTAAATCGACTTTACTACGGATTTTAGCAGGAACGGAACAAAAAGATGCAGGAGTGATTCATCACGCTAAAGATTTTCAAGTGGCGTATTTAACGCAAGAACCTGTACTAGAAGAGGAAAATACTATTTTAGAAGAAATATTTGCAGGTGATGCTGATGTAATGGTTGTATTACGTCGTTACGAGCAACTACTATTACAACTTGAAGCTGATGCGACAAACGTCGATTTGCAAAATGCATTGTTAAACACGCAACAAACAATGGATCAACTAGATGCTTGGGATGCGAGTACAACTGCGAAAACAATTTTAACCAAGTTAGGTATTACCATGTTTAATCAGCAGATTAAAAACTTATCAGGTGGTCAAAAGAAACGTGTAGCTATGGCGAAAGCTTTAATACAACCAGCTGACTTATTAATACTTGATGAGCCTACTAACCATTTAGACAATCAAACGATTGAATGGTTGGAAACGTATTTACCGCAATACAAAGGTGCGATCATGCTCGTAACACACGATAGGTACTTTTTAAATCGAATAACTAATAGAATATATGAACTAGACAATGCGACATTGTACCGTTACCAAGGTAATTATGAAACATTCCTAGAAAAAAAAGCGGAACGGGAAGCATTAGAAATGCAGAGTGAACAAAAACATGCCAACACACTAAAACGTGAATTAGCATGGTTAAGACGAGGGGCAAAGGCGCGTTCAACAAAACAAAAAGCTCGAATTGATCGCGTGGAGGAAATGAAAGAAGAGCGTTTTAATACCGATAAACAATCGATGAATTTTCAAGCAGGAACAAAACGATTGGGTAAAAAAGTTCTTGAAATAAATGGTATAAGTAAAGCGTATGAGGACCAACATTTAGTTAGGAACTTTGACTTCTTAGTTAATCCAGGCGACAGAATTGGTATTATTGGCGCTAATGGAAGTGGAAAGACGACGTTGTTAAATATGATCGCTGGGAGAATAGAGCCAGATACAGGAGATATAGATGTAGGCCCTACAGTTAAAATTGGTTATTACACACAGGATCACAGTCAGATGGATGAGGATTCCCGTGTGATTGAATATATTCATGAAACAGCACAGGTTATCCATACAAAAGATGGAGAAACAATTACGGCTGAACAAATGCTAGAACGCTTTCTATTTTCCCGTGCACATCAGTGGACGTATATTAGAAGACTTTCTGGTGGAGAAAGAAGAAGGCTCTATCTATTAAAAGTACTAATGGAAGAACCAAATGTCTTGTTATTAGATGAGCCAACAAATGATTTGGATACACAAACATTAAGTGTTCTAGAAGATTATTTGGATTATTTCTCGGGTGTTGTTATAACCGTTTCACACGATCGTTACTTTTTAGATCGTGTGGTTGATCAATTAATTACATTTGAAGCGCCTGGAGAGATTGGGCATTTTTATGGTAATTATAGTACATTTATGGATCAGAAAACGCAAGAGAGCCAAGTGAAAACAAAGGCTGAGAAAACAGATGTTAAAAACCCTCGATCTAAACGAAAAAAATTATCATATAATGATCAAAAAGAATGGGATCAAATTGAAAATGAAATCGAGAGTATAGAAGAAGAAATAGAAGGTGTTAAACAAGCTATTATCGATTCTGGCAGTGATGCAGAAAAGGTTCAAACTTATTTTGATAAGCAAGTTGAACTGGAGACGAATTTAGAACAGAAGATGGAACGCTGGGAAGAGCTATCTTTACTCGTTGAAGCAAGTGAATCATAATAATGCATGTATAAGTAAAAGCTATAATTAAATAAGTACATGGTTTATCTCATATACTTATTTAATAGCAATATAGAGATACATAAATGGAGGGAATGTCATGTCAGATCTACAAATGCAAGAAAAGTATGCAGAACTAGCTTTACGTACCGGAGTTAATTTACAAAAAGGGCAAGCGTTGATGGTTAATTCATCAATTGAAGGAGCAGATTTCACGCGAATTGTTGTTGAAAAAGCGTATGAATTAGGTGCGAAAGATGTGCTTGTAAATTGGGAAGATGATGCGTTAACACTGTTAAAATATCAAAATGCGCCAGAAGAAGTGTTAACAACGATCCCACAATGGAAAATTGATAAACAGTTGGCATTCGCAAAAGATGGAGCGGCGTTGTTGTCAATTCGTTCGACCAATCCGGATTTGTTAAAAGATGTTGATGCAGGAAAAGTCGCAAAAGCGCAAAAGGCAAGCGCGGAAGCAATGAAGGAATTTCGTAAGTATATTATGAATGATTTGATTGCATGGTCAATTATTTCCATTCCAACAGGTGATTGGGCACAAAAGATATTCCCGGAAAAGTCAACAGAGGATGCAAAGGAAAGCCTTTGGGAACAAATTTTTAAAATTGTCCGTGTGGATAAAGAAGATCCTGTTGCAGCATGGGATGAACATAATAAAAAATTGAAAGACGCAAGAGAAGTGTTAAATAAAAAGCAATACACTAAATTGGTTTTTAAAGCGCCAGGTACAGATATTAGTTTTGACTTACCAAAAGGACATGTTTGGAAAGGCGGTTCTGCTAAAACATCAGAAGGAACGACTTTTAATCCGAATATGCCTACTGAAGAAGTGTTCACATTACCACATAAGTATGGCGTGAATGGTACAGTAGCAAGTACGAAACCATTAATCTATGGTGGAAACATGATAGATAATTTCAGTCTGACTTTTAAAGAAGGTAAGGTTGTCGATTTCAAAGCAGAACAAGGTCTTGAAACACTCAAACATTTACTTGATACCGATGAAGGATCTAGTCGACTAGGAGAGCTAGCACTAGTACCACATGCATCGCCGATTTCACAGTCTGGTTTGATTTTTTATAATACTTTATATGATGAGAATGCATCATGTCATATCGCACTAGGAAAAGCTTATCCAACAAATTTGGAGGGCGGATCAGCTATGAATGATAAAGAGTTAGATGAACATGGTGTAAATGATAGTCTGACACACGTTGATTTCATGATCGGATCAGGTGATTTAGACATCGATGGCGTAAGTGCTGACGGCACAACAGAAGCAGTCTTCCGAAAAGGCGCATGGGCATTTTAATAAACGAAAACCTCGCAAATTAGCTTTGCGAGGTTTTTTAATGAATTCTTTTCGTAAACGATGTTACGTTTAAATATTCGAACCTGAAAGAAATTGAGACGTAGCATACCGCTCTTGAAATATACTTCGCTTTCCGTGCTGTTCCCACAGGAGTCTACGTATATTTCAATCACTAGTATAGTTGTATCCTTTCTTGAGTCGTAAATTACAAATAAGATAGAAAACAAGCTCTCTATCACTGTCGAAGCATTCCTTATCCTATAGGAACAGCACGAGTTTCCGAATTACAGCTAGTTTGAATTAGAAATACTACATGATTATTGTGTATGGAAGTTACTTACACTATAGCGACAAGGTAGGCTTGTCAAATGTTCCAATTTTATATTTCAATTTAGACCGCTAGAACGAAGGAAGCAAATGGTTGAGACTCCTGTGGGAACAGCAAATGTTTTCGATGGGATGAGTAATCGCAATCCCACAAACCTCAGCTATCTATAGAAGCGAACTTTGCTTCTATAGATAGCTGAGGTTGTGCCCCATAGCCGTCAAGCTAAGCACTACGGTTTAAAGAACTAGAAAAATACGATACCCTAACGGATAAGGAAAATTTATTTGGAGGGAGTTTCGATGCGTTTCAAGAAAGAAATGGAGCCATTTATTCAAGGCATTCATCAGGTGTTATCAGTCTCTGAGGTGCGTCAATGGGCGCGTGAAATTGGCTTTGTTCAACGCCAAAACAAATTAAAGCCAGAGGATTTTCTAAGTATTTGTGCTTTTATGCAACAAACGGTTGGCTCTGAACGATTGAGTAAGTTATGTGCAACGATCACGCGCTTATCTGGCGCAGATATATCTAAACAAGCCTTACATCAACGTTTCAATGAGAAAAGTGTAGCCTTTCTCAAGGGGATTTTTTATCAACTAGCTGAACAACAAGCTCTTTTTACGCGTCCATTATATATAGATCATTTAT
>NZ_QJSK01000030.1:0-27342 GCF_003426095.1 Paraliobacillus sp. X-1268
CTGGCTTTAATTTATTTTGGCGTTGAACAAAGCCTATTTCACGCGCCCATTGACGCACCTCAGAGACTGATAACACTTGATGAATGCCTTGAATAAATGGCTCCATTTCTTTCTTGAAATACATCGACATCCCCTCCAAATAACTATTTCTTATCCGTTAGGGTATCGTATTTTTCTAGTTCTTTAAACCGTAGTGCTTAGCTTGACGGCTATGAGCCGTGCCCACGGAAAGCGAGTCCATTTTACTTGTGGAGCGTAGCCCTAGCGGGTAATAAAATCTAACTCCGTCACAGTTGCTATCAAGTTCGTCAGATGAAACACTATGATGCTTATGAAAGGATTTCGAAGTTACCTTCCATTTTGGTTCAAACTTCCTCATTATAAAAAGACCTATTTGACAGTTGCATTCTATGAATTTGAATAATTATGATATAAATGGATTATGCATTCGCTCTTCTTCGATTGTTGTAATTGGTCCATGTCCTGGATAAACAGTAAATTGCCCGTCTAAAGTCAAAAGTTTTTCTTTAATGCTTTGAATCAATTGTCTACTATTTCCACCAGGTAAATCTGTTCTTCCTATACCACTTTGAAATAAACAATCACCTGAAATTAATATCTTTTCTTCTGAGAATATAAAAGAAACACCACCTGGTGAATGACCTGGTGTATGTATAACCTCAAACGAAAAAGCACCTAGTCTCATTTCACCTATCCCAATAAATTTATTTGCAGGTCTACAAATCACATTTTCAACTGGAAATAATGCAGAACCGTTTAATTCAGGATCATGTAGCCATTTTTCCTCTGCTTGATGTACGTAGACAGGTATTTCATAATAATCCCTTATACTTTCAACTGCACCAATATGATCAAAATGTGCATGTGTTAATAAAATAGCACTAGGTATTAGCTCTTTTTTCTGCAACCATGCTAATAATACGTCGCTATCACCACCAGGATCTATAATAATAGCTTCTGTATCTTTGTAAATCACATAACAGTTTGTCCCTAATTGTCCTAACGATATACCATGAATTTGCATATTATTCATCCTTTAATTATTTATTTTTAATAAACACTCGACAAAATACTTTTATTATTCTAAACTGTGGAAGGACATTTATTAATATATTTTCACTAAATTACTATGCACTATTTTTGGCGAAAGGAAGTACAGTTAAATGGCACTTGCATTAATATTAATTATTATAACATTACTATGTGGCTCTGCTCTTTGTCGAGAGTTCAAATCAAAAAATACTTCAGCTACAATTATGACAGGTTCGTCAACTATATTGTTCGGTTTTCTATCGATCACTACCATTATAACAAGCTATTTTCAATAGGAAGTAATAAAAAACACCTTATTCTCAAAAATGAGATAAGGTGTTTTTTATTACTCTTCTTCTACTTCTTCTTCATAACCAAAATCATAAAAACGGAATAAATCTCCATAAATAATTTGATCTGAATACGATAATTCCTGTTCAACTTGTTCTGATATTGGTTTACAGACGCTTACTTCTGATTCACTTTCATCTTCACTTAGTAGACTAGATGTTTCGACAGAGAGTAAGTCACCTGTTTCACGATCAAAACATTGATCTTTCGTATAAATATAGTCATTACTTATAAAACTACCATCACGCAATGCTACATAGTCTTTTCGATCTGTACCAAATAAATCCGTACCAAAACTAAGATCATCACTATCATCTATTCCTAATAGATTTAGAAGTGTTGGCTTTATATCTACTTGACCAGCTATTTCAGAAACAACCTCTCCATCTTCACCAGGAATGTGTATATATAATGGAACTCTTTGCAACTGTATATGGTCATATGGTGTGATTTCTTCTTTTTCTAAATACTGTGCCATTGCTTTATCATGAAAATCACTAATTCCATAATGATCTCCCATTAAAACAATAATAGAATTTTCATACTCACCTGATTCTTTTAAATCAGTAAAAAATTCTTCAACCGCTTCGTCTGTATAACGCACTGTTTGAAAATACTGATTTAAAGTTTTAGAATTTGAATCATATTTATCAATCGTAGCATCTTCTTCATCTAAATCAAATGGATAATGATTCGTTAACGTAATAAAACGTGTATAATATGGCTCTTCTAGTGCTTGTAAATATTTAATTGATTGTTCAAAGAAATCTTTATCCTTTAATCCCCAACCAACTTTATTTTCATCAGTAACTTCATAAGAATCCACATCATAATAGTGATCGATACCAATATTATCGTACATTACATCACGGTTCCAGAAGCTTTTGTTATTTGCGTGTAGCACCGCAGATGTGTAACCTGCTTCCCCTAAAATTTCTGGTGTTGCATTATACTCATTTTGACCATGGGTAAAATAAACAGCACCACTAGGTAAAGGATATAATCCAGTCTCAACTAGAAACTCAGAATCTGACGTTTTTCCTTGTTCAGTTTGATGGTAAAAATTATCAAAATAGTAACTATCGTCAATTAAGTCATTTAAAAAGGGCGTAATTTCTTCCCCATTTAACGTATTATTAATCACAAAACTTTGAATAGATTCTAATGATATAAAAATTACATTTTTACCTTCTGCAATACCTGACAGTTTATTATCTTCTTGATCTGTCGCATTTTCTTCAATATATTCTTCAATCTCAGGTAATTCGTTACCATCTGCAAATACACGTTGTGCTTGTGACTTGGACTGTTGTGCAATATCATAGATATGGTAGTTAAAAATACCAATATTTTTAACTAAATATTCACGGTCAAACGTTCTTTGTAATAATTGTGGACGTTCAATCTCTGCAAGTACATAATTACCTAATAAAAAAGCTAAAGAAAGACTTAATGCTAATACTTTTTTACGTTTTATATAAGTTGCTGACAATATGCCACTGTATCTTTTACTCAAATACCATACAATTGCTACATCAAGAAAAAGCAAAAGGTCTGGTAAATGCATTAGTGCCATTGCACTCGTTCCTAAATCAGCAGCGTTACTTCCTTGAAACAACACTGGAATTGTAATGAAGTCTGAGAAATTTCGATAGAATACTAGATTAAAATACAAAACTAGTGATCCAATTAGTGCTGTATATTGAATAAATTTCATTTGATTTTTCTCTTTAAACCAAACACTTATTGCAAATATTAAAAACGCTGAAACAAATGGATTAATCAATAAGATGATCTCTTGCATAATATTATCTAATTGTATATTAAATAAGAATCGATAAACAATATATGTCTTTGCACCAAATAACAAGCTCGCAATGACATATAACGGTACATTATATTTTTTCTGAAGCATATCTATAACTTCCTCCTAGCCATATTCTATTATTTATATTTTAAGTTTAATTTACATTCACAACTTAAACATTATATAACACAAGTGTAAATTAATAAACCCTTACTATATAGACGTATTTAAAAATAAAAAGTTTCATTTTTATTTACAATAAATTAATAATAACCTATTTAAGTAGATAAATCCAAAAAAATAAACCCTCAAACAAGGATTTATTTAAATATATTATGTTAATGTAGATTATTTGAGAATTTATTTTACAAAATAAAAAAATCTTTTTAGTGATGTGCTTGCTTTACTAAATAAGCGCCACCTATTATTCCAGCATCATTACCTAACGATGCAATAACAAACCTACAACCTTCGTCTATACGAGGCAACGTATAGGATTCAAAAGCTTTTCGAAGTGGCGTTAATAATTTATCTCCTGCTTTTGAAACCCCTCCACCTATGACAATAATGGAGGGATTAATAATTGTTGCCATGTTTGCGATCGCTAATCCGAGAATATCTGTTACTTTATCAATAATCCCTTGTGCAACTATATCTCCAGAGGTAGCTGCTTCAAAAACGTCTTTCGCTGTCAACTCTTTTAACATTGAAAGGTCTTTTAAAGATGTAGTTGATCCAGACAGAATAGCTTCATTTGCTTGCCTAACAATCCCTGTTGCAGACGCCACTGTTTCTAAGCAACCATTTCTACCGCAGTTACATGGGGTTCCTTCAGGTTCAACCATTATATGACCTATTTCCCCTGCAGTCCCATTAACACCATTTATCACTTGGCTGTTTGCAATAATACCACCACCAACTCCAGTTCCCAATGTGATTGCGATTAAGTTATCTGCTAAACCACCAGAACCTTTCCAATTCTCACCAACCGCTGCTATATTTGCATCGTTATCAACAATTACAGGTAATCCTGATAATTCTTTTAATACCTTTCCTAATTTAAAGTCCTTCCAACCTAAATTAACTGCAATCGATACGTCACCGGTTTCAACATCAACAAAACCAGGAGCCCCAACCCCTATTCCAAGAATGGATGTTGGATCAATATCTAGTTTCTTTAATTTCAGGTTAATCGAAGTCCAGATATCATGCGGAATACTTTTAGCATTATCATTTTTATTCGTTTCTATTTCCCATTTATCAATAATAGTACCTTCTATTTTAATTATTCCAAATTTGATTGTAGTTCCACCAATGTCAACACCAATTAATAGTTGCTCACTCATGCTTCCACCCCTTCAATTCCTTAATTTTGCTATTTCTTGTCTTAATAACAAAATCGCCATTTGATAATCTGCAATAGAAAGACATTGCGCTTGGTATAGCTCTTTTATTTCAGCTTCCATTAGTTCTAAATCTGCTAATCGATCACCAATATAAATAATTATTCCAAACTTTTTTAGCAATTGTTGTATATCATAAATTGTTTTCATATAATCACCTATTTCATTATAACAAATTTAAACAATAATATATCAATAAAATAAATAAAAAAAAGACCTAGATCAATTTTACCGATCTGGGTCTTGTGGATCTAAGAAAGTTGGTCTTCTACTTTTTAATGGAACGGGCGTCCGAACAAGTACATCAAGAAAAGCTTTCGGCGAAAAAGGAATGAATGGCCACATATAACCAGTTTTAAATGTATTCATTCGAATCAGATATATTAACCACGCGGTTACTCCAATGACATATCCTATAACTCCAAAACTCGCAGTGGAAAGTAATAATAATATACGTACCAGCCTATTCGCTAAACTTAATTCATAACTAGGAGTTGCAAATGTCCCCATCACTGCAACGGATAAATATAAAACAACCTCATTTGAAAACAATCCTACCTCTACCGCTACTTGACCAATCATTATCGCCGCAACAAGACCAAGTGCAGTAGCAAGCGCTGTTGGTGTATGAATAGCAGCCATTCGTAACATGTCGATTCCAATTTCAGCTATTAGGAATTGAAGGAGTAAAGGAATAACCCCTGTTTCACTTGGCCCAAAAAAGGCAAGCTGTTCCGGTAATAAAGCAGGTTGAATAGAAATCAAATAGTAGAAAGGCAAAATAAAGATAGATCCAATAACAGCAATGAATCGTACAAATCGTAAATATGCTCCTACCAAAGGTTTTTGTCTATATTCCTCCGCATGTTGTAAATGATGCCAAAACGTAGCAGGTAAAATCATTACGCTCGGTGAACCATCAATAATCAAAATGATATGACCTTCAAATAAATGTGCTGCAGCCGTATCAGGACGTTCTGTATATCGAATGGTTGGATATGGATTCCAATGCCTTCCACTCAAATATTCTTCTATTGTTTTTTCAGCCATAGGTAGACCATCCGTATCAATCTTCTTAAGATGATCTTGTAATAGTTTAACTTTTTTGGGATCAGCGATATCCTCAATATAACAAATACAGACATCGGACTTAGAACGCCTTCCAATACTTGTATATGCCATTCTTAATGAACGATCACGAACTCGCCTTCTTGTTAGTGCTGTATTAAAGACAATTGTTTCTACGTATCCATCCCTTGATCCACGTACAACCCTTTCCAAATCTGGTTCTTGTGGCCCTCTAGCTGGATAAGTTCTAGCATCAATCATAATAATTTTATCTAGTCCCTCAACCATCAATGCAGTTGGTCCACCAAGTACAGTATCACCAGCCTCTATTAAATCGTCAACCGTTGCTAGTTCTACATATGGTATATACGTTTTTAAAAGTTTAACCATTGGATCTGGTTGAAGTTTCTCTTCTTCAAGATCTGCCAAAAAACGCATCAGATGAAACATAATGTCATCTTTAACAAAACCATCGATCATAAACATTGCCATATCTTTACCAGCATAGTGTAAGTCTAATTGTATAATATCGAAACTTTTTTCCACGCCAAGATAATCATGTAAATACTCTACATTATCAGTAAATGACTTACTTAACGACCTCTTCTCATTCATTACGACACCTTCATTCTATGTAAATAGGTTAATCCACTAATAGTAGTAGGTTCTACAAAGAAATAAATATCATGCATATACATATAAATAAATGCTTGTACATATATATGTATATGAATAAAACAAGTCACCAGAAATTGGTTAAACTGGATTGGAGGAAGTATGAAGCGGTATATTTCGATTATCTTTATTTCTATAATACTCTTTAGTTCACTAATTATTTTTAACAATCTGTCTGAAACCACGGTGAAATTTTTTCCTATTGATGAATCTAGGTCTTTCAAAAGTGCAACCACTAAACTTACATTATTAATGGAACAAGACCATGATTCCTATACAATAGATTGGCATGCTTCTTCAGAGTTAGATGAATTAACTTATTTAAGACAAGATATCTCTCTTTTATATGTTGATGGTCAGTTGAAAGCTATAAAAAGTAAATGGAAGGAACAAGAAAGTACTATTGATTTACAAACAACAATAACTGGCGAAGATAGCAGCCATTATCAAGCCATATCATATCATCATGCTGAAGTACATTATCCAGAAGATAAGATAAAAAGTGTTCAGGCTATGACGCATGATGAGTTATACGTAATTGACTCACCTCAGACACCATTAGAAGCTTTTAAAATACCTACAAACGATTTACAAACAGAATGGAAGGAAACACTGAATCATGCAACGAACCAACAATTATATTATCAATGGCAACAATTACTAGATCACTTTCAATTAAACAGTGATGATTATTTATCTGTCCCATTAAATATGTTGTATCAATATGAAACCACAGCCCTTCCTAATTTGACTGCTAAACAAACTAAAAAAGTCATTGGACAAATGTGGGAAGGTTTATACGCAAATTATATTTTGCCATTTAATGAGTCTGGTCCTGCTTCAAAAAGTTTTATTCCCTTGATACTATTAGATAAAGAAGGAACACATCTACGGATATTATATCAAGACCATAAAGGCGAGATGCAACAACTTATCCAAAACTATTCATTTGAAAACCAATCTTGATATAGATCGGTAAATAATTTATTTGTAGAATCTAAATCTATTGCTTTTTCTAGTGACTTTTTCGCTTTGTTTGCTTCATCATTATCCATGTAAATCAATGCCAAATTATAATGCGCTTCCGGAATTTTATTTGGCTCGATCGAAATTAAATTCTCTAAATCCTTCCTAGCCTTATCTGTTTGTGCTAATTTGCTATATGCATAAGAACGAAGAAACAATAATTCAGCTGAATAATCGCTAGGATTACTTTTTATAATCCGAGTTGTAACAGTAATTACTTCATCATATTCTTCTCCTACAATAAGCTGTTGTGCTATTTGCACTTCTAGAGCTGGATCATAATGTGTAGATGTATGCAATATGCCGTATATAAGCAATGTTGTAATAATTATAATATATCCAAAAATCGCCATTGATTGTTGTTTAATTAGTTTTTTCTTTGGAAAGAATGCGATTCCCGAAGCAATAAATCCACCGACTAGACCTCCAATATGAGCTCCGTTATCGATCTGCTGTACTACAAAACCAAATATAATATTAAATGCAATAATAACAATTATATTCCATCCCATTGTTTGAAAAAAGATACGACGATAATGCAATCCAAAGAATAATAATGCACCAAATAAACCAAAAATCGCACCAGATGCACCTGCAGCTAATTGAGGACTAAAGGCAAAACTAGTTATGCCGCCTAGAATTCCAGAACCAAAGTAAATAAATAAAAAGCGTTTCACGCCATAAATTCGTTCAACTAGACTACCTACAATATGTAAAGCAAACATATTCATAACAAGATGTAAGAAACCAATATGTAAAAACATAGAGGAGACAATCCGCCACCACTCTCCATCTAATATAGCTGGATTATATTTTGCTCCGTACCTAATCAGAGTCTCTGTTGAAGTACTTCCACCTTGCCACTCTAATAATAAAAACATAAGTACATTAATAACTAGAAGCACATACGTATAAAAAGGTTTTGCATACTCGAAAATTTTTGTCGATGTGTTTTGAATTTGTTGAAATTCTCCCAGAATAGACACTTTTAGATACTGTGTAATTCGTTCCATATCTAATACATCACGAGGTAAATTAAATTCAATTGGTTCTACAGATGTTTCTTGAAATAAACGTTCCTTCTCATCTGATCTATTTTCGTCATTTAAATAATATACGTGCATATTTGTAAATTTTCCTTGATTTATCTTTTTCGTTTCATTTAAACTTTCCCAATCATCTACAGGAGCATGTTTAGCTACATAGACATTATGTAATTCAATATTCCAACCTAGGAATAGTTTAGCTAACTTTTTAGCATTAGTATATGTGCGGTCCACATCTATTTTTAATTGATTCTTCCAATCAAATTCTTGATTTGTCAGTCGAATCACATGATTTTGTTTTCTTTTAGTTCTTTGTAGCCACACTTCTGTCTGTCTATTATCAATAAAGACTATGTCAAACCCTTGTTGATGGATAAGGTAATCTGTTAATTTATAATAATAAAATGTGTCTTCTAGAAACATCTCTACCATCTCCTTCCCTATCTCTATATGATATCATTAAATTATAGAAGAAGGAGACGTTTCTAATAGTAGAAACGTCTCCTTCTTCTATAATTTATTTTGCATTTCCAAATATACTAGGCATCAAGTAATTTCTTAAGAACGGAACACGCATACTTAAAGCAATCATTACTTTTCGAATAACGGTAAAAGTTAAAAGCATATTAATTATTTTATATTTTTTTCTATATAAAATAACTCCACCAAACACCATCGCACAAACCATTATCATTTTTTGCATCTCATAACTTCATCCTTCCTTTTTGTAATCGGCAAGGATAGTTTACCTCGAAATGAAAAAAATATGATTTATCTTTTCAGAAAAACCAAAAAAATCAATTCATTATTATATGATCTACTGGTACATCGAATGTCTCTGGATAAATACTTTTAATAATTTGTTCATTCCATGCTAATGCTATCGTTTTCCCAGAATAATTGGATAAAAATCGATCATAGTATCCTCCACCATGTCCAATTCGGTAATTCATCTGGTCAAATAGTAATCCTGGAACAATAATTAAGTCTATTTTACTTGATTCAACTTGAACGGATACTGCTGGATTAGGTTCTAACAAGTCAAAATAAACTTTTTCCAATTGCTCATACGTTTCAAAATAATAAAATACTAACTTAGAATCTTCTGGAAAACATTTAGGTACTACAACCTTTTTACCTTGTTTTTTCGCAGCTTCAATTATTGGTTTTGTGTCCCACTCATAACCTTGTGAAATAGTAACAGCAATAACTTCTGCTTCCGACCAATATGTACTGTTAAATAGGTTATGATATAGTTGTAACTCAATCTTGGCCTTTTCCTCACTAGATAAACTCATTAACTTTTGTGTTAGTTTATTTCGCAGCCTTTTTTTCGTTTCCAGCTTTATTCTCTCCTTTGCCAGTAAAAAGATGAAAAGCTCTTACCTAATATTAGGTAAGAGCTAGAACGGAACTTTTATTTTGTTTCGCGGTGAAGCGTTTGTTTCTTCAAACGCGGGCTATATTTTTTCATTTCTATACGTTCCGGGTTTGTACGTTTATTTTTTGTAGTAATATAATTACGGTCACCTGTTTCAGTACAAGCAAGTGTGATATTTACGCGCATCATTATCCCTCCAAACTATTCATCTAACAACTCTTAAATTTAATATCATTTTCAGACTTATTAATAATACCAAATATAAATCTATAATTCAAGGTTCTTTATTGATTTTGGATAAAATAAAATTACTTTTTTTCAAGAAACAATTGTGTTATAACTATTAGTGTGAACATTAGGAGGGAACTTAGTGCTATATACAATTATTAGTCTACTTGTCATTGTTATCGTATTATTTATTATTTCATTTTTTGCGAACAATAAATTCAAACTATTGGAAGATCAATTAGAACAGATCTCTTTATCTTCCTTACAAGAAACGTATCAAATGAAGAAAAAAATTAAAATTTTAGAGGAAGAATTGCTTTCAGATGATATGGAAGAATTTGATTTACAAAAACCGAAACAAACACAAACTCCTTTGATGCGGAGAGTACAGCAAATGCATCTAGCAGGAAACTCTGCAGCTGAAATTGCAAGATCAACTAATTTAAGTGAATATGACATCCATTCACTTATTAGACAATTCTCAACTAAAGGATAGAGGCATTTATAATGAAACCATTCATACGCGTATTCGCACTAGGAATTTTAACAGCTACAATCTTATTAAGCATTACATATTTTTTAGAAAGCAATAAAAATACAGTAAGCGAAGAGTTAAGTACTGATGAAATGATAACTGCAATAGAAAATCAAGGGTATTTCGTCACGGATGAAGATCCAACATCTATTACAGAGGAAAATGAGACAATAGATAATGAAAGTGAACAAGAAGAAGTGACAGAAAATGAAACAGAAGAAGAAACTGTTACTGATACTTATACGTTAACAATTGAATCTGGTATGACCATTGCAGAGGTTTCAAATTATTTAGTAGCAGCAAACATAATCGATTCTCAAGAAGCGTTTATCAACTATTTAACAGATAATGATTATGGAACAAGTATACAGATAGGTGAATTTGAATTAAATAGTGAGATGTCTAATGAAGAGATTGCAAATACAATTACGAATCAAAATTAAAAACCAGTAGTGTTTAGACAGTCGTCCTAACACTACTGGTTTTTATTCATTCAAGTCTAAAGACTCTCCTTTAACAAGATACATAATATTTTCTGCAATATTTGTTAAATGATCTCCGTATCTTTCAATATATCGACCACTAAATGCCATTTGCATGATTAATTGTATTTTTTGCGGATTTGTAGCTGTCTCTTCCAATAATTCCTGTAAGACATTTGCATACATACCATCAATTAAATCATCCAATTCAGAAAGTTTTTTTGCTAAAGTAATGTCTTCTTGCTCATATGCATTAATTGCCAAATCAATCATTCTAAGCGCTACGTCACGCATATCTGCTAAAGACTCGTGAATCTCTAAACCATGATTTTCTCCTAAATGTTTCGTAGAACGAGCTATATTTTTAGCGTTATCTGCCATCCGTTCTAAGTCAGTAGAGATACGTATTGCAACAATTAACTTTCTTAAGTCGGACGCTACAGGCTGTTGCCTAGCAATTAATAATATGGCAGTTTCATTAATATCTAAGTCAATTGCATCTAAGCGTTTATCTGCTTCAACAACCTGCGCTGCTAAATTTGTATCTGAATGATAAAGAGCGTGAACAGCATCTTGTAATTGTACCTTTGCTCCTTGAGCCAAATCAATAACCTTTTGTTTCATTTTATCTAATTCAATTTCGAATTGCTCTCTTGCAACCATAAAAATCCTCCCCCATACCCTTTCAAATATTAACCAAATCTTCCTGTAATATAATCTTCTGTCCGTTTGTCTTTAGGTAAAGAAAACAAAGTATCCGTATCTGTAAATTCAACTAATTCTCCATTTAATAAGAAGGCGGTTTTATCAGAAATACGAGCTGCTTGTTGCATATTATGCGTTACTATAATGATAGAATAGTTCTTTTTCAGCTCTTGAATCAATTCTTCTACTTTTAAAGTTGATTTAGGGTCTAATGCAGAAGTTGGTTCGTCCATTAAAATAACATCTGGCTCAATTGCTAAACAACGTGCTATACAAATACGCTGTTGTTGTCCACCTGAGAGGCTATAAGCATTTTCTTTTAATCGATCCTTTACTTCGTCCCAAATGTAGGCACCACGAAGGCTTCTTTCAACAATTTCATCTAGTATTTTTTTGTTACGAATACCATGAATCTTTGGTCCGTATGCAATATTCTCATAAATAGATTTTGGAAATGGATTAGGTTTTTGAAAGACCATTCCAACATTTGTTCTTAAGTCTTCTACTTTAAATGACTTATCAAGAATGTTTTTACCTCTATATTTTATCGTTCCTGATGTACGGACATTAGGAACTAATTCTACCATTCTATTTAACGTTTTTAGATAAGTAGATTTTCCACAACCTGAAGGTCCTATAATCGCAGTGACCTCTTTTTCGTATATTGGTAAATCAATACTTTTTAACGCTTGCGTGTTACCGTACCATAAATTTAAATCTTTTGTATCATATACTATATTCGCATTTTCTTTCGTGTTTTCTGGTATATTCTCACTTGAGACAAATTTCATATTATTTTGATTCATTTTTGTAGCTGTACTCATTCCATTCACCCCTTTAATATCTTTGTTGGAACTTATTTCTAATAATAATTGCTGTAGAGTTCAAGATAAATAATAGTACCAATAATACAATGATTGTAGCAGATGCTAAATACGCATATTCTTCCATCAATGAAGAATCTAATGTCCAATAATAAATTTGCATTGGAAGTACTGTAAACTTATCAAATATACCACCTGGAAATGGTAGTAATAAAGCCGGTATTCCTAATACAACGAGTGGTGCTGTTTCACCAATTGCTCGAGATAGTGCTAAAATAGTTCCCGTCAAAATCCCAGGTAGTGATGCCGGCAAAATAATATTTTTTACTGTTTGCCATTTAGTTGCACCCATTCCAAATGAAGCTTCACTTAAATGTTTTGGTACAGCACGAATTGCTTCTTGACTTGATACAATTACTATAGGTAACACTAAGAGTGACATGGTTAGCCCACCTGCCAAAACTATATTTCCAAAATCCATCGTTCTTACGAAGATAGTCAAACCTAATATCCCATATACAATAGAAGGCACACCCGCTAAGTTTGAAATATTAGTTTGAATTATTGACTGTAAACGACCTTTTCTCGCATATAATTCATTATAAATCGCAGTACTGACACCCAAGACCATGGTTACTGGAATTACAACAGCCATTAACCAAAACGTACCAAGTAGAGCACCCATAATACCAGCTCTATCAGGACTCGTTGATAGTTTTCCAGTTAAAAAATCTAGATTGATATAAGCAAGGCCTTGTGTTAACACTCGAATAATTAATACTGCAAGAACAACAAGTCCAAATAATGTTGATAATAAGAAAATTGTTTTCAATATATTATTTAAGATAATTCGAGACTTCATTTTTTTCTCAACTTGTTTCGTAGTTAAATGTTTCATTTAGTATTCCTCCCTATACCTACGAGAGACATATCTTGCAACGATATTCATTAGTAATGTAAAACAAAATAGAGTCATTGCAACTGCATATAAACTATAATAGATAGTTGAACCAGCAGGTGCGTCTCCACCAGAAACTTCCACAATATATGCTGTCATTGTTTGCATAGATTGCGTTACATCGAGGGTAAAGTTTTTAGAACTTCCACTTGCAATAGTTAAAATCATGGTTTCCCCTATTGCTCTTGAAATCCCTAAAACAAAGGATGCAATAATACCAGATAAAGCAGCCGGAACAATTACGCGAAAGGTTACTTCCAACTTTGTTGCTCCCAGTGCTAGTGCACCTTCTCTCATTGCGTTCGGAACAGAACTCATTGCATCTTCAGATAAAGATGCAATCATAGGAATAATCATAATCCCCATCACGATACCTGGGCTAAGTACGTTAGTTGCTTCTAAACCAGGTATGAATTCTCTTAATAGAGGTGTAACAAATGTAAATGCGAAGAACCCATAAACAATCGTTGGTATGCCTGCAAGCAATTCTAAAAGTGGTTTTAACGTTCTTCTAACACGGTCAGTTGCATATTCACTTAAATAAATTGCTGTCATTATACCGATTGGACCTGCAACAAGCATTGCAATTACAGATGAAATAATAGTACCTGAAATTAGTGGTAGGATGCCAAATTCTGGATTTTGGCTTAATGGCCTCAATATCGTTCCAGTAAAGAACTCAATTATTGAAACTCTAGAAAAAAAGTGTATTGTTTCTGTTAAAAGAGTGAACAATATACCAATAGTTGTTAATAAAGAAATCATTGCAATAAGAAATAATAAGACAGGAACGGCTTTTTCTATTATGGAAGAAAAACTTCTTCCTGCCCTTTTCTTACTAATTAATTCTCTCACTTGAACAGCATTATCTTTGTTTAAATTGCTGTTATTCGCCACTCATAACACCCCTCTTAATCTATTCTATAATACTAATTAGAGAAGAGAGCAATTAATTACTCTCTTCTCTATCAGATTTATACCTTCATCTTATTATTATTTAAGCCCATTTAGGAAATCTATACTTTCTTGTGCTTCTTCATCTGGGATTGGAGCAAATCCTGTTTCACCAGCAAAAGTATTTACGTTATTCATTAAATAGATTGCATAATCTAACACTTGAGCTTTTTCTGTTGCATTATTAACATTCAAATAAGTGAATACTGGACGAGTAAAGTTAGCATAATCGCCATCTTCAGCAATTGTCTCAAGAGAAGGTTCAACTGGTCCATCACCAAAATCAACATTTACTGCTTGTAATTTATCTTGATTATTTACATAGTAACCAAAACCAAAGAATCCAATAGAGTTAACATCTTCAGACACCAATGTTACCAATGTAGAATACTCTTGTTGAAGATTAACATCACTTACAAGATCAGCTTCTTCAAGAATATTTTCATAAAAGAATTCATACGTACCGTGATTCTCGTTCGGTCCATAAGTGTTTATTTTTTCATCTGGCCATTCTGGATTAATATCAGACCAGTTTGTTACACCACCATCAGCAAGGAAAATACTTAACAGTTCTTCTTCTGTCATTTCCGTAGCCCAATCATTATCTGGATGCATAACGAAAGTTAAACCATCTAATGCAACTTTCAATTCATGTACTTCGATACCAAGCTCTTCTGCAGCCGCTGATTCCTCTTCTTTAATTTGTCGAGAAGCGTCATTAAAATCAGTTCCATCTTCAACTAAGAACTTTTCAAATCCTGCACTTGTACCTGAACGACCTACTTCAACAGATACACCTTCTTGTTCTGTTAACATATACTCTTCTGCAATTCTAGCCATTAATGGATAAACTGTACCAGAACCATCAATAACAACACTACCTTCTAATTCTGCTGATTCACTTTCAGTATCTTCTGTGTCAGTTGATTCTGCATTCGAATCGTCTGTCTCTTCTGCACTTGAATCGTCACTTGATCCACAAGCTGCAAGTAAACCGATTGATAATACTAATAGTAAAGCTAATCCAACTAATTTTAATTTTTTCATTTAATGTTCCCCCTACAGTTTTGTATTACGCATTTAGGCTTGGCTATCTCAGCCACAAACTCATCATAACGTATTAGTTTGAACTTACCGTTAATTGAATGTTAAGAATGTGTAAATTAAACACTTATTTTGTCAGTAGATAAACTAAAAAGGTGTGAGCGATAATTATCGCTCACACCTTTTATTAATCTTCTTCTGCAACTTCTTCATTTAAATTTTCGGTTACGCCCGCTTCATCTCGTTCTTCTTTCAATTGGAAATACTTTTCAATAATACGGTTACCAATTTCATGATGAATACCGTTTTGGTCATTACCAGTACCTGTTCTTGGTACAATAATTGCAAAAGCTACCTCCGGCTCATCATATGGTGCATAACCAACTAATGAAAGATTATAAGTAGATTGTTTTACACCATCTATATAAAATTCGTTTTGAGCAGTACCTGTTTTTGCAGCAACCTTATATTCATTGTTACCCCAATGACTTGACGCTGTCCCTTGTGATACTACGCGTTTGAATCCTTCCTGTACCCGTTCAATATAAGAATCATCCATCACAACTCGATTGAGTATATCGGTATCAAAGCTTTCAACTACAGGGCCTAAGGAATCCTTAGAAGCATTTGACTCCCTAACTTCTTTGACAATATGCGGTCTCACGCGATAGCCATCATTTGCAATAGTCGAAACATATTGTGCTAACTGCAATGTTGTATAGGTATCATATTGACCAATCGCAAGGTCTAAAAGAAGTCCCCCATTATCAGGATCCCCCACTACACCAGTAGATTCATATGGCAAATCAATTCCTGTTTCAACACCTAAACCAAATTGATTATAATAATTTCGTAATGTCTGAAACGAATCCCAATCAAAGCCTGATAGTTTTTCACCATATTGATAGTTTGCACTTGCTAATCTAATCGCTACATTAAACATATAAACGTTTGATGATTGTTCTAACGCTTCTATATCGTCTACATAACCTAAATTCTTCCAAGAGCTTTTTTTAGGGTCATTTGCAATTTTAATTGGCTCATCTTTAATTTGCTCTCCAGGACTCATAACACCTGAGTCTAAAGCAGCTAGAACAGTTGCCCCTTTGACCGTAGAACCTGGTAAATGTTGATCATAAATCGTCCGATATGATTGATCTACATACTCATCATCTTCTCGATGCGCTCCAGATAACGCAAGAACATCACCAGTTTGGGGATCCAACATCGCAACTAAAGCATCTTCCATATAACGATTTTCAGTTGGATTTTGATTATAATAACTTTCTAGTTCTTCTTGAACAATCTTATCAATTTCCTCTTGTAACTCAATATCTACTGTTAATATTAAATCACTACCACTTTGTCCTTCTATAACAGTATTTTGCCCTACAATGTCACCATTATTATCCGTAACATATTCTATTATTTCTTTTTGCCCAGTTAATACACTTTCGTATTCTAGTTCCAAACCACTCTTACCAACCCGATCATTTCGACTGTATCCTCGTGTTAGATAAAAATCCTGATTGTCAATTGGTATTCCTTCATTTGTTGACGTTATACTACCAATAAATGTGGAAAATGTATCATCAACTTTTGAAATGCGATTCCAATCAATAGAAGCATCAATTCCTGTAAGCTCAAACAAATGCTCTGAAACTAATGCATATTCTTCCTCGGTAACATTTTCATTTTTTACAATATGAGGAGAGAATTCACTCGCTGCATCTAATTCTTTTTTTATTGCAACAACATTTAATAGAACTGGGTCTGACCAATCATATTCGTTGTAATCTTCAGCTGTGATTTTTTCAAGTATTAGCTTATACTGTTCACTTGTATCTAATTCTAATTCCTCTTCTGTTAATCGATCACCTGCATCTTTAGCGTTAAGCATGTACCAATATTCCTTTTTATCTCTTTCTCGAATTAATTTCTCTAACTCTTCAAATTCTTCTTCCATTGTAATATATTCGCCCAATTTCTCTGCAAGTTCTAAACGTTCCGCAGCAGAATCACCATTCTTAGGTGGGGTATACGTAATGGAGCGCGTTGATTCGTTATCTAAAATTAATTTTCCATAACGGTCATACATTAAACCTCTTGGTACAGAAATAGAAGCTTGCGTATTTTCCGTTTCATTTATTTGATCTTGTGCAGCTTCACCATTCAAAATTTGCACGACACCTAATTGCAAAATTAATAATGAAAACAAAGCAAATACAAAAATGAATAATATATTTAAACGAAAGGGAAGTTGTACTTTCTTTTTTTTCTTTTTCCCCATTCTATTCTCCCCCTTTTGCGAACTCAATTAGGGTTATTATAGCACGTTTTCTATCTATTTTCATTATTCATTACGCCATCTTTTAATGGAGATGCTGGATTTTTCCCTGTAGGAAGGAAGGACACTTTTCGGATAAAGTATGAAACGACAATATGACCGGCACCTAATATAACTAATAAATAAGGAATAATTTGTTCAGCTGGGAATAGCTTTATACTAATTATAAATAACATAATTGAGCTCACTCTTCCTACATTTAGAAATAATTCTCTAACAACAATATATTCAATTCGCATTTCTTTTGCTTGCCATCCATGCCCTATTACGTCATATGTCATCGACACATAAGGAACCGTAAACAAAGGATATGCAATACCAATTATTGCACCATACAGTAATAAAATCGGAAAATTTAAATTAAATATAATAAGAAAAATCGCAAAATATAGTGTTAATCCTCCAATTAATATAGACCTTTTTCGCATATGCGGCTTAATTATACGTGTTGCTGCATAATAACAAACAAAGGAAGAACCCGAAAAAATAAGATTAAACGTACCTAAAGCCAACTCACTCCCCGTAGCAATAAATACCCAAATCGAGATAACAAATACAAAGATACCCTCTCTTAAACCTTGAAATGTATGTGCATATAGGATGTTACGCCAATTTTTATTATTTTTACGTTCATATAAAATGCGTTTAAAATTAAATTTACCTGTTGCTTGTCTTCTTTTTAAGAAGAAGCTACAAATAACCGCACATATAAATAGGAAAAAAGAAATAGAAAAGATAATCGTATACCCTTGTGAATTATTCATATTTGAAATAACATAACCAGCTAGGATAGGCCCAATCATCCCACCAAATGACTGCATTAGACCTAAAAATCCATTGAAGAAATCACGTGTATCTGGTTCCGTAATTTCAAATGTTAAGACGTTAAATGCCAACCAATAAAAACCATATCCAACACCTAACAATGCACCTAATAAAATGTTATATGTTGCAGCATTTTCACTTACTAGTAAAACTGTCATAAAAAAAATAGCTAAAAATGTAACACCTAACCGTAAGACAATAACCCGGTCCACTCTTTTAGCCAATCTACCTGCAACGATAAAGGTAACTGGTTGTAAGATATATACTGCACCATTATACTGTGCAATGGCTATGTAATCATTTGATTGTTTCCATAAGTAGATATTCACAAACGTATTCGATAGGAATGTAGCCAGAGCATACAATCCTCCAACTATTAATAATAGCTTTAAATCACGATTAACGACTATATCACCTAATAAGATGTTTGGTTTCTTTTGCATATCCAGTTCTCCTTGTTTAGTTCTAGATCTTATTGTTTTCAATTGACAAGGAGATATACAGTTTTCAAGCAAAGAGGTAATTTATATTGAAAGGGAAGACTAATTGAGTATAATAAAAAAAACTGAGGAATATATCCCTCAGTTTTTTTCCACCAAATAACTTACTTAGTAGCCTCATATAATTTAGAAACTTCATCCCAATTAACAACATTCCAGAATGCTGCAATATAATCAGGGCGTTTGTTTTGATATTTAAGATAATAAGCATGTTCCCAAACATCCAAACCTAGAATTGGCGATATACCATCCATCACTGGAGTATCTTGGTTTGGTGTGCTTGTTATTTCAAGTTTACCATTTTTAACGATTAACCAAGCCCAACCTGAACCAAAACGACCAGTTGCAGCTGCTGCGAATTTTTCTTTAAACGCGTCAAAGCTACCAAAAGCATCTTTAATTTGTGTTGCTAATTCTCCTGTTGGCTCTCCACCACCATTTGGTGAAAGTAGTGTCCAGAATAAGCTATGGTTTGAGTGACCGCCACCATTATTTCGAACAGCAGTTTGCACAGATTCAGGTAAGCTATCTAGATCAGATAGAAGCGCGTCTAATGATTTATCTTGTAAATCTGCATGCCCTTCTAGTGCTGCGTTTAATTTAGTCACATACGTGTTGTGGTGCTTCGTATGATGAATATTCATTGTTTCCTTATCAATATGCGGCTCTAATGCATCATAAGCATAAGGTAATTCAGGTAATTCAAATTTAGTCATTAATAATTCCTCCTAAAGTAGTATGTAAGAAAAACGTTCACAGAATATTCGTTTTTCTGATACATTAATGTTACCAAAGCTCTTCCATTCTTGCAACTTTTATGCATGTAATAGAATTTACAATTAAAATGTTCTTCCTATTACTCATACACCTTTTATATTATTATTAAACTTCATTTTTAATTATTTCTCTTATTTTCACCTGTAATATCAGTCTTTGCAAAATTCTCGATATCTTTAGAATTTCTTTCATCATGATTGATATATTCCTTTTGATAAAAGTCAGAGGCTGTGTCAGAAGATCCATGTTCCTCAACCGCCTCCCAAGTATCTTGACCATCAAAAGCTTTAGAATTATCTTCTTGTGTAACATTCGGGTTTAACAGGTCTTCCTCGATCGGACGGTGGTTATAATCAATATCTTCATTAACTGTTGCATGTTTTATACAGTGTAATGCTGTAGGCATTGCTTGTAATCTTTCTTCGTTTATTTCTTTCCCGCACGTTTTACAAAAGCCATACGAATCATCATTTATAGCATGAAGTGCATCATTAATATCTCTTAACTCCTGTATTGTGTGTTCATTTAAAGCAATGTTCTTTTCACGTTCAAATAATTCTGAACCTTGATCACCTGGATGATTATCATAATTTGATAATTCTTCTATGACTTGATTAACATAACCATCTTCCTGATTTTCTTGCATTTTCATTTGATCTATTACTTGCTTTTTTTCCTTAAGTAATACAGTTTTAGAATAATCCTTTAATTCGCTAGTTACCATATTCTAAATCCTCCTAAATTTATAAGTTAAATTAGATACTTATACGTACTATCTTACCTTAATTAGTTGGTCTTAAACTTCATACGATGGAAAGTCTATGTAATTACTTATGAAAAACAAAAAAAACAAGCATATTTATGCTTGTTTTTAAGATGGCTCGGGACGGAATCGAACCGCCGACACACGGATTTTCAGTCCGTTGCTCTACCGACTGAGCTACCGAGCCTTATTATGTATAAAAGAAAAATGGAGGAGGATGAGGGATTCGAACCCCCGCGAGCCGCGAAGCCCCTGTCGGTTTTCAAGACCGATCCCTTCAGCCAGACTTGGGTAATCCTCCGTAAAAATTATTCTTTTAAAATGGTGGACCCTGCAGGATTCGAACCTGCGACCGATCGGTTATGAGCCGATAGCTCTAACCAACTGAGCTAAGGGTCCTTACATATGGGGCGACCGGTGGGAATTGAACCCACGTATGCCGGAATCACAATCCGGTGCGTTTACCCCTTCGCCACGACCGCCATAGTAAGACACTTATAAATATTGAATTTGGTAGCGGCGGAGGGGATCGAACCCCCGACCTCACGGGTATGAACCGTACGCTCTCGCCAGCTGAGCTACACCGCCATAATGGCTCCACAGGTAGGACTCGAACCTACGACCGATCGGTTAACAGCCGATTGCTCTACCACTGAGCTACTGTGGAATAATAATTAATTGTTTCTAATTAAGTATCTTCTAAAAAATTCATGTCAATCAAGCGACGATATATAATATAACACGGATTAAAAATACTGTCAATAACTTTTTTTGTTTTTATATTTGCGCAACAAAATTAATATAGCATGTCCTATTAAATCATTCAAGCTTTTTCTACACAAACCCTAAATATTTTTTATCTAAGTGTCCAATATTTATAGTAAAATTATTAAAAAAGGAGGGAATATCCCCCCTTTTTTTAATGTATAGCTTCAGGACTTTTTTCTCCTAATACTTCTTCTGCAATATTTAATGAATGATCTCCAATACGTTCTAGATTACTTAAGATATCCACAAAAACAATACCAGAAGCACCAGAACACAGCCCTTCATTTAATCGAATAATATGCTTCTTACGGAAGGTTCTTTCCATTTTATCAATCTGATTTTCTTGTTGCACTACTTGTAATGCTAATTCCCGATCATTTTTATCTAATGCTTGAATTGCTTGTTTTACAGTCAAAGCAGTTAAATCAAACATTTCATTCACATCTATTTTTGCTTGTGCTGTGAGACTAATTTTGTTTGAGATTTTATATTGAATTAATTCGACTATATTTTCAAAATGATCCCCTATTCTTTCAATATCCCGAACAGAATCAATTAACGTAGAGTGCTTAGCACTTTCGAAATCAGACAGAGAAGAACTAGATAATTGAACTAAGTAATCTGTGATTTCTCGGTCTAATTTATTTAGAGCATTTTCAACTTGTAATGCTGCTTCAGCATGTTTTGTGTGATGGTTATTTAAAAACAAACTGGTTTCTTCTAAACCTTTATGTGCATATTGTCCCATACGAATTACTTCTTCTTTTGATTGTTGAAGCGCAACTGAAGGTGATTGTTGAATAAATATTGGATCTAGATGTGTCGGTTGGTATTTAACAACGGAATCTTCACCAGGAATTATTTTAGTTACCAAATAAGCAAGTCCACCTATAAACGGAAATTGAATAAATGTATTTGAAAAGTTAAATATACCATGTGCAAATGCAATAGTCATTTCGGCATTTAATGATAACTGTTCCTGAATATATCCAATGAATTGCGTATATGGACCAATAATTAATAGAACAAGCACAGTTCCAATAATATTAAAGATAACATGTGTTAATGCTGCACGTCTTGCCGCTACGGTTGCACCAATTGATGCTAATATTGCAGTAATCGTAGTACCAATATTGTCACCGAACAACACAGGTAATGCTGCCTGTAATTCTATCGCTCCTTCAGCCATCAAACTCTGTAGGATACCAATAGTCGCACTTGAACTTTGAACAATTACAGTAAATAATGTTCCTACAATTACACCTAATATAGGATTAGTAGACATATCAACTGTCAATTCGTGAAATGCTTGAACGTCTCGAAGCGGCTCCAAACCATTTCCCATTAGATCTAAACCGTAGAATAGTGCACCAAAACCGAAGATAGTTTGTCCAATATTTGCGGCCTTTTTACTTTTAAGGAAGAAAATCATCAATGCACCAACTGCCAATATAGGTAGTGCGTATGCTTCTATTTTAATACCTATAATAAACGCAGTAACTGTGGTACCGATATTGGCACCCATTATAACACCAATAGATTGTCTAAGTGTCATAAATCCGGCATTAACTAAACCTACTGTTAAGACCGTTGTTCCCGTACTAGTTTGTAATAAAATAGTTACGACTATACCAGCTAATACACCCATAAATGGATTACTAGTAAACTTATCAAGAATGTCTTTTAATCTTTCCCCTGCTATTTTTTGTAGTCCATCCCCCATATATTTAATACCTAATAAGAAGATACCTAATCCACCAACAAATAGAAAGACAAGTGATTGCACATCAATTTCCATTGGATTTTTTCATCCCTTCATTTCTTTTTTTATTATTACGAAAACAACACCTCTACCATTATTAATGAACTACTTGCGAATTGTAAAGAATTTTAATTAAACTTTACACTAAATTTACACAAGACTAGCTATTTTTCGACAAATTAAGTATTTAAATGTAAATTTTAGCATATTCAATGGTTTTAAACAGGTTATTACTATCTATCTTCTCCATTGCAAAAAAAAATATTGCTACTCTATATAGAGTAACAATATTTCATTCAGTTTATTTTGGAACAATTAATATTCTCGTACCATCCACTTGTTTGACTAAGATAGGTGTATCTTTTTTCAACCATTGACCATTTGTAACAGCACTATAATCAATGTCATTAATGCGCACTGTGCCAACCGGCCGCATATCAGTAGTTGTAATTCCCTCTTCTCCAATTAATTTTTTATATGATTGATTCATTGTACTATAGCCTTTGTCTGCTGTAAGTTGGTCCATTAATGCTAACTTATTCCACATTTTTCTACCCTTAAATACTTTGAGAAAGAACAAAGAACCAAACCCTCCGACTAAAACGCCAATTATAGCATATAATCCCGCAGTCCAATTTGGAGAACTTAGACCGACTGATAAAATCATACAAAGCGCACCAACCGAAGCAAGTGTCCCATCATTTATTAACTTACCATCAATTATGATCAGTAAAATTCCAATACAATAAAAGACTAACATTATCACAAACATACCTGGATCAAGATACGTTAAAAAATAGACAGTTATAAAACCAAATCCTAATAATGCAAAGAAACCTCGCATATTAATTAACAGTTCACCCATTAAAAACAAAGTACCTAAACCAACCATCACTAAACTAATCCAATCAAGTTCTAAAATTGACATCTAATCACTTCCCCTCGCTTATATTTAGTATACGATTGAATAAAACAATTAGTTTCAACTTCTATTAAATCAAAAAGGGGCACTCCAAAATGGGAATAGGAAAATTTTTTATATATACATTTATCATACTGTGTCTTTTCAGTATCTTTATAGACCTTAAAATTGGCTCCCCTATTAACTATACCATAGATGATCCAACCCTTACGAATGATGAAGACAGTAAAGTTATTGACTCTAAAGAGCAGCTTACATTTAAAGTTGTTTCTTATAAAATAAGTGTCGGCGATACTTTTATAAGTGTTATGGATCAAATAAATGAACAATCTTTAAATTGGGACTTGGAACAGTATGTGACTGATTTTAGGGCATTGAATCCGAAAGTCGATATTCATGATTTACAAGAAAATGCACGTTATCTTTTTCCACAATATATAAACTAATTCAGCCTAGTGTATTTTACTAGCTAGTGAACCGATATAAAGAGACGTAAGAAGCGAAGCAATGTTGTTGGACAGTTATGTGGTTGTTTATAATTAAAACACGGAGAGGGCATTAAAAGACCATTACAGGATGAATACTTCTTTATAGCCAACAGGGATTGAAACATACTCATCCTATAATTTTTCTCGATTGCTAACTGATTTGGATAAAAGCTTGTCGACGATTAACAAATAACACAAAAAGAGCTAAGAGGGATTGAACTGTTATCACCCAAATGATGGTAGACAATTCAATTTCACTCTTAGCTCCCATAGCTTTTAAAAAAATGGAACTATAAATAATGTGATAATCATGGAAAGTGCCCCTGCAATAATTGCAGTATTTCCTAACGTATCGGCCCCACGACTTTTAGCAATAAACCCAACTATTATCCCTGTTGCACTTAAAAATATCGGCATTAGAAAAAATGATACTATAGAAGCAACAACAGCAAACCACCCAAATCCGGTTTTTGCCTCTACTTCTGATTTTTCTTTTACCTGCTCTGAAGCAATAGGTTCATTAAAATCATTTGCAGTTAATTCCGCTGCAAATTCTTCATCCCTAACATTCGATTGATCTAACAAGTCAGATGAATTGGTTAAATCTGTATCTTGTGCCCCTTGCTGATTCATAACCATTGTATCTGTATCAGCTTCCGTACCGAACTTAGGTGCATCTTGTATATCTTCTTTTTTTTCATTTGGAGTGTATTGATCCATTTAAGGTCCCTCGCTTTCATTTATGAGGTGCCTTTTTAGTCTGTCAATAATCCGGCTATTCTTTACCCTGTAACTTTTTCCAAATTATTTAGCCAGTACAACAGTTTTATGTTCTTCTGCTTTGGTTTGAATTTTATTTGCATAGTCGCTTTTAGCAGTACCGTTTGACTCTTTATAAGTCTCCATTCCAGACATTCCGCGGTGATAAGCCGTTAAAGCTTCATCCCAATTGTCATACTCGTGATGTAAGAAGTCTAAATATACCACAGACAACTGAATGGAATAGTATGGATCAAATAAAAGTTCTTCATCATAAGGTAAATCAGCCATATCTGCAATCCATGGAGCTGTATTTTTCATGAATTGCGACATACCATATGCTTGTCCGTATTTTGTTTCTGGACCAACTAAATCTGGATCGAATGTATTTCCTGTCTCAACTTTTAAAAGTTCATATACAATATAAGCATCAATCTCATATTTTTTTGCTTCATTTGCTAAATAAATACCCCATGATTTTTTAAATTCCCCATCGCTATCTGCAACAAAATTATCTGCCGTATTTTCTAATTCCGCCCAATTTTTGTAATTAGCTGTTTCAACATCAGTAGACTTAATATCATTATAAGAAGCTGTAGCTTCTAGTTGATTATTTTTTTGCTCTAATTTTTGTTTTTCTTGCTTCAGCGTGTCGATTCTTGTTTGATATTCTTTAAATGATATAATAAAAATAATTGCAATCACTGATATTAGTCCTCGATAAACCCATTTATTCTTTTTCATTAACTACTAAGCACACCTTTCTTGTTATCCCAATTTCTGCTACAGCATGTTATGCTATATCACTCTGTTTTATATTGCAACTAATTAAACTTTAAATCTAAATTGTTGGTACATATTCATAAAAACCGGCATATATTATTGCATTGAGTATAAATATACCCGAAACTAGAGGTGATAAAACATGCAACCATTTATTAAACAAATGATTGAAAAAAAATTAAAAAATATTTCAAAAAAAGAATTACTTAGTTACGCCAAACAATACCGTATAAATCTTACTGAAATACAAGCAGATAAAATTGTTAAATTTCTTCACAATAATGATTTAAACCCGCTTGATAAATCAGATCGAGTAATTATGTTAAAAAAACTTGCTCAAATAACAGATCTTGAAACAGCGCAACAAGCCCAACAGTTATTTAATCAGATAACGAAACAATATGGTGTGGATTCTTGGTTTAATCAATAATAAAAAAGAGGCTGGGACATAATTAGCCAAAATAACGAAAAAGATTCCGATCATCTTAGGAAGATGGTCGGAATCTTTTTTTGTTGGATTATTTTCAGGATTTGTTGCACCATGCGCATGCTTAGCCGTGTACTTTCTCAAGTTCACCGCCATGAATGCAAATCCTAATTCATTTTCCACTTTCTTCTTGCCTCTTACTGACATACGAGTGAAACGCAAATTAGCCTTCAAAAATCCGAAGACTGGTTCTACATCTATTTTTCGTTTACCATAGATTTTACCGGTTTCTTTTTCTGAAAGTTGTTGTTTTGTGTATGCTTTTTGTTGTTCCCATTTTTCGTTGTAATATATCTTTCGATTCTTTCCTTCCTTTGCTTTTGTACATTGTGAGCGTAATGGACAATCCGAACAATCTTCACATTCATAGACTCTAAACGCTCGAGTGAAGTTGTCTTTACCTATCCGGTTGGAAAGATACTGGAACATTACTTTTTTGTCATTTGGACAGAGGAAGGAATCAGTCGCTTCATCATACTCCGAGTTCTTTGTGTTAAAAGGATCTTGCTTATATTTCTTTGTCTTCTCTTTTCGATACATATTGTATGTAATTAGTGGAATGCGCTCCCGATTAATTAGGACATCATCGTAATTTTGTTCACTTCCATAACCTGCATCAGC
>NZ_QJSK01000031.1:0-20278 GCF_003426095.1 Paraliobacillus sp. X-1268
AGCGTTCGTCCTGAGCCAAGATCAAACTCTCCATAAAATGCGAGCTTGCTGCTCAAATACTTAACTAGCTTGTTGTTTCTACTTACTTAACATACTGTGTGTTTCGTTCAGTTTTCAAAGATCAATTGTTAAATGGTGGGCCTGAGTGGACTCGAACCACCGACCTCACGCTTATCAGGCGTGCGCTCTAACCAGGCTGAGCTACAGGCCCATTTTACAATGGAGCGGGTGAAGGGAATTGAACCCTCGACATCAGCTTGGAAGGCTGAGGTTTTACCACTAAACTACACCCGCATTATTAAATATATAAATTGTCCTCATGGTCGGGAAGACAGGATTTGAACCTGCGACCCCTTGGTCCCAAACCAAGTGCTCTACCAAGCTGAGCTACTTCCCGGTTATGATGCGCCCGAGAGGAATCGAACCCCTAGCCTTTTGATCCGAAGTCAAACGCTCTATCCAATTGAGCTACGGGCGCTCGTTAAAGCGACATATTTAAATATATCACAGAGCACCTAAAACGTCAATGATTTTCTATAGTCAACTTGGTGCGGTCGAGAGGACTTGAACCTCCACGGGTTATTCACCCACTAGGCCCTCAACCTAGCGCGTCTGCCGTTCCGCCACGACCGCATATATAATTGAGACAAAAGAAACAACTATATGTGATGAGCCATGAAGGACTTGAACCTTCGACCCTCTGATTAAAAGTCAGATGCTCTACCGGCTGAGCTAATGGCTCGAATTATAAAATACCAAATTTTAATTTTCTTTGTAACAATAGAAAATCCTTCGAAAACACTTACGTTCCAAAGGTTTTAATATAGTAGAAATATTTAAGTTTGCTTTATTTAAAATGGCTGGGCTAGCTGGATTCGAACCAGCGCATGACGATACCAAAAACCGTTGCCTTACCGCTTGGCTATAGCCCATAAATAATGGCGGTCCGGACGGGACTCGAACCCGCGACCTCCTGCGTGACAGGCAGGCATTCTAACCAACTGAACTACCGGACCAATAATTTTCGCAAAGCGAAAATATTCAAAATAATAAAAGTGACCCGTACGGGAATCGAACCCGTGATACCGCCGTGAAAGGGCGGTGTCTTAACCGCTTGACCAACGGGCCTTGATAAAATATATAAAAATGGCGGAGAAGGAGGGATTTGAACCCTCGCGCCGCTTACACGACCTACACCCTTAGCAGGGGCGCCCCTTCAGCCACTTGGGTACTTCTCCAATGGCTCCACAGGTAGGACTCGAACCTACGACCGATCGGTTAACAGCCGATTGCTCTACCACTGAGCTACTGTGGAATAATTAAATGTTTTCTTTGGCGACTTTTAAAATAATACTACAATTAACACCCTATGTCAATAACATTTTTCAAAACTCTCTATTAGTCTTTTCATATACTGTCGACACTCCTTATATTCTACTAAAAAGAATAGGAAGAGGTCAAGCTTCTTATATAAAAAAGTAGGTCTGTTTTTCAAATGCTTATATAATTTAACATAAAATCTTATTACTCGTCAATCTTTTAATTAAAAAAACCGCTACAAATTTAATAACTGCTCTCATTACTAGAGCTTTACTAACTTTCCTCTGCATTTACCGCAACGATACTTCTTAACATTAAGTATTCTTTTTCTAGGATAAGGTTGTTTACATGCTATGCACTCATATAAATGTAACGGATCCTCATTCATTGTAGGTAAAGGCTGACAATGACGAGGTGATCCAGTATTCTCTAGCAAACGCTTAAATTCTATATCGCCATGCTTATATCCTCTTCCTTCTATATGTAAATGATAATGACATAACTCATGCTTAATTATACCGCAAAACTCTTCTAATCCTAATTCCTCTAAATATTTCGGATTTAATTCAATCGACCTTTTTGTTGGAAGATACCTTCCACCAGTAGTTCGTAATCTTTTATTAAAGGAAACTTTATCTATATATGGCTTTTTAAAATAAGTAAGTGACAATTCGTTGATCAATCGTTCTAATTCTATTTGTTCCATCTACTATACCCCTCATTTATCACATTCAACTTATGTCCTACATATCTTATATCATCATAACCAAACCAAGGAGAAGATCATATGCCCAATTGGTTCAAAAAACAAATGTCGGACGCCTTTCAAGAAAAAAACTTAAGACAGATAAAAATCTTAAATCAATGCTGGTTTTTTTATTTAGATAGAAGGATATCGAGATAGTCTCTCGATATCCTTCTATCTCTTAGTCTTCTTTAATCATCGTTAAAGCAATACGTTGTTTTTGCTCATCAACTTTATCGACCCAAACTGTTACTACATCACCAACAGCCGCTATATCCATTGGATGTTTAACAAACTTGTTTGACATCTTTGAAATATGAACAAGCCCATCTTGTTTAACACCAATATCCACAAACACACCGAAGTCCACTACATTGCGGACGGTACCTTGTAATTCTAAACCTGTTTTTAGATCTTCCATTGATAATACATTTTTCTTCAATAAAGGTTGTGCTAGATCATCACGCGGATCTCGTTCAGGACTACCCAATGCTTTAACAATATCCGATAAGGTTAACTTCCCTAAATCTAATTGTTCTGCAACAGCCTCAACATCAAGTTCTTCTAATTTCAGTTTTAGTTTTTCAGAACCTAAATCTTCGGTTTTACAACCAATCATTTTTAGTAAAGCTTTGGTAGCCGGATAACTCTCTGGATGAATAGGCGTACGGTCAAGAGGTTCAGTCCCATTAGAGACACGTAAAAACCCAATACTCTGTTCATACGTTTTGTTACCCAATCTTGGTATCTTTTTTAATTGCTTACGATCTGTAAATTTACCTAAAGATTCTCTTTCCTTGATCACATTGGTTGCTACGGTTTTACTTAAACCAGAAACATATTGCAATAAGGATGTCGACGCAGTATTTACATTAACCCCAACTTGGTTAACCGCAGTTTCTACCACGAATTTTAATGACTCATTCAAACTTTTTTGTGTGACATCATGTTGATACTGGCCTACCCCTATGGACTTCGGATCAATCTTAACCAATTCAGCTAAAGGATCTTGAACTCTTCTTGCAATCGACACAGCACTTCTCTCTTCCACTTTCAGGTCAGGAAATTCCTCTCTAGCCAACTTAGAAGCAGAATATACACTTGCTCCCGCCTCATTAACTATCATGTATGCTACAGAAAGATCGTGCTTACTAATTAAATCAGCAATAAATTGTTCTGTTTCCCTAGAAGCTGTACCATTTCCAATCGATATTAATTCAACATCATATCGTTTCAAATAGTCTAATACTATTTTTTCTGCACCAACTGTATCATGTTTTGGTGCAGTTGGATATATAACGTTAATATCAAATACTTTTCCAGTCTCATCAACAACTGCTAGTTTACAACCCGTACGAAAAGCAGGATCTACACCTAATATTGTTTTACCTTTAAGAGGTGGTTGTAATAAAAGGTTTTTAAGATTTTTCGAGAAAATATCAATCGCTTGTTTTTCTGCTGATTCAGATAATAAGTTGCGAATTTCTCGCTCTATTGACGGTTGAATAAGACGCTTATAACTGTCACTTATCGCTTGTTGTAAAAACGTCCGCACCGCTTCAGCTGCTTTTGTTTTTATTATTTTTCTTTCTAAATAAGCTTCAATACTTTCAATCGGTGGTAAAATACCTACCTTAATAATTCCCTCTTTTTCACCACGATTAAGCGCTAGTATACGGTGAGAGACAACAGAACGAATCGGCTCTTGGTATGCATAATACATTTCAAATACGCCTTTCTCATCCTCAGCCTTGTTCTTTACCTCTGATTGTATAATTCCTTTTTTATGTGTGCTCTCTCTTATGTATTCTCGATACACAGCATCATCAGATATCCATTCTGCAATAATATCATTAGCACCAGCAAGGACTTCTTCTACCGTTAGTAATTCATGCTCTTCTGATAAGTAAGAAGTCGCTTCTTGTTCTATGGAAATGACATCTTGTGTCCAAATTATTTCTGCTAATGGCTCTAAGCCTTTTGCCTTCGCAACGGTTGCTTTTGTTTTTCTTTTCTGTTTATATGGACGGTAAAGATCCTCTACTCGTTGTAATTGTGTTGCCTGTTCCACATCATTTTTCAGTGTATCTGTTAGTTTTCCTTGTTCATCAATTAAGCGAATTACTTCTTGCTTACGTTCAGATAAATGTACAGCATATTCCCATTTATCTTCAATTGTTTTGATTTGAACTTCATCCAATGCCCCTGTCTGCTCTTTACGATAACGAGCAATGAATGGCACAGTGTTGCCTTTTTCAAGTAATGTAATCACTTGATTAATTGAAGATGCAGCTATATCCGTTTCTTTTACTACCCAATCAATTATTTCTTTTAATGGTGCGGTGGCTTCTGTCACGTTATTTCCTCCTATCTATTCCTCTATAGTTTATCAAACTCCTATGTTTTTGCATAATAGAGATTATTGCTACTAAAAAAAGTCCTTATCCGTATCGATAAGAACTTTTTTATAAATTATATTTCATTACAATCAGCGTGGTATCATCATGTCGAATTGGATCCATCGAATGTGAGAACAAGTCCGTTATCTTTGTAACATCTTTTTCCAAAAAATACTTATATGATAAGTCTTTCGAAGTTACACCATCGGAAAACATGACAAAAACCATATTTTCAGAAAATGTTTCATGTACTACTTTCAATTGACGAGGAAAACTACCTAAATATCCATTTTGGGGAATATTTCGTTTTTTCTCTGAATCCGCAGAAATCGTCATGATCCCAATATTACCAATAGAAGAATATGTGTATGTTTTTTCAATAAAGTTAATTTTAAGCACACCTAGTACAACACCGCGCTTGCCAATTAATTCTTTATTACATAATTTAATTAGTTGCTCAACAGTTGCATAATCATTATCCTCAATAATATCCATTACAGCTTGAGATGATTCTTTTGCCTGTTCGCCACTTCCTAAACCATCTGCAAGTGCACAAATAAACTCATTTTCTGTTTCTTTAAAATAGTAGCTGTCTCCACAATAATAATTACCTTTTTTCGCCTTTTGATAAACAGATAGTTGCATATGTTCACGTTGTTTCACTAGTAATGCGCCCCTATATCTTCAGCTTGAAGTGCTTCTCTTAACTTCTTTAAAGCTTTTCTTTGGATGCGCGAAACATGCATTTGGGAAATACCAAGCGTATCTCCTGTTTCTTTTTGACTTTTGTTATCAAAGTAAGTCAATTGTAAAATCTGTTGTTCTCTTTCAGTTAAGAGGGGTAAAACCTTTTCTAGTAACATTCGCTGATCTGTTGTTTCATAGGCGTCATCTTCATTACCTACTAGATCTAAGATAGAGACAGTTCCTCCATCTGAGTCTGCCTCGATTTTTTTATCAACTGAGAGCGCTCGATAACTTTGACCCATTTCCATCGTTTCTAATATTTCTTCATCCGACACCTCTAAATAGGCAGCAATTTCTCCAACAGATGGCGAACGTTGATTGTCCGTTGTAAGTTCCTCTGTTGCTTTTTTAATCTTCGGACCAAGTTCTTTGATTCGACGTGGGACATGCACACTCCATGTTTTATCTCTTATGAATCGTTTTATTTCACCTATAATAGTAGGTATCGCAAACGATTCAAATGATTTACCTAATGTTGGATCATACCGTCTGATTGCCGCTAATAATCCGAGCATCCCTACCTGAACAAGATCTTCATGTATCATACTATTCTTTGCATATTTACGAGCGATAGAATGAACAAGATTTTGATAGGTCAAGACAATTTTTTCTTGTATTTCTTCGTCTTTTGGGTTTTCTTGAAGATGCTTTATCCATTGGTAAACCTCATCCCCACGACTATTGTGTGGTTGAGATTTGGTCGTCATCTATTCCCACCTCATTCGTATGGACATACTTTGTCATAAGCACAATTACACCATATTCATTTTTAATCTCTACTTTATCCATTAATGCATCAATCAAAAATAGACCAAACCCGCCTTCTCGCAAATTCTCAATTGCTTCCGTTTGACGATATGGTCCTATCCCGTTTTTAACTTCCGCCAGGTTAAAACTACCGCCATGATCGGCAACCATAACTTCTAAACGGTTGTCATATACACCAAATCCTACTGTTACTTCACCTTCTTCTCGCTTGCTGTATGCATGCGTTGTAGCATTTGTCATCGCTTCAGAAATCGCTACCTTTAAATCTTCAATATCTTCATATGTAAAACCCATTCTATTAGCAATGCCTGAGATACTCAAACGTACAACACCTACATATTCCGCTTTTGCAGGTACCTTCATTTCAATGAAGTCAAAATATTCCATTAGTTCCCACCCCGTACAGTCGTTTCAATTGTAATGATGCTATCTAAACTTGTAATTTCAAATAATCGACGTACCCTGTCTTGTAGTTGTAATAACTTCAATTCACTACCGTACTCCTTTGTTGACTTCAACGCACTTATGAAGACACCAAGTCCAGTACTATCCAAGTAGTCTACTTTTTCTAAATCAACGATAACCATTACGTTAGCCTTTTGGGTTAGTGGAAGTAAAGCATCCTTTAATTTAGGAGCAGTATAGGCATCAATCTCTCCAGCTAATACCAGCGTCGTAGTTAAGTCTTCCTCAACTACTTGTATATCTAGGTTAATATTCATTATTTACCTCCATCATTAATTGTCTTCACTCTTTACCCTTTCAATTAAACCGTTAAACTATTTTTCGTAGAATAATTAATGTAAAATCATCCCTTAATTGGAAGTCTTGTACACGTTCAAAGTGTTTATAGACATGTTCTACAGCTTCTTGAGCAGGCAAGTGTATGTATTCTTTGATAACATCTAGGACTTCTTCACGTTCAATAAACCGATCACCCACACGACATTCCGACACACCGTCTGTCAATAAAATAATTCGATCATCTTTTTTAATGTGACGTTCAAATTGTTGGTATTTCGATTGATCTGTTGCCCCTAACACGAGACCTCTCGCCTCTATTTCCTCAAATTCACCTTTATCTGCATGGTAATAAAAACCTGGTTCATGACCGGCAGATGCATATGAAAAAACCGCGTCTTTCGGGTTATATAAGCCATAAAACATGGTAATGAACATGCTAGGATCAACATTACGTTCTACAACTCTATTTAAATTTTCTAAAATAGCGCTCGGATTACGCTGAGATTCCGGAAAACTATCCATTGAGTACTTAATCATCGACATCGCTAGCGCTGCTGGTATTCCTTTTCCAATAACATCTGCGACCGCAATTCCTAAAGAATCATCTTTTTTATCTGTAACAAAATGATAATAATCACCATTCATTTGATTTGCTGGAACACTAATAGCTCCAATATCAAGACCCTTTGTCTGCGGCTTAATAGTAGATAATAATGTTTGTTGCATGTTAGCTGCAACCGATATTTCCGAGTTTAATTCAGACTGTTTGGCTCGGAGGCTCTGAAATTCTTGATAAGCCAAACCATAAGAAATCATAGCCTCTAACAAGAAGTTTAAAGAGTCACTGATTTCTTTCTGTAAACTTGGATATAATTCTTTTAAAGCTTCAATATGCGTATTAATAATCTCTTCTGGAGAAATATTATGTTGCATGGATAACTTACTGAATTGTTCTGCACGATAAAGAGCAGTTTCATCCTTTGTAAGTAAATATTCTTTTAGTAATTTACGATAATCTTCCATATCAAGCTTAATTGTTTCCACTTAAGCACCCCCTAAACCTTTACGTATCCACTTGGATGTACGTATTTCTGTACCTACCCCAATATCTGATACAATATCAAACTCGTCCATTAATCGTCTTACACCAGGAAGACCAGCACCTAAACCACCTGACGTGGTATATCCGTCCTGCATTACCTGACTAATATCTCTTATTCCAGGCCCTTGATCTACAGCAACAATAATCAATCCTTTTCGTTCTAAATTATTTATAATTTCAAAACAAATCTTACCGGTTCCTGCATAGAGATAAATGTTTCTTGCAAGCTCTGAGATAGCTGTTGCTATGCGTGCTTGATCAACTGTACCGAATCCTACCTCTTTAGCCTGTTCACGACCTAGTTGACGCGCTCCAACAATATCCCATTCATTTTGTATGTTAACGCAGGGTTTGAAGTCCATTCATCAGTCCTCCAGTTCCTGGCGAAGTTTAATCAAGCCTTGTTCCAAGTCCAAAGCAGTTCGCACATCTTGCAAATGAATTCCTAAATCAATTAATGTCATGGCAACTGCTGGTTGGATGCCAGTTAATACAACTCTTGCTCCCATCAAATCGGACATAGTCACGACATCTCCTAGTACCTTTGCAATAAATGAATCGATAATATCTACAGATGTTAAATCAATCACTACCCCTGTGGCACCGCTTTTGTGTATTTTATTTAGAAGATCTTCTTGAAATTGAATCGCTGTTTGGTCATCCAAATCAGTTTGAATGGAAATAAGTAAATAGTTATGCAACTTTAAAATTGGTATTCGCACGGCACTCACTCCTTTTTAAGAGACCCTAATAACTTCTCAATATTTTGTTCCGTTTCTCCGCAGTTTTCAATTTTTCTGTCAGTCAATTCCAGTGCTGTCTCAAAACCTTTTCTTAATGAACTTTTCGTTGGGAATTTGCTTAAATCAATCCCTAAATTAACAATTGTTTGGGCTATTTCTGGACGAATTCCAACTAAAATACAAGTAGATCCAATTAAACGCACTGCTTCAGATGCTTGTATGATATGGTGCGCAACCATGGTATCTACAACTGGCACGCCAGTAATATCAATTAAGACAACTTCCGAATTATGCTTAATAACACCTTCCAATAAGTTTTCCATGATTAACTTAGCTCGTTCAGTATCAATTGTCCCAATTAAAGGCATTATAGTGATATTATTCATTACTGGAATGAGTGGTGCCGATAGTTCTTGCAATGCAACACGTTGCATCGAAACCGTATGCTCCCAACTACCTGAATACTCATTAACTAATCGATTAATAATTGGATCAATCCATCTATCGACCATATCTAAAACTGTTGAAAAGTGATCGGAATCTATTTTTTCGGATTGACTAAGAATAAAGTCAATCGTTACACGACGAAACGTCTGTAGACCATCTGTTAAGTAACTTAATGGCCAGCCAAGATTAACTAATCGTTCTGAGAAGTTATCTAATTCATCCGTTAGACCGCTTTTATCAACACTAGTAAAGATTACATTTACAAATTCTCTATTTGTACTTTGAAATAATTCATCTGATATTGCAGAGGTATAGTCAGATTTACGCTTTTCTGACACTTGTTCTAGCCAATTCTTAATAATTGTATCACTGTTATCAACAACAATTGCTTGTAATCTTCTGTGCATCTTATCTCCTCCGTATTGCTATCTTTTATCTAAACAAAACTATATATATAAGTAATTTATCATTGTTTGTCTAACAGTTCCATAATAACATACTTATTTGTCGTATTTTATGCATATTTTCTAATCGTCCTTTCCCTATCCTCTTTCCTATATAAAAAAGCTCTTGTCGATTTTAGACAAGAGCTTTTTTATTCTGTTCATCTGCGTTAAAAATCTGCTAGACCTAAACTGATTTCTAATGCTTTATCAATTTTTTCCATCATGTTATTATCTAGTTGCGTTATTTTGTCTGTTAATCGCTGTTTATCTATCGTTCTAATCTGCTCTAATAAAATAACAGAGTCACGTTCAAAACCGTATTTCTTTGCATCAATTTCGACATGCGTCGGCAATTTAGCTTTTTGAATTTGTGCGGTAATGGCAGCAACGATAACCGTAGGACTAAAACGATTACCTATATTATTTTGTAGGATCAATACCGGGCGTACCCCGCCCTGCTCTGATCCAACGACAGGAGAAAGATCGGCGAAATAAACTTCGCCTCTTTTTACAATCAACTGTTTACACCCCACTCACTAAGCGCTCAAGGGTGTTTTCTGCCTCCTCTTCAGCTTGAAAAGCTTCTGAAGCAATATTTAAATTAATTTTAGCCATTTCCATATAGCCTCTTTGCATGGATTCTCGAATATGTCTTTTCTTCTTCTCTCGTAAATACGATTTAGTTGCCTGATAAATAAATTCATTCAGATCACTGTTCTCATTCTTCATTAAACGGTCCACCTCATTAAGCAGATTCTTAGGTAATCGAACAACAATTTCTTGTGCGTTCTCTGACAAAACCATACACCTCCACCACATCTACAAGCCCATTTACTTTATCCACTATCTATCATATCATTGTGCAAAGTGCTTTGCAAAGGCATTTTTTTCACTTTTTTTAATTTCTATTATCCCTTTGAACCAAATGAAGCGCCCTTACTAAGATTTAAGCTTATAAAACTTCTTTCACTTATAATAACGAGGGATACGATTACTTAACATACAAGCTACTTCATAATTAATTGTATTTAAGTTTTCAGCCATTTCATCCATCGTTATTTCTTCATCTTGCATTCTACCTATTAATGTTACTTGTGTTCCAATAGGATATGCTTGATCTAATTTAACCATACATTGATCCATACATATTTTTCCGACAATTTTCATTCGTTTTCCTGCTATTAGCACATCTGTTCCTTGTAATTTACGGCGTAATCCATCTGCATAACCTAGTGGGATCGTTCCTATCCATTCTTCCTCTGTAGCAGTATAGGTCGCACCATAACTAACTGACATGCCCGGTGAAACTTTTTTTACATGTACTAATTGCGCATGTAATGACAGTGCTGGTTTTAAGGGAATTGGCTTTTCTTCTTTAACAACTGGCGAGGGATATAACCCGTATAAACTAATACCGAAACGCACATAGTCTAACATCTCGTCCGGAAAACGCATACTAGCAGCACTATTTCCAGTGTGCATCAACACGGGATTGGACCAGTTAGATTCAACAACTGTCCGTAATGATTCCCACTTATCCTTCTGTTCTTCATAATACGTTAGACTTCCCTCATCGGCAGTTGCGAAATGTGTAAATAATCCTTGAAAATGAATTCGTGGATCGGTCATTTCTTGTAAAATATCAACTAACGCTTCCGATTTTTGTACACCAATTCTTCCCATTCCGGTATCTAATTTCAAATGGACATCTAACTGTTCTGTAAAATCTTGTTGTTTTACTTGTTTAAGCCAATCTTTTTGATAAAAAGTAAGTGTTATTTTATATTTCGCTGCCGTTTCTACGTATTCAGGTGCAACCCTGCCTAGCACAAGGATGGGAGCAGTAATACCCGATTCTCTTAATCGAATCGCTTCTTCTAGTAAAGCTACTGCTAATGCTGAAGCCCCTGCTTGAAGTGCTGTTTTACCAACTTCCACATCTCCATGTCCATATCCATTTGCTTTTACAACTGCATAGACTTTTGTTGTAGGAGAGAGGCGTTTTTTGATTTGCTTCACATTATAGCGAATCGCCCCTAAATCAACATCTATCCAAGCAGCGCGGTATGATAATTGTGTCATGTCCAACTTCTCCTTTTATGTCTTTATTATTTACCTCCCGCTTTTCTGTGTCAACTATGATTTAAAAGAAATATGGAAGCCTTTATCATCAGCTCCGTTAAAAAAATAAAAGCAGAGCCTTACAAAAAGGTATCTGCTTCATTTCTATTAATTTTAATGAACGATTATTTTGTTGCTTGAGCGGTTATAGATGTCGCCACTTCAGTCATCTCTTCTTTCGTTAATGCCTCACTAGCCAAATAATAATCGACACCTTGATAGCTCCATTCTAATGCTGATGCAGTCTGTGCTGCGATGGTAAACCCTAAACTAACTGGATCTCCATTCACCATTTCAGGTTGCATCACAGATGTCTGATATACTTCTGGTTTCTCTTGAACTAGTGTGAAATCTTTATCACCTTGATAGGATAACATGACTCGCTTACCATTCTCTGTATCGACCTCTGTTGTTTCGGTTAATTCACTTCCTAATAATTCCGTTGGATATAAAACAGTTAAATCTTGATCCATATTTTCAACATCCGCGCTTACAGGTATTCCAAATAGACTGCTTGTCATATTATTTTCCATTTCAAACATATCATCAGGAAATTCAGGATCTAATTCGAAATTTGTAAACTCGACTTCGACTAATGCTTTTCGATCTTGATCTAACACTTTTACCATTACAGGTGTGTACGTTTTTTTATCGAAATAAATTTCTTGATACGGTAACGTACTATTATTTTGATAATTCGTTTTCGTCTCAAACACATAATAATTTTCAGTCGTCTTAAATACGGCATCCCCATCATTTAATATATCGGTTACAAGTGATTGATATAAATAGGGCTGACTGCTATTGGATGGCCAATCGCTTTGAAATTTAAAACTTTTGTTTAATGCAGGTGTCAACACAAATACACCATCATCATTTTTTAAAATAATTTGACTACCTTCTTCATCTTGGTCATTTTTTAGCAAAACACGATAATAGGCTTTCTTTTTATGCGCAATTTCAATCTCATAACTTTGCTCTTTCTCACCTGTTTGAAGACGCATGCTCGCTTGTGTCTGGTAGCCACTCATTTCTTCTAGACTCTCTTCTAATTTCGTCATCACATCTTCTTTTGACTTTTCTCCACAGGCAACTAACAACAGCATCGACACAAGTATGATTCCAACGCTGATACTTTTTTTCATGGTCACAGCTCCTTCGGCTCAAATCCAAGGACAAAAGGAATGACCGTACCACATTAAGAAAATGCACGAAACACGAAAGGAATTCCTTCGATTACATCTGTCGCAAGTAAATCATACGTACTATGGCTATCTTCCACAAGTAAATCAGCTGACTTCCCATGAATATAACAACTATTGGACAATGCTTCAGAAATAGTCTGATCTTGCATTATCATTGCCAAAATAATTCCGGATAAACAATCTCCGCTTCCACCTTTGGCAAGTCCTTGATTACCAGTTGTGTTTACCCATTGGTTACCAGACGGATCCGTTACGATCGAATATGTCCCCTTAAGAACGAGATGCAAGTGATATTTCTCAGCAAACTCTTTAGCGACCTTAAAAGGTGCAGCAACTACCTCAGCTATTGAACAATTCAGTAACATTGCCATTTCCCCTGGATGTGGAGTTAAGATTGTCGGGTAAGAGCGACTTTGCAAAATAGTCAAATCATCTTGGATGTGAGAAAGACCATCGGCGTCAACTAACACAGGGACCTTTGCTTCCCTTAAAACCTGTTTAGTAAATTCGCAGGTAGCTTTTTCTCTTCCCATTCCCATACCAATTGCAATCACGTCATAGTTACTGTCTTTTATTACATTCTCAGCACCAATCCAACCACCTTCAGCAGTTAAATCAATAAAGGTTGCTTCTGCACACTGTGATGCAATAGATGGGATTGCATCTTTCTTTGTCCCAATTGTTAGTAAACCTGTTCCTGCACGCAATGCAGCTTTTGCTGTCATCGTAACCGAACCAGGCATCAATCTACTTCCTCCTATGATCAGCCCTTTCCCGTGGCTTCCTTTATGAGCAAATCGATCCCTTTTAGGCAAAGTAGCTTTAACATCACATTGATCCCATGTACGTCTTTCTTGAACTTGTTCGAATGCATCAACCGGTAAACCAATTGATATGACTTCCCATTCACCATAATAAGAAGCATAGCCTGTAACGAAAGCACTTAACTTTGGTGCCTCAATTACACACGTATAATCTGCCTTAATTGCGACTTCAAAATCCAGATCATTCTCTGAAGGAACACCACTTGGAATATCAACCGATATGATCAGGTTTTGAGATGCATTTACTGAGGTTATTATTTCATTGTATGGATAACGCGTTTTACCATTCACACCAATACCAAGCATTGCGTCAACGATGACATCTGCCTCAGCAATCAATGTGTGGCTAGCCATAGAATAAGGATGAACAATGCCACTATATTGTTCGAAAACATTCTTATGGTATAGCGCGTCCCCTTTTATTTGATCATTAGTAACTAGTTGAATAACTTCGATCAAGTAGCCTTGATTAAATAATGTTCGAGCAATAACAAAACCATCTCCTCCATTATTTCCACTACCAACTAGAACTATTATTTTACTGCTTTTACTAGTATGTTTTTTTACCTTTTCAGCTATTGATCGTCCTGCGTTTTCCATCAGAATACACCCGTGTAATCCCTTTTCTTCCATCGCAATTCGGTCAACTTCGTACATTTCTTTTGCGGTAACGATCTTCAACTTATTCCCTCCTACCCGCACTAAAATATATGAGACAGCTTAGCCATTTATGCAAACTTGTCCAATTCTACTCTTGTATACTTTGCTCAATTACGACTTGAGCAATTGCATAAGTGTCACTATGTGATAGTGATAAGAAGACAATATTAGATGCGGTTGACTGTGAGATAATAAACGGAGCTCCTAACTCGTTTCTTCTAATTTCAATATCCTGAAAACCTAAACGGCCGATTCCTATACCTAGCGCTTTTGAGAATGCTTCTTTAGCAGCAAACCTTCCAGCTAAAAATTCAACTTTCCTTTTTTTAGTACGACATAATTCCCATTGCCCTTTTTCATTTGGCGTCAAACATTTATCTATAAAACGCGGTTGTCGTTCCATCATTACCTTTATTCTTTCTAAATCAACTATATCGACCCCTATACCCAAAATCATCTTCTATCATTCCTTTGCATATTGTATTGTTAGTATAACGGAATTCATCACATATTTACTAGAGGTTTTGATTGTGTATTCTTCTTTAGATGGTATATGATAGAAATGACGCACAAATGATAAAGGAGTATGACTATGTTTTTTCGTTCCGAAACATTTAAAGACTTTATAAGATTTTATCCAACTGTAACTATTATTATAGGCATCCAACTATTCGTTTGGCTCAATACTTTCTTCTCCACTCCACTAGGAGATTGGATTTTTTCATGGGGAATTGGTTGGAATGCAGCAATCGAAGCAGAACAATACTGGCGTTTTCTTACACCTATTTTCATTCATGACCCAAGCAGTATCATGCATATTTTATTTAACTCTTTCTCACTTGTTTTATTTGGTCCAGCACTAGAACAAATGTTAGGTAAATCGAAATTTATTTTTGTTTATTTATTTGCTGGAGTTGTTGGTAATATTTTTACCTATTTAGCTGAACCTGGATTAAACTATATGCATTATGGGGCATCTGGTGCTGTATACGGGTTAATTGGTTTGTACATTTACATGGCATTCTCGCGTAAAGATTTAATCGATCCGTCTAGTAGACAAATTGTTATTACCATTGGTGTGATTGGTCTAATTATGACATTTCTTCGACCAGGCATTAATATTTATGCGCATCTATTTGGCTTCATTGGTGGTTTGGCTTTAGGACCACTTGTATTAACAAAAGCAAAAACATTTACCTATCAGCAAATACGTAGACGAAAACCAAAAGGTGATTCTGTTTCATTTGATCCTAATCGTTGGAATAAGAAACGTTTTTCTCCGAATAAGAACGTAGGAGCGATCATTTGGGGAGTCATTATTGTACTTATTGTATTGGGAGTTATAGGTGGGTTATTTTAATTAAACCTATAATTAAATAAGCAAAAAGCCAACATGAAATTCATCATGTTGGCTTTTATATTATCCGCGTTTATTTGAGCCGCGTTTGTTTTGGAACTTACGGTTACCACCAGCACTAGCGCCACTTGGTTTACCTTTGCGAGATGAGTTGCGTTTATCTCCACCACGATAGCTATTACCGCCTTTTCCACCTTTTCCTTTGACACTTACTGGTTGAACAGATGTCAATGTAACAGGTGCTTGACGACGCTCTTTCGTCATCAATTTAAGCGCTGCTGCGATTACTGTAACAGAATCATTTTCTTCTAATAACGCTGCTGCAGTTTCACGATAATCTTGGATATTCTCTTTCTGAATCGTTGTTTCTAATTTTTCTTTTGTTAATTCTTGTTGACCACGACGAGCTTCATCAGAAGATGGCACTTGCATGCGTTTCATCTTACTCTTCGTAACCTTTTCAATTAAATGAAGGTGTGGCACTTCTCTTGGCGTAATAAATGAAATTGCTTCTCCACCTTTACCAGCTCTACCAGTACGCCCAATACGGTGTACATAGCTTTCTGGATCTTGTGGCACGTCAAAGTTATATACGTGTGTAACACCAGAGATATCTAATCCACGAGCAGCAACATCAGTTGCAACTAGAATTTCAATACGTCCGCTCTTAAATTTATTTAAAACTGACATACGTTTTCCTTGTGTTAAATCACCATGAATTCCCTCAGAACTGAAACCACGTGCTTGAAGTCCTTCTGTTACCTCATCCACTCTTTTTTTCGTACGACCAAAAATAATTGCCAATTCTGGTACGTGGATATCAAGAAGATTAGTTAACGTATCGAACTTTTGTCTTTCATTTACTTCAACAAAAAACTGATCAATATTTGAAACAGTCATTTCTTTTGTTTTCACTCTTACTTCTTCAGGATTCTTCATCAATGTAGAAGCAATATTTCTAATTTCTTTTGGCATTGTTGCTGAGAACAATAATGTTTGACGATCTTCTGGAATAGCTTTTAGAATATCACGGATATCCTCAATGAAACCCATGTTAAGCATTTCATCAGCTTCATCTAAAACAGCTGTATGCACATTTTTAATGTTAATCGTCTTACGTCGAATATGGTCTAATAGACGACCAGGTGTTGCTACAACAATATGCGGGCCGTCTTTTAATCCACGGATTTGGCGATCCATCTGTTGACCACCATAAATAGGAAGTGTGCGTACACCTTTAAATTTGGCTAAACGATGAATTTCTTCAGATACTTGAATTGCTAATTCTCTTGTAGGTGCAACGATTAATCCCTGAATCTTTCTTTCATCTACAGAAATTTTCTCGATCATCGGAATACCGAATGCAGCTGTTTTACCTGTTCCAGTTTGGGCTTGTCCGATCACGTCTTTCCCTTCTAAACCCAATGGAATAGTTTGTTCCTGAATTGGTGTTGCTTCTTCAAATCCCATTTGTTTAAGGGACTTCATAATTGGTTGAGATATACCTAGTGATTCAAATGTTGTCAATTTCTTTTCAAACTCCTTCTTTTTTGATCTCATATTTAGCACGTTATACACGTTAACAAGTTTTTTCGTATGTTAAGACGTTTCATCATGTGTAATTTTTAAATTTAATATGGTAACAATGGCTGCTTACCAGGTTATTGAAAACAACTTTAAAAGACAGACCCTTTTATATAGAACCGAATTCTTTGCTTTTATAATGAACAAAAGTAAAAATATAAGTCTAAAGCATCTTAATTCATTAGACGTTACAGTTGAAAGGGGTGCTTTCAATCAATGAATCATTAACGTGAAAAAAGCCTTCTTCCGCACTCGTGGGAATGGGCTTATTAGCGAGCACTCAATGGATTACTACATCTTACCATACTCTTCCCACTAATTCTACCTATAAACATGAGGATTTTCAATCATTTGCGCCATATATAAAAAAATCGTCTAAAAAAAATGATTAAATCATCTTTGAAAATTTTGGCTTATCCTTTGTAAATGTATTGCTATCGTAGAGTTCTTTTTATTTTTTGAATGAAGCCGACAAATTATACGTGATTCTACATTATCTTTACTAAGTTTATATATAAACAAAAAAATTCCCCCAAATCAGTTAAGTTGGGGGACAACTTTGTCTTTTTTTCTAAAAAATTTACAAACAGCTTTACTTAAGATATCTTTATCTTCACCTAAGCAAATTAAGTGCTTGGAATCAAAATAATAAATCACTTCTATTTCACTTGGAATTTCTTTATCTAGGTATTGGGTAGTCGTATATGGTACCACTCCGTCTTGAATGCCTTGTGCTACTAAAACAGGACAGGTGACGCTTTGTAAAAACGGCTTCGTAAACTTCATACATTTTACAAATTCAATATAAGCACGAAATGGTATGGCACCCTTTTTATGGTGATACTGTTGATACAAAAAATTATTCTCTAATTCACCAATCAGTTTATCTCTAATAAACTGACTGATATCAATAGTCAGTTGCTTCATATTCAAGTATTTACGTGATGGTGAAAGCAAGACTAATTTCGTCACATCATATTTGGCTGCAAGGTATGCTGCAATCATACCTCCCATTGAAAAGCCTACCAAGTATACACTATCTACTTTTTGCCTCAACTCAATAAGCGCTTCTTCAGCCTTTTCTATCCAATCTTGATAGCTTACTTTTTCTAAAGCTAATTCCTTACCATGACCAGGTAACGTTGGCACTTCAATATACCAATCCGTTTGACTTCGTAAATGATCAGCTAATGGTTCTATTTCATATGCTCCCCCGGTGAAACCATGAATACATAAACAACCAATCACTACTTATCCCTCTTCTCTATAAAATTGCCATTGCTATACTTTACCCTGAGTCAGAGGTTATCATTCCTCAAAAGTTGAAATCCATATAAAATGGGTAGGAGCTTACTTTATTCCTTTCATAAAGGAACCTATCCCCTTTATTATCGGTGAAACCTGCTGATACGTATTAGCCATCTGACCAACAGTATTTAACATTTTATCAAGATCCATTTGCCCGTCCTTATCTTGAAACATATGCATAAAACCCTTGGCTTGTTGACTATTTGTATCAGTAAACGAGTTTGATTCTGAATACCATTCAATCGGTTGGGCTGGCTTTGCAAAATACTGATAAGGTGAAATGTTTTGTGGTTGTTGAGGTGTTTGCACGTATGTTGTAGGTGATGGATAGTTTGCTTGCTGCTGTATCGTTTGATAGAATTGGAATGGTTGATTATAATACTTACCAGCATTTTGTCGATATAAAAACGGAGATGGTTTTCTTATAGGCATGTGAACAAACCCTTTCTTAAAAGTTATTTCATTACTATCATATGCCCATACCATTAATTCGTTCTATTATGCATAACGGCGTAATACATCCATTAATTTGTTCTTCTGAAATCCTAAGATCTTATTGTTATTAATAATTGCAACTGGTGTAGCGTATATTTTCTGTTCTTGCAACTCTTTCATGTAAGACTTGTTCTCTGTAACATTCTTTTGCTCAAAAGGCACATCTAGTTCTTCTAATAAATGAATCATTTCATTAGATTCTTTACAATCATTACTTACATATACCCGAATATTTTTCTCACCCATTTTTGCTCCTCCTTATTTTGTGCAATTCATGATGTTAACTTCTATGACAATATATGATTCCAGATACCTAAGAATTGAAACTTCTCTGTAATATGATAAAGGGACTTTTTTACTACTTTTTTACTACTTTTTTAAGGTTACTGTAATAGTTACCCTTTAATCTGATGATTAAACTTTATTTTAATATTTTTTCTATAATAATTAGTTAAGTCTTTATGAATATAACCAATAGATTGTATCATTTGTTTGTTTCACTTTATGAAAACCTGATTTTTCAAGAACTCTTTTAGAGGCAATATTATCTGGATCTGATGTTGCTACTACTTGCTCTACTCCTGATTGTACAACTCCCCAATTGACCATTGCATTAGCCATCTCGGTTGCATATCCTTTTCTTCGTTGACTAGGAATTACACTGTAACCCAAGTCGATAATACCCTTTTCATTTGGACCACCTTTAAAGCCGATGTCACCAATTATAAGTTGTTTATCTTTAAGGATCACCATACCTTCCCAATCATTCACAGCAGGTGATTCTTTGAATTGTTGTATTTTATAAGGAAAAAACTGTTTGTAAACATCCATTGGCCACTCAGAAGATACATCATATGAAATTGCTTTTTCTAATTTGTCCCTACCTAATAATGCCGCTTCCATAATCTCCGGTGTTAATGTAATAATCAGTAATCTCTTCGTTTCAATATGTGGCATGATAAGTTCCCCCTAAACTCTAATAAACTCTCTTCTAATTATATTATATAGAGAATTATTTAACAAAAAGTTCCCTTGATTTTCTTGTTAATTTTGTTGCTTACTTATCGATTTCATTATTCCCTTTTTAAAACAATCTAAATAAAAAGAGGCTGGGACAAAACTCAGATAAACAATAAAAAGAGGCTGGGACAAAACCCAGATAAACAATAAAAAGTTGCACCTTTCCAAATTTATGGTTGGAGGGTGCAACTTTTTTATAAAATTGAAACAATTTAAGTAAGTAAAAAAGGATACCTTCTGATA
>NZ_QJSK01000032.1:0-18014 GCF_003426095.1 Paraliobacillus sp. X-1268
ATTTTATCAGAAGGTATCCTTTTTTACTTACTAAAATTTTCGATTTTATAAAAAAGTTGCATCTTCCAACTACCGTTGGAAGATGCAACTTTTTATTGTTTATCTGAGTTTTGTCCCAGCCTCTTTTCTGTATAATTATTACAGCTATCAATTTCCAGGCAAATATATACATGAGCGTATAATCAGTGTATGATAAAAACAAGAGAAAACATTATCGTTTTGTATAGTTGAAAAGGGGAAAGATAAATGAGAGGTCTTTGGGAGAAACGATTCCGTAGCATTTTCCGAATTCAAAATAAGTCAGTACAGATTATATTAACTTTAGCAGTTATTGGATCCCTTTTCTTTGTTTTTATGATCTCTAATGTTTATACAGAAACGTATGATATCGAGCGTTTTAGTAATGCAAATGAAACAATTAGAGCGCCAATTACAATAGAAGATACAAAGGAAACAGAACATAGAAGAAGGGAAGCTGTCCAAGCGATAGAAGATCGGTATAGTATTTCTTCTGAAATCACTGAAGAACGAATTGACTATGTTCACGAGTTATTTGATGCTGTAGGAACCGTATCAGGAAAATCCTCTGGGTCTGATGAGGAGATACAACAATCAAGTGCTGAAACGGTCGAAGATTTAAAACAGTTATTGACACCTGAATTATTAGATGCTGTTACTCAAAATACATTAGTAAGTCTAGTTGAAGCTAGTGATAATGATCGTTTAGTTGCCAAGGAATTATTGATAACTAGCTTGTATGATGCATACAATGAGGGAATTCGTACCGAAGAAATTGAAGAAGCAATAAGTAACATTAATCAAAAACTGCGCTATTCGAGTTTAAGTAATGACTTGCAAACGGCATTAATTGACGTAGGACAATTTGCTATAGTAGAAAATTCATTTTTCTCTGTGAATGAGACAATGGAAGCGGAAAATCAAGCTATAAAAAATGTTGAACCTGTTATGATAAGAGCCGGCGAAGTAATTGTCCAAGAAGGTCAAACAATAACAAATGAATTATATGAAAAACTGAAATTAGTTGGTTTGTTAAATAGTGATCGAAACGTCTTTCCAGTAATTGGTTTATTGATTTTGATTTTATTATTATTAGGATTTATTTTCTATGATATGAATGATTTTTCAAAAGAACAAACATTAGACTATAGAAAGCTAATTGGTATTACGCTTATTAGTGTTGGTATAGTTGGAGTGATGAAATCTGTTAGTTATTTTGCAACTAATATAAATCAATTGTATTTTTTAGTTCCAATTATAACTGGAGTACTTCTTATGAAGCTGTTATTCCGTGAAAAGTCAGCTATTACTTTTGCGATTGTTTTTTCAATTATTGGAAGTGTAATTTTTAATGGACAAATTCCAGGCTCATTAAATGTGGAAGTCGGAATATACTTTTTGTTTTCTCAATTAGCAAGCATTGTGCTCTTAGTCAAAATAAAAGATCGATCAACAATTTTGAAAGCAAGTATTGGAACTGCAGTTGTTAATATTTTAACTGTTCTTTTATTTCTATTTCTGTCTTACGAAAAATATGTTCTTTTGGATTATGTTGTATTTAGTGGTTATGGATTGTCGGCTGCCTTTACTGCATGTATATTAACAATAGGTATTTTACCGTTTTTTGAATCAGAACTAGGCATTTTATCAGATACTAAATTATTAACATTAGCTAGTCCAAATCATCCGTTACTTCGAAAGATACTAATGGAAGCTCCGGGTACTTATCATCACAGTGTAATGGTTGCAAACTTAAGTGAAGCAGCGTGTGAGAATATTGGAGCAAACGGACTCTTGGCAAGAGTGGCATCTTATTATCATGATTTAGGTAAGACTAAACACCCGCATTATTTTATTGAAAACCAAATGGGTATTCAAAATCCACATGATTATCTGGAACCTAAAGAAAGTGCGGAAATTATTATTGGACATCCTTATAATGGTGCGGAAATTTTACGCCAACATAAATTCCCAAGAGAAATTATTGATATTGCCGAACAACACCACGGTACAACCTTATTAAAATATTTCTTATATAAGGAAAAAGACTCTGGTAAATTGACACAAGAGTCGGATTTTCGCTATCCTGGTCCTCGACCACAGACAAAAGAGGCAGCAGTTATATCAATTTGCGATTCAATTGAAGCGGCAGTTCGATCAATTCCAGAGCCATCAATGGAGAAAATTAATGAAATGGTAACCTCCATTATCCAAGATCGATTATTAGATGGTCAATTAGATGAGAGCGCACTAACTTTTAAGGAGTTAGATATAATCAAAACAACAATTAATGAATCACTAAATGGGATATATCATTCTAGAATTCAATATCCTACTGGTAAAAAAACAAAGGAGGCGTAAGCATGCATATCGATTTTCATGATGAAACAAATTCTGTAACAGAAGAGTATGTAGATTTAATCCAACAACTATTAACATATGCAGCAAAAGAGGAGGGAGTAACACAAGAATCTGAACTTTCCATTAATTTTGTTGATAATAGAGAAATTCAAATTATAAACCGTAATTACCGTCAGATAGATGAACCTACCGATGTGATCTCTTTTGCTTTAGAGGAAATGGGAGAAGGCGAGTTAGAAATTATTGGTGAAGATATGCCACTTATGTTAGGTGATGTTGTTATTTCCATTGATAAAGCAAAAGAACAAGCTGAAGAATACAATCATAGTTTAGATAGAGAATTAGGATTCTTAGCATTACATGGTTTTCTACATTTATTAGGCTATGATCACATGAAAGAAGTAGACGAGAAAAAAATGTTTGCAAGACAAGAGGAGCTTTTAAATGGCTTCGGATTATCAAGGGAATAAGCGTAGTAGGTTGGGGCTGAAATATGCACTAAATGGGATAAAATACGCAGTTCGTTCTGAAAATAATATGAAGATACATTTCGTCATTTTATTAATTGTAATTGGCTTAGGATTGGCTTTCCAATTATCTATAGTAGAATGGATGCTATTATCTTTAACGATTGGTAGCGTGTTAATTTGTGAGTTGCTAAATACTGCTATTGAAGACCTATTAGATTATCTAGCACCAGAAATACATCCAACAGTAGGGAAAATAAAGGACCTCACAGCTGGGGCTGTATTGATTGCAGCTCTAGTTTCACTAATTGTTGGATCACTTGTATTTATACCGAAAATTTTGGCTTTATTCTAAATTCTTTTTATGGCTAATGAGCGTTTTTTAACATTTTCGCGTTTTATGCCATTTTTTGTTGTAATTACTACTCCATTTTTATTAAATTGGAGCTTTTGTCGAAAATGTGAAATATGTTTAAATATATAGTAAAATAATTGTAGTAATATTTTTTACGGATTAATGGAGGAACAACATGGAAAAAGCATATCAATCTGGTTTTATAACAATAGTAGGTCGTCCAAATGTCGGTAAATCAACCTTCATGAATCGTGTTATCGGTCAAAAAATCGCTATTATGAGTGACAAAGCACAAACTACGAGAAATACGATTCAAGGTGTTTTAACTGAGCCAGACGCACAATTTGTATTTATTGATACGCCAGGTATTCATAAACCAAAACATCGTCTAGGTGACTTTATGGTTAAAATTGCGCAGAACACGTTAAGTGGAGTAGATATTGTTTTATTTATGATTAACGCCGAAGAAGGTTTTGGTGCAGGAGATAAATACATTATTGATCGCTTGGAAAATGTAGAAAGTCCAGTTTTTTTAATTATAAATAAAATTGATAAAGTACATCCAGATGAATTGTTTTTATTAATCGATAAATATAAGGACAAGTATGATTTTGCTGAAATCGTACCAATATCTGCTTTAGAAGGTAACAATGTTGACCATATGATTAGTGTGCTGAAAAGTTATTTACCTGAAGGTCCACAATATTATCCAGAAGATCAGGTAACAGATCATCCAGAAAGATTCATTATTAGTGAGTTAATACGAGAAAAAGCATTAGAATTAACTCGTGAAGAAATTCCACACTCAATTGCGGTAGTGATTGAGGATATTATAGAAAAAGATGATGAAAAACTGCGTATACAAGCTGTGATTGTTACAGAAAGAAGCACGCAAAAAGGTATTATTATCGGTAAACAAGGTTCTATGCTCAAACAAATTGGTAAAAAGGCAAGAATTGACATTGAAACATTATTAGGAACAAAAGTTTATTTAGAATTATGGGTAAAAGTTCAAAAGGATTGGCGAAATCGTCCGCAGAGCTTAAAGGAATATGGTTTTAGTCAAGACGACTATTAATACATGGTAAATATTTTAACTCATGCTTTAATTAGACTAGGTCATTCTATAAGTAGGCACATATTTTATTAACATAGAAAGGTGGGGTTTCTTGTGGTCGACATATCATGGAAGGTCTTTAGTCAGACGGGAAACATTGAAACCTATTTATTAATGAAAGAATTGGAAACTGTCTATCATGATAGTGGAACAGAACCTGATAATGAAGCAATACAAGAATATGATAACCTAATTTAGAATTATATTTTGTAACGTGATTTAAATTAATTTAATGTATAATGCGTCGTTAATTTGCCTTAGGGGATTGGTGAATGTAGTGTTTGAAAAAATAGAAGGTGTTATTTTACGCACACAAGACTATGGTGAAACACATAAGCTTGTTACTTTATTTACAAAAGAAAAAGGCAGAGTAACAGCAATTGCACGTGGGGCTAAAAAACCAAAAAGTAGAATGGCTGCGATAACGCAGCCATTTATTCTTGGGACATTTCTAATGCAGGGTGGTTCAGGTTTAGGGACGCTACAGCAGGGCGAAATTATTCTGTCCTACAGAAAGATTAGAGAAGATATTATTAAAACAGCTTATGCAAGTTATATAGCCGAATTAACCAATAAGTTGATTGATGAAAAGATTGCTGATCCATTCATATATAAACAGTTTGTTCTTAGTTTACAAGCCATAACAGATGATAAAGACCCAGAGATCATAACAATGATGTACGAATTAAAACTATATAAAAAGGCTGGTTTTGCTCCAATACTACAACAATGTGCACATTGTGGACAGCATAGTGAAGCATATGTCGCATTTTCTGTACAAGAAGGTGGACTACTTTGCCAAAGATGTGCAATGGTTGATAAAGAGGCAACTACTATATCTAGTGCAATTGTAAAATTACTTCAAATGTTTTCTGCAGTGGATATTGAGCGAATTGGCAATATATCAGTAAAAACAGAAAATAAAAAATTAATGCAAGCATTAATGGAAACGTACTATGATCAGTACGGAGGTTATTTTATTAAATCGAAAAAGTTTTTGAAGCAATTAGATCTTTTTACTGATGCTGATTAATTAGTAATATAGTTGACAAAACACCAAATTTACCGTATGATTTCATTACAATTCGACGAGTTTTGCTTAGAAAGAGAGTAGTACTTTTATTATATCTATAAGAGCGAGTCCAGGTCGGTGTAAGCTGGATATAGGTCACTAAAAGGAAGGCACTCTGGAGCATTGCAATAAAAAAGTGGCTATTTAAATTTAAATAGCAAATAGGGTGGAACCGCGGAAATCCCGTCCCTATGCCTCAATACTTTTGAGGCATAGGGACGGGATTTTGCGTGTGTTTTCACTTAATTTTAAATAGTAAATGAATAGAGACGGAGGGAATAATAATGAATATACAAGAAATGATTTTAACACTGCAAACGCACTGGTCAGATCAAAATTGCATTTTAATGCAAGCATATGATGTGGAAAAAGGTGCCGGTACTATGTCACCTATGACTTTATTAAGAAGCCTAGGTCCTGAACCTTGGAATGTAGCTTATGTAGAACCTTCTAGACGCCCAGCAGATGGACGTTATGGACAGAACCCTAATAGACTTTATCAACATCATCAATTTCAGGTAATTATGAAGCCATCACCTGATAATATTCAGGAACTATATTTAGAATCACTTGAAAAATTGGGAATTGATCCACTGAAACATGACATTCGTTTTGTAGAGGATAATTGGGAGAATCCCACACTTGGTGCGGCAGGTCTAGGTTGGGAAGTTTGGTTAGATGGTATGGAAATTACGCAATTTACTTATTTTCAGCAAATTGGTGGTATGGAAGCCAAACCAGTAGCAGTAGAAATTACATATGGATTGGAACGTCTTGCTTCTTATATACAAGATAAAGAAAGTGTTTTCGATTTAGAATGGACAGATGGTGTTACGGTCGGAGATATTTTTTATCAACCAGAGTTGGAACACTCGAAATACACTTTTGAAGAATCGAATACAGATATGTTGTTTAATTTGTTTACAACATATGAACAAGAGGCAAAACAAACCATGGAAAAAGGATTGGTTTTTCCAGCCTATGATTATGTATTAAAATGTTCGCATACTTTTAACTTACTAGATGCTAAAGGCGTAATTTCTGTCACTGAAAGAACAGGTTATATTGGACGTGTACGAAATTTAGCACGTGCTATAGCTAAACTTTATGTAGAGGAACGAGAAAAATTAGGTTTTCCAATGTTAAAAGAGGAGGGAAAACAAAATGAAAACAACTAATATATTATTTGAGGTTGGACTTGAAGAAATGCCGGCACGTTTCTTAGATGCAACAGAAAAACAATTACAGGAGAAAACAGCGAAATGGTTAACTGCTATTCGACTACCTTTTCAAAAAATTACAACGTATGTGACACCGAGAAGATTAGGTGTTGTAATTGAACAACTTGCAACGAAACAAGCTGATATAGAAGAAGAGGCAAAAGGACCTGCTAAAAAAATTGCTTTAGACCAAGAAGGTAACTGGTCGAAGGCAGCAATTGGTTTCACCAAAGGCCAAGGAAAAGATGTGGATGAAATCTTTTTTAAAGATGTAAATGGAACAGAATATGCGTATGTTACAAAATATATTGCAGGTAAAACTGCTGAGGAATTACTACCTGAATTTAAGCATGTTATTTTAGATTTAAATTTCCCTAAAAATATGCGTTGGTCTACAGGCTCATTGCGGTTTATTAGACCAATTCGTTGGTTAGTTGGTTTAAATGATCAAACTGTTATACCGTTTGAAATTGCTGGTGTCTCTACATCAAATTACTCGTTCGGACATCGGTTCCTAGGAACAAAGTTTGAAATTACCAACACAATGACATATGAAGAACAATTACGTGATCAATATGTAATTGCTAATGCGAAGGACCGTAAGCAAGTAATTGTAGAACAAATAGCTAATTTAGAAAAGGAACAAAATTGGACAATACCACTTGATAAGGAATTATTAGAAGAGGTAAGTCAATTAGTTGAATATCCAACCGTATTTTTTGGATCTTTTAGTGAAGCGTTCTTAACCATACCGAAAGAAGCATTAATTACTTCAATGAAAGAACATCAGCGTTATTTTCCAGTATTAGATAGTGATGGTGAATTGTTACCTCATTTTATTGCAGTTCGAAATGGAAATAATCAATATATTGACGTGGTATCAAAAGGAAACGAAAAGGTATTAAATGCTAGACTTTCAGACGCAATGTTTTTCTATGATGAAGACCAAAAACAATCAATAGAAAAAAATCTCGAAAAATTAGAACGAATGGTCTTTCAAGAAAACTTAGGTACAATTGCTGACAAAGTAGAACGTGTTGTTAAGTTAACAGAGGAAATAGCTGAAGTACTAGAGGTCGATCAAATAACAAAAGAAAATGCCTTACGTGCTGCTAAAATAAGTAAATTTGATCTCGTAACAAATATGGTTAATGAATTTACGAAGTTACAAGGAATTATGGGTGAAAAATACGCTACTATATTTGGTGAAAATCAGCAAGTTTCTAAAGCTATAAATGAACATTATATGCCTAGGTTTGCTAATGATAACTTGCCATCATCTACGGAAGGTGCAATTGTTAGTATTGCTGACAAACTAGACACTATAATTGGTTGTATATCAGTTGGTATAGTACCGAGTGGTTCTCAAGATCCTTATGGTCTAAGACGTCAAGCTATGGGGATTTTACAAATTGCACAAGATCAAAAATGGTCTACTTCAATAGATGATTTTATTACAGTTACTGAAAAGCTGTATGATACGTTAGGAATTATGACTGTTTCAAAAGAAGAAGCTAAACAAAACATATCAGAATTTTTCCGTGGCAGAGCAGCTTATATTTTAAAAGAGGCAGGAATTGAACAAGATATTGTAGAAGCTACTCTTATGAATAAAATCGGAAACATGATGTTTACGATTAAAAAGGCAAAATTATTAACAATAAAAAGACAAGATCCAGGATTTAAATCGGACCAAGAGGCGTTTGTACGTGTTATAAATTTAGCTAAAAAAGGTAAAGATACTGGCATAAATATTGACTTGTTTGAAAATGAGCAAGAAAAAGAATTGTACTACGTTTATGAAAAAGTTAAAACTAATTATCAAAACAATATGGAATCATTTGAAGCCGCTAAAGCTATTGATACATTAACAACTTTAACTGATTCAATTCATGCCTTTTTTGATCATACAATGGTAATGACTGAGGACGATAAGTTAAAACAAAACCGAATTTCCTTGTTAAACAAAATTGCACAATTAATACTGCAATTTGCTGATTTAAGCCAAATTGAATGGAAACAGCAATTCACATCGTAACTATTTGGAGGAGAAAATGGTAAATAAACAACTGATATATTTAGTATCTGATTCGGTTGGTGAGACTGCGGAACAAGTTATTAAAGCAGCATTATCACAATTTGTTAATGGTGGAAAGTATGAAATCGTTAGAATTCCATATATTGATAATATAACAAAACTTGAATTCGTTCTAAATAAAGCAGCTAGAGACCAAGCAATGATCGGATTCACTCTAATTAATCCAATCTTACGGCAATTTATTAAACAAACATCCATTGAAATGAATATAGAATCTATCGACATTATTGGACCTATGCTTGAAGGGATGGAGCGTTTTTTTGAAAAGAAGCCAAAATTAGAACCTGGACTAGTTCATAAATTAGATGAGGCCTATTTTAAAAGAATTGAGGCAATTGAGTTTGCAGTTAAATATGATGATGGAAGAGACCCAAGGGGAATTGAACAAGCAGATATCGTATTAATAGGAATATCAAGAACTTCAAAAACACCTTTATCACAGTATTTAGCTCATAAAAGTTATAAAGTAGCTAATGTGCCGATTGTACCAGAAGTAGAGCCACCGAAAGAATTGTTCTCAATACCATCAAGTAAATGCATTGGCTTAAAAATTAGTCCCAAGAAGTTAAATGACATAAGGCGAGAGAGATTAAAGACACTTGGATTAGGAGAACAAGCTAGTTATGCGACCCATGAAAGAATTACGTATGAACTCGATTATTTTCAGGCAATAATCGATCGAATTGGTTGTCCTGTTATTGAAGTATCAAATAAAGCTGTCGAAGAGACAGCAAATGTAATTATTCAATCTCAAACAACTTTATAAGTTGTTAAATATAAAATCCTTGTATAATAGTATAAGGATTTTATATACATAAAGGGAAATAACGTAAATCATGATTATAATTGTATGTTTTATGCAATAATATAATCAAAAGAATAGCATTTTTAATATATATATATTATAATTAGTGATTGTGAAAAAATATTTTATTATATTCAGCTAATTTATTACTTATTGATGCAAATTAAGAAGGAATTTCATTATTTTTGTAGAACATAAACAAATAGGTTATTTTTTGAGGATTAAATGTAGTGTACAGCTATGAAAAAAAGGATTTAGAATAAGTAGCTATCATAAGTTTATTCATCTTGAATTAGAGGTATTATAATAAAAAGTAATAATTTTAGTGATTATTATTAAAAAAATGTCGAATGTTGCAGGATTTTTACGTTTTTTATAGAACTATATAGATGATGGTGATGTATATGTCAGGTCAAATTCCTGAAGAGACAATCGATGAAATAAAGAAAGCCAATGATATTGTGGATGTAATTGGTGAGTATGTAACGCTAAAAAAGCAAGGGAAAAACTTTTTTGGTTTATGCCCTTTTCATGGGGAAAGTACACCTTCTTTTTCAGTCACACAGGATAAACAGATTTTTCATTGTTTTGGATGTGGAAAAGGCGGAAACGTTTTAACTTTTCTTATGGAAATAGAAGGTTTTTCATTTTATCAGGCAATTCAACAACTAGCAGGAAAAAGTGGTCATGAATTACCCGAAAATATGGAGAAACAATCTGAACAATTAAACAACCAAGAAGACCAAGCTAGTTTAAAAGCGTATGAATGGCTCACTAAATTATACCATCATTTATTACGACATACAAAAGAAGGTAAACAAGGTTATCGCTATTTACAAGAACGCGGGTTTACTGATGAAGTAATTGACACGTTTCAACTTGGTTACTCACCACAATCACGTGAGGTTATAGTTCAATTTCTAGAGAAGAAAGGTTTTCATCCACAACAAATGGTGAAAGCAGGCGTGTTAACAGCGAATGATCAAAATCAAGTAAGTGATCGTTTTAGAGGCAGAGTTACATTTCCAATTCGTAATCATTTAGGGAAAAGTATCGGATTTGGTGGAAGAACCATTACTGAGCAAGAACCTAAATACTTAAATAGTCCAGAATCGTCACTTTTTCAAAAAGGTAAACTACTTTATAACTTTGATTTGGCTAGAAGTGCTATCCGTAAACAAGGACAGGCTGTTTTATTTGAAGGATATATGGATGTAATTGCAGCTCATCAAGCTGGCATATTAAACGGAGTTGCTACCTTAGGTACGTCGATAACAGAGCAACAAGCAAGACTGTTAAAAAGATATGTTGAGCTCGTAATAATTTGTTATGATGGTGATCGTGCTGGTCTTGAAGCGTCATACAAGGCTGCTAAATTAATGCGACATGTTGGTTGCACTGTAAAGATTGCAAGCATTCCAAATGGTCTGGATCCAGATTCATTTATAAAAATGTATGGTGCTGAACGTTTTCAACAAGAGGTACTTGATGCAAGTAATACGTATATGACATTTTTGATGGAGTATATGAAGAAGGACTTTAACCTTAACTTAGAAGGAGATCGAATTCAATATATTGAAAAAGTGATTGATGAAATAGCAACGATTAATCGTCCAATGGAACAAGAACATTATGCGAAGGAAATTGCTAAACAATTTAGTTTATCACTTGATACAGTATTAGATGAAATTCAACAACGTAGGAAAAAGTTAGGGATACAGGATAACCGGAAAGCAACTAGCCATACTAAAAGCACAGAAATATATAAGCGAAAAAATAAATTACTTCCTGCTTTTCATAATGCAGAAAAACAATTAATTGCTTATATGCTATACGATTCTTCAATTGCAGAAAAAGTAAAAGAAGAATTAGGTGCTTCTTTTACTGTGGACTCACATAAAATTATTGTGACACATTTATATGCATACTACGAAGAAGGTTTTGCTCCTGATATTAGTCATTTTATTGAAAAAGTTATTGATCAATCAACTAAAAATCATATTGTGGAAATTGCAATGGAACCAACGCATTCAGACATTAGTGATAAAGAAATTAATGACTATATCAGAATTATTCGTGCAGAACTAGAAGATAAGGTAATTATACAAGGTTTAAAGGAAGAACAAAAGAAAGCTGAAATACAACAAGACTTCGTTAAAGCAGCACAAATAGGTATGGAAATTATGGAGATACAAAAAAAACTTAAAAATGCTAGTCATTGATATGGTGAGTTAGTTTGGAAGGAGGGGAACTCATGGCGAATAATAAGCCATCACGTTCAAAAGAAAACGAAAATGAACTGACGCTGACGCTAGAACAAGTGAAGGATCAACTCTTAGAAATGGGAAAGAAACGCGGTGTGTTAGCCTATGAAGAGGTGGCAGAGCGTTTAGCCAATTTTGAGTTAGAGTCAGAACAAATGGACGAATATTATGAGTACCTAAGTGAACAAGGAATAGAAATAATTGGTGAATCTGAAGAAGATCCCAGTATGAAAGAAATTTCAAAAGTAGAAGAATTTGACTTAAATGATTTGAGTGTCCCGTTAGGTATTAAAATTAATGATCCAGTACGTATGTATCTAAAAGAAATTGGTCGTGTGGACCTATTGTCAGCTAAAGAGGAAATTGGTTTAGCTGAGCGTATCGAAAAAGGTGAAGAAGAAGCTAAAAGAAGACTGGCGGAGGCAAATCTAAGATTAGTTGTCAGCATTGCTAAACGTTATGTAGGTAGAGGAATGCTATTCCTAGACCTTATCCAAGAGGGAAATATGGGTCTAATTAAAGCGGTTGAGAAATTCGACCATAGAAAAGGTTTTAAATTCAGTACCTATGCAACTTGGTGGATTCGTCAAGCAATTACAAGAGCTATTGCTGATCAAGCTAGAACAATACGTATTCCAGTTCATATGGTTGAAACAATTAATAAACTTATTAGAGTGCAACGTCAACTTCTACAAGATTTTGGTCGTGAACCAACTCCAGAAGAAATAGGAGAAGAAATGGAATTAACTCCTGATAAAGTAAGGGAGATTCTTAAAATTGCGCAAGAACCTGTCTCTTTAGAAACTCCAATTGGAGAAGAAGATGATTCTCACTTAGGTGATTTCATTGAAGATCAGGAAGCTACGTCCCCTTCTGATCACGCTGCTTACGAGCTATTAAAAGAACAACTTGAAGACGTATTAGATACTTTAACTGATCGTGAAGAAAACGTGCTTCGCTTACGTTTTGGACTTGATGATGGTCGTACACGTACACTTGAAGAAGTTGGAAAGGTTTTTGGTGTGACAAGAGAGAGAATCAGACAAATTGAAGCAAAAGCATTACGAAAACTACGTCATCCTAGTCGTAGTAAACGTTTAAAAGATTTCCTTGAATAAACACTTTGAAATATACGCGCAGACAATGAGTTTTCCAATTTATGATTTGAATATGTTGGAGGTTTCATTGGCTGCGCCTTTTTTAGTAAGTACTGCTTTTTGTGAGGTGTCAGACAAATGACAGAAGATCGTAAATCTATTATTATTAAAGAGATTAAATATTGGAAAGCGTCTCATTTATTACCGAGTCATTATTGTGACTTTTTATTAGCTCTATATACAGAGGGTGAATCTACCGTTGTAACGGAAGAACCTGATTCTGAACGAATAAATTTAGTTAGTGTAGGTATCATGGCTTTAAACCTTTTTTTATTACCTATTTCATTTTTTATTTTATATTTTACTCATTTAGATGTCTGGATGCAAGTTCTGTTCTCATTTTTTATAGTAACTGTTGCATTTGTTTTTTACACTGTCTCAAAGAAGAAGCTTCAATTATATATTGCCTATGCATTTATCATTTTTTTAAGTATCATTTTATTGACTTCCGTCACATTAATATACCTGAGCTTTGGTTCTATTTTATTAACCACGCTTTTCGCAGGTTTTCAATGCGCTATCTGGATTTTAATTGGTATGCGTAGCAAAAGAAAGTTTTTGATTTTTTTAGGTAGTACAGGAATAGTAATGAGTTTTCTTTTTTATGTTTTTTAGAAAGAAAAGAATAATTTTTGCGAGGTAATTATAATGAATGAAAAATTATTATCAGATCGTCTACATACAGTAGCAAAATATATACCTAAAAAAGCATATTTTGCTGACATAGGAAGTGATCATGCCTATTTACCAAGTTATATTTGTTCCAATGATTCTACTTCATTTGCAATTGCGGGTGAATTAAACGATGGACCTTTTCAAAGTGCAAAAGATAACGTAAAAGCGCTAAACTTAACCAGCCAAATTGACGTTGTTAAAGGCAATGGTTTAGAAGTAATTGCAAATTACCCCGTTCGTCAAATTGTAATAGCTGGTATGGGAGGAGGATTAATACGTTCAATTTTAGATAGTGGGAAAGATAAATTATCTAACATTGAACGTGTTATTGTCCAACCGAATGTGGATGCTCATTTAGTTCGTGAATGGTTTTCAACGCATTGCTATCAATTAGTTGCAGAACAGATTATTAAGGAAGATGGGCATATTTATGAGGTGTTAGTTGCAGATCATGGTGATGGCTTAATCGGTTATCATGATCTTAAGAAAGAATTATTGTTTGGCCCACACCTGTTACGGGAAAAAAATGAAACGTTTAAAGAAAAGTGGGAATTGGAAAAAAACAATCGATTGCGTGTTATTGAGCAAATGAAACAAGCTCGAACTATAAATTATGAAAAATTAACAACCTTCAAACAAGAGGTAAAAGTAATAGAGGAGGTTTTGCAAGGTGCAGGAGATGGTACGCATACGTGATATTGTCGCTATCCTTGAAGAACTGGCACCTAAGGAATATGCTTATGATTGGGATAATGTCGGTCTACAAATAGGGTCATCGGAAGATAAAGTAAATAAAGTATTACTAACATTAGACGTTTTAGAAAATGTAGTAGATGAGGCGATAGAAAAAGAAGTAGATCTAATCATTGCACATCATCCATTATTATTTAAACCATTAAAACAAATAGACACAGGTAAGTCAGAAGGTCGCATTATTGAAAAGCTATTAAAACACAAGATTGCGGTCTATGCTGTTCATACGAATTTAGATGTTATTGATGGTGGTGTTAGTGATATACTTTCAGACCGATTAGAAGTAATAGATACAAGTGTATTGGTTCCATCAGAACATGGAGATTCAATTGGGGCAGGTAGAATTGGTGAATTAAAAGAGACAATATCTCTAAATGACTTTTGTCTAAGGGTTAAAGAAAAGTTAGAAATCCCAGCTTTACGTGTTGTAGGCGAACTCAATAAGAAGGTTAGAAAAGTCGCTGTTTTAGGTGGTAGTGGTAAAGATTTTATTAATCAGGCTAAGCTTATGGGCGCAGATGTTTATGTAACTGGCGATATGACGTTTCATGATGCACAAGATGCGATGGCAATGGACCTAGCTGTCATTGATCCTGGACATCATGTAGAAAAGGTTATGAAAGCATATTTAAAATCATATTTGGAGAAGAAAACAACAGAAAAATCTCTAAATGTAACTTTCGAGGAATCGATTAAGAATACAGAACCGTTTCAATTTTTATAGTGAAATAAAGCAGGCTGACCGTTGATAGTCTGCTTTATTTTTGAATATAATTAATTAGCGCACGACTTTTTGAAGAATAATAGCTATGAATTTGTGCTCTGTTAGTCATAAATAATTCAAATTATCTTTTAATCGATAATCGCTTTATGATAAACTCGCATTGTTCATAAAATAATCTTAATCAAAATGTGTAATACTTATATTATATAGATCATAGAAGTAACAGCAAAATAAAAAGATAGGTTTTTGGCAATATAGGATATATAATGAAATGTAATGTGCATTTTCAGTATATCTAACTTATAATAGATGTACAAAACGATTTGGAAAAAATGAGGAGTTAACTTATATGGAAAATCATCAATTTAAACAATACAACTTAAAACCGTGGATTGAGGGCGTCATTGACAATCTACAATTTAAAGAACCTACCCCAATTCAACAGAAAGTTATTCCAGCTGTTTTACGTGGTGAAAGTGTAATTGGACAATCACACACTGGATCAGGGAAAACACATGCATTTTTATTACCATTGTGTAGTCGTTTAGACGTAAATAAACAAGAGGTACAAATTGTCATTACATCACCAACTAGAGAACTGGCAACACAGATTCACAATGAAGTAAAAAAAATTCTGGCTTTTTCAAATCAAGAAGATAAAGTCAACGCAAAATTATTCATTGGTGGAACAGATAAGAAAAGAATGATTGAAAAGTTAAAAATACAGCCTCAAATTGTGGTTGGAACACCTGGAAGAATTTTAGACTTAATTCAAGAGGGTGCCTTAGATATCTATACTGCAGAAGGATTTGTAATAGATGAGGCAGATTTAATGCTAGATTTAGGGTTAATCACAGAAATAGATAAGATGTTAGTTCGAGCACGAGAGTCAATTCAAGTATTAGTTTTTTCAGCTACTATTCCAGAAAGATTACAACCTTTTTTAACTAAATACTTACACAATCCATCTTCTTTTCATATTAAAGACCATTTTGCCCCAGAGAAGATCGAGCATCGATTAGTACCTTTACGTCATCGTGAGCCAGCTGAAGTAATTCTTAAAATATCGGAAGTAATTAATCCATATTTAGTTTTAATATTTACTAACGGTAAAGAGGCAGCTAACAAGCTCTACAAGCAATTACAAGAAAAAGGTATTCAAGCAGGTTTGATACATGGTGGTTTGCAAGCCCGTGAAAGAAAGCGTGTGTTAAAAGAAATACAATCGTTGCGTTATCAATATATTGTAGCAACGGACTTAGCTGCAAGAGGGATTGACATTAAAGGTATCAGTCATGTTATTAATGCTCAAATGCCAAAAGAGGAAGAATTCTATATTCATCGTGTGGGTCGTACAGCTCGTGCAGGGATGGAAGGAACAGCCATTAATCTTTATGACGATTCGGATGTTAACCTTATTCAAAAGTTAACTAAACGTGGTCTATCGTTTACAACATTCGATATTGTACAAGGTGAATGGAAAGAAATAAAAGCTTGGAATGAACGTTCGCAAAGAAAACAAACAGGCACTACCACTGATCAAGAGGCTTGGAATCGTGTCCGGAAAACTAAAAAAGTAAAACCAGGATATAAAAAGAAAATGAAATATGAGCAACAAAAACTTAAAAAGAGAATTAGTCAAAAACAAAATAAACGTTCCTAATTAAATTTTTCTGTATGGGAGCAAGTGTTTCTGTTATGATTATGTTAGTTTTGAAGAAGAGGTGTTGGAATTGAAAATAGGTTCACACGTATCAATGAGTGGAAAAAAGATGTTATTGGGTTCTAGCGAAGAAGCTGCATCTTATGGTGCTACTGCATTTATGGTATATACTGGGGCACCACAAAATACAAGAAGACGTCCAATTGAAGAGCTAAATATTGAAGCGGGTCAGGCACACATGAAAGAAAATGGTATTGAGGAAATTGTTGTGCACGCACCATATATCATTAATTTGGGAAATACAACAAAAAAAGAAACCTTTGAATTAGGCGTTACCTTTATGCAAAGTGAGATTGAGCGTACGCAAGCTATAGGTGCTAAACAAATTGTCTTACACCCAGGTGCACATGTTGGAGAAGGTGTGGACAAAGGAATTGATAGAATTATTGAGGGTTTAAATGAAGTATTATTAAAAGACCAGGATGTTCAGATCGCGTTAGAAACTATGGCGGGAAAAGGTTCTGAAATAGGTAGCAATTTTGAAGAGCTTGCTCGAATCATAGAGGGTGTAGAGCGAAACGAAAAGTTATCTATTTGTTTAGACACATGCCACATTCATGATGCTGGTTATGATGTTGTAAATGATTTTGATGGTGTATTAGACAAGTTTGATCGCATTATTGGATTAGATCGATTGAAAGTTATCCATGTAAATGATAGTAAAAACCCAGTTGAGGCTCATAAAGATAGGCACGAGAATATTGGTTTTGGTTATATAGGTTATGATGCGCTGCGTTATATAGTCCATCATCCCCAACTAAGTCATTTACCGAAAATATTAGAAACACCTTATGTAGGAGAAGACAAGAAAAACAAAAAGCCTCCATACCAATTTGAAATCGCAATGTTAAAAGAAGCTGAATTTCAAGCTGATCTTAAAGAGAAAATCTTACAACAATAATAAAAAAGAGGCTGGGACAAAACCCAGATAAACAATAAAAAGTTGCACCTTTCCAAATTTATGGTTGGAGGGTGCAACTTTTTTATAAAATTGAAACAATTTAAGTAAGCAAAAAAGGATACCTTCTGATAAAATTAAAGTGACGAAACAATAACTATCGGAGGTATCCTTATGTTTAAAGATTATAACATGAATCAAGTAATTTTGCCGTTAGATTTAGAAATTAAATTGCAAAAAAATGATATTGCCTATACAATCCATGACTTAGTTGAACAAATACCAGATAAAGCTTTTTCTGTTTTCT
>NZ_QJSK01000033.1:0-14217 GCF_003426095.1 Paraliobacillus sp. X-1268
ACATCGAGTAGAAATAATTCATTTGAATGAAGATAGTTGGAGAATGAAGCATAGATCGACTATATTTGGTCAACAAAGTGTTTCAAATTAACAAGCAAAAATTGTGTCATTCTACTTGACGGTCACACATGTCCTAATACCTTCAATAACTGGATAGTTAAATATAGATATCTAACTATCCTAAAATATAATTATAAGTTGCATCCGTAATAATTGTTACAAAATCATCCTTTCGAGAAAACGTTTTAGCAATTCAATAAAATTCACTGCTTCTAAAAATCCAAACATTAAATTGTTATATTGAACAAATATTTTGGATTTATTTTCATAGTAATCATTATATATAATTAAATAGATTAATATCTAATCTAATGATTATTATTACTTTCTTACATTATTATACATTCATGTTATAATAAAATGGAAATTAAATATCTTAATTAATGAGGGATTAATATGGAATTGAAAGGATTATGGGGAGCATTTTATAGAATGAGTGTGATAATAAGTCGTTTGGCTTACCTTAATTTGCTTTGGATAGTTGCGACGATTCTTGGTTTAGTAGTATTCGGAATCATGCCTGCAACCATCAGTATGTTTACTGTTGTTAGGAAATGGATTCTGAAAGAAGATGATATTCCAATATTTCAAACTTTTATTTTTACTTATAAAAAGGAATTCTTAAAAACGAACTGGATCATGGCTATAATTGTTATATTAGGTTCACTTTTATTTATTGACATACGTTTTACAGGTTTTATGAGGGATAGTGGTTATTACAACATATTTTTAGGTATCTTATTTATAGCTAGTTTTCTATATCTCATCCTAGTTGTTTTTATAGCGCCGGTTTATGTACATTATAATTTATCTATTCGAAGATATATTACTTATTCCATCATGATTGGTGCCACTAATATTCTTTATACTATTGCAATTTTAATAGCATTATCAAGCATTTATTACTCATCTATGAAAGTACCTGGTATCACTTTATTTTTTAGTTTTAGTGTAAGCGCTTATATTACTATGTACTTTGCCAATCTATCCTTTAACAATTTAATAAAGAAGCAGCGCTCTCAAATCGATTCAAATATATCTGTGTAAATAAAGTTGTCTTGGAAACTTACTTCAAAATTTATATAAATCATGTTGGGGAGTCGATTTGATGAAAAAAGGAGTTATACAGCATTATTATAAATTAATAATCTTATTCATCATACTGAGCACAGTTCCTGTCATTATTACAGGTTCACTTTCTTTTTGGAAATCAGCTGAAGCCATTCAAGAGTATTCCACACAGGAGAAAGTACAAAATGTTTATCAAATCCAAACAAATGTAGAGCAAGTTCTAAAAAATATTGATCACTCGGTCACTTATTTCGTTAGAACTTCACAAACCCAACAATTTATTAGAGAAGAAATGTCTGCTGAGGTATTCTATAATTATCAAACAATCAAAAGTGACCTGAATCATATACAAACATTAGATACAGGTATTGAAGATATCGTTTTAGTTAGTTTTGAGAACAACTGGTTAATAAACAATAATGGTCTTTCCTTTATTAGTAAAGAAGAGAACGATGCTATGTATATAAAATATATGTCATTACCTGATAAATCTTCCTGGTTGCTTGAAGAGTTTGATTCGATTGTCGTTAAAAATAATGTCCAGAATAGTTGTTCTCACTATATAAATCTAGTGAAAAAACTACCTTTACTACAGTCTAATAAAACTGGAATGGTCGTTGTCTTTATTCCAAGTTGTTCCTTAACCAATATTATGGCAGAAAAAATCGATTCAGAATCCTTTGTAATAGTTGATGATTCAAACAAAATAATCGCTCACAGTAATCCTGGATATATTGGAAATAACTTTGAAATTCCTGAAACTATTATTTCTAAAATAAATAATTCATCTGAGGATGGTCAATTTAATAATGAAATTGATGATATCGATTATAAAGTCACCTATCGAACTTCAGAGTATAACGACTGGACCTACTTATCCTTTGTGAAAATTAGTGACTTAAACAGTAAATTAAGCTCGATTCGATGGTTAACAATAGTCATATGTTCCATTCTTCTTTGTCTTACTCTGACATTTTCTATATTGGGGAGTAGAAACATTTATAAACCAATCCGTCACATCCAAGAACTTGTTCGAAATTCCAATCCTGATAAAAGCGACATGAAGAAAACAAAACATAATGAATTTGAATTAATTGAATCACATATTAACCAGTTGTTAAGTAAAAATAATGACTTGGAAAACAAAATGCAAAGACAGGTAAATCAATTAAAACAATTATTCATTATACGATTGTTGCAAGGTAAAGTAGGTAATCATGAAATTCCAATTAAACTGACATCATTTAATTACAAACAATCTTGGAAGCAACTAAGCGTTTTCGCGTTACAAATTGATACTTTTGAGAATAGTACTTTTAATAAAAGTGATACAGACCTTTTGTTGTTTGCAATTAATAACGTCCTTGAAGATTTGATTGATTCAGAAAGCCGCTTAACGCCTGTTGTTATTAATCAGACACAAGCGACAGTTCTAGTTACTGATTTTGAAAAAGAAAATGAACATACATTTTATATTAACCAGCAAGCTGCTTTGGTCCAAAAAGAAATTAAAAATATTTTTCATTTATCTATTAGTATCGGAATCAGTCGCCCTTTTTCAGACTTAATACAAGCAAAATTAGCCTTCAATGAAAGCCAGGAAGCTCTTAAATATCGTATAAAACACGGGAAAGAGTCAATAATTTTTTATGATAACTTAAACAGAAACTATCAATTTTTTATTGACTATCCTTCTAACATTAAGTACAAACTATTTGATGCTATTAAGCTAGCAGATAAAACAAAAGCAAATACTGAGCTAAATAACTTTTTTGCATATATTTCAAATGGTGACATGCACCATAATTATTATAATGTTATTCTCACACGGTTTTTATATGACTTAATGGAGTTAAAGCAATTATTAGGTATAGAAATAGTTGAATTGGACAATCGTCCTTTCTTAATGGAAATTTACGATTTAAAAACATTACAAACTATTCAAGATTGGTTTAAAGAACAACTCGTACATCCCATAATTGAAAAAGTAGACAAACGTACTAAAACTGATAATAAGTCATTATCAGATAAAATAATTCACATCATTCAAGACAGTTATGACAAAGATATTTCACTGGATTCAATTGCAGCACAACTTCACTATAACCCTAATTATTTGAGTAATATTTTCCTAAAAGAAACTAAGCGTTCTTTTAGTGAATACCTTTTAATGTATCGTCTGAACAAAGCAAAGGAATGGCTTGTCGAGACCAATTTATCTGTAAAAGAAATTGCTGCTAACTTGCAATATAATAATTCTCAAAACTTCATTCGTTCCTTTAGAAAAATAGAAGGCATTACACCAGGAAAGTACAGAACGGATCATAAGCACAAATAAAAGCTATTTCTATGCTAATCGATTAGCATAGAAACAGCTTTTTGTTTAGTATATTAAAATACCTTGCAAGCCTTATCCAGTAGTTAACTGTTCTATTAGCCATTGATAGGATAGTTCCCCACTAATTTCATGGCCACCTTCAAATAGATGACTTGTTAAATTATTATCAGCTTGTTGCAGGTGATAGATTTTTTTTAGTTTTTCCATTGCAGTCTTAACTGTTTCAATTGGGAATAAATGATCCGCTTTACCAGCTTCAATGAATAGCGGTCTTGGTGCAATTAAACCTATTAAATTCGGCAATTCGCCACATGATAAAATGTTTGGAATATAATTGTCGAGACAATGCCTTCTAGCCATGATCCCATTTTTGAATGTATTTGTATAACCACTAATTACGGTCGCCTGAATTCTTTGATCAAGAATTGAGGTAAATCCAGCAACAAGTCCTCCACCTGATAAACCCATGATCCCTATCCTATTTGTATCAATCACATCTTGACTTTCCATATAGTCTAGTAACCTTCTACATTCAGCAACACGTAGTCCGGCTAATGTTTTACCGTAAAGTAATAACTGGCTAGCAATTCGATAACATGAATTATCTGCACTTTCATCTTCCTCAAGCCTTCGATCACCAAATCCTACTAATTCTGGAACAATTACCACCACACCTTTTTTCACTAATTCCACTGCGAAATGTTTATATATGCCTCGCTCTTCTGATTCATTTCCATCTCGATCTAGACCAATTATTTCTTTGCTACCATAACCGTGACCATGTACAGCCATAACTGCTGGAATTTTTTTACCCCCATTTATTTGTGGTAATAATAAATAAAAACACATATGCAGTGAACCAATAGTCTTAATTTGTAGTCGCATTCTTGTGTAACTATCCATTTCTATTTTTTCGAGTAAAATGGTTTGAACATCCTTAGAAACGTAATCAAAATGTCCTAAGGATCGTGAAACATCTTTACACAACTGATCTTTCAAAACTGGATCGTATTTAACAGGTTTGCTTTGAGAAACTTCCTTGTATAAGTTATCTAAGTATTCTTCAATTATTCCCATTATGACCCTCCTTATTTGAATGGAAGCTATTATAAAAAAGTTACAGCGCTTGCATCCAAATAGTAAATAAACCATCTTTGACACCTAAATTATATATATAATAGATTCCAAACAATACGCTTATTCCCCCAGTTAATTGTGTAAGAACTTTATTTAGATATTGTTTGTTTTTACTTACGACAAATGGTATCCCTATCAAAGTTGTAAATAAAAGCATACCAATCACCGTACCCACTCCAAAAATAATAATATATCCACTTGCTAACCAGACATTATCTACCGTACTCATTGTTAATAAAATCATCGCACCACTTCCAGCAAGTCCATGTACTAATCCAATTAACATAGATTTACGAAAAGAGTTCTTATCGCTCTTTTGTACGTGATGACTATGATATCTATAGGAAATAACAGTTGTAAAACCTAGATATACAAGCATTAGGCCCACTAATAACTCTAGAGACATCATCCACGGTGTGGATATTTCACCTTTCATTAATATAAAAATCAGACCTACTATAAATAACGTTGCAGTATGACCTATACCCCAAAAAACACCCGCTAATGACGAACGCAATACTTTTTTACTACGACTGGCTATCGTTGATACAGCAATAACGTGATCTGGTTCTATTGCATGTTTTATTCCTAAAATAAACCCAAGCGACATAACTGAGAAAATCCCTAATTCCATGTTTACCCCTCCGTTTGACTAGTTCAATTCTATTCTTTATCTCCTATTACTACTCGTAATACATTTGGATGATTAGTAAAAATTTTCGTGCCCGCGCCATAACCGATCTCATTAACTTTCATCTCAGGGAAGGTTCCAAAATCACTACTAAGTACAGAAACAATAGCTGCCCCTGTAGGTGTTGTTAATTCTGCATGGACATTACTAGTTGCAATTGGAACACCTCTTAACATTTCTAAGGTTGCTGGTGCAGGCACTGGATATATCCCATGATCAATGTGAATGTGCCCTGAGCCAACTGGAACAGATGAAGCTATTATCCTTTCAATCTTTAATTGATCTATCAATATTGCTGTGCCAACTATATCGATAATCGAATCGACCGCACCGACTTCATGAAAATGAACTTCCTCTAACGACACACCATGGATGGAAGCTTCTGCTTCTCCTATTTTCTTGAAAATGGCTAGTGCATATTCTTTTGCGCGATCAACCAAACTCGCATTATTAATCATCTTAACAATTTCCCTATACGTACGTTGGTGATGATCGTGATTATGGGAATGAGCATGATCATGCGCATGCTCTTCTGTATGTGTGTGCACATGGTTATCACTATTATTTTTCTCATTCAGTAAAATTACATCAAATTTGCTACTGGTAATCCCATTCCGAATAACTTTCTCACATTTTAATTCGTATTCACTAGTTATGTTTAACTTATTTAATTCTCTTTCTAACAAATCCAAACTTGCCCCCGCATCAAGTAGTGCCGCTATAGTCATGTCACCACTTATACCTGAAAAACAATCCAAATAAAGTACTCTCATTTCCCATCCTCCAATTGTTAAAGTGTCACCCCTGTTTTGAAAATTGCTAGTTCTCGGTAACCATTCACTTCATTATTTGATTCCTTACCACTCGCTACTTCGATTACATAATTGACAAAGTCATTTAATACTACTTCATTTGGAGAATCTAGTAATATTCCAGCATTAAAATCAATCCAATGTGGTTTTCTTTCGAATAATGATGTATTGGACGAGACTTTTAATGTTGGTACAAAAGTTCCAAATGGCGTGCCTCTTCCAGTTGTAAACAAAACAAGGTGACATCCTGCTGAAGCAAGTGCTGAAGCTGCAACCAAATCATTACCAGGTGCACTTAGCAAGTTTAAGCCATGCTCTTTAAGACGCTCTCCATATTTCAATACGCCTTTGACAACCGATATTCCTGCTTTTTGTGTACAACCTAGTGATTTATCCTCTAATGTCGTTATTCCACCTGCTTTATTTCCTGGAGAAGGATTTTCATAAACCGGTTGTTCATTTTTGATGAAATATTGCTTAAAATCATTAATCATAGAAACTGTATCTTGAAAAATTTGTTCGTCTATACAGCGCTCCATTAAAATCGTTTCAGCACCAAACATTTCCGGGACTTCTGTTAATACTGTCGTCCCACCTTGTGCAACCAAATAGTCTGAAAAATTTCCAACTAATGGATTGGCTGTAATACCAGATAAACCATCTGATCCGCCACATTTTAGACCTACACGTAATTCTGATAATGGAATCGATTCACGTTTATCTTGTTTTGCCTCTTGGTAAATCTCTTTTAGTACCTTGACACCTTCTTCTATTTCATCCGATACAAGCTGTGAAACAAGAAAACGAATACGACTCTGATCATAGTTGCCTAGTCCTTGTTCAAATTCTTCTACAACATTATTCTCACATCCAAGGCCTAGAACAAGGACACCACCAGCATTTGGATGTAGAACAATATCAGACAAAATTTTTCTAGTATTTTGATGATCATCTCCTAGTTGTGAGCATCCATATTGATGTGACATCACCAATACTTGATCAAAAGGAGTAATATCTCCTACATCAGCTTTAAATTTATCCAGTATTCTATCTGCGACACCATTTACACATCCTACAGTCGGAACAATCCATAACTCATTACGAATACCAACATTACCATCTTGCCTTCGATATCCTTGAAAAAAATGATTCTCATTTGAATAAAGGTTCTTTGTCAATTTTGGTAGATACGTATAATCCTCAATTCCAGTTAGGTTTGTTTTCATATTTTTTGTGTGTACATGCGTGCCTTCTTCAATTGCTTCTTTTGCATGTCCTATCGGATAGCCGTATTTGATAATATCTTTATTTTTATCAATAGGTAAAATTGCAACCTTATGTCCTTGTGGCACATCCTCTCTAAGTGTGACTAATACATTATCAACCGTTAGTGTAGTACCCGATTTTAAATCACACAGTGCTACTACTACATTATCATCTTCCTGTAATTGAATGAATTTATGCATGTGCCTCAGCCTCCATTAGTTCTAACAATGCCTTCCTTACACCTTGTCTATCCATTGTATAAAGATTAGTGGCTATTAATTCACTTAGACCAACACATTTGTTAAGATCCCTTCCCCACCAGTCTTGTTTTGCTAGTATATTACGGACAATATCCACCATCTTGTCACTTGACCCATCATAACTATTCCATTGTGTTCTAAAATATGCTACTATTTCAGGATCATCTTTTAGATCAATAGATTCCGTTCCTCTTTTCCCTCGGTAAAAATAAAATAGTGCTGCAAATGCAAAAGTTAACTTTTTCGGAACTTCATTTTTCAAGGTAATGTAATCTAATAAAGTAGGTAGATCTCGCGCCTTAAACTTTGCAACAGAGTTCAAAGAGATACTTATCAAATAGTGTTCAATAAAGGGGTTTCGAAAACGATCAAGTACATTCTCGGTAAACGTGTGTAGCTCACTTTCAGGAAAATTAATTGTTGGCAAAATTTCCTGATAGAGAAGTGATTCGATATATTTACCGATGAGTTTGTCTTCTACTGCATTTTGTACGGTATCAACACCAGATAGATAAGCAACAGGCGTCATTGCTGTATGGGCACCGTTTAGTATTTTCACCTTACGCGTTCGATAAGGATCTAAATCACTAACAAAAATAGTATTTAATCCTATCTTGTCTGCTGGAAAGCTCTCCTTCAAAGACTCCGCCCCTTCAATTATCCATTGATGATAGTGCTCACCTACAACCATTAATTCATCTCGATATCCTAATTCGTTTTCTATTTTAGTTGAACTATCTTTAGGGAAACCAGGTACAATCCTATCTACAAGGCTACAACAAAACCTATTTGCACTATCCAACCATTTTGTAAACGCTTTCGAAAGTTTCCACAATGAGGCATACTGTAAAACATATTTTTTTAAGTAGTCTGCATTACGATCAATAAGTTCACAGGGTATGATAGTCAATCCTTTATTTATATCACCATTAAAGTGTAAAAACCGGCGGTAAAGAAATGCGGTTAGCTTTGCAGGAAAAGTCTTTTGTAATGGGTCATCTAATTGATCATCCTCATTAAAAACAATTCCAGCTTCCGTTGTATTAGAGAAAATGAATTGCAAATCTTCCAGTTCCGCTAATGCACGATAACCTTCAAGATCCTGATATGGATTAACGCCACGACTAATTGATTGAATTACCCGCTTTTCTCTAACAATAGAACCATCCTTAACACCTTCCAAAATTACCGTGTACAACCCATCTTGCTCATTTAATTTATCAACCATTCCATTCTCGATAGGCTGTACAATAACAACACTTCCATTAAACACACCAGCTTCATTCATGATATCGATTTGCCAATCAACAAAAGCACGCATAAAATTCCCTTCTCCAAATTGTAAAACACGCTCTGGATAAAGTTTTTTCTCGAAAACCTCTTTTGATATTTTTATCACTATTATCCCTCCAAACTTATTCTTGTCAAAAATAACAACGTTGTTATTTTTAGTTTACCATCACTTATATATTTGGTCTACAGATATATGGAAAACTTTGCAAAGATGACACAATTATAAATTTTTAGGAGAAAGGAGCAATATAATATGAAACGCTATAAAAAAATGAACGATTAATAAGGTTATTTTAACGCTCACTAATCGTTCACCTATAATACTCATTTTATACACCAATAGTGCACTACATCTCTAATTATATATAATTAGTTTAACGAGCTAACCATCCACCGTCAATAGCAAGGATATGCCCATTCATGTAATCAGAAGCCTGACTAGCCAAGAATACAACAACACCCATTAAATCAGCTGGTTGAGCCCAACGTCCTGCTGGGATACGCGCTAGAATTTCTGCGTTGCGTTTTTCATCTGCTCGAATAGGAGCTGTATTATTAGTCGCTACGTATCCAGGCGCTATTGCGTTTATTTGAATATTTTTTTCACCCAACTCATTTGCAAATGCCTTTGTAATACCTGCTACTGCATGCTTACTTGCTGTATATGATGGAACAAATTTACCACCTTGAAAGGAAAGCATAGAAGCTATATTTATAATTTTACCATTACCCTGCTTCGCCATTACCTTTGCTACCTCTTGGCTTAAGAAATAAACGGAATTCAAATTAATTTCCATCACGGCATCCCAATCTTCAGACTTATATTCGAGTAATGGAGAACGACGAATTGTTCCTGCATTATTGACTAAAATATCAACCTTACCAAAGGTATTTACACATGTATCGACAACTTGTTTAATACTATCTCTGTTTGAAAGGTCTGCTTGATAAAAAGTAACCTTTTGTCCAGTTTCTTCAATAAGCTCTTTCGTTTCATCCCAATCAGTACCATATGTTACCACAAATAAATCTGCGCCTGCCTTAGCAAGAGCAACTGCATAACCTTGCCCTAGTCCTGTATTTCCTCCTGTAACAATTGCAACTTTACCTGTTAATGAAAAAAAATCTAATGAAAAATTTTCTAAAGTCATGGTCCAAACCCCATTCTTTTTATTTTCTAGTTATATTACTATTCATCTACTAGACTATCTTAATTTATCCATCTGTACATGATCCATATCAGTGAACTGTTTATTCTCCCCAGCCATAGCCCATACAAACGTATAATTACTTGTAGCAGCTCCACAATGGATAGACCAAGGAGGTGAAATTACCGCTTGCTCATTTTTCATTATAAGATGCCTCGTATCGCTCGGTTGCCCCATTAAATGAACCATTCTAGCATTTTCGTCTAAATCGATGTATAAGTATGCTTCCATTCTGCGGTCATGTGTGTGCGTTGGCATAGAGTTCCATACACTTCCTGATTTTAATTGCGTCATTCCCATAACAATTTGGCAGCTTTGTATGCCATCATCATGGATCATACGGCGAAGAACACGTTCATTTGCACTCTCATTTGTTCCTAATTGATCACCGTCAATACTATTAAAAGAAACCTTTTGAATCGGATATTCCTTATGAGCGGGTGCAGAAAACAAGTAAAACTTTGCTGGTTCACTCGCTACAGTGCTAGAGAATAAAACTTCTTTATTTCCTTTTCCAACATACAAACAGTCTTTATTATCCATCAGAAATTCTTGACCATCAATTAAAACTTTGCCTGAATTACCTACATTAATAATCCCTAATTCCCTTCGCTCTAGAAAGTAATTGGCCTTTATTTCCTCATCTGTTTCTAAAGAGATCGCTTCCTCAGTAGGTGTTACACCACCTATAACTGTTCTATCTTCCATCGAATAGACCATTTTAGTTTGCCCAAGCACAAATAGTTCCTCAATCAAATAATGCTGACGTAATTCTTCTGTACCAAATGTTTTTGCGTGTTCTGGATGTGTTGCATATCTTTTTTCCATTTTTAAAGCCTCCTATAGATTATGAAAATAGTTGTATTTAACTTTAAATTTTTTGATGCTTTGATGTATTTAAAAATTTTTCTAACATAACTCGAGTTGGCAATCCTTCGTTATCACTTGATGAAAGTAGTTGAATAGCACCAATTGCATTTCCGCGAATAACAGATTCCTCAATCGATAATCCCTCAGCTAACCCACTGACTACACCTACTGCAAATCCATCTCCAGCCCCAACAGTATCCACAATTTTATCAACCTTAAAGCCTTCAATATATTTACCTTCTCTATCATGTCCTTTTACATATGCACCTTCTTCACCAAGCTTGATAACAACATACTTTGCATTCCTTTCTAAATAAAAGTTTGCAATATCTTCTGGTTCTTTATATCCAGTAAGAATTTCCCCTTCAGAAATACCTGGAAGAACGATATCACATTTTGCTGCCAATTCATTTATATTTATAATCATATCTTTCTTACTACTCCACAAATTAGGACGAAGATTAGGATCAAAGGTTATACATGCCCCGTTTCTTCTTCCTTCCTCAGCAAAATAATGAGAAACAGCTTTTGTTTCAGAAGACAAAGCTAAGAATATGCCACTTAGATGAACAAAATCAAAAATAGAAAAATCCACTTCCTGTATGGTAGCTAAACTAACTTTACTAGCCGCACTATTCTTTCGAAAACTTGCTACATTCGGATCCCCTTCGATAGATTTTTCCTTTAATTGTAATCCAGTCAAATCCTTTTTACTTTGATAGACAAAATCATTATGGATTCTTTCCTTTTTTATAAAATTTATGATTGATTCTCCAAGTGGATCATTGCCAACTTTGGTCGTATAATATACTTCGTGATTCAATCTAGCTAAGCCAACACTAACATTTAATTCGGCACCTGCTATTGATCGAGTGAATGTCTTTACATCTTCAAGCCGTCCTACTTCACCAGCTACAAATAAGCCCATAGCCTCACCAATTGTAACTATCCTTTTACTCATAAAACATCTTCCTCACTAATAGTAGTAGCCTCTTTAGAAGCCCTTTTTTTGCAAATGTATGCAAAAAATATAGAACTAACTATCTATGTTCTCATGATTATATTTGGTAAGTACATTTTTTATACATTGAATAATAAAATAAATATTCAATATAAAAGATTTAATTTACGTTCCGTATAATGGAACTCTGTTCTATAATATAAATTATATACCGCTTTCATAATTAATGTCAATGAAAAAAGAGAAATTAATTAAATTACATTTGCCAGCGTATGAATAGCATTTTTTGATAGATTAAAAAATATTTATTAAATATAAAATTAGATTTTTGTTAAATAAAAATAAAAAAAACGTCTCTCACAATCTGAGAAACGTTAATATTTCTTGCTTAAATGATATGTTTATAATAGCTATGGTATAGGTTCGACTCACATTCTAGAAGGAACATTTTTCAAAATAAAAAGCGTTTCCCAAAATGTAGGAAACACTTGATATTACAAAATATTAACAGTTAATTGACATACCTGAACAAAAAACTTAAATACCGGTGGCCGGGGTCGAACCGGCACTCCCGAAGGAACATGATTTTGAGTCATGCGCGTCTGCCAATTCCGCCACACCGGCATGTTATTTGGAGGCGGTAACCGGATTTGAACCGGTGATAAAGGTTTTGCAGACCTCTGCCTTACCACTTGGCTATACCGCCATTATAATAAAACTATATGAAAAGAGAGCGGAAGACGGGATTCGAACCCGCGACCCCCACCTTGGCAAGGTGATGTTCTACCACTGAACTACTTCCGCAAGATGATGGCTGGGCTAGCTGGATTCGAACCAGCGCATGACGATACCAAAAACCGTTGCCTTACCGCTTGGCTATAGCCCAATGTAAAAAAATAGGGCGACCGGTGGGAATTGAACCCACGTATGCCGGAATCACAATCCGGTGCGTTTACCCCTTCGCCACGACCGCCACAATAAAAAAAGCAGGGGTAGTAGGAATTGAACCCACACCGGAGGTTTTGGAGACCTCTGTTCTACCTTTAAACTATACCCCTATATTCTTATATAAATATATTCAAAAATGGTGGAGGGAGTAGGACTCGAACCTACGAACCCGATGGGAGCGGATTTACAGTCCGCCGCGTTTGGCCAACTTCGCTATCCCTCCAAATAAAAAAAGGTGGCTCGGGACGGAATCGAACCGCCGACACACGGATTTTCAGTCCGTTGCTCTACCGACTGAGCTACCGAGCCAAGTAAAATAATTGTAGTTTTATAAAAATGGCGGTCCGGACGGGACTCGAACCCGCGACCTCCTGCGTGACAGGCAGGCATTCTAACCAACTGAACTACCGGACCAATAATTTGGTTGCGGGGGCAAGATTTGAACTTGCGACCTTCGGGTTATGAGCCCGACGAGCTACCAGACTGCTCCACCCCGCGATAATGTAGAATTAAATAATTCTACTATAAAATTACTTGTTTAAAATGGTGGAGGATGCAGGGCTCGAACCTGCGACCCCCTGCTTGTAAGGCAGGTGCTCTCCCAGCTGAGCTAATCCTCCATTGGTGACCCGTACGGGAATCGAACCCGTGATACCGCCGTGAAAGGGCGGTGTCTTAACCGCTTGACCAACGGGCCTAAATTAATTATACAATGAGTTGTATGTAAGTGGCGGAGAGCGAGGGATTCGAACCCTCGAAACCGCGTTAGCGGTTTACACGATTTCCAATCGTGCTCCTTCGGCCACTCGGACAGCTCTCCATATGGCTCCACAGGTAGGACTCGAACCTACGACCGATCGGTTAACAGCCGATTGCTCTACCACTGAGCTACTGTGGAATAATGGATATATGCCTGGCGACGTCCTACTCTTGCAGGGGCAAAGCCCCAACTACCATGAGCGCTGAAGAGCTTAACTACTGTGTTCGGCATGGGAACAGGTGTGACCTCTTCGCTATTGTCACCAGATCATTTAGAGTATACATCCAAGTGTATTTTGAATTTTAATGACAACAAGTATTATACCTGTTTTTCATAAAAAATCAAGAGTTTAAAAGAATAAAATTAATTATACCTTCAAAACTAGATAAGAATTACAACAAGACACCATATAGTATTATAGTTAAGTCCTCGATCTATTAGTATTCGTCAGCTACACGTGTCACCACGCTTCCACCTCGAACCTATCAACCTCATCGTCTCTGAGGGATCTTACTCTAAAAAGATGAGAAGTCTCATCTTGA
>NZ_QJSK01000034.1:0-13688 GCF_003426095.1 Paraliobacillus sp. X-1268
TCTATCAAAATGTCTACAGGCATGGAAGGAAAGATCATCGCTATAAGCATAAGAGTCCTTTTGATATTCTAAATCTTGCGTATGAAAGAACCGTTAAAGCAGCATAGAACAACTGTATAAAATTTCCACAATAAAGCAGGAAACGCTTCTTATTTACCTTGTTGTAAAATAATTCAATATTTAGTAAAAAGTTGTTTGGACACTGTTTTGTTTTTCTATATTTTATCCTTAGCTTGACGGCTATGGGTTCGTGCCCACGGAAAGCGAAACTATTTTGCTGACGTAGCGAGTAAGACCAGAATGTTACGTCACAGTTGATGATAATTCCGACTTAAGCTAAGCGATGATATTGCGCAGTCTATGTTTATTTACTAATAAACAACCTATTTAAATATTGCCAAGCTATATAATGAACACACTCCAAACTGATAACAGTCAACGATTAGCTTTAATTTTTGGTGAGAAAGTTGAGTAAATAAAAAGCAATCTCCTTTTGGAGATTGCTTTTTTACTTTATTGATTTGTTTTTTCACGAATAAATGCTTCAACTTCATCTGCAGTACCCATGCTAAGTAATTCATCTTTGAAAGTAGCGAGCTCTTTCTTGGACAATCCTTTTATTTGTGTACGTGCTGCAAGAATTGAAGTTGCACTCATACTATACTCATCTAATCCAAGACCTAAGAGAATTGGAATTGCAATTGAGTCGCCAGCCATTTCCCCACACATTCCAGCCCATTTGCCTTCTGCATGTGCTGCTTCAATAACATTGTTAACAAGGTTTAAGATAGCAGGGTGGTATGGTTGGTATAGATAAGAGACATGTTCATTCATACGATCGGCAGCCATTGTGTATTGAATCAAATCATTTGTTCCAATACTGAAGAAATCAACTTCTTTAGCGAATTGACGAGCAATTACAGCAGTTGAAGGGATTTCGACCATAATACCGACTTCGATCTTATCGGAAACATTGACACCTTCGTTTAATAAGTTTGTTTTCTCTTCTTCTAATAGTGCTTTAGCTTGTCTAAACTCATCTAAAGTTGCAATCATAGGAAACATAATTTTTAGGTTCCCATATGTACTAGCACGTAGAAGTGCACGTAATTGTACACGGAAAATATCATCACGCTCTAAGCATAAACGAATAGCGCGGAATCCTAGAAATGGATTCATTTCCTTAGGTAAATCTAAGTAGCTAAGCTCTTTATCTCCACCTATATCTAGTGTACGAACTACAACTGGTTTATCACCCATTTGTTCTAAAACAGATGAATAGGCTTCAAACTGTTCATCTTCGGTTGGAAGCTGGGATTTACCCATATAAAGAAACTCCGTACGATATAGACCAACGCCTTCTCCACCATTATTAATAATACCAGCAACGTCTTCTGGTGTACCAATGTTTGCGACAAGTTCAACATGTTCTCCATCAGAAGAAACAGTTGGTTCATCTTTTAATTGCGCCCAGATTTCTTTTTGCTTTTCGAAATCTGCGTGTTTTTGTTCATACTTTGCTATTTCTTCCTTAGTTGGGTTGATAATAACCTCACCGTCAATCCCATCCACAATTGCAATTTCATCTTCAATTGCATCTGTTGTTATTGTTTTTGTTCCAACAACAGCAGGAATTTCTAATGAACGAGCCATAATTGCTGAGTGAGATGTACGTCCACCGATATTAGTGGTAAACCCTTTAACAAACTTCTTGTTTAGTTGTGCTGTATCAGATGGAGTAAGATCCTCTGCAACAACAATAACTTCTTTATCAATTAATGCTGGATCTGGAAATGATACATTTAGTAGGTGAGCCATTACACGTTTTGTTACGTCTTGAATGTCGGCAGCACGTTCCCGCATGTATTCGTTTTCCATCGCTTTAAACATGTCAATAAACATAGTAGCTGTTTCGTCTAAAGCAAATTCAGCATTAACCTGATCTGTTTTGATTTTATCTTTAATCGGATTAATCATTTCTGGGTCACTTAGTACGAGTAAGTGTGCAGAGAAAATCTCAGCATGTTCATCGCCAAGTGTTTTGCGAGCATTTTCTTTTATTTTCTCTAATTCTGTTTTGGAAATCTCAAGTGCTTTACTTAAGCGTTCCACTTCAGCTTCCACATCGTCAACTTTCTTTTTTTCAAAAGAAAGATCCGGAGCAGCCAATTTATAAACTTTAGCAATAGCAATTCCGTTTGATGCTGCGATCCCTTTGATATTACTCATTAATAATTACTCCCCTAGTCCTTCTTTTTTGATCACTTCAAAAATTGCATCTACTGCTTCTTGCTCATCAGAACCTTCCGCAACAATTTTAATTTCAGCGTCTTTTGGAATTCCTAATGACATAACGCCCATAATAGATTTTAAGTTTACTGACTTACCGTTATATTCTACTGTAACGTCTGAAGCGAAACTTCCTGCTTTATTTACAAGCACTGTTGCTGGACGTGCGTGTACACCTGTTGAATCTGTAATTTTAACTGTTTTTTCTGCTGACATGAGAAAAACCTCCTGAATTATTTATAAATTTTTATAGGTATGTTACATTACAATTTTACTCTGTTTTTAGTTGTGATTTCAAGGGTTTCTTCAAAAACGTCGCATAATTGTAAGATTCCTAAAAAAGAGGGAATTAAATATTCCAATCTTTCTATGTTATACCTACACTACAATACCATTATATGAGGGTGAAGTCCAATAACATTGCTTAACCATCTTGTTGATTAAGCTCTTTTTATTTCTACTTTATCTAATAGAGCCTCTACATCACTTTTTGTACATAAATCTGCGCTAAATGCAGTTGCACTTCCTGTAGCTACTGCATATCGAAATGTATCTTCAGCAGACTTTTCTGTGGTATATGCAGCTAGAAAGCCGGATACCATAGAATCCCCTGCACCGACTGTGTTTTTAACGGTTCCTTTAGGTGCCTTTGCAATAAAGCTTCCTTGTTCTGAGATATAAACTGCTCCATCTCCGCCCATGGAAACAATAACATTTTGAGCTCCTTGTTCGTGTAGTTTTTTGCCATATGTTACGGCATCTTCTATTGTCTCTATGTTGACATCAAATAATTCACCAAGTTCTTGTTGATTTGGTTTAACTAATAATAGTTTCGTTCCAAGTAGTTCTTTTAATCCTTGGCTAGATGTATCAGCAACCATTTGTACGCCATTAGTTTCACAAATTGCAGCTGCTTTTACGTAGAAATTAGAAGGAACTGTATTTGGGATACTACCAGCTGCAACTAAAATATCTCCTGCTTTTAAATTTCTGATTTGCGTATATAGTTCCTCTAACTGATCAGTGGAAATCGAAGGACCTGGACCATTAATTTCTGTTTCCTTATTAGACTTCATCTTCATATTAATTCTAGTAGTTCCTTGTACAGGTATGAAGTCTGTTTGCACAGTTTCTGCTTGCAACTTATTCTTAATGAAATCACCAGTAAAGTCACCAAGAAATCCAAGTGCTGTATTATTGATAGCGAGCCTTTTTAAAACACGTGAAACATTAATCCCTTTACCACCAGGGTAGTATGAAGTTTGTTCGCCACGGTTTAATTCACCAAATTGAAATTCTGAGACATGAATAATGTAGTCAATTGATGGATTTAATGTACATGTGTATATCATTCTTCTGTCACAACCTTTACGTTAGTTTTCTTTTCAAACAAATCAAGTGAAGCTTCTGTTGGTTTGTTTATGATAATTGTCGCTGCTTGTAGGTCATCAATTTTAGCAAAAGAAATCTGGTTTAGTTTTGAAGCATCTGCTACCACGAAACCATTCTGGGCTATTTTTAAAGCAGTTTTTTTTATTATTGCTTCTTCTGGATCTGGTGTTGTATAAGCATAATCACTATGGATTCCATTCACACCAAGGAAACATTTATCTAATCTATATTGCAGAAGACTTGCTTGTGCACCTTGCCCTATTAGTGCTCTTGTTGTATTTTTCACAAAACCGCCAAGTAAATACGTTTTAATATTAAGTTGACTGAGCAATTCTACATGGGTTAAGCCGTTTGTAACGACCGTTATATTCCGATCTACTAAGAATGGTATCATCTCATATGTTGTCGTTCCGGCATCTAGATAGATACAATCATTTTCCTCTATTAACGCTGATGCATAATAAGCAATCCTTTTCTTACTATCTATATGTTGTCTCGATTTCTCGGGATAACTCAATTCTTGGCTTTTTGATTGCTTTAACGTAGCGCCACCATGTATTCGAACAAGTAAATGTTGCTTTTCTAATTCACTTAGATCTCGTCTTATAGTTGATTCAGATGCCCCTGTTAAAGCTACTAATTCTTGAATGGTAACTAATTGTTGTTTTTGAATAACTTCACTGATTAATTTGTGTCTTTTCGGTGTTAACATTTTTAATCCCACCTAATTGTAAGGGCTTTATCTTTATAATAAAACAACCTACCTTTATTTTCAATCAAAAACTGCCAAAATAAATCATTATCAAGCATATTTGTGCTTTTTACCTATTTTCTAAGAGCCATTTGTGTATGTCTTCCATTACCTCTTGACGATTTATCTCATGAAGTAACTCATGTCTAGCATCTTGATAAAATTTAAAATCTATCTTATTAATGCCTTTGCTTTGGTACTGTTTAATTGTTTTGTTAACACCTTTGGTAAACTTACCAACAGGATCATTGGTTCCGCTAATAAAGAAAAACGGGAGATCTTTTGCAATAGTAGCTATTTTCTTTTGATCTTGGATGACTTCAATCCCATTAAAGAGATCATAGAAAAAGGAAGCACTAGGTATAAAACCAGTATCTGGGTCGTCAAGATAAGCCTTTACATTTCGCTGATCTCGACTAAGCCAATCGAATGCAGTTTCTCGTTGTTTAAAGTAACGTGCGTACTTTCCAAATACTACTTTATTTAAAAAGTTAGAAGGTTCATTCCATCCATGGGAGGTTATTTGTGATTTTGCAATCATTTTCCCTATTTTAGTAATGAGTTTTGGTTCAGAACCAGTTCCTGAAAGTATCACGCCTGCAAGTTGATTCGATTCTTTTAATAAATAATTGCGAACTAAAAAAGATCCCATACTATGTCCAAATAAAAATATTGGTAGAGTAGGGTGTCTCATTTTAATCATTTCAGTCAAGGTTAGTAAGTCATTTGTTGCTTTGTCAAATCCGTTTGCTTGGTCAAAATAACCAGTTCCGTATTTTTTTCCCGTTTGACCATGTCCACGATGATCATTTCCATAAACTAATATGCCGCGTTCTACTAAAAAATTTGCGAATTCATCATAACGATCGATGTGTTCTGCCATGCCATGTGCGATTTGCATGATTGCTTTAGGCTCAATAGAAGGGTTTTCCCATTGTTGATAGTAGATAGAATAGTTATCATTTGTAGTGATCCAATTTGTTCGTTTCATTAGAAATTTACCTCGCTTTATTTACAACTTTTACACTAGTATATAGTAAATTGGAATAGAGTGGCAGAACAAACCATGCTTTCTAGTAAAAATTAACTTGCGAAGTAGTTCCTATTTATGCTACATTTAGTTTATGTATTAGTGTGTCTTAGGAGGTGTACGCAACCATGCAAGGAGTTGCGATTACGTTATTAATTATTGTTGCCATAGCACTTATCGTTTTAGTATTACTTCAGTCAGGAAAAAGTGCTGGATTATCAGGAGCAATTTCTGGTGGTGCAGAGCAATTATTCGGTAAACAAAAAGCGCGTGGTATTGATGCTGTCTTGCATCGTGCTACTGTTGTAGCGGCTGTTTTATTATTTGTATTAACATTTGCAGTTGCTTACATTCTATAAGCGAAACAATGGTTATCCCCCTTACTAATTAGATAGTGAGGGGGTTTTGATTTAATCTACAAATACTATTATAAGCAGTATCTGTGAAAGTTATGTTTCTTTTTGGTAAGATTAACCCATCATACATAATAGATACAAATTAATTTGAAAGGGAGAAGAATAATGCAGATAAAAAAACCTCAGCCTTTTACGTTTGAAGAAGGAGAACGCGCGGTATTACTATTACATGGCTTCACAGGTCATACTGCAGATGTTCGTATGCTAGGAAGATTTTTACAAAAGAAAGGCTATACAACACACGCTCCTATATATCGAGGACATGGAAAAGCCCCTGAGGATCTCATTGGTGTAAGTGCTAAAGAGTGGTGGGAAGATGTTCAAATAGCCTTTCGCGAACTGAAAGATATGGGCTATCAAAAAATTGCAGTAGCAGGATTATCATTGGGTGGTGTGCTTGGTTTAAAGCTAGCATATTCAGAAGCAATTAGAGGTATTATCCCAATGTGTACACCGATGTTTTTTGATAACGAAACACAGTTGACAAAAGGCTTTCAAATTTTTTCAAAACAATATAAGGAAGTAGAAGGTAAAGATCAGGAAACAATAAAACAAGAAGTGAAAGAACTTGTCGATGAATCGCCAGAATTATTTAATCAATTAGGTGATTTAATAACAGATGTGAAAAATAATATAGATACAATTTACACACCGACATTTGTAGTGCAAGCTAAAGATGATCAAATGATCAATACTGATAGTGCAAACTTTATTTATAACAATGTGGAATCTGACCAAAAAGATATTAAATGGTATGAAGATGCAGGACATGCTATCACATTAGGAAAGAAAAAAGAGGAAGTTCATGAAGATATTTATCAATTTTTAGAATCATTGGATTGGTCTTAAACCATAATAAGCATAGACCGTTTCAATAGAAAGAGGGTGAAAGAATGAATCAAGAAAAAATGCAAGAATCAATCATGCACTATTTTCAAGAAAAAGCAACGAAACCTTTAACTGTAAAAGAGATCGAAGAAGTATTGGAGCTTCAAGATGTTGATCAATTTAAAGTGTTAGTAAAAATGCTAAATCATCTAGAAGAAAAGGGTGAATTAGTTAAAACTAGAAAAAATCGTTATGGATTACCTGAAAAAATGAATTTAATTAAAGGGCGCATTCAAATGCATGCGAAGGGTTTTGCCTTTCTAATCCCAGAAGAAGAAGGACAAGATGATGTTTATATTAACCATGCAGACCTACAATCTGCGATGAATAATGATATCGTACTTGTGCGAATTGATAGTAGAGATGAGTTTGGAAAACGACCTGAAGGTGTTGTTATTCGAATAGTTGAACGTGCTACAACACGTGTAATCGGGACATATGATGATAACGGGAACTTTGGTTTTGTCATTGCAGACGATAAGCGAATTCCGAATGATATCTTTATCCCGAAAAGTGCATCAGGCGGTGCAGTTAGTGGCCATAAAGTAATTGTGAATATTACTAAGTTTCCAGAAGAGCGAATGAGTGCTGAAGGTGAAGTAATTGAAATATTAGGACACAAGAATGATCCAGGTATGGACATTATTTCAATCATCTACAAGCATGGCATTACAGTTGATTTTCCAGATGAGGTATTGGAACATGCAAGTCAGATACCAGATGAAATAGATGAATCAGAAATAAAAAATAGACGTGATCTACGTGACGAGATGATTGTTACAATTGATGGTGCAGATGCAAAAGACTTAGATGATGCTGTAACGGTTAAGAAATTAGATAACGGTAACTTTAAGTTAGGGGTTTATATTGCGGACGTTTCTTACTATGTGGAAGAAAATTCACCAATTGATCAAGAGGCATTTGAACGAGCAACAAGTGTTTATTTAGTTGATCGCGTTATCCCGATGATACCCCATCGTTTATCTAATGGAATTTGTTCCCTGAACCCACAAGTAGATCGACTTACCCTTGGCTGTGAAATGGAAATTAATAATCAAGGTGAAGTAGTCAAACATGACATTTTCCAAAGTGTTATACGGACAAATGAAAGAATGACTTACTCCGATGTTAATAAGATTTTAACAGATAAGGATGAAGATGTTCGTGAGCGTTACCGGGAGCTTGTTCCGATGTTTGAAGATATGGAAAAATTAGCTGAGACTTTACGCGGAAAACGTTTTGGTCGTGGAGCGATCGATTTTGATTTTAAAGAAGCACAAGTAATTGTCGATACTGAAGGTAAGGCTATTGATGTAGCAATTCGTGAACGTTCTGTTGCCGAACGACTAATTGAAGAATTCATGTTAGCAGCGAATGAAACAATTGCTGAACACTTTCACTGGATGGACGTACCATTTATTCATCGTATTCACGAAGATCCAGATGAATCTAAATTACAAAAATTCTTTGAGTTTGTAGGTACATTAGGTTATGCAGTCAAAGGTACTGCTAATGAAATTCACCCTCAAGCATTGCAAAAGGTTCTGAAAAGAGTAGAGGGCGAACAAGAGGAAATGATTATTTCTAAATTAATGTTGCGGTCCATGAAACAAGCGAAATATGATCCGCAAAGTATTGGTCATTTTGGCTTAGCAACTGAATTCTACACGCACTTCACGTCGCCAATTAGACGTTATCCAGATTTAATTGTACATCGTTTAATTCGAACATATTTAGTTAACAAACAATTGGATTCTAAAACGCAACATCATTGGAAAGATAGGATGCCTGAGATTGCTAAACATGCATCAGAGAAGGAACGTGCATCTGTTGATGCAGAGCGTGAGACAGATGATTTAAAGAAAGCAGAATTTATGCAAGATAAAATCGGTGAAGAATTCGATGGTGTGATAAGTTCCGTTACAAACTTTGGATTATTTGTTGAATTAGAAAACACGGTAGAAGGCCTTGTTCACGTAAGTTATCTAACGGATGACTACTACCATTTTGATGAACGAGCATATGCCATGATTGGGGAAAGAACAGGCACTATCTTCCGTATAGGTGACGAAATTACCATTAAAGTAGCAGCTGTTAATTTAGATGAACGTGCTGTAGACTTTGAGGTTGTTGGTATGAAGCCAAGAAAATTGCGCGTATCTAGTGGGACTGGGAGTCAATCTAATCGAAATGATCGCAGAAAAAAAGATAAATCAAATGGCAATGGAAAGAGCAAAGGAAACGATAAAGGTAAAATAAAACCACCAAAAGCTTCAAAAAAGAAAAAAGGTAAAAAGAAATAATGATAAGAGGCTGTTGAAAATGTCAACAGCCTCTTATCATGTGAAGATTCATTAGTTACTATTTGTTCGATTTATCCAATTGCCGTAAAGAGCCCAACCGTCTTCTACATCAAATGCTTCTAAATTTGGAATGGAGTTAAATCCTTCTTGTGAAAAATCTAACCAAGGTCGTAGGGTCTTGGATTCTTTCTCTACATAATGATAAACCGTTTCCCAAAAACCTGGTTGTTCAAAAGCGTCATCCCAAAAATATTTTACATGTGCAAACCATTCGTGTTTTTGATCATTTCGTATAATCATAAAGCGATCTTTCGTCTGGTTTTGATAAAAGGTTGATTCTGCTAGGTGCTTATCCGTTATAAGTGCTTCAGTATATGGAAAAAGATAATAACATTCATATGGGAAAACAAGTGGTTGACTATCTGCAAAAGAACTCAATAAAGCGCGTTTTTCTTCTGGATTTACGACTTTTAACCATCTATCGCCTTTCACACCATTAAGAAGTTTAGCTTCTCGAACTGGCAAAGCGTGTAACGTTGTGATCTGTTCTAACTCTAATTTAGCTAATACGCGCTTCGCAGCATGGTTATGTATATTTGTATTGGCTCCAATCCATTTGATACTTGGATCGTTCTTTAAGTCTTCTATAATAAAAGTTAAAATTTTCGTTGCATATCCTTTTGCCATATAACGAATATCGCTACGTAACCGACCGAGCATTGCATAGCCACCAGGAAATAACGAATACCCAGCTATAGTAATCAATGTCTCATTTTCAAAAACACCGTAAACAGCATGTGTTTGGTTTTCAATAAGATCGGGGAAAATATGAACTACATAATCATCTTCTATATTTGTTTGTAGATTTTGAACGCTCGTTTGGTCATGAAGTGTTAATTTTCGAATGTGTGTTGCTTGTTCTATCATGTTTTTTGACTCCTTTCATTTTATTATCTTTTTACATAATCGCACAAAAAAACGAACCTTGTCCATTGATAAGCGTTGTCATGGTTTCATTTACCTGTTAAAATATATGTCACGTAGTTAGAGGAGGAAAACCGCCATGCCAAAAGGGACTAGCGGCAAGGTTATTGCCCAAAACAAAAAAGCAAATCATGATTTTTTAATTGAAGAAACGTTTGAAGCTGGATTAGTACTAAAAGGGACTGAAATCAAGTCTATTCGTGCAGGTCGAGTAAATATGAAAGATAGCTTTGCTAGAATAGAACGTGGAGAAGCATTATTGTATAATATGCATATCTCTACTTATGAACAAGGAAATATTCATAATCACGAGCCAACACGAACAAGAAAACTATTGTTGCACCGGAAACAAATAGATAAGTTATTTGGGGAATCACAACAAGCAGGTTATGCGATTGTGCCATTAAAAATGTATATTAAAAATGGTGTAGCGAAAGTATTGATTGGTCTAGGTAAAGGTAAGCGTAAATTTGATAAACGTGAAGACCTTAAACAGAAACAAGCAAAACGTGATATGGATCGCGCATTGAAAGATAATTTTAATTAGGTGTTAGAAGTTACCAAGGAGATATGCTTGTAATTTCGCAATTATTTGATATACTAGTAATTGTCTTAATTAAACAAACAAAATATGATATAGGCTTTTTCTAGCCATTTCGTTTTGTTCCTCTTACATGGGGACGTTACGGATTCGACAGGGGTAGATTGAGCTCAGGTTGCGTGTCGAGGTTACGGCTCGTAAAACGTTACAAGCCAATATAACTGGCAAAGAAAACAATTACTCTTTAGCAGCTGCGTAAGTAGCACTAAAGGATCCTTCCTACCATCTCCCGTGTGGTAGATCGAAGGGTCTCAAATGAAGCGGGATACGCTGATGTCCACTATCTGAGGACGGTCAGAAGAGACTAATCAGATTAGCTTCTAGGAAGCCTGTTGATAGGCTGAATAGCGAGCGAAATATAATTTATCAACTATGCACGTAGATGCCTGAGTGCCAATATCTCTGGACGTGGGTTCGATTCCCACCGTCTCCACCAATACATAATTGGTGGTTTTTATTTTGCCTTTTTTAAATAAAAATCATTAAATAAGAAAAAGTCCGTTCCAAATATTTTTTTTTAAAAAGTCTTTCTTGAGTATACTTGCCATTTCAAGGAGTTACACCACCAATATTTTTAGTGGGGGAAGGAATGGTATAATTAAGATTCACTGAATATAATTTCATACCTAAACGAAGGAGCAAAAGTGATTCTAGTATCACTTTTGCTCCTTCGAATCTTTATAAGTTTAATCTATTTTTGTTGGTCTTTGTGATAGTGTTTTAATGCTAATTTGGTTGCATAGTAAACAACCAATCCTATAACTATAAGGCTGATCAAACAACCTAGCAATCCAAGAGCCATCATTCCAAAACCATAGCCATTCATCCTTCCGCCGTAGTCTCCCATCATGGTTAATCCCTCCTATAAGTGTACATTCATGCTGTGGTTGTTAAAGTTTTGCTTATCCCTACCATCTTCACTTGCTTGTGCAAATACATAAGTTGCTATTCCACTACATGTACGAGATTCATTATTCATTTTTTCACTTTTACTATCTTCTTTCATTCCAATTCTATCATAGCTATTGTTTATATGCTTCCTATGTAAAACTTGTGTGGAGGTTGTAAAAAACCAAGGCTAGTAATTAAATATTTCATACTGTATTAAAAAAAACCTCTATTGGTAATAATAAGTAGTAAATATAATTATTAGGAGGTTATTTTTTGCTTGAGGATGAAATGAATAAAGAAAATGGTCCTGGTGGGGCAAATGATAAAAGGTTTTCAGATGATGAACAGGAAAAAACTTTAACCAATCGACAAGGTCATCCAATTAGAAATAATCAAAGTATTCGAACAGTAGGTAATAGAGGGCCATCTACTTTGGAGAATTATGAATTTCTAGAGAAAATCTCTCATTTTGATCGAGAGCGGATACCAGAAAGAGTTGTACATGCAAGAGGTGCTGGTGCCCATGGATATTTTGAGACGTATGGTAAAGTCGGTAATGAAGATGTTGAGAAATATACACGTGCAAAGGTATTCTCTGGTTCGGGTAAAAAGACACCTGTTCTTGTTCGATTTTCAACAGTGACACATGGGACTGCTTCACCTGAAACAGCAAGAGACCCACGTGGTTTTGCAGTAAAATTTTACACCGAAGATGGTAACTGGGATTTAGTAGGTAATAATTTAAAAGTGTTTTTTATACGTGATGCAGTAAAATTTCCAGATCTTGTTCATTCATTTAAACCTGATCCAGTCACAAATGTTCAAGATGGGGAGAGGATATTTGATTTTATTAGTAATACTCCAGAATCAATGCACATGATTACATTTTTGTTTTCACCTTGGGGTATTCCAGCTAATTATCGTCAGATGCAAGGATCGGGTGTAAACACATATCGTTGGGTCAATAAAGATGGTGAAGCAGTACTTGTTAAGTATCATTGGCAACCATTAAAACAAGGTATAAAGAATTTAACACAAGAAGATGCCAATGGTATTCAAGCTGAAAACTTTAGTCATGCAACACAAGATTTATACGAGGCAATTGAGGAAGGGAATTATCCAGAGTGGGAATTGTGTGTTCAACTAATGGATGAGGGTGAACATCCTGAATTAGATTTTGATCCTTTGGATGACACGAAGTTGTGGCCAGAAGACAAGTTTCCGTTTCTAAAAGTAGGTAAAATGGTATTAGATAAAAATCCGGAAAACTATTTTAATGAAATTGAACAAGCGGCTTTTGGTACAGGTGTTCTTGTTGATGGTCTTGACTTCTCTGATGATAAAATGTTACAAGGTCGAACCTTCTCCTATTCTGATACACAAAGGTATCGTGTAGGTGCCAATTACTTGCAACTTCCTGTTAATGCACCGAAAAAGCATATTGCAACGAATCAGGAAGGTGGACAAATGTCCTACCGAGTTGATCGTCCGAAGGGTTCGAATCCACATGTCAATTATGAACCTTCAACTATTGATGGTTTAACAGAAGCAAAACAACAAGGTGATTACTATAAACCATATGTTGAGGGTTACTTAACACGCGAGTCAATTGAAAGAACAAATGACTTTCAACAAGCTGGTGAAACATATCGAAAATTTGAAGATTGGGAGCGCAATGATTTAATAAATAATCTTGTTAACACATTAAAGCCTTGTGATTCCCGTATTCAACAGAAAATGATTGATATGTTCACGAAGTGTGATCAAGATTATGGACAAAGAGTTGCAGATGGACTAAAGATGAATAAAGATAAAAAAGATTCTATGGATAGTAAAGATGAAATTACTCCTACTAATGGTAAGCTTCCAAAGCATGGTGGTTCACCAATTGGTAGCACAGGTGCATCTGATGCTGTAAAAGAAGCAGAAGAAAAGGGACATGATGCAGAGCCATATTAAGCACAAGTAGGTAATAGAATATCTTTTTTTCATTAATTAAATCAAATTAATAAGAAAGAGGCTGGGACATAACTAGCCAAAATAACGAAAAAGATTCCGATCATCTTAGGAAGATGGTCGGAATCTTTTTTTGTTGGATTATTTTCAGGATTTGGTGCACCATGCGCATGCTTAGCCGTGTACT
>NZ_QJSK01000035.1:0-13148 GCF_003426095.1 Paraliobacillus sp. X-1268
TTGATGTGTTATTGATAGATATTAAACATCATACAATGGCAGAGTATTTTATTTTACTGGTATATTTGGGTAATAAGTGTTTCTTCTTATTCAGCAATAACTGTCTACTCTAGTTTAGCAGTCACAAACACATAGTATTTGTGTATATGGAGAAGATTTAAGCGTCCATTTACCTAATTATAAAGCAGATAAAACACTTGGTAACGAACATCTAATGAATATAAAGAATCAAATTCAACAAGCAAAAGAAGACCTTGATGGTAATGAGGATATTGAAGATATTTTGGATTGTTGTGGATGGATTATGAAAATCATAGTTAGGGCAGGACTTGCACTTGTGATAGAGGAAGAAAACAAATATACAAGAGATTTATACCCAGCATATAGGATATTCTCTGAACACTATCCAGAAAAAGAATCTGAAATGAAACTAGCCCTTAAATATGCTATTAACCCAGTAGAAAATCCAAATGAAATTATTGATTTTTTAGATGATATGGGAAATTGGATGGTAAATGAGTCCGAAAAGTGGTTGCAAGTCTATAATCCAAAAAAGGTTAGAAATATGGATTTATAGAAAACTATGGATCGGGTTGTGAAAAATGGCATTTAATTGAAAGACGAATACAAAAAGAGTGGGAAACCACAAGACTTCTTGAAGACACAGCTTACGTTTTCTATTTTCAAATGAATAATGCTACAACTCAATTTCTGAAAGAACGTAGTAATTCTCTTTTTGATTGGATTGGTGAACTACCAGAAGATTTAATGTTTTATCATAATGATAAATGTATATTAGCTGTGTGTTCTCACGAAGAATATTTTTTAGTGGAAGAAACGATTTGGGCTAATTTTTTATTGAACTAACGGATGCAAGGTTTAAACAACGGGTCGTCGATTATGACGATCCTATTTTTATGTACCGGAATAATTATTGTAATTTTATGTTAAAATTAATATGTGAACTAAAGTACTTAAAGTAACGGGCAGGATTGTTTAATAAGGTTTTTTGGTATTTATGTTTAAATCAGTGTCAAGGAGGCTTTTTTTGCTACTACAAATTCTATTGATAATTTATCTTTTTATTTTTACTATTTATAGTTGGTTTGAATACAGAAGAGATATGGGGAAAGCAGAAGCAGAAGAAGAAATAAGAAATGTATTTGTTCGATTTCTTTTTGCAATTATTGCATTAGTTTTATCCATTTTAGTATTTATTTTTTAAAGTAAAGGGTGCAATAGTTAGAATAAGCTCGCTGCCATTGTTAAAGTAACGGGCAGGTTAGTTAAAGAGGGGTTATTTTATAGATGTTGATTCAAGGGGGATAATTTGGTGGAAGAAAATATTAACATTATTCGGTTTTGCGACAATTACTCTGACTTGGAAGCAATTGGAGAGCTTTATTGTGTTACTTTTTCAACAACAATAAACTATTCACTTGAAGATAAAGAAAATGCAATAAAAAACATTAAAAAGCACACGAGTTATGAAGGGTTTAAAGGTTTTAAAGCAGTAGATGACAAAGGAAATATTGTAGGCTTTACATATGGCTATACAAGTTTACCAGAACAGTTTTATAGACAAAAAATTGCTGAACAGTTATCAAAAAAAGAAATCAATATCTGGTTAAATTATTGTTTTGAATTTGTTGAAATAGCAGTAAGTCCTTCCTATAAACGTTCTGGAATAGGAAGCAAATTACACGATGCGATATTAGAGAGGAATAAGCATAAAACTTCTGTACTAACAACGGGTATTGATAACAGTCCAGCAATAAATTTATATGGGAGAAAAGGTTGGAAATTGATTAAAAAAGATGCTCCTGTTATTTCAGAAGATAATTTACAAGTAATAATGGGTAAAGAAATAAATTAAGTTGTTAAGCTAACTGGTGCGTTAGTGCAAGAACAGTAGCTTAAGTTATGGCTCAGAAGGAGGGGTTTTTGTGAAAGGCGTATGGAAAATTATGCATTATATCGAGTGTGATATTTATTGCTTGCGGCTTAACATTAACGATAACTTTCTTGGGTCTAGGTTTTGTATTTGCTGGAAGTCTTTGCTTATTCAAATATTTTCCATTTAGTTAATAAAACTTATTTTACGTTTCTATTATTAACAATTATGGAACAAGATTATGAAAGAAAGTAGGTAATAATTATGACAAAGAGAAAAAAGAATTATCTACAGGGGTTGCTAATACTTATTATTCTTGTACTTATGATATATACATTAGACTTACCTAAAGTTAGTAGTTTTATTACAATCGGTGTAGTAACAGTTGTAAATCTTTTGTTTTTTGAGTTATTTATATTTAGGGATAAAAATACAAATTAAGAAGGTTAATTTGTGTTTTAATTTTTTGAAAATACTAATATTAAAAGACTATGCTACCATGTTTATTAATTTTATGTCTTTCTATAAGTTCTTCTCTTTTCATTTTACCAGAAAGAACAGCTTTTATAATTTTCTCTGATTCTTGACTAATTATATTTCCCTCGATTTCTATTGTTGCTTTTGCTTGTCGGAAAATATATTTAAGCTTTTCAGGATCTGTAATTTTCATAAAATCCCTCATTCATTTTTTTAAAAAAAGAAGATGAACAGGATTCGGCTGGGTAATTTCTTAATCGAAAATTGTTAAATGATGTACTTAAGCTAACCGGGTGCTTTACTTCAATAAGACGCATAAATCAAAAGACCTTTAAATTTTTTTGTGAATATTTAGTAAGTACATGTACAGGGGGACAAGAGCTAATGAAAAATGAACGGAAAATAGAAGCTATATTTTTAGACAGAGATGGAACAATTGGAGGAGATGACACTGTACACTATCCAGGAACATTTGAATTATTTCCATACTCACAAAATTTGATAGATGAACTAAAGAAAGCTGGTGTAAAATTATTCTCATTTACCAATCAACCAGGGATTTCAGAAAGGAAAGTAACTATACAGGACTTTACTGAGGAACTAATTAGATTTGGTTTCGATGATGTTTTTATCTGTCCACATAGCCATAGTGAAGGTTGCATTTGCAGAAAGCCAAATACAGGTATGCTTATCAACGGTGCAAAAAAATATAATTTAAACTTGGAAAATTGTGTAGTCATTGGGGACAGATGGAGTGATATGTTAGCTGGTTCTAAAGTCAAATGCATTAAGATACTTGTAAAAACAGGGGCAGGTCAATCAGCATTAAATGAACACTATGACAAAATAAGAGATATAAAAATTGAATATATTGCAGAAAATCTCAAAGATGGAGTAGAGTGGCTTAACATTAAAAATTAATTTGTATATTGAAAAATTACGTTTTTGCGAGTGTTTTTTGAGAAAGATATTACATTTAACAGGTAGTTGTGAATCTATACACTTAAACTAACGTGAGCAATAGTTGAACAAGCTGTTGCTCCTGTTGGGATGCTAGTCGGAGGTTTGTGGAACAAGTTAATTGATTTTACAAGGAGTGATTAAAATCAACTTTGAGGAAATTGATATAAAGAAACATCGAGATACAGTAGTTGAATTTCGAAAAGGCTCATTTAAAGTAAGTTTTGGTGATACATCTGGATTTGGTGAAGAAGAGGATTATCTACGTTGGTTAGATAAAAAAATAAAAGATTTTCCTGAAGGTTTTGTTTTAGTTGAAGAAGACGGAAAATATATAGGACAACTGGAGTTAACAATTCGTGCTTATGAAGGTATTGCCATTGGTTATGTAAATTTGTATTATTTAATACCCGAAATGCGTGGGCTTGGTAAAGGCAAAGAATTACACGATTATGCAAAAAAAGTCTTTTTAAACAATAAAGTTAGTGAGTATCATCTAAGAGTTTCCCCATCAAATACTACTGCGATTAAGTTCTATCATACAATCGGAATGGAAGAAATTGGTCCAGAAGTTGATGGGAAAGTAATTAGGCTGAAAGGTTATTTATAAAAAATTATTTTGCTAACGGGTGCTTTAGTACAACATGGAAAAGGCGTTTTTTATTCAATTAACGGGCAGGTTTGTTGAATAACCTTTTAATACTAACAAAACTAAACCATGAAATTAGGGAGAAGTATGAACTTTATCATTAAAGATATGGATGAAAATTTAGCAAGACAGACAATAAGTTGGATATATGAAGAACCCTATGACTTTTATAATAATGAATTAAATGAAGAAGGCATAAAAGAACGGAATACGGGGTTCACATAAGGTTAACTTTTGCAACATTTAATAAAAGAGCAATTCATTTATATGAAAAGATAGGGTTTGTAAAGCAGAACAAGTTCAATACTGATTTTGCAGAGTTCATTACCATGATTAAAGAAAATTAGATGATAGGTGCAACAATCGATTTATGGATACCATTTAATGAGGATTTGAATTAGAAAATAGAATAGACTGAAAAGGAAGTATCACAATGAGTAGTAATTATATTGAAAGTATTAAACAGGTTTATCCTGACCTTTCTATTAAAGACTATTACCCTAATGAAATTGGACAAAATAATGATGTGTTAATTATAAACAAATCTATAGTATTTAGATTTCCAAAATACCAAAAGGGAATAATACAATTAAAAAAAGAGACTGAAATTTTAGAATACATTAGAAATATCGTTTCAATTCAAATCCCACACCCAATATATAAATCTTTTGATAAATTAGAGCCAGGAAAAGTTTTTACTGGATATAACCTAATTGATGGAGTTCCTTTTTGGAGGGGAAGCTTAGAAAAAATTAAAAGTGTTGAATTGATAAAAGGGTTGGCATTACAACTCGTCGGTTTTCTTAGAGAAGTGCACTCTATTTCAAAGGAAAAAGCACTTGATGTTTTGACACTGGATGATAACAATCCATGTAAAGAAATGTCTGAACTATTTGATAAAATACAAAATAAACTATTTCCTTATATCAGAAAAGAAGCTAAAAACGAAATAACTCAATCTTTTAAAAATTTTATAAACGGGAAAGGGTTAGATGTGAAAACTACACTTATACATGGGGATTTCGGAGCATCTAATATCCTATGGAATCCAGAAATAAGTAGGATTTCAGGCATAATAGATTTTGGTGGTTCAAGTTTAGGAGACCCAGCGTATGATTTTGCTGGAATACTTTCCAGCTATGGTAAAGATTTTTTTAATATGTGTATTAACCTATATCCTAATGGAAATGAAATATCTGAACGTGTGAAATTTTACAAAAGTACATTCGCTTTACAAGAGGCATTGCATGGGGTTGAAAATAACGATAAAAAAGCGTTTGAATATGGAATTAAAGATTATAGATAGATACTTATTCCACTAACGGGAGGCAAGAGTTAAACAAGGGGTCGTCGATTATGGCGATCCTATTTTTATGTACTGGAATAATTATTGTAATTTTATGTTAAAATTAATATGTGAACTAATGTACTTAAAGTAACGGGCGGTAATGTTTAATAAGAGTGTTATTTTAATAGAGGTGATTTTTAATGGAGCTAGTATTTATTAGACACGGACAAGGGGAACATACCTTAGATTCACCTTACAGTTTACATATTTCAGACCCTGCTTTGACTAAAGAAGGGATAATTCAAGCAAAAACGCTTAGAAAACAATTTCCTTTATCACAAACAGATGTAATTATAATTAGTCCTAGTAGAAGAACTTTACAGACTGTAAAGTTTTGGAGTGAAGGTATAGAGTGCAGGAAAATAGTAAGTCCGTTAGTATCTCCGAGAATGTTTCCTCAAAAATCTAATGGAAAGACGTTACTTTGTGATAAGCTTTTTTCGAAGGAACAAATAAAAGATGAATTTTCAGATTGTGAAATTGAAGAAAACATATCAAATATATATTGGTCTAACGGTATAAATACGGTTTCAGAACAAGAGTTTAAAGTCATTGCAGAAAAATTCCTGAAATGGTGTAAACAAACTTGTAAGAATAGAATATATGTAGTTTCTCACGATGGAACAATAACTTCGTATAGACAATTTATTAGTGGTAAAAAACTATCCCGAAATGATTTCCCCAAAGAGACAGGTTGGATAAAAATAAATTATTAAATCTTCAACAAACGGGTGCTTTCGTTTAATAAAGAATTGCACCCTTGTTCAACCATAGAAGCAGGTTAGCGAAACAAGAAAAAAATCTATTTACTTTTTTAGGAGATTAATATGTTAATATCTACAATGATTATTGGCTGGGCAGGAATTTTAATTTTTTTGATTATTGCTTTTACATTTCAAAAGATGGTTAAAAATAATGAGTTTGCCTTCTTGCACATATTAATGGCACTAATGTATGCGATGTGGCTTCCTTTACCATTGGCTTTATATCAATTACTTAATTCGGAACTTCTACAAGTTGGCACGATATTTGGGTTAGCGTATTTACTTATGTTAGTGATTACAATGGCACTTCAAACAGGTCATATTACATTCATTGTAAAACAGAATGATGATATGGCAATTAAAGATAAACAAGCAGATTATATGATGACAACTTTATCTAATCCGTTCGAAGGGTTATCAAATGTATTCAAGTGTATTTGGGCATTATTTTTGGGAATCACTTTTTGGGATAGCGGCGAAATATTAATGGCAAGTCTTATGTTTTTATACAGTTTACTGCTATTTTATTATTTATTTATAATACTGGATACAAGTTTAATAAAACGAGTTAAGTTTTTTTCTAAGGTAAAACCGAATCCATTTATAATTAACCTCGAAACGCTATTTTTTTTCATTATATTAATGAGCTATATTACCTTGAAAATTTAAAGATAAATCTAAATTCAAATTTTTGTGGAGTAGTTTACTTAAAGTAAACGGAGGGTTTAGTGGAACAAGGAAATGTTGATGTCGCAGCACCTATTGTTTGTTGAGCTAACGGACAGGTTAGTTAAATAAGGATTATTAAATATATTACATTCGGAATCATTTATAGTGCTTGTCCGTATGGAATAGAAGGAGTGATTTAAAAGTGATAAATAACACCATATTTAATATTGCAATCGCAATTATATTTTTTGGTTTATTCATAATAGGGATGGTTTTTTCGGGAGAATTTGAATTACTAATGTTAATAGGAATTATTGGTCTGATTGGCTTTTCTTACTTTGTCTTTCGTGTAGTAACTATGTCAAAAGCAAACCAAAGTTAACTCCCTTCAGTGTTCAACTATCGGGTGCTTTAGTGGAACAAGGAGCTGTTGATGTCACAACTCCTATTGTTTGTTGAGCTAACGGGCAGAATAATTGAAGAAGCGACGAGAAATAATGCTATAAGAAATGAGGTTTGAGTGTGCTATTAGATAAATATATGCAGAAAAAGTTTCCTGATTTAGAACTAAGACCACCCCTATTTTATAATTGGGATATTGGTATTCGTTTTGAATTAGGTGTGGACTTATGATGTTAAGTATACTTATAAAAATAGTCCATATTTAAAAGGGGTTTATAAAAGGGCAATTATTTTATTTAAGTCTTTACATACATCAAATGATGATATTTACATTGTAGTAGATGTAAATGACTTTGCGGACGGTGAAACTTTCAAACACAAACTAAACATTTTTTCTAAGTATGTAAAAAAGAAATCGGTTTTGTCTAAGTTACAACAAAATACAATTCCTTATATTTTTACAGAAGATGATGAAGAGGGAACGTATAGAACACATAGATTTATTCTGAAATGTAAAACATCTGACTTTGAATATATTCCCATGTTAAAGGCAATTTGTAATCAAGATATGGGATTAAAACCAAGTATTTTTCACGATGTATATTTCATAAATGTTAGCAAGGACACTATATTTCACGTATATGACGATAGAGGTTGTGATTTGCTGGCTACCTCACCCGATACAATACGAGATATTTATGAAGAATACAATGATTGGATATTAAACTATGACCGAGATAAAATTGATAAAGTCTTTAAAAAAGATTATTGAACTAACGGGTGCAATAGTGGAGCAAGGCATTGTTGACGTCGCAGCTCCTATGACTTGTTGTACTAAATGGCAGTTTAGTTTCATAGCGTGAGAAAGGTTATAGTAGTGCAGATGAGAAGTAGATATAGAGACGTAGTGTGGAGGTAAGATTGATATGTTAATGATTAATAGAAATGTAAAGGGCAAACGTTATAAGCAATTAATAGACATACTCTCAAGGAATTGCAACCGCTTTGCTTTTGTGGAAAATAGACAATTGATGGAGTTTGAAGAAGAACGTCTTGCCTATGTTGGGGATATTATATCCGATATTAAATGGCATTTAATTGAAAGACGAATACAAAAAGAGTGGGAAACCACAAGACTTCTTGAAGACACAGCTTACGTTTTCTATTTTCAAATGAATAATGCTACAACTCAATTTCTGAAAGAACGTAGTAATTCTCTTTTTGATTGGATTGGTGAACTACCAGAAGATTTAATGTTTTATCATAACGATAAATGTATATTAGCTGTGTGTTCTCACGAAGAATATTTTTTAGTGGAAGAAACGATTTGGGCTAATTTTTTATTGAACTAACGGATGGCTTTATTTTAATAAGGAATCGCCATCCATGTTGCACTAACTCAGCAGGTTAATTGAAGAATTCTAATATAGTGTTGTGGGTGTAATATAAAGAAAAAAATAATGGAGGATGACAGTTTGAAAATGGAAATTAGAAGTTTTACCGAAAAACCTATAAAAGCAACTGAACTTATGAGACTTTATAGTGATGTAGGTTGGTGGGAAGATAGATAAGAAAAAGATATTGAAGGAATGTTAAAACGAGAAATATCAGTTGGTGCTTGGAAAGGTGATTCTCTAATAGGCTTTGCAAGGGCTGTATCGGACGGTAAATTTAGGGCTTATATTGAAGATGTTGTATTACATACTGAATTTCAAAAGTCAGGTATTGGGACGGAAGTTGTATCACAATTGTTAAAGGAACTTTCTCACATTGATGTAATTACGCTGTTTTGTGAAGAGGATTTAATTCCATTTTACGAGAAAAATAAGTTTAAATATAGTGAATCACAATTTGTAATGCACAGAAAATAAAGCATATCTTATTGGGCTAACGGGTGCTTATCTGGAACAAGGGGTACAGACTATATTTCGAACTGAAGAGTTCAATAAGATAATAATATTATATGGTAAAATAATGGTAACAGATGTTTTATGGGGTGATAATTATGAGAGGAGGGTTATAAATTGGGTAATATTGATAAAAGAAATCGATTAGATGAAGCACCATTTAGCTACAAGGTTACTAAAAATAATACTATTCTTATCAATTATAATGGAAAACAAGTAAAAATATTAAAAGATAAAGACGCTGAAAAAATATTAAAGAAAATTAAAATAGCTGATGATGAAAAAGAAGTTCAACTGATATTGGCAAAGATAACAGGAAATTTTAAAAGAGGAAATGAACGTAATGTGAACTCAAAGAATATGTGAAAATCATAAACAAGTTATTTAACAAACGGGAACTCATTTTGAAGAAGGATTAAGCTAATCAGATTGAGGTATTAATTGACAGAGGAACGAGGTGAAAAAGTGCGATTACAAATTTCATTAATAGTATTAATAATAATAATTTTATTGCTTAGAGGAAAACAAAATGGCAGTATGAAATTTACTGTTAAAAAGTTCTTTTTAGGTCTAGTGGTAACTATTGTAATTATTAACGTCATAATGTTTTTCATATTATAAAAGAATACTATGTGAAATATCGCACTTAAAGTAAAGGGTGGCTTTAGTACAACATGGAAAAGGCATTTTTTATTCAATTAACGTGGCAGGATTGTGAAACAAGCAATTTGATTTGTTCAAGAAAGGAGAAGGGAATTTAAAATGAGAATTTTTGATGCACATTTTCATATTATTGATTTTGATTTTCCTGTTATTGAGAACCAAGGATATACACCACCAAGCTATGTTGCAACAGATTATCAAAATGAAACTGCTGATTTGAATGTATTTGGTGGAGCAATTGTATCTGGTTCTTTCCAAGGATTTGACCAAGACTACTTATTGAAAGCACTTAAACAAATGGGCCCAGCATTTTGTGGTGTAACACAATTGCCGTTCACTGTGACGGATGATGAAATTATAAGTTTACATAGCAGTGGAATAAGGGCATTACGATTTAATATCAAACGAGGCGGTTCAGAAGATTTATCAAAACTCAATTACTTTGCAAGAAGAGTTTACGATTTAGCAGGGTGGCATAGTGAACTTTATATTGATGCAAAAGAGTTACCAGAGATTGCATCGATTATCGAAAAATTACCTGCTATTTCAATTGACCATTTAGGACTATCTGAAGAAGGATTACCACATTTATTAAAGCTGGTGGATAAAGGTGTTAGAGTTAAAGCCACTGGTTTTGGTCGTGTACAATTGAATATCGAGAATGCTTTAAAGTCCATTTATGATATTAATCCAGATGCTATTATGTTCGGAACAGATTTGCCATCTACAAGGGCGAAAAGACCTTTTGAATATGCCGATATCGAACTAATTCAGCGTCTATTTGAGGAAAAAGCTACCGATAAAATCTTGTATTCTAATGCGTTAAAATGGTACTTCAAGTAATTCGGTTACAATTTATAATGAAATTTGTGAGTGAGTACACTTTAAAGTAACGGATGCTTATATATAATAAGTAAATAACATATATGGATATTTATGTTAAAATATTCAAGAGTATAATGGATAATAAATAGTAGATTTTTTAAGGGGGTATCTTTATAACACATTATAAAAAGAAAATTGGTTATTTTTTATACGGGCTACTGTATCTTGGTTACATCTTTTTTATTAGTCTTGGGCATTCTTCGTTTAGTATTATAAGTATTCCTTCTATTTCCCTACCATTTATTTTATTTATACTAATTTTATGGAATCGGCCCGAAATAAAAAATGATAGAAAAGCGAAAGGTAAACGCATCTTCATAACTATTATGGGTACTATACCTTTTCTAATCTGTGCGTTTATGCTAGGGATAAACGAGTATAGAACGAACTTCACTACAGAAAAATGGGTAGATAATATCAGAGAAAGAGTGTACATAGTTGACGATTTAATAAACACGTATGATTTAAAAGGAAAGACTAAAAGTGAAGTTATGACATTATTGGGTCCACCAAATGAAACGGAGTATTTCAAAACTGAAAAAAATATTGTTTATTATCTAGGGGATGAAAGAGGTTTTATACCTATTGATAGTGAGTGGTTAGTAATTGATTTTGACGGCAACGAAAAAGTAAATAATTATGTTGTGCGTACAGATTAGTTGGGATATTATCTTTTGTTCTTCAACTAAAGGGTGCCAATGCTGAACAACGCTATTCGCATTCCCTATTTAGAAATTGGGGGTGAATTCACATTTTTGAAAAACAGTTTTATAGTCTAGTAAGACAATCAACTAAAGTTTCCTTTACTTTAGCTATTATCATTATTCTATTCTTTTCTGGAATCTCATTTACGTTCGTGATTCCTGGATTGAAGGGTTTTGACCTGTTTTTTATAATTTTGACACTATTGATGTATTTTATAGTAGCAAACATATTTGTGGGTCTATTTAAAGGAAGATTATTGTTTGTTCCTATGATTAGCTTATTTTTAAGTAGTCTTGGAATGGGGTGGCGTTTATGGCTTGAGTGGGGAGAGTTTAGTTTAGTTGAACACATGAATCCAACAGTTTATGTTGGTTACCCAATTGTTGGCTCTCTCATTATTACAGGCTTTTACAGCATTATCAGTTTCTATGTATGGAGAAAAGACAAGGTTTGAGAGCAAATAAATTGTAAAGTTGTCTTTCGCTTATCAACAAACGGGTGCTTTCCTTTAATTAGGAATTAAACCCTTGTTCATTCCACTAAAGCCGCAGGATAGTTGAATAAGAGTGCAGAGTTACTTTTTTTGAAGGAGGAGTTTTGATGAATTTAGTCTTTATAAGACACGGACAAGGGGAACACACCTTAGATTTACCTAAAAGTCTACATACTTTAGACCCTGCATTAACAAAGGAAGGGATAAATCAAGCCAAGACACTAAAAAAACAGTTTCCTTTATCACAATCAGATGTAATTATAATTAGTCCAATTAGAAGAACCTTACAGACTGCACAAATTTGGAGTGAAGGTATAAAGTGTCAGAAAATAGTAAGCTCATTAATATCTCCAAGAATGTTTCCTCAAAATCCAGAATGGCAGACACTACCTTGTGATGAAATTCTAACAAAAGAAATAATAAAAGAAGATTTCACTGATTTTTACATCGAAGAAGAACTATCAAATGAATGGTGGTCAAAAGGGATAAATAAATTACCTGAAAAAGAGTTTAAAGTTATAGCAGAAGGTTTTTTAAAATGGTGTAAGCAAATTGGAAATAAAAGAATATACATAGTTTCTCACGATGGAACGATAACGTCGTATATACAGCTTATTACTGGTAGAGAACTCACCAGAAATGATTTCCCAAAAGAAACTGGTTTTTTAAAAGTTAATTGTTAATATTAAACTGGCAATAAATGAATTGGAATAAGAAATGTGAACTATTGTAATTAAATTAACGGATGCATTAATGAAAGAAGAAGTTGTCATTTTAGCAATTCACATCGCTTATAGTGCTAAATGGTAGGATTATTAAACAGGATAAGTGAATAAATGAGGAGGGATATTGATTTGCATAAGAGAAAAGCAGGAGATATTTTAGGTGTTACCTCTATATTAACAATGATAACAAGTATCATATTTTTCTATATCCAAAGAGGGCCAAATGCTGATATTTACTTTGGTATTACCATTTTTAGCATTTTATCGATTGTTGGTATTTTATCTGCTATATTCTCTTGGTTAATGTCTAAACGACTTATTCTTTTAATGATCGCCTTATTAGGTAATGGATTTGTTTTGGCTTTTACTTTCTTTTTAGCACTAGCAATGGGAATTAGTGAACCATAAAAAAATCATCTTAAACTATCAGGTGCGAATGTTCAACAAGACCAGTCCCTTCTTGTACAAACGGGGCAGAAGAGTTGTGCGAAATGTTCCTAGTTTAAATGGAGGATGGCTACATCTCTCTGGTAAAGGCTAGGCAATTCCTTACGGAATTGAAGGATTATATTGAAGAATCAAATGAAGAGGTAACGCTCGGAAGGGT
>NZ_QJSK01000036.1:0-12661 GCF_003426095.1 Paraliobacillus sp. X-1268
ATTTTATCAGAAGGTATCCTTTTTTACTTACTAAAATTTTCGATTTTATAAAAAAGTTGCATCTTCCAACTACCGTTGGAAGATGCAACTTTTTATTGTTTATCTGAGTTTTGTCCCAGCCTCTTTTATTTTTTAAAAAATGTAACCTATTCTAAATCACCTCGTCTACTATATATATACAATTAAATAGGAGAATAGAGGGAACGATATGTGTGGATTTATCGGAATGGTTCGAAATAATGGAACAAGTATAACAGTAGAAGAAAATAAAGAATTTTTTAATCAAGCTAATTCTTTAATACAACATAGAGGTCCAGATGATGAAGGATACTACCATGATGACTATATATCATTTGGTTTTAGTCGTCTAAGCATTATTGATATTGATAATGGACATCAACCTTTTACTTACGATAATGATAGGTATTGTATGGTCTACAATGGTGAAATTTACAATTATGTAGAACTACGTAATCAGTTAATTGAAAAAGGCTATACTTTTCAGACAGACTCGGATACAGAAGTCGTCATTGCTATGTTTTCCACTTATCGTGAAGAAGCATTTCAATACTTTAGGGGTATGTTTGCGTTATTAATTTGGGATAAGCAAGTAGAAACATTGTATGGTGTTAGAGATCCATTTGGAATTAAACCATTGTATTATACAAATACAAACGAAGGAACTTTTTTTGCTTCAGAGAAGAAAAGCCTAACATATTATAATGATCAGGAAGAAGTTGATCCAGAAGCCTTGCAACATTATCTTAGTTTTCAATTTGTGCCTGAGCCCTTATCGATGACGAAAGATATTTATAAAGTAGAACCTGGGCATTATTTTATTAAAAAGCCAAATGAACAAATGCGTTCTTATTGTTATTGGAAAGCTAATTTCCAACCAGTAAGTATGGAACGATCAGAATGGATTGAGCGTATTCAGAATACAATGATTGATGCAGTTGGTGTGCATATGCGCAGTGACGTTCCTGTAGGATCCTTTTTATCTGGTGGAATTGATTCTTCACTAATAGTTGGGATTGCTAAACAGTTCAACCCAAACATTAAAACGTTCTCAGTAGGTTTTGAACAAGCAGGTTATTCAGAAGTTGATCTGGCAAAGGAAACAGCGGATAAACTAAATGTAGAGAATATTTCATACATGATTACACCTGAAGAATATGTTAGTAATTTGCCGAAAATTATTTGGCATATGGATGATCCACTAGCAGATCCAGCATGTGTACCGCTATATTTTGTTGCAAGAGAAGCACGTAAACATGTCAAGGTTGTTCTATCTGGTGAGGGCGCCGATGAGTTATTTGGTGGATATAATATTTATAGGGAACCAAAAGCACTAAAAGGCTTTGAATATCTTCCTAATACAATCAATCGATTACTAAATCAATTGGCAGGTATATTACCAGAAGGAGTACGTGGGAAAAGTTATTTGGAAAGAGGAACAATACCATTAGAAGAGCGCTATATAGGAAATGCAAAAATGTTTGAAAATAATCAAAAAAGTGTATTGTTACAAAATTATAATCCGAATAGTACGTATCAACAAATAACAGCCCCCTTGTATGATGATGTAAGAGGACAAGATCCTGTTAATCAAATGCAATATATTGATATTCAAACCTGGTTGCGCGGTGATATATTATTAAAAGCAGATCGGATGACGATGGCAAATTCGTTAGAACTTCGCGTACCATTTCTAGATAAGAAAGTTTTTAAAGTGGCGAGCGAACTACCTGTAGATCTTAAGATTGCAAATGGTACAACAAAACAGATATTACGCGTTGCGTCAAGAGGGTTTGTACCTGATGATGTATTAAACCGCAAAAAGCTTGGATTCCCAGTACCAATTCGTCATTGGTTAAAAAATCAATTAAATGATTGGGCAAAAACGTTAATAAAAGATAGCCAAACAGATCATCTACTAAAGAAAGATTATGTATTACAGTTACTAGAAGATCATTGTTTAGGAAAAGCGGATTATAGTAGAAAAATTTGGACTGTACTCATTTTTATGCTGTGGCACCAAATCTATGTTGAAGGAAAGTATGACGTAGAAAAATTTCAAGAAGGTACTAAAAATAAAAGCAAGCTTATTACGGTAGAATCGTAATAGCTTGCCTTCCCATTTGTATCCATGCTTCTTCAAAAGAGGTAATGGATACTTTTCTTTTTGTTGCATTTAGTGGATCATTAAAATAGATATACTCTTGATCATAACCAGTAACCAAAACGGAATGTTCTCGCATCGTAATAGTAACAGGACCTTGAGGTGTCTCCCATTTTTGAAACGCATTAGGAGCTAATTTTTCAAACGTTGCATTTGTAATGACCCAAACAGGCTGTCCTTGACTTATATAATAAAGAATTTGATCAAACAATGAACCACTAAAATCATGAACACTGTCTTTAAGATATGTTTTTGCTAAATCCGCAATGGGTTTATGATATACGCCATAACCAGGATTAGACAAATCATACATATCACCAACAAATCCTTGATTAGGGTTACCAAAATAAATCTGTTGTTTTGTTTCTTTGTATGGTGTTGAGTCTTTTCTTATTTTATTCGCTAATTCCATTTTATCTACATCAATACCAGCATAGTTTAAAAGCATTGCTAAGCTTGTGACTTCGCATCCGCGCGGTAACTGTGGATATTGACCTATGACTGGCACCTCGATTTGAAATGCTTCATGATTAAACTCATTTTCTACTATAGGCTCTACAATCAAGCTTTCTTTTTCATGAGCGTAGGTTCTTGAAGTGGTATGTAGTTCTAACCAAGTAGTTAGCTCGAGTTTATTTGTATTAAATAACATAAAAACAAGTGTAATACTGCATAATCCGAATAAAATACCATAAATTCGAAAAGCATAAAAGTGAATCTGAGAACGTGTTTGTTTTGCATAATAGACCAACAATACTGTTAAACTTAAACTTATAATAAGAAGAACAACAAACAGCATAATAATTTTCTCCTTCAAATAAAGCGTACGTATACTGTTAGTATCGTCAAACTTTATCAATATATTTAAAAAAATTAAGAATTTTGTCTAAGACTGAAAATATAGGGTAAAAATTGATGATATAATGTAAAAAACGCAGCTAAGAAATTTAGATTGTTGCTTTTCGGAAAAACTCTAAACTGTGGCGTAACGTGCTTGATACCCGCTGCGTCAGCAAAGGCTTTGCTAGTTAATGGCTAGGTGGAGCTTAGCCTTGGATGTTTCGTGCGATGTATCGCTGTCTGTCGAAGTTTTCCTTGTCCAACGGGAACAGCGGGAGTTGAAGCTGTGCATAAGAAAACGTGACATAGCAGGTAAGAAAGCTTCAATAAGTCGCAGTTTCAGTTTCCATCAACTGTGTAACATACTCGCTACGGAAGCAAATGGATTCCCTTTCTGTGGGCACAGCACGGGCTGAAGATCCACTCGGAAAGCGGTCTTTGCTTATCCGAGTTAGCTGAAGCCGTGCCCACGGAAAGCGAGCCCATTTTACTTGTGGAGCGAAGCGGTAATAAAGTCAGTCTAACTCCGTCGCAATTTCTATCTACTACAATGTTTAAAAGTAACTATGAAATGAGTTTAAGAAATAAAGAAATGAGGAGTGGCAAAATGGGTTATCATATTCCGCGGTCAGCACCATTTTTAATGCGCTCGGTCTTCAGAAAGATTTTTCCTAAGGTAAACGAGGAGTTAACATATTGGAAAGAAAGAGCGGAGCGTATTCCTAATGCAGAATTACGTGAGCAAGCATTAGCAAGCATTAGTGCTAAGAAGTTCCATTGTCAAGGTGGTAGTGTTTATAGCATTTTAGCAGGATCAAATTGGAATGAATCCGTTCGTTTTATTGTTGCTTATCAAACAATTAGTGATTACTTAGATAATTTATGTGATCGCAGTACATCATTAGATCCGGTTGATTTTCGCATGTTACATCAAGCAATGGCAGATGCTTTAACACCAGATAGTGAAGTGAAAAATTACTATTGTCATCGTGAAGATCAAAACGATGACGATTATCTAATTGATTTAGTAAAGACATGTCAGAATTCATTGCGTGTATTACCACAATATCCACTCATGAAAGATTACCTTTTACAGTTGGAACAGCTATATAGCGACTTACAAGTACATAAACATGTCAAAAAAGAAGAACGTATTCCTAGGTTAGAAAACTGGTTTAAAACGTTTAAGGAGATGTCACCATCATTAAGTTGGTATGAATTCTCAGCTTCAAGTGGGTCCACATTAGGAATATTCTGTATGGTTTCTTATGCCATGAATGAAGAGATGGATGAAGTATTAGCAAAAAAAATATTTGATAGCTATTTTCCTTTCATGCAGGGGCTACACATTTTGTTGGATTATTACATTGATCAACAAGAAGATTTGGAGGAAGGTGACTTAAACTTTTGTAATTACTACGAAGACGAGTCGCATTTAAAAGATCGCTTAATATATTTCATTCGTCAGACAAATAAAAGTGTCCAGTTATTACCGCATCACCATTTTCACGAAATGATTCACAATGGTCTAGTTGGGTTGTATTTAGCAGATCCTAAAGTGAAACAACTGAAGAACGGAAAAGAAATTACTAAATTACTTTTACAGGCAAGTGGTATGAGATCAGCTTTTTTTCATTTAAATATAAAAGTATATAATCGATTCAAAAACAAACCACAAGAAGTATGACGCTACTTCTGTGCAGTTTGTTTTTTTTCGATGGCAAGAATAAAAGGAGGGTTATTTTTTTGATTAACAAATCCATACTGTAATACTTGAAAATACTTTTGATCATAATTGGATAAATGATCTAGTAAGGCGTCCTTCTCATCATTACCACCCTCGTGGCCATAATACACAACACAGACAATGATTCCCTCAGGTTTAAGATAATGAATCAGTTTATCTATTGCTGTAATAGTATGTGTTGGTTTTGTGATGACTTGTTTGTCACTCCCAGGTAAATAACCAAGATTAAAAATTGCCCCAGCTAACTTACCTACTAATTCTTTTGGTAAATAGTTGTCTGCATGTTCATGGCCATCATGAATTAAAGTAACATTTGAGATCTTATCTTTTTCTAATTTTTTCTTTGTTTGTGCAATCGCCTGTGACTGAATATCGAAAGCATAGACCTGACCAGTTGGTCCTGTTGCTTGACTGAGCATAACTGTGTCATTACCATTTCCGCAGGTGGCATCCACAACGCTCTCTCCAGGTTGAATTGCATGACGAATTAATTCATGTCCATATGATAAAACGCGTTTGATCATATGATCGCCTTGGTTTGCTGGTCATAGAATTTGCCTTGCCAAGTGTTTCGCTTTACTAATTCGGCATCAATTGCGTTTAAAACTTCCCATTTATTCATACTCCACATCGGGCCAATCAATAATTCTGGGGGGCCGTCTCCGGTGATACGATGTATAATCATCTCTTCGGGTAACATTTCTAACTGATCAACAACAAGCTTGACATAATCTTCTCTATTCAAAAATTTAAGTTGACCTTTTTCATATTGTTTCACCATAGGTGTTCCCTTTAATAAGTGCATCAGATGAATCTTAATGCCCTGCACATCCATTTGACTAACAGCTTTTGCGGTTTCTAGCATCATTTCATACGTTTCGCCAGGTAAACCATTAATAATATGGGTACAAATACGAATGTTATGTTTACGTAATTTTGCAACACCCTCTAAATAAGCTTCCATATCATGTGCACGATTGATTAAGTCAGATGTTTTCTGATGAATAGTTTGCATACCTAATTCCACCCACAAATAGGTACGTTCATTTAATTCAGCTAAATATTCGACGACATCTTCTGGTAAACAATCTGGACGAGTCGCGATAGATAGACCGACAACACCATCTTGTTTTAAAATGACTTCGAACTTTTCACGTAGTTCTTCTACTGGTGCGTGGGTATTAGTATAGGCTTGGAAATACCCTAAGTATTTTGCGTCTTTCCATTTATCGTGCATCTTTTCCTTGATTTCATTAAATTGTGTTTCTAAATCATCTACACGATCTCCAGCGAAGTCACCACTTCCAGCGGCAGAACAAAATGTACATCCACCATGCGCTACAGTACCATCGCGATTTGGACAATCAAATCCTCCATCAAGAGGCACTTTAAATATCTTTTCACCAAAAGTGTTTTTCAAATGATAATTCCATGCATGATAACGTTTCTGATCAAATGAATAGGGAAACGGGTTTTGCAAAATAAAAACTCCTTTGTGTTGGTACAATAATGAATATCATTTCTTATTGTAGCATGAAGTGATATTTTGGGTCACGGCATGTCCTAACTTTTGTATTATTTAATAGTGTTTCGAACACAATAATCAGGAGGTGATGGTATGGCAACAAGACAGTCGATGGATGATTTAATAGCAAAAGCAGCAGAAAAACTCGAAGAAGCAAAACAGCAATTAGATAAGGCGAATCGAAATGGTTATCGGATTGACAATGAGTATGCCGAAGCCCAAATAGAGCTATCGAATATGGATACAGAGATTGAAAAAATGATGTTAAGTGCTAATCATCAACAAAAAGAGCAATTACATCGAATCCATCTCCAAGTTACAGATTATTGGAACGATATGATTCTTGATGAGAATGATTTACACAACTAAAAAATAAACCCTTTCTCATAGAAAGGGTTTATTTTTTTTGTTTTCTACCGATATAACTTAGTACGAAATTTTATCGTGTAGGGGGAAAAGTAATGCGCAACAAGAATTTTTTTAGTATGTTAGCACTGGTAATAGTTGGTTTAATCGTATTATTGGGATGTCAACAACAAGAGGAAACAGATGCGAGTACTGGTAAAATAAAAATTGGAATTATGCTATCAGATGTAGGGTTAGGTGACCAATCATTTAGTGATTTAGCTTTTAATGGTTTAGTTCAAGCAAGGGATGAGTTAGGTGTCGTTTTTGATTACCGTGAAATTGAAACTACAGAAACTTATGAACAAGGTTTGCGTGAGTTAGTAGCGCAAGATAATGATTTGATTATTGGACTAGGATACATGGTACAAGAGGATTTAGAATTAGTTGCAGAGGAGTACCCAGAACAACAATTTATTTTAATTGATTCTGTGTCGGAACTCGAAAATGTAACATCTGTCACATTTAAAGTTGACCAAGCTAGTTATTTAGCAGGTATCGTGTCTGCACATACAACAGAAACTGATCATATTGGTTTTATAGGCGGAGAAGATGTTCCGTTAATTCAAAACTTTTATAATGGATTTGAAGCTGGTGCAAAATCAGTCAATCCAGATATTGTAATAGATAAAGCTTATGCTGGTACATATGGTGATGATAAGCTAGGGGCAAGTTTAGCAAAAGAAATGATTGATCAAGATGCGGATGTCCTTTTTGCTGCAGCAGGTTTTACTGGTGTTGGTGTATTAAAAGAAGCACAAAATCAAGAGGTTTACGCTGTTGGAGTGGATACTGATCAATTCTTTCATGCGGAAGGTTCAGTCATAACGTCTGTAATGAAAAATATTGACCGTGCAATTTATCAATTAGCAGAGCAATTAGTAAACGGAGAAACAATCGAACAAGGCACACTTGAATTCGGGCTTAGTAATGAAGGTGTTGGTCTAGCACCTTTACGTATCGCTGAATTTCCAGAAAACATACAGGCAGAAATTGAATCAGCAACAGAAGAGTTAGCACAGCAATAGGAGGGGTATTATGTCGATTAAGAAGAAATTACTGATTAATACAATGACAACAGTTGTCTTAGCAACAGCTATTATAGCGTTTATCATTATAAATATGTTACAAATACAATCTTCAAATGAAAATCAAGTTGATGCATTGGTTACTATTGAGAGATTTAAATCAGAAATTCATTCAACACAACAGAATCTAAATAGTTTCTCAACAACACGTTCGAATGCTTTAGCACAAGAAACTACTTACACAATAGAAGAAAGTGAAAGATTAATCGAGCAATTAAATGAACTTGCAATTGATGACCAAATTCAAGAATATATAAATAAAATAACCGATAAATTTGAAAGATGGAAAACACCAACAATTGAGGCTTTAACAGCCAGAGAAAGTAACACAGCTGATAAACAAGCAGCGCGACTAGCGGGGATTGAAAATGATGTTTACATGCTACAACTAAATGCAGAAGAGGATTATCAAAATTCACTAGTTAGCTTAGAACAAAAAGTGCAATTTATCATTATTGCTTCAGTAATTAGTGTTATTATCTTACTTGTGATTGCATTAATTGTATCAAATCGTATAACAGGGCCAATTACGAAAACCCTCAAACGTCTAGCAGAGAATGCAAATGAAGTAGCACAAGGTAATTTAGCAATTGAAGCTATTCGCTACGAAAAGTCAGATGAACTAGGGAGATTAAATCAATCATTCACACAAATGATTGAACAAATTCGTACACTACTATCTTCAATCGGAACAGTCAGTAAAAAGGTGGAAGGATTTGCGATAGACATTGAAAAAGAGAATGGAACTGTAACAGAAATCAATCAACAAGTAGCAGCATCAACCGATGAATTAGCGCAGGGAACACAAACAATTTCATCAGATTTACAGGATGCAGTTACTAAAGTAGAACAAATGGATAGTGCTTTTACTACTAATGTTCAATATACAGAGCAATCTGTTCATTTCGGAAAGGAAGCGATGGACGCAGTTAGAGCTGGATTAGAAGCTATTAATGAGCAACGTGAATTAATAGAAGCTAACGCAAAAACAACTGAAAACATTCAAGCTGCCACACAGTCCTTTATTGATTCTACGAAAAAAATAGAATCGATGGCAAACACCGTATCTGAGATAGCAAAACAAACAAATTTACTGGCGCTTAATGCTGCAATCGAGGCATCACGTGCAGGAGAGGCTGGTAAAGGATTTGCCGTTGTTGCCGATGAAGTTCGAAAATTAGCAGAAGAAACAACGGTTGCGACGACGCAAATATTTGACATGGTAACCTCAATTGAAACCGGAATTGGAGACATTACTACAGCTGTTGATCAGGGTGTTTCAATCGCTGAAAAGGAAAAAGTATCAATGGAAACAACAAATACGTCATTTAGTGCGATTGATGAAAAGGTAAAAGCTATTACTGATAAATTAAAGGAATTACTCAAAGGAATTGAACACTCAAAAGGATTAGGAAGTAATGTCCTGGAAAATGTGGAAAGTATAAGTGCAGTAGTAGAACAAACAGCTTCTGGAAATGAAGAAATAGCTGCTTCTACACAAGAACAGTTAGGCGCTTTCAGGAATGTTGTCGAAAAAGTAACAGAATTACGTGCGTTAACTGATGAATTAAATGGAAATGTTGAAGAATTTACGTTATAATAGTTTTTATATATTAGTATGATCAGTGTGAGTATAGGAAAACTTGACAAATTGTAACGGTTTTTTTAAAATACGAATACAATAAGTAGAATGACAATGATAAGGGCTAGTAATGAAGGGAAAACAAGTGAAAGAGAGATAACGGTTGGTGAAAGTTATTCTTGTCCTTCATGAACTCACCTTGGATGTTGCAGTAATGAAATAGAGTAGTTGCTGCCGTACTCTGCGTTAAAGAAGTAAAGTGGACGTTTTACTAGTTATAGAAGTAAACGTTAATCTTGGGTGGTACCGCGGGAAATAAACTCTCGTCCTAGTTTTGGGATGAGAGTTTTTCTATACGACAGAACATAGGTTCTTACATAGGTTTTTGTAAAAAGAAAGAGGAGGTAAGGTGGAAGATGACATTTGACCATAAAGTAGTAGAAACAAAATGGCGAAATTACTGGTTAGATAATAAAACGTTTAAAACTAACACTAAAACAGATAAAGAAAAATTTTATGTGTTGGATATGTTTCCATATCCCTCAGGTGCTGGTTTACATGTAGGGCATCCAGAAGGTTATACGGCAACAGATATTATAGCTAGAATGAAGCGGATGCAAGGGTTTGAAGTGCTACATCCAATGGGTTGGGACGCATTTGGGTTACCAGCTGAACAGTATGCATTAGACACGGGAAATGATCCAGCTGAATTCACGAAACATAATATAGATACTTTTCGTCGTCAAATCCAAGAGTTAGGTTTTTCATACGATTGGGAACGAGAAATTAACACGACAGATCCAAATTATTATAAATGGACACAATGGATCTTTTTACAGTTATTTAATAAGGGCCTAGCTTACGTTGATGAAGTAGCAGTTAACTGGTGTCCTGCACTTGGAACAGTACTTGCAAATGAAGAAATAGTTGACGGGAAAAGTGAACGTGGTGGACATCCAGTAGAACGTAAGCCGATGAAACAATGGATGTTAAAAATAACTGCTTATGCTGATCGCCTACTAGAAGATTTAGAAGAGTTAGATTGGCCAGAGAGTATTAAAGACATGCAACGAAATTGGATCGGAAGGTCAGAGGGTGCTGAAGTTACTTTTAGTATCGCTGATTTCGAAGAGGAATTTAATGTCTTTACAACGAGACCAGATACATTATTTGGTGCAACTTATGCCGTTTTAGCGCCGGAACATCCATTAGTAAATAAAATTGTATCTACTGAGCAAAAATCTGCAGTCGATAGCTATATAAATCAAGTTAAATTGAAAAGTGATTTAGAACGTACAGATTTGGCAAAAGATAAAACAGGTGTATTTACTGGTGCTTATGCGATTAATCCAATTAACGGAAAAAGACTCCCGATTTGGGTCGCGGATTATGTGTTAATGACATACGGATTTGGTGCAATTATGGCCGTGCCTGCACATGATGAACGTGACTATGAGTTTGCTGTTAAATTTGATTTATCGATTGTCCCAGTTGTCGAAGGTGGAAATGTTCAAGAAGAAGCATTTGTTGGAGATGGTCCACATATTAATTCGGATTTTCTTAATGGTTTAAACAAAGTAGATGGTATAACGAAAGCAATTGAATGGCTTGAAGATAACAAAAAAGGTGAGAAAAAAGTAACGTATCGCCTACGTGATTGGTTATTTAGTCGACAACGTTATTGGGGTGAACCGATTCCGATTATTCATTGGGAAGATGGTACGACCACTGGTGTACCTGAAGAAGAATTACCTCTAGTACTTCCAAAGACAACAGAAATAAAGCCTTCAGGAACAGGTGAGTCACCATTAGCAAACATTGCTGATTGGGTACATGTTGAAGATCTAGAAACAGGAATGAAAGGTCGTCGTGAAACGAATACGATGCCCCAATGGGCAGGTAGTTGCTGGTATTTCTTACGCTTTATTGATCCAGATAACACAGAGAAACTGGCGGATTTTGACACGCTGAAAAAATGGTTGCCAGTTGATGTTTATATTGGTGGTGCCGAACACGCAGTTTTACATCTGTTATATGCTCGCTTTTGGCATAAATTCCTTTATGATATTGGTGTCGTACCAACAAAAGAGCCATTTATGAAATTATATAATCAAGGAATGATCCTTGGTGATAATAATGAAAAGATGAGTAAATCAAAAGGTAATGTCGTAAACCCTGATGATATTATAGAAAGTCATGGAGCAGATACGCTTCGCCTGTACGAAATGTTTATGGGGCCATTAGATGCCTCAATTGCTTGGTCAACTAATGGTTTAGAAGGTTCGCGTCGTTTCTTAGATCGCGTTTGGCGTTTGTTTATTGCAGACGAAGAAACTACATTATCTAATAAAATAATAGAAAATGTAAAAAATGATTCACTTGAAAAGGTTTATCATGAAACGGTCAAAAAGGTCACAGAGAATTTTGAGGATCTTCGATATAACACAGGAATCTCACAAATGATGGTATTCATTAATGAAGCATACAAAGCCGAAGAAATTCAAAAGAATTATGCAGAAGGCTTTGTTAAGTTGTTATCACCAGTAGCACCACACTTAGCAGAAGAGCTATGGAGTAAACTGGGTAATGAAGAATCAATTGCTTATCAATCGTGGCCAGCATTTGATGAATCTAAACTTGTAGAGAGCGAAGTAGAAATTGTTATTCAAATAATGGGTAAGGTAAGAGCAAAAATGTTTATTGATAAAGATGCAACGAAAGAAGAACTAGAAAAGAAAGCTTTGGCTAATGAATCTATTCAAGAGCGTTTAGAAGGTGTTACAGTTCGAAAAGTTATTGCTGTACCTGGCAAACTTGTTAATATTGTAGCTAATTAAAAGTTCTTGTAGCTAGTTCTAACTAGAGTATTTATGAGAGAGGTATTTGAATGTGCGTATGAGCCATTCAAATACCTTTTTATGTTGTTTAATATTACTGTTGACTTTTTTGTGTTTAACCTGTATTATTAATCTCGCTGTCACAGTTCATTTATATTAATTTTTAGCAATAAATGGTTATTGACAAACGGCAGTATTGATGATAATATTTAGTTGTTGTCGCAAAGAACTGGGCAATTTAATTGATCTTTGAAAACTGAACGAAACACACAGTATGTTAAGTAAGTAGAAACAACAAGCTAGTTAAGTATTTGAGCAGCAAGCTCGTATTTTATGGAGAGTTTGATCTTGGCTCAGGACGAACGCTGGCGGCGTGCCTAATACATGCAAGTCGAGCGCATGAAATAAGTGAATCCCTTCGGGGTGAAACTTATGGATTGAGCGGCGGACGGGTG